>NZ_JAVDUE010000016.1:0-146351 GCF_031456255.1 Arcicella sp. BE140 | reverse complement strand
TAAATAAATCACCTTAGGTGAAATGAAAAATCCACCCAGAATATGAGTGGATTTTATTCTAAATCAATATCTAAAAATAATTTTCAAGGAAAGCCAGCGTAAATCAGCGGCATTTATCTCTAAAATCAGCGGGTAAATAAAATTTATAATACTAATTAGTGCGTAATATTAGTATAAATAGCATCCAAAATCTTTACGAAGGTTTTGTAATCTTCTTCTGATAAATCACCCCACCCTTTCCTTCTTACTTCCACTACGATGGGATTGGCTTGTTCAAACTTCTCTCTGCCTGCATCTGTTAGCGTAATCATAAATCTACGGCGGTCGTTAGTAGCCATTTTTCTTTCGGCAAACCCTTTTTTTACCAATAAATCAATGATTCGGGTAACTGTCGGAGCATCCTTCACGGTCATTTCTGCCAATTCATTCTGACTAATACCAAATTCTTCGTGTCTTTTGATATGGTCTAATAAAACCCATTGGTCTACAGTAAGGTCAATGTTGGCATCGTCTAATTTTTTTTGAAGTATAAGCCTAATTTTTTTGATAGTAGTATCTATTTTAAAAAAGTAAGCTCTGGTATCAGCAGGATTTGTAGTCATCGTACAATAAAAAATGAAGATTGAAAAGAAGTCGATAGAAAAAACATTTCTCTACTTTCAAATGAAATACGACTCAAATCAGCCTTTGGGTTTTAATTAAACTAAGTAGTCAAAAGTACAGTTAAATTTAATTCAAAATACATTTATAATAATCAATTTTAGCTTTTTTTACTTTTTGCTTTTTCAGCTTGGTAATAACGATACATAAAATCATAAATAATCAATTCATGAAAACGCTGATTATCAGCAATAGAACGATTGACGGTCATGTGAATAGTATCGCTTAAAAATTGAGCTACCTCCGTTTCATTTTTGAGTTTTTTTATTTCACCAACAGAAGCTTTTATGCGTTCACTTTTATGTTGAATACTTTCAAAAAGAACAACATATTCCTCCTCAATTTCTTTGGCTAAAATTCCTTCGATCGTCTTTCTATTTTCCCTAAAACGCTTATCCATTTGCAGTTTCAGATGTTTATCAACGTTGAATTCTTTTGCAAAACTGTCTTTTAGGTGAGTCATTAAAGCAAGTTTTTGATGTAAAGAAAACTCAAAATCATCCAAATAAGCATCTATGATTTTAATAGTAAACTGCCAACGGATTTGTTCTCTTTCGTCACCCCAAGTTTGTTCTAATAGCTTTACAATCGCTTCGCTATCATAGAAGAAGATACTTTCAGCTAAAGCGATAGCATCGGCGCCATATCTTTCAAGTTCTCTTTGATAGGTATCAAACTGAATTTTTCGGATAATTCCTTCTGTTTCAAGATTTGCTAAGGCCTCATTTAAAGCGATAATGACTTTGCCTAAATATTGTAAATCCATAAAATGAAACCTGACTCTGATATGATTGTCAGGGTCGAGATAACGAATAAAAAACCATTTATCTATTACCTTTTCTGCAAGGAATTGTTCTACCAACGGTTTTATTGCTTGTGTCAAAATATCATCTGCCGCTTTTACTCCTGAATATATTTTGACGTAGAGCCATTCAGAGCCTAAGGAAAATTTACGCGTTGGGTCGTTATTAGCTTTTTTGATAGGAGGAATGCCTTCAAAAACGGTTTTCTTATTGATTAAAGATGCAATAAATTGATTGGTGAAAGTCTCCCTATCTTGATTAATGACAATATCACTTGCAGGGTTGAACAAAAACTCTTTTAATTCAATGTCTTTTCTATTTTTAATAGTATCCAACCAAGTTTGAACACTCAGCAGGTTATCCGTGTTTACTAAAAGCTCGTTATCGAAATCAGCTAACACAAAGCGATTCGGTATTCTCCATTTTTGTCTGAAATCTTTAATGGAAGCTAATAAATTATCAGTAGAGCAATTGATTAGCTCCTGATAATCTTCTTTGTCAAATTTCCATGTGGCAGATTCTACGATAATATTTTTAAACGTGATTCTTGGTAGAAATTTAGCATTAGGTACTACATTTTTCAAAGAAATATTAAAGGAAACAGGTAGGTTTTGAGCCTGTAAATCACATAAAAAATAATAAATTGGCAAGGCATTTAGCGAATAGCTATGAGCATTACTCAACCTAGGAATAACCTCTTTGTTAAGCCGTTTTGATATTAACTTGATTTTCTTTTGACTGTAATTAACTGAAACCATTAAGTCTTCCAACAAAATTTGATTTTGTTCGGGCAATGACGATTTTGCTAAATAGGGAATTTCGTAAGGCCAGAAAACAGGATGAAGTAGAATATTTCCAATTCTGTTTTCGGGTAAATGGATGATTTCTGCAAAAATCACCTCAGGATTAAGCGCTTGTTCCTTCTGTGCAATCTCTTTTGTAATATTTAATATTTCAGCATCAGTATGTGCAAATCTGCCTAATAAACTCATGGCAGTGGCTCCTCCTAATTTTTCAAGATAAATAGGATATTGTTCGTATCCTGTTAGTCGGAATATTAATGAAGTAGAACTTGGGACTTTATGATTTTTTTGTTGAAAATGCTCTAATTCCTTCACATTCAATGCTATCTCATAAGCACCCTGTTTATTGGCTGCTAAATATTGCTTGAAAAGATATTGCTTAAATGCATTTTGACGAAGTGCTATTTCATCTTTTTCGATACTCGGCATTTCAAAACCATTGGCAATGGGCGTATAATTGCTTTTACCCGTTTGCCCATATCCTATACCTGTTTCAGTATCAAGTGCGACCAAAAGAGGTACTTCTTGCCCTTCGTATCGGTCATAAAACTTTTGAATAAATTCTTCTTGGAGGGAATTGACAGGCTTTTGACTAAGTTGAAACAAAACCTCTGCAACTTCACTTAGTTGTTCTTGATAAGTAAAAGAAAGTTTTTTTTGATTGAATACTTTTACCAAATCAGTCTGAAATAGTTTCCCCTCTTCAAACGGAACATCCATTTGCTTAATTAATGCGATGATTTCCTGATAAGCAGTTATATCATTTGATTGATGAGCGTCTATGTTTTTTAACTTCGCTTCGATGTTTAACAATATTGGGCTAAAGTGTTCTTTTGCATTAATATTTTGAAGTACCTTCAACATTTGCTGAGTCAATCCTTCTCCTGTAATAGCAGGTTCTAATTCGTTAACCAATAGTTGCGCATCTACCAATTGCTCTATAAAGTCGGTTGCTTCTTCTTCCGAAATATCATCATCTACTAAATGTGGGACAATCTCTTGTATTTTAGCACCTTTTTTACAAGTATCTAGCACTAAAGCGATATATTCTGACCATTCAAATGCAGTGATTTGATGCGTTCTACGTCCTTCAACATACTTATATTCTATGTAGCGTATTTCACTCCCAATTTGGTAAATACTTGAATTGGGATAATACTTTAAATGACTTTTGATAAGTGGGAGTTCTGATAAACTTTGTGCCAATGCACCAGCATAATGCATATCTAAACGAGTACTTCTCTGTTTTTCAGCTGCTAATTGTAGATTGGTTTCTTCATCCCATTCAACGACAGAACAACCCGCAAAAAGACCAAACGGAGTACATCTACTACTCATTCTGCTATAATATTTACTGATTGAATAGGCTATTTTCTGCGCTTTCTTTGGGTCTGATATGTTGTTATCTTTCCAAAACAGGGCTTCATGATAGAGGACTGGAGAGGCTAGGTAAAGTGCTTCTGAAAAAATAGGAAGATTGATTAAATCTTTCAGAAATGCTTCTGAAACATCATCTATAAATGGTAATGATGGTGTTCTGACAATAAGTTTTTTCAGAAATTGATACGTATTTGACATTAACTGATTATTACTGGTTTGACGTTACCATCAAAATTAATGTTTAATGCCTGAAATTGTATTATTTATTTATAAATACACCCAATATACAGTAGGGACGAATTGCATTCGTCCGCATCGTCGAACGCTTCTACGAAATTGCACGACCGTGTGGACGAATGCAATTCGTCCCTACCTATTTTTTAATACTCTTGACTCATAGGATGAATCATCAATTCATCAATCACCACGTGTTTTGGTGCTTCTAAGATATAAGTGATAACATCTGCCATATTTTGTGAAGTTAAATATTGCGCTTGATGTGGGTCTCCTTCTGGGCGAGCATGGAAATAAGTATCTACCAAACCAGAATATACTACCGAAACCTTGATGCCATCTTTGCGTACTTCCTTACGTAGAGCCATTGAAAAAGCATCTTGAGCATATTTTGAAGAGCAGTACAAAGAACCTCCATCAAAAACACGCTTGGCAACATCTGAAGCAATATTGATAATATGCCCTTCGCCAGCCGATTTCATATAAGGAATCGCTTCTCTACAAAAAAGAAAAGTTCCTTTTACATTAGTTTCATAAATAGCATCCCACTCTTCTGTAGTTATATCCGTAGCTTGTTTAAAAACGCCAAAACCTGCATTATTAACCAAGGCATCAATTTTACCAAAACTAGCAATCGTTGTAGCAATAGTAGCTTTCACAAAAGCTTCATCACCCACAGACCCTACAAATATTTCAGCCCTTGCACCCTTAGCTTCTATTTCAGTTTTCAACGTACTAAGTTCTGCTTCGCTTCGTGCTACTAAACTCAAATTTACCCCTTTATCAGCTAATAATAAAGCCAATGCTCTACCAATCCCTTTACTTGCACCAGTTACTAAAATGGTTTTATTTTGAAGTGACATAATGTGTTTTTGTTTATAAGAATATGTTTTCGATTACAAATGTATGAGTTTTTACATTTATAAAACCTTTTTAAATCTTAGCTACTTTCTTCAACATATTTAACGTAAAAAGGTTGGCATAAAATTAAATTTAGCCAACCTTTACAATAATATATTATAAAACACCTATTTAAACTTTACTAGCATCGTTACAATGTTTGATGTCATCCCTGTTGTACGAGTATAATGCCCATAACGTAGTTCAAGACTGTTCCACTCTTTGATTCCCAATATACCATTGGCAGGGACAAACCTTACTCCAGAGCCAATAAATGTACTATTGAAGCCAGAAATGTCGTAGTCGCTTGTATAATAAGCACTGTTAATATCATTTTTTCCATAAGGATTAAAATATTTAACGGCTGTTTGCGTGTTATATCGATAAAAAGGACTCAGCGAAACATAAGGGTTCAATTTGACAGTGGCTTCCAGATTCATCGTATTAGCCTTCATACCCCAGTCGTCCATATAGTATCTATAAAATGCCCTCAAGATAGTACGGTCTCCTAAGAAATAACTTAATCGCATACCTACAGGCAATTTCATACGACTACCCGGCAGCCTTTCTACACTTTCTGAACCATCTTTGAAATAAATTCTATGAAAAGGGGTACTCAATAAACCTTCTTGATATGCGGGTTCGGCAGTCACCAATACTTGTAATCGCTTATTGATAATCTGTGAAAGTGAAAAGGCAAGATTATAAGAATTTCGCGGTCGGTAGTCAATTGGGTCACGGTCTCCGTGTGCGCCAGAACCATAATTGTTTGGACGAAGTTCTGGAGGTAAAATAATAGACCAAGTATCGAAAAATGCACCACCTTTCACACTAAACTCACGGTTGTTATCTTTTGAAGCTTTCGCAAAGCTTAAGTTAAAACCATAAGATTTATAATCATATTCAGTTGAATAAGATACACTCAGTCCTTTTGTTGTCCTGTTTACATCGTTCTTCATGCTCCAACTGATGGTAGGATAGAAGTGAGTATCTTTTCGTGATGCCGACGAAACCGTTAACGGGTCTATATTATCAGAAGACGCTGACGTATAAAAGTCTACATTTAAATCAATATTAACAGTATGCAGACGGTTTTTTGAATCATATTTTGTCAATTTTAAATCAATTGAATTGGCAAAATCTCGTAGCTTTTCTGTCCCAATTCCTCCAGTTACTGCGGAATTATTACCTTCTTGCCCATAATAACTAGATACAAAATTTACTTCTTCAACTTTAAGTTTTCTTTTTTCATAAGAGGAGGTTTCCTCTGTGGTTTTGTCTTGTCCAAATGTATTATTCAACATTGCTGTCATTAAAACAGCAACTGAGAGAATTATTTTTTTCATTTAATAAAGGATTAAGTGGTTGTTTGTTGCGATACTGTAGGATTTAATGACTTGAGGAGTAAAGGAGTTTTAGCAATTACGTTAACATCTAAAGTCTCCAATCAAAATTTTCAAGTCATCAAATCTTTAAGTCTTCAAGTCCTGAGGTCTTCAAGTCTTTTAGTCTTCAAGTCCTGAAGTCTTCAAGTCTATAAATTAAATCCCTTCAATTAATTACATCCACATCCACCACCACTTTTTCCACCATTGGCTCCTGAGGCACCTTCACGATACATATAGAAACTCTGTTCAAATTTTTCAGATTTTCTTGAGGCCAATTCCATTTCAGAATCATTAATCCTACTTTTTTGATATTCCTTTACTGAAACACACGATTGACTTGATAGTCCCATTAGTATCAAAAAGGCTGTAATATATAACTGTTTTCTAGTTCTCATTTTATTGGTAAAAGTTTAAAAAGCTTCTTTATTTGATATTAATATTTTTGGATGTAAATATTTTATTTTGGTCATCCACAATGATACAAGCGATTCCCTGCATTTGATTGATTAGGTTTAGTCCAACTTTTACACCCATAACCATTACAGGAGTAGCCATTGCATCTGCAATTTCTGCATTAGGGCTTAGTATCGTAACACTCTTGATACCTGCTACTGGCAAGCCTGTTTTAGGGTCTATGGTATGCGAATACTTTTTGCCATCAATTACCACAAATTTCTCATAATTACCAGAGGTCGCCACGGCTACATTACTGATGTTTAAGGCAGAAAAGCTATGTTGTTGGGCATTTGGGTCAGCTATGCCAATAGTCCATGATTTACCATTTGGCTGTGTACCCCAAGTGGTTAAATCACCCGCCGCATTAACAATACCACTTTTTACCCCCTTTGCTATCATCAACATTTTGGCTTTTTCTGCGGCATAGCCTTTCCCGATACCCCCAAAACCAATCCGCATACCTTGCTCTTTTAAAAAAACGCTTGAATCATGAGCATTCAGGATTACGTTTTTGTAATTGATTAATCGAACAGACTGTCGGGCTATTGCAATATCAGGCAAAGCTGTCATCGTTAAATCAAAATTCCAAAGGCTTTTATCAATAGACCCATAAGTGATATCAAAAGCCCCTTGGGTTAGTTCCGAAATTTTGAGCGAACGTTGAATCAACCCAAAAACCTCTTTATCAACTTTTACAGGCTGAATCCCTGCGTGCTGGTTAATCAAATTGGTTTGGCTATCATCTGAAAATGTAGTTAACAATTTTTCAATCCTTCTGATTTCATCAATTGCTTCATCTATTCTTTCATTCGCCCAATTAGCATCCTGATGCACAACGCTAATTTCAAAGGCGTTGCCCATTAGTCGGAGCTTTTTTTGATGAACTAAAAGAGGAGAATCACTAATGAGCATGGGTAAGTTCTTGAATTTCGTGAATAAAGTTTTCAGAAGTCAACGTGTTTGGATAGCCCTCCCATTCTTTGATTTTTTTGCCATTACTGTCTATTAGAACCGTCAGTGGGAATTTACCTTGATTGTTGTATTTATCGGCTAATAATTCATTCTGAGTGGTCTGTTTAGCATCTAACTGATTTTTCTTTAATCTCGGAAAGTCAGCTCTTACTAAAACCAAATTTTCGTTAGCATATTTTTGAAAAGCTTCAGACTCGAAAATTTCTTTTTTTAATTTAATACAAGGAATGCACCAGTCAGAGCCTGAAAAATTCAAAAGGATATATTTTTTAGATTGGGTTGCTTCTGACTTAGCTTTTTCAAAATCTAATGTCCAATCTGGATTTGAAAAAAACATTAAAAAGCAAAGTGATACAATGATAGATTTCATAATAATTTGATTGAGTTTAACTATAAACCACTACGGTTTTGCCGTCTGTGGCGGTTTTATATATTGTGAGCCCTCTACTTCCAAAACTGTTTTTACCCGACCCAGTCAACGAAAACCTTGCACCATGTGCCGTACAATAATATTCATTTACATTAAAAATCACCTGTCTTTTGGGTTCGTGTGTACAAGTTTGAGTAGCAGCTACAAACACACCAGAAGAAGATTGAGCTACCACAATGCCACTTTGTGTAATGTATCCGCCTACTTTATTAAGGTTTGCTGATGAACTAGCAGATAAATCAATGGTTAATAATCGATTGGTGATAGTACTAAGGTCTGTTCCAGTAGTGGGGGTAGTAGTTCCCGTTCCTGACCCTGTCCCTGAACCAGTACTCGAGCTTGCGGGAGAAATTGTTAGCGCAGGCAGAACAGAATCCTCAGCTTTGGTACAGGCGCTAAGAACAGCCATAAGAGCAGCACCTCTGAAACCGATTGACTTTAAAAATTCATGACGTTTCATAAGTATATTAAATAATTTATAATGGTTATTGAATCGCTTAAAATTGGCTTTGTCCCAATCTTATATAGAATACAATATTTTTTACTTAAATATTGCTTGATAGAAAGAATAAGTTTAAAAAATAATTCAGACGATTTAATGAATAGACTATTGTAGATTTGATTAAAAATTATTTCATTCAGCTATATTTGTTAAACACTAAGTATAATCCTGTAGTATCTATAATTTTTTAAATCATACAATGAAGAATAACCCTAAAACTTTAACCGCCTGGACAATGTACGACTGGGCAAATTCTGTACACTCTCTTACCATTACTTCAGCTATTTTCCCGATTTATTATCCTATTGCAGCAGTGATGTTGCCTTCAAAAAGCAGGACCTTAGATTTTTTTGGATTTCAACTCGAAAACACTGTTTTATATTCATACGCAGTTTCTGTAGGTTTTTTATTATTGGCTTTTTCTGTACCATTAGTATCTGCTATATCAGATTATACGGGCAACAAAAAAGCATTTATGCGCCTATACTGCTACCTTGGTGCTATTAGTTGTATGTTGATGTATTTTTTTGTGGAAGGCAGCTATTATTTAGGCACTTTTGCTTTCTTATTTTCAATCGTCGGTTGGGGGGGAAGTATCGTTTTTTATAATTCTTATCTGCCCGAAATTGCAACAGAAGACCAATACGACAGGCTATCGGCCAGAGGTTTTACCATGGGATATATCGGTAGTGTGATATTATTGATTCAAAACCTGACGATGGTGCTAAAACCAGAATGGTATGGTGGCATTACTGGGGGAGAGGCTTCAAGAATCTCATTCCTGACGGTGGGTATTTGGTGGATAGTCTTTGCTCAATATTCATTTCATTATTTGCCTGATAACGCTGTTGCTCAAAAACATGGAGGAAACTGGATTTTTAATGGGTTTAAGGAATTAAAAAAAGTATTTCATGAATTAGAGAATTTAAAAAATACTAAGCGTTTCTTGAGTTCTTTCTTCTTTTATAACATGGGAGCGCAAACTGTTATGTATCTGGGGGCATTGTTTGGTAGTGAAGAGTTAAAATTGCCTTCTGATGCTTTGATTGTAACGGTGCTATTAATACAACTTGTAGCTATTGTTGGAGCATATCTTTTTGCTAAAATTTCCGAGAACATCGGTAATACTAAATCGTTATCTATCATTGTGGTTTGCTGGGTAGTTATTTGTATTGCGGCCTATTTTGTTACTACCCGCAATCAGTTTTATATTTTAGCGACAGGCATTGGTTTTGTGATGGGAGGGATTCAATCGCTTTCACGTTCAACTTATGCTAAACTAATTCCAGAAGAAACGCCAGACACGGCTTCTTACTTTAGCTTTTATGACGTTTGCGACCGTCTTTCTACTGTCATCGGTACGTTTATGTTTGGCTTGGTTAATCAGCTAACAGGAAGTATGCGTATGAGTGTCCTTTTCCTTACCGTTTTCTTTATCATTGGTTTAGTGATTTTATCAAGAGTACCATCTCAGAAGGTTTATAGGTAGCTATTAGCCTTGAGCCATAAGCTTTGAGCTATGAGTTTTTAGTATTTAACTTTGAACTTATATCTCAAGGCTCATAGCTCAAAGCTTACAGCTAAAAATGTCATTCTCCCGACAATTTGAGACAATTAATTCTTAATTATACGTTACTACGTAAACTATAATCCTCCTTTTTTCGTACTTTAAGTAAATACATTTAAACACAAAAAGGAAATGAAAATCGTCATCATAACATTAATTACTTGCATGGCAATATTAACGAATTGTACCGCACAGGAAGAGTCATCAGGAGTTACTCACCACAAATTTACTGTTGTGAAGACAGATGCTGAATGGATGAAAATTTTAACGCCAGAGCAATTTAAAGTAACCAGAAGAAAAAGCACTGAATTGGCATGTTCTGGGGCTTATTGGAAAAACCATGAAAAAGGAATTTACAAGTGTGTATGCTGTAAACTTCCTCTTTTCGACTCACAAACAAAATTTGAATCGGGTACAGGTTGGCCATCTTTTTATAAGGCTATCCATAAAGATGCTATTTTGGAAGTAGCCGATAATAGTTTTGGTATGGAAAGAGTAGAAATACTTTGTAGCCGTTGTGGCGCTCACTTAGGTCACGTTTTTGAAGATGGGCCTAAACCAACAGGGTTACGTTATTGCTTGAATTCTGTCGCGTTAGATTTTGAAAAAGATGAGAAAGTGAGCAAGAAATAGCTTTGAGCTTTCAGCTTTTTTATACAAGTATAAATTATCTTAAAATTTGACATAAGTAGCAAAAAAGCGGTCAAAATTGCTCTTTTGACCGCTTTTTTATGATTAATTTTCCCCGAATTCCTACTGTTTGAGCGGAGCGAGTTTAGGAATTCTTGATTTTTTTGTTACTTTTTGTATCAAGACAAAAAGTAAGGGCGAGTATAAATCCAAAAGCCCTTAAAGTCTTATAAAACTTACTATGCTATTAGAAAATTCGGGATGACTCATGTTTTATTTTATCAATACGTTACAACATAAAAACAACATCAAACAATCTTTTCCAAAAACACACTTAAACTTTCTTCATGGGGAACTTGTAATTTCTTGCGAATTTTTAACCTAGCCGTTTCCACACCGCGTGCTGAAATATTCAAAAGGGGAGATATTTGTTTATTGCTAAAATCCATTTTTACAAAGGCACAAAGCCTAAGTTCTCGCTGAGTTAATTCTGGATAAATGCTTTTTAGTTTTTTAAAAAAATCATGGTTAATCTTTTCAAAATTAACATCGAAAATTTCTATGAAATCACTCCCAATTTTCTCCGAGTTTAACTTTTTATAAATATCCAATAACTTTTTCTTCGATTCATCACTTTTTAGCAAAGTCTTGAGCTCTTGTAAATCTGTCTTTATATCTTGGAAAACTTCCGTTTTTTGACTGAGCATTAATGTATAATTGGCTAGTTCTTTGCTCTTTATAATAATGTCTCTATCCAACTCCTCCGTATATTTATCAATCTGTGCTTTATCTTCTTTTAGTTTTAGTTGTTCAAGCTCTAGTTCTATTAATTTTTTAGATTTTTCTATTTCATTTCTGGTTTTAAGATGCTCCATTTCAAGCCTTTTTTTAATGAGTGAATAAGCGTATTTCAATGCAAAAATGACTAAAAAAACATACACTAAATAAGCAAAAGTAGTTTGATACCACTTTGGTTTTATCGTAAAAATCATTTTGGACTCTGTTGCCTCAACACCGAGGAGGTTTCGCGCTTTCAAGGTAAATACATATGTGCCGGGACTCAAATTTGTGTATTCTTTGAAAGAATTGTTTGTCCAGTTAGACCAATTTTTGTCTGTAGGATTCAATTTATAACTATACTGAACCCCAATATTCGAAATTAATTGTGGCACAGCAAATTCAATTCTTACTACTTCAGCACCATTAGGAATGTCTATTTCATGGTTGGCGTGATTAATAGGCAACTCATTTTCAGTTTGATCTATCAAATAACACATTCTACTAATCTGAGTGATGGGTTGTTTTTTCTGCTTGGGAATTTTTGTGTCATATAAAAAAAGCCCATTGTGTGTCCCAACAAATACTTTGTCATTATCCAAAGGCACTACTACCTCCATCCCTTTATTAAATGTTCCTTTCAAATTAAGAAAAGTGTTTTTTTCGAACACTGGATTTTTTTCTGTAAAATAGCCCAACTCATCGTCTTCGATAGCCCACGTTTTGTGTTTGGATTTGAATATTTTTCGAGTGTTCTTTTGGGGATTTAGAATCGTATTCAAGGTAGGATGTAGCACAAAAGAATTCGTATTTTCATCAAATTGATAAATCCCTGTATTAGTTGTAAAAATGGCTCTTCCTTCATAATTATGTACATTGATATTGAAAGAAGAAATAAAGCCATTGGTATTGGTGTAGTTTTCAACGGATTCTACCCGCTGATAATCGTTATCTATTCTGATTCTGAATACGCCTTTATATCCATGACAAACCCAATAAGTATTGGGACTGGTATCTGGCGAAATATCACGGGTAGATTCATTAAATCCCTCAATTTTGTTATTAATAGACCATTCCTTCCCATTCTTTTTTACTAAATACAGCCCATTATAATTTGAGCCTAAATACCAATTAGGTTTATTGGCAATTGGCGTAATTTTCCAAAACCCTGTTGGTGTAGAAATTTTTTTATAAGTATTATCCGTGATTTTTAAAATACCATTATTGTGCGAAGCAATGATGTCGTCACCAAAGTTTTGGATAGTCCATGTTTGTCCTTTTAATTGATTGATGGCTTTAAAATCATAATTATTACTCATAATATTTTCTGGAATAGTCGAGTAAAATATGCCTTGGTTGGTCGCTAAATAGATTTTCTTGTTTTTAATCAGGATATCATAAATGGAGGCTTTGTCAAAAATATTCTGATAAGATGAATTGTAGATTAAAAAATTTAAGCCGTTATTTTTTAATACCCAAATGTCACCTTTTGAAGTTACAAAGAAATTAATAATAGGATTGTTTTTGGTAATATTCTGAAATTCAGCGTTGTACGACAACGTATTGTTTTTATAGTTATACCACAACAATTTTGACCCTAGCGTACCTATTAAATACAAATCGTCACTTTTCCGAATCCCACAGTTGAGTTGGTCATTATCGTTTACTGAGAATATTTCTTTAATAATGGCTATCTTTTTGGTTTGTATATTTCCTAAAAAAATCTTTCCGCTGCGCGTCATTATTAATATCTCATGGGTCACTTTTGTAGGTAAAATGGCTGTAGTAACTTCATCTTTAAAATAGCTTGCAGGGAAAATGGGTTCTAATTTCTTACTTGAAAGATTTAGCGACAAAATCCCTTTTTCATAGTCTTGGATGAAATAGTTATCTTCTATTTGGCTACCATACACAAATGTTTTTGGTGCACGGATAATCGTTGCTACATTTTTATTAATGACAATCAGTTCGTTGTAAGACATCAAAATGATGTAATCTCCTATACTATTGGCCCTCCATATATTCTCAAAATTTCGATTAGATAATTTCAATTGATTAACCATTGAATGGAATACATATTTCCCATAAATGTCTTTTTTTAGGATACCAAAGTCGTTGTAACCTCCTGCATAAATTTCTCCCTTTTTTGTTTTTACTAAACTATAAATAGACGAATTGTTAGGTAAAAATATCTTTTTCCAATTGTTCCCATCATAACTGAGAGCTCCTTCATAATTGCCAAAAAACATGGTGCCATCGTTGGCCTCACATCCGATACTGAAGTGTGAATCACTTTTGAAATCACTTTTTACAAAACTTAAAATAGCAGGCTGGGCTTTGGCAGAATTATCTTGACTTACCTCTTGCGTAGCTTGTGCAAAAAGTGAATTACAACTAACAATTTGAAGATGGAATATTATTAAGCTCCTAATAAGGTTAGAAAGGTTTTTCATATTTTTTACTGATAAATTAAAGCAATCATCTTAAGTGTCTACAAAGATACAATTTTATATGCAAATATTTATATTAATTACACTTATTAAAGTATTGAAAATTAGATAGATATAAATATTAAAGTAGTAATAGCGTAGTAGTTTTTAAAATCAAACGTAATTGAAGTGTATACGTTTTTTTTAGTTATGCCTATGTGCGTCTTTAATATTGCTCTCGGTTTTTGAATAGCCCAAGCGTTAGCATTGAATGATTCAGCCTCTTGGGTTTCTTCAAATCAGGTATTTTATTCCAAATTTTTAATCTTAAAAAGTTTATGAAATTTAAAAACTACTTATGTTTATTATTGCTGAGTATGTGTACTCTTTCTGTCTTTGGGCAGTCGGTAGAGATACGAGGAAAAGTAATTGATGCTAATTCAAATGTGCCTATATCAGGGGTTTCTATCAAGGTAAAGAACTCTACAAAAGGTACAACTACTAATGCAACAGGAGAGTACCAAATCAATGCAACGCCCAATGATATTTTAATTTTTAGCTTTATTGGGTACAAGCCTCTCGAAAAAGCGGTAGGTAATACTACGTTGGTGAATGTGAAATTAGAAGAAGACATCAAAGATTTGAATGAGGTGGTTGTGATTGGTTATGGTACACAAAAGAAAAGTGTTGTGACGGGTGCCATTTCTAGCGTAAAAGCAAAAGACCTTGAAAATGTTCCAAGTGGACGTATAGAAACAGCCCTTCAGGGACGTGTATCTGGGGTGACGATTGCTGCTAATGCTGGTCAGCCAGGTTCTGCTTCTACAGTTCGTGTGCGTGGACTTACTACTTTTGATACTTACGGAGGTAACAACCCTCTTTGGGTAATCGATGGTGTAATTATCGATAATGGTGGTATTGGTTTTATCAATCAATCAGACATTGAATCAATTGAAGTATTGAAAGATGCGGCTTCATTAGCAATTTACGGTGCCAGAGCGGCTTCTGGGGTAATTTTGGTATCAACCAAGAGAGGGAAATCTGGAAAACTAAGTGTGAATTATACAGGTTTTGTAGGTTCTTCAGAGCCAGCTAAACAGTTAAAATTATTGAATGCTTCGGAATACGGACTGATTATGAATGAAAAGTCTGTCGCTGCTGGTGGAAGTGTGCTTTTCCCTAATCCCTCATCATTAGGAACTGGAACAGATTGGCAAGCTGCTATTTTTAACAACAGTGCTAAGCGTTCAAACCATGAATTGAGTATTAGCGGTGGAAATGATGTATCAAGCTTTTTCCTTTCAGTGGGTACGCAAAGCCAAGAAGGAATTGTGTTAAAAGATATTTCTTCATACAGAAGAGATAACATTCGTCTGAATTCAAACCATAAGCTATCTAAATATATTTCGATAGGTCAAACATTGGCATACTCTCACCAAAAAACTGTTGGGTTAGGTAATACCAACAGTGAATTTGGTGGCCCTTTGAGTTCGGCAATCAATTTGGACCCTATCACTCCTTTGGTAGTAACAGACCCAACAGCGGCTGCTTCAACAATCTATACGACGAACCCAGTATTGAGAGATAGCGAAGGAAGACCTTACGGTATATCCTCAATCGTTGGACAGGAAATGACCAACCCAATTGCTTATCAGCAAGTAAGATTAGGCAATTTTGATTCATCTGATGATTTTGTAGGAAATGCTTTTCTTGAAGTTACGCCAGTTTCAAACTTGAAATTCAAAAGTACGATTGGTGCAAAACTTTCATATTGGGGAGGTGACTTTTTTACACCAAAATATTATTTAAGTGCTACTACGAGTGCAATAAAAAATACTTTTAGCAGAGGAACGAATAATGGCTTAGGTTGGAATGTTGAAAATACAGTAATGTATAATAAAAAAGTTAGCAATCACAACATTGGAGTTTTGTTGGGTCAAGGGCTTTATATAGACAATATTACTACAGGAACAAGCATCACTTATTCTGATTTACCAGTGAATACTTATCCTGATGCATCATTCAACTTTTCATTGCCAGCAGCCCAAAGAACGGGTAGTGCGTATACAGGAACCGAACACCGTGTAACGTCTTTATTTGGTCGTTTAACGTATGACTTCAACGAAAAATATTTGTTTACAGGTATTATTCGTAGAGACGGTTCATCAAGATTTGGAGGTAATAACAAATACGGTATATTTCCATCATTCTCGGCAGGTTGGGTAGTTTCAAACGAAAATTTCTGGAAAGAAAATGGTATCGTTAAAACGTTGAAAATCAGAAGTGGATACGGTGTAACAGGTAATGATGCCATTCTAAACTTTGGTTATTTATCTACTATTGTTGGTGGTAGAAACTATACTTATGGAACAGGCGGAGTAGATATTATCACAGGGTTTAGCCCGAGTGCTCCTTCAAACCCTGATTTAAAATGGGAAGAAACAGCCCAAACTAACATTGGTATCGATGCTACATTGTTGAATAACCTTACGTTGACATTAGAAGTTTACCGCAAAAAGACTTCTGGAATTCTACAAACGATTACTTTGCCAGGTTATGTAGGTGCGACAAGTAGCCCAGTAGGTAATGTAGCTGATATGGAAAACAAAGGTATTGAACTTGAACTTGGTTACAGAAAACGCTTTGGTGATTTCAATTTCTCTGCCAATGGTAATGTTTCTTACTTGAAAAATGAAGTGACTTACTTAGGAAATGGTATTTCGTTTATTACTTCGGGTGCTGCTGGTTTCCAATCGATGGGGTCAATTACCCGCACACAAGTTGGTCAACCATATAATTCATTCTTTGGATTCCAAACGGCGGGAATATTCCAGAACGCTGCTGAGGTGAGTGCCTACAAAAATGCAGAAGGCAACGTAATTCAGCCAAATGCAAAACCGGGAGATTTCAGATGGGTTGATACGGATGGAAACGGAACGATTAATGATGATGATAAGAAATTTCTTGGAAGTGGGTTACCTAAATATACTATCGGGTTAACTGTCAATATGGATTATAAAGGCTTTGATTGTATGATTTTCGCACAAGCTTCAGGAGGAAATAAAGTTTTCCAAGGACTTCGTCGCTTAGATATTCTGAATGCCAACTACCAAACAGAAGTTTTAAACCGCTGGACAGGAGAGGGGACATCTAATAGTTACCCAAGATTAACCAATAATGATACCAACGGAAACTTTGGAAAGCCTTCTGACTTCTATTTAGAAGATGGCGATTTTGTAAGATTCAAAATTATTCAATTGGGTTATACCCTTCCTACCAGCATTACTAATAAAATTGGAGCACAAAAATTAAGATTGTTCTTAACAGCAGAAAACCTCCTGACAATAACAAAATATACTGGTTATGACCCAGAAATTGGAGGTAATGTTTTTGGTATCGACAGAGGGTATTATCCTCAGGCTCGTTCAATCCAATTTGGTCTTAATTTAAAATTTTAATGTAAAAATTATAAAAGATGAAAAGTAATAAATTCAAATATTCTCTTATCGCAATAGCAACATCTGTACTTGCTTCTTGTAGCTCAAGCTATCTTGAAGTACTTCCGAAAGGGAGTAGCTTGGAGGCAAGTTATTATACCAATCAATCTGAAGCATTTGCAGGCTTGGTGGCAGTATATGATGTCATGAGAAAAAACTCTGGTGGTTTTGAAAACATGGTTACCATGATGAATGCTGGTTCTGATGACCACGTTGCAGGGGGTGGTAGTGCTACAGACGGACTTGGCTTACAAACATTTTCAAACTATACGCTAAGCCCAACAACTATCCCTGCTAGTTTTTGGAGTGACCATTATCAAGGTGTTTTCAGAGCTAACTTTTTGCTGTCAAAATTACCTGCCATTCCAATGGACGCCTCGTTAAAGGCTCGCTATGTAGGCGAAGCACAAGCATTGAGAGCGCTGTATTATTTCAATTTAGTGAGAATGTTTAAGAACATTCCACTTATTACTACGCCACTTCCGTCATCTGAAATCTATAATGTTGTTCAGGCTGACCGTGCTGCTGTTTATACGCAAATTGAAAAAGATTTGAATGATGCCATTGCCGTATTGCCTAATACTGTTCCTGCAGCCGATGCTGGACGATTGACAAAAGGTGCTGCTCAAGCATTACTTGGTAAAGTGTATTTGTACGATAATAAATTGACGGAATCCGCCGCACAGCTTGCTATCGTTAATGGAACACCAGGAGGAACAAATCCTTATGGATACAAGTTGCTTAGTAATTTTGCTGATTTGTGGGTCTTTGCGAATAAGTTTAATACCGAATCTATCTTAGAGGTAGCGCATACAAGTGCAAGTAATGCAGGTTGGGGAAACTGGGGATCTGGCACTGACGAGGGAAATAGCGTAGTACAAATGGTTGGACCAAGAACCCTTACTCGTCCAGCAGGTTCTACAGCACCAGCCTATTATTCAGGTGGTTGGGCATTCAATCCTATTACCCAAGATTTATATGATGCTTTGAAAGATGACCCTAGATTTGGTGCTACTATTTTGGATGCTAAAGCCATGAAAGCTGCTAAACAAATCAGTTATATTTCTGCTTATCAGGATACTGGCTATTTTATCAATAAGTTTATGCCGAAGCAATCTGATGTTTCGACAGGTTTGGGAAATGTTGAATTGAACTTTAGACAAAATTCATATATTATCAGGCTTGCAGATAGTTATTTAATGGAAGCGGAGGCATTAGGCGGAACAGGTGCAAGAGCTCAAGCGTTATTAGATGCCGTTCGTTCAAGAGTTGGATTGCCTTCTATTCCAGTGTCTTTAAATGCTATTGCCAATGAACGTCGCTTAGAACTTGCTTGCGAAGGACACCGTTGGTTTGATTTAGTAAGAACTGGAAAAGCAGCAACTGTTTTAGCAAGCAGAGGTTTCAAAGCTGGTAAAAACGAAGTATTCCCCATTCCTTTTAAAGAATTAGAAAATACTAAAATCAAGCAAAATCCTAATTACTAATAATTAAGAGGTTGTCTCAAAAAAGATAAACCAAATATTCTTTATTTTAAAACCTCACCCCCAGCCCGACTACGCATCCCGCTCTTTTCAGAGAGGGGAGCTTTAAGTCCCATGGTTTGCTCCCCTTCTCTGAAGGAGAAGGGTGGCCCGCACAGGGGCTGGGGGATGAGGTTTTGGGAAGACTATTATTGGGAGAACTTCCATTTGAAACATCATCAACTATTATCACTGCCAAGTCGATTCGCTTTTACAGAATCGATTTGGCAGTATATCTCTTCACTTGTCTTGTCTCAGACAATTATCCCAGAAATATGCGCGCTGTTATTCAATCTATTATTTTATTCATGATTTGGGCATGCAATGACAAATCGCTCAATCCTACTATTACGCCACAACAACCTGTGGTTACTACGCCAGTAACACAAAATAACCCAGTACTGAGTTATTGGCTTACTACCGCTGACCAATCTGTTTTGTTACAAAAACAAGACGATGTACAATTTTTAAAAAGTGTTAGCACTAACCCAACAATTGAGCTAGATACTACGCAGACGTTCCAAAGCATTGACGGGTTTGGCTTTACTTTAACGGGCGGAAGTGCGAAATTAATCAGCCTTTTAAATACTACTGATAGAAATAATTTATTAAACGAATTGTTTGGTAAGGATGCTAAATCAATAGGCATTAGTTATTTAAGAATAAGCGTTGGTGCTTCTGATTTAGACGAAAAAGTATTTAGCTATAACGATTTAGCAAGCGGCGAGAAAGATGAAACACTTGGTAAATTTAGCTTAGCACCTGATCAGGAATACCTTATTCCTATCTTAAAAGAGATTATCAAAATTAATCCTTCTATTAAAATTATGGGAAGTCCGTGGTCGGCACCAGTTTGGATGAAGACCAACGGGAAATCAATCGGAGGGAATTTATCACCAGAATATTATCAAGTCTATGCAAAATATTTAGCGAAATATATCGCAGAGATGAAGAAGGAAGGTATAACGATTGATGCCTTAACGCTTCAAAATGAACCTCAACACGGTGGAAATAATCCTAGTATGGTAATGAGTTCTTCAGACCAAGCTAATTTTGTAAAGAATAATTTAGGTCCACTTTTCCGTCAGGAAAATATCAAAACTAAAATTGTTGTTTGGGACCATAACTGTGATAACCCAGATTATCCAATAAATGTATTAAACGATATAGACGCTAATCAATACATTGATGGTTCGGCATTTCACCTTTATGCAGGAGATATCAGTGCATTATCAAAAGTACAGGTACTTCATCCCAATAAAAATCTGTATTTTACGGAACAATGGACATCATCAAAAGGAGCTTTTGCAGGAGATTTACAATGGCATATTAAAAATGTAATTATTGGTTCAGTAAAAAACTGGAGTAAGGTTGCCTTGGAATGGAATTTGGCGAATGATGCTAGTTTTCAACCACATACGCCTGGGGGATGTACGGAATGCAAAGGTGCATTAACGATTGCTGGTTCAGGCATTACCCGTAATGTAAGTTATTACATCGTAGGACACGCTTCAAAATTTGTACCTACTGGTTCAAAAAGAATCCAAAGTACTACTAACAGCAATTTACCTAATGCTGCTTTTATGACGCCTGCTGGAAAGAAAGTTGTGATTATCGAAAACGATAAAACAGTAGCTGTGGATATCAATGTTAAGCAATCAGACAAATTGGCAACGGTTTCTTTACCTGCTGGAGCCGTTGCAACAATTGTTTGGTAAGATTATCTGAAGAGTAACTAAAGAGATTGATTTTAAACGAAGACAATAAATGAGAAAAATATTCATAATTGCGTTCTTTCAATTAATAAGTTTTTATACATTCTCTCAAAAGTATTTGTCTGAAATACAGGCATTTGAGAAAAAAGATTCGATTGATATGCCTCCAATGGGCAAAATCGTTTTAGCAGGAAGTTCAACGTTTCGACTTTGGACTACCTACAAAGAGGATTTAAAAGAATTTCCTGTGATTAACAGGGGTTTTGGTGGGTCGCAGATGAGTGATTTAAACTTTTTCTTTGAGAGAATCGTGACCAAATACAAACCGAAAATAGTGTTGGTTTATGAAGGAGATAATGATTTGAGTGCAGGCGAAAGTCCAGATTCTATTTTCAGGGAATTTAAGGAGTTTGTCCAGAAAGTAAAAACACAATTGCCTACTACTAAAATCGGTTTTTGCTCTGCTCGCCCTAGTTTGGCAAGGACACATCTGTTAGACAAGCAGAAAGCTTTGAATGAATCAGTAAAACAATTCTGTAAGAAAAACAAGAATGTTTATTTCTTAGATATTCAAAAAGCATTTTATTTGCCCAATGGCGAACTGATGACTGATATTTTTGTAGCAGACAAACTGCACATGAATGCGAAAGGGTATGAAATTTGGGCGGAGGAAACCCGAAAGTTTTTGCGAAAGCAGTATAAGTAGAGCAGTATCCGATGCTTGTTAAACATTACTCCAGCAAGAACAGAAACCCCCTCATCAATAGCGACGGAGTTAAGTCCGCCACTATTGATGAGGGGGTTAAATTATTTTGTTAAAAAAAGTTAATTCTCTCTAACATTTCTTTTCAACACATATTTAAAAGCTGTACCAGTTAAAATATAACCAGACGTAGTAGCTGTTGAAAATACTTTATAGTTTACATTCATCAGTCCGCTAGCGCCTAAGTCTTGGGCTTGTGCCACCATCCTAGCTAAGATTGCTTCTTTTTCTTGTTGATCATTTCCTCTTTTCAGCATTCTCCCTTTGTACTCCTGATTGGCTGTCAAAGGAAATTCCTCCGAAATGGTCAATTTATCCATTTCTTCGTAGTTTTCTTTAGGCTTTTCATCACCCTGCAAAACGTCAATAGCGTATTTATCAGGTATTTTGAAGCCTAAACCTGTATGTTGGTCATAACCACCACTTTGGTAGTTGGGACTATAGTAAGAAGTAGGCTGAAAGGTTTTGGTTGGCTGACAATTAGTCAATAAAAATGTCAAACAAACAAAACCTAGCGTTAACTTAGTCCACTTAGATACTTTCTGAATCATAAATTAATACCTTTTCCCAAAGATGTTTACAATCATCTATAAACTTTAGATGGAGGGGATGTACTTGATATTCGTCGTGGCCAGCTGCATCATCAAAAACCGTTAATTCGCAGAAATCATAACTACGGTCAATTACTGGACGGTCTGTAGCAGCAGGAGGCCCTACACTAAACGTTTTAATACTTTCGATATTGCCAAGCGACTTTACGCCCTCTACGAATTTTTGACGGTCAGCTTCTGACAAGTCTTTCTTTAACCAAAAATTTACTACGTGAACAAACATAAGTGATTTTAATTTTGAGTAAAAATAAGATTTAGTAACCCTAACAATGAATAAATTATAAATTATCTTTTTCAATAACGGCAATCATTCTTTCGCCTAGTTCATCAGATGCCTTCATTAATGGCAAACGAACATCTGGACCACTGATTCCTTTCAATTCAAGGATTTTTTTAACACCTACTGGATTCCCTTCTTCATATAAAAGAGGGTCAATCGCTAAGAAATGTCCTAATAGCTTACGAGCCGTCGCAAAATCGCCATCCAAAGCCGCATGAATCATCGTAGTGAATTGAGCAGGAATAGCATTTGCGATTACCGACATAACACCTACGCCTCCGCAAGCAATAATAGGTACAGCCTGTACGTCGTCACCAGAGATTAATAAAAAGTCTTCAGGTTTATCTTTATAAATTTCCATACATTGCTCGATGATACAAGATGCCTCTTTAACACCGATAATGTTTGGATGTTCGGCTAATTTCAACGTAGTAGTCGCCGACATATTGATGCCCGAACGCCCAGGGATATTATACATAATCACTGGCACTGGCGAAGCATCAGCAATCGCTGAATAATGAGCAATTACTCCACGAGCCCCCGGTTTATTATAATATGGGCATACCGAAAGGATGGCATCAATACCAGTAAAGTCCGTAGCTTGAATCGCCTTGATTACCTCTGGCGTATTGTTTCCACCAAGCCCATACACGATTGGCAAATTCTTTGAATTATGCTCCTTGATAAATTCTAATATCGCTATCTTCTCTTTTGTGCTTGTTGTAGCAGACTCTCCTGTGGTTCCTTGAACTACTAAGTAATCTACACCACCGTCGCTTACGTGTTGTACTAATCTTTTTAACCCTTCATAATCAATACTTCCATCTTCAAACATTGGGGTTACTAAAGCTGGAGCTACGCCGTGGAATTTTGGTCTCATTTTTGGATTTTTTACGATTATACCATCGTCTATATTTAAAAAATTATTGGTCTATGTGGTAATTTGAAAATTTGAAAGTGTGTTAATTTGAAAATGAGAAAGCTTTATTAATAAATAGTCAATGGATTAATTAATAAAAAATCTCAAATCTCAAGGCTCATCGCTCAAGGCTCATCGCTCAAATCTCACAGCTTGATTCTCACCATCTCTAAAAACTCATCTTCTGAAATAATTTGAACACCCAATTTCTGGGCTTTTTGCAATTTTGATGGACCAGCGTCATTACCAGCTACCAGAAAATTCAATTTTCCCGAAACGCCGCTTAATACTTTTCCACCATTTGCTTCAATTTTTACCTTCAAATCATCACGTTCGAAATTTTGAAAAGTTCCCGAAATTACAAAAGTTTTTCCTTCTAAACTGTTCCCTTCCACAACAATTTCGGTAGTTTCATGGATAAATTGTAGCTTAGCCTCTTTCAAACGAGCAATATACTGTTGATTATCCTCATCTTGGAAGAATGCCACAACGCTTTGTGCGATTCTGTCGCCAATCTCAGGAACCTGCAAAAGCTCTTCGTAACTAGCCTTAGCAATGGCATCTATGTTATTAAAATACGAAGCTAATTTTTCCGCTACTGTTGCACCTACAAAGCGGATACCGATACCAAACAATACTTGTTTGAAAGGAATCTCTTTTGATTTTTCAACCCCCGAAAGAATATTATTAATAGATTTTTCCTTGAAACCCTCTAAATTGGCTAAATCTTCTTTTGTTAAATCATACAAATCGGCTGGACTTTTGATGATGCCTTTCTGATAAAACAAATCGATAGATTCTGTTCCTAAGTTTTCAATATTCAAGGCCTTCCGTTGAATAAAATGCTCTATTTTACCTTTAATCTGTGGTGGACAACCTTTTTCATTCGGACAATAATGATTAGCTTCTCCATCTTTTCTGACCAAAGGCGTATCGCATTCTGGACAAGTAGTTGGGAATTGTACTTTCTCAAAATCTAAAGCTCTTTTACTAACATCAACACCCGTGATTTTAGGAATAATTTCACCTCCTTTTTCCACAAAAAGGGTATCTCCAATGTGTAAATCTAGTCGCTCTATTTCATTGGCATTATGAATACTCGCACGTTTTACTACTGTACCAGCCAATAATACAGGCTTTAAATTGGCAACAGGCGTAACATTCCCCGTTCTTCCTACTTGATAACTTACTGTTTCTAAAGTAGTGGTAGCCGATTCTGATTTGTATTTATAAGCAATAGCCCAACGCGGAGATTTAGCCGTGTAGCCTAATATTTCTCGTTGAGCAAAAGAGTTTATTTTAATAACAATACCATCTGTATTGAGGGGTAAATCAAAACGTGCTTTATCCCAACGTTCTATAAAGGCAAATACTTCTTGAATATTACTGCATTTTTTCCATGTAGGTGAAACATTGAACCCTGCACTTTTCATCCAATGCAAACTTTCTTCATGACTTTTGAAAACCTCATCATACGCCAAAAATTGATAGAGATAACAATCCATTTTTCTTTTGGCTACTACCGAAGAATCTTGCATTTTAAACGTTCCAGAAGCCGCATTTCTTGGGTTAGCCAACAATGCCTCGCCAATATCCTCTCGTTCTTTGTTCAACGATTCAAAAGATGATAAAGGCATAAAACCTTCGCCTCGTACCTCAAAAACAGCAGGCATATTTTCAGCCTTTACGCTAAGGGGTAAAGTACGAATGGTTTTGATATTTGAAGTAATATCGTCGCCTCTTACACCGTCTCCACGGGTAACACCCCTCACTAATTTGCCATTTTCATACCAAACAGAAAGCGCTACACCATCGAATTTCAACTCACAAATATATTCATAAGGCTCATTGTCGAGTCCTTTTCTTACTCTTTCATCAAAATCAAGTAGTTCTCCTTCATTATAGGTATTTCCCAATGAAAGCATCGGGAAACGGTGAGTTACTGCTTCAAATTCTTTAGAAATAGCGCCACCCACACGGTGCGTAGGAGAGTCGTTACGAACCAAATCAGGAAAGGCTTTTTCTAAAGACTGTAATTGTTCAAGAAGTTTATCAAATTCAAAATCAGATACTTCTGAATCAGCAGTGACGTAATATCGATAGTTCAGTTCATTCAACCTGTCTGTCAATTGGTTGATTTCTTCCTGTGGGTTCATTCAAATAAGCTTTTAAAAATTTACCGAATTTACCGCCAAAATATAAGTTATTTTAAATTTTCGAACTAAAATTATCTTTTTTGTTCATCAATGTTTATAAGGCTTTTTGCTTTTGTCTTTGTGTCTGAGTAGAATAAGTGGTAATTTTACCACGAAGATTTCAAGAAATTAATAAATTTACTCTTCTGATGACAAATACTTCTAAATCGTTCTCTATTGTTCAACTATTTATTCTTATTAGTATTCTTTCGGCTGCATTAGTTTTACGAGTAATAAATCTTGATAAACACGGAATATTTTTTGATGAAAAAGCATCGCTATTAGTCAGTCAGGGAATGGCGATAGAAGGAAGCACACAAAAAAACTGTTTTGCAACACCCGGAAAAACAACTTTTACACCCAAAGAATTTTGGGCAGAAAAATCAATACAAGATTACTTTGAAGCCAACAGACGAAGTGATATAGGCAATAGCCCTGCCTATTATGTCGTGTTGCATCAGTGGACAAAGTTGTTTGGATTGAGCGATTTCTCAATTCGCTTTCTTTCAGTAGTGTGGGGACTAGCCACCATATTATTATTAGCCTTTTTTGTAAAGGAGCATTTTAAGCAAACTACCTTAGCATTGATTTGTGCCGCTTTGATGGCAATAGAACCGTTTTTTATTGCTACTAGCCAACAAGCCCGAAACTACTCAATGAGTTTTTTCTTTACCTTATTGGCTACACACATTTTTTTGAAGATTATTCAACGGGAAGAAAAAGGAGCGAGCCCTGTTAAGTTATACTTGTTTTATGGTTTACTATCAGGCATTTGCTTATTGTCCCATTTCCTCACAGCTACTGTTTTTATAGCACATGGATTGTATGTCTTAATCTATGTTAGGAGACTAAAACCTTGGCTTTTCTTGCCCTTGAGTTTATTGATTGGCTTTGCCTTTTTTGGTTATTGGATTACCTACGGCGGAGGCGATTACACGTTTAGAACACTCGCTTATCAGGCAAAGGTATATTATCAGGAAGCCAGATTAGTCCCTAATCCACATGCAGGAACGATTGACCCTGCTACGCCCAAGAATGTATTTAAGAAAGCATTACCCATTTTTACAGATTTGTTCATTATCAGCAATGGTTTGACGAGTAAATTTGTGGGTTTCAAAAATATATTAATAGCCATTCTGATAGCTGGTTTTTCAATATTTTCAATCAGAAAATTCAATTTGAATGGAGACAAAAAATGGTTATGGATTGTTATTATAGCAAACATCGTTTCGTTTTTTGTTTATACCATTGCCAAGTTTCAATATTTAGAACTAATCAATTGTTTTATAATAGCATACCTGTTCTTTTATAATTTGAATAGTAAAACAGAAGAATATTCTAAGCAACTATTGGTGTTTTTAGCAATCTTGGGTTTTTTCCCAAGTATCTTTTTAGTGCTTGTTTCATTTAAAAATGGACATACTTTTGGATTAACCCAACGTTATTCTGGCTTCTCGTTTCCATATACCATTATATTTGTAGGCATAGCGCTTTCACAAGTAAAATGGCGTTTAAAGCCCTTGAATATTTTTATTGGTGTAGTACTGTTATCACATTTATTTTTTGTGGGTCAAACCATCAAAGATTTACTGAACGATGTATCTATTAAATATAATTATAGAGTAGTAGCAAGAGATAAAAATCCTTATCCTGTGATAGCAAAATCACTAGAAGAACGTTATCAAACAGGAGATACTATTTTGTATCCCTCTTTTATCGAAACTGTGTATGTGGCTGATACCATTGGAAAAGTAGAAGGACAGTCTAACGCAGATGCCCAATATGTGAATATGTATTTGCCAAAAGATGCGGAATACATCCAAAGAATTAATACTAAAGAACGAAATAAAATAATCTTAAAGAAAAAAGACGGACGTTTGATTGAGATTTTTGATTTAAAAGAAAAAACGTACCGCTATTAATGCATGAATAATATTTTAATTGCCCCTTCGTTGCTTGCAGCAGACTTTGCAAATCTCCAGAGAGATATTGAAATGGTAAATGCCTCTGAGGCTGACTGGTTTCACGTTGATGTAATGGACGGACATTTTGTGCCGAACATATCTTTTGGAATGCCCGTTATCGAAGCCATCAATCGCCATGCTACCAAGCCACTGGACGTACATTTGATGATTGAAAAACCAGAGCGTTATCTGGCTGAATTCAAACGATTAGGCGCTGCAAACATTACAGTTCATTACGAAGCTTGTACACATTTGCATCGAACTATTCAACAAATCAAAGACTTAGGGTGCTTGGCGGGTGTAGTGTTGAATCCTGCTACGCCAGTATCAGTATTAGAAGAAATCTTGCCAGATTGCGAGATGGTACTATTGATGTCGGTAAACCCTGGTTATGGTGGTCAAAAATTTATTGAAGCTACCTACGATAAAGTACGTAAACTTCGTAGAATGATTGAAGAAAAAGGCTTAAAAACTATCATTGAAATTGACGGAGGCGTAAACCAAGAAACGGGACAAAAATTGGTAGATGCAGGAGCCGATGCGCTAGTGGCAGGTAGTTATGTTTTTGGTGCTCAAGACCCACTTCAAACAATTGCTAATCTTAAAAAAATCAAATAATAGGTTGGTTTAAAGTGGAAATTTTAGAAAGAGTAATAATAAAAAACAATTTTCGTTTAAATTTATCAGTTAAAATCATAATCGCTTTATTAAACCATTGATAATGAGAATATTCTTTTTGTTATTATTCTTTCTCATTTCCTTTATTGCTACAGCCCAAAAAACCTTTTGGGCTAGTAAAGTAGTTGCTTTTTCTTCTGAGTATTCAGATGCAAAAACTACTAAAGAGAATCGTGCTATACAAGTTTTAGGAAAGCCCAGCAAATTGCCTCAAGTAGGGATTTCGGCCTGTGCTTGGCAACCGCTGACACAAAATAATACCCAAGAAGAGTTCCTGATTGTAAGTTTTGATACCCTTATGCCCATTCAGCAAGTGGCAATTGCTGAGAATTACGGACAAGGAAGTATTGTTCGGGTTGAAGCATTTGATGAATTTGATAACCTAAAAACTTTATGGATCAATAGAAGTGCACCAAGTAATGAAATTGGCAAAATGCTGAATTTGGTACTATCAAAACCTACTCCTTATAAAGTCAGAAGTATTAAAATAGTCCTGAATACTACCCGCACAAAAGGGTGGACTCAAATAGATGCAATTGGGATTTCGCAAGCAACTACTCCTATTAAGGCGGTTGTGAATGTGGCTAAAAACTTACCTGCTGCCGTTCTCAAAGAAAATCTGGGTAGCAATATCAATTCAGCTTATCGCGAAATTGCCCCTGTAATTTCGCCAGATGGCAAAACGCTATATTATACCCGATGGGAACATCCCGAAAACTTAGGGAAAGATAAAAACCAAGATATTTGGTATTCAGAATTACAGAACGATAGAAAATGGAGCATGGCTCGCCCGATGTCTGCGCCAATTAATAATACCGAACACAATGCTATTTGCGCCATTTCGCCTGATGGCAAAACCATTCTATTGAATAATGTTTACTTGAAGGATGGTTCGATGTTGAAAGGCGTATCAATGTCTACTAAAAATGACAGAGGTTGGGATTTCCCGAAAGCCTTGGCTATCAAAAATTTTAATAATAAATCTGATTACGCAGAATATAGCTTTTCACCCAATGGTAGGGTCTTGATTCTGACAGGTCAATTCAGAGAAACCAACGGAGGGAAAGACATCTATTTGTCGTTTCAACAACCAGATGGTACTTGGTCTGAGCCCGTTAATGCAGGAAAAGTAATTAATACTGCCGAAGATGAAGGCACACCTTTTATTGCTGCTGATGGCAAAACGCTATATTATTCAACAAGGGGTTTGAGTGGCTATGGAAGCAGTGATATTTTTGTGACACGTCGTTTGGATGACACTTGGCTGAAATGGTCGGAGCCAGAAAATTTAGGTGCGGGCATTAATACGCCCGAATGGGATGGCTATTTTTCAGTTTCAGCCTTAGGAGATTATGCCTATTATAGTTCTCAAGAAAATTCTATTGGCGATGAAGATATTTTTAAATTTAAAGTGCCAGAATCAATTAAGCCCGAAACTGTTATTCAATTAACGGGCGGTGTGTTTAATTTTGCAGATAAAAAACTCATCGATGCCAAAATAAAGGTTCAGTCGTTGACAGATGCTGATACTGTTTGTGTAACGTTTGACCCACAAACGGGTGATTATAAATTGATGTTGCCAGCCAAAAAAACTTATTCTATTTCTGCCTCCAAAAAAGGGTTTATGCCGTTTTCTGAAATACTAGATTTTTCGAAGGAGAATAACTTTAAAGAAATAAAAAAGAATATTTTCTTATTACCAATTGAGGCTGGACAAAGAATGACATTGAATAGTGTATTTTTTGAACAGAGTAAATTTGACATTTTGCCTAACTCATATCCTGAACTTGATAGAATAGTAGTAGTAATGAAAGAGAACCCGACGATGGAAATCATGCTGGAAGGCCATACCGACAACCAAGGGGATTGGAATGCCAACCTAACGTTATCCAAACAAAGGGTAGAAGAAGTAAAAAAATACTTGGCAGACAAGGGCGTAGATATGAAACGTATCCAGACACAAGGATATGGCTCTACTCGTCCTGTGGCAAGTAATAACTCAGAAGAAAAAAGGAAATTTAATAGAAGAGTAGAGTTTATGATTGTTAAAAACTAAGCAATCTCTACACGTTTGAATAAAATCTCTTTTCATTAGTAATCGCTAATGAAAAGAGATTTTATACTTTCCAATGGTTTTACAAAGCCTTTTTTGCTCAGAAGTGTTTTATATTGCTAGGCTATTTTAACAAATTGAAATTGTTTTTGTTTTTTTGGAAGAGAATAAATAAGGTTTTCATGAGAGGTAAAGGTTTGACCATATTTTTGTTTTTATATTCTTTTTCATTTAGTATTAATGCCCAACAAGTGTTCTGGGCTAGTAAAGTATTGGCGTTTTCATCAGAGAATACTATCCCTTTTCAACCCTCCGCCAATAAGGCGATTCAAGTATTAGGTAAACCCAATGTTTTGCCCCAGTTTGTGTCCAGTGGCTTAGCTTGGCAACCTGCTAAAAAACCACAGGTTGGTCAAGAATATATCAAAGTAGGTTTTGATACATTGATGGCTGTTCAACAGATATGTATTGCAAGAAGTTTTGGAGATGCCCCCATTTCAAAAATAATGGCCTTTGATTCTTTGATGAAAGAACACTTATTGTATGTATATAACGGTACGGCAGTAGCCCATGAAAAAGGTCAGATTTTGAATATTCTTTTGCCTGAGAAAACTTCATTTAAAGTACATGCCATCAGTGTTTTTGTAGAGAGTAAAGACATTAACGACCAACCACAATTAGATGCCATTGGCATTTCTGAGTCTGATAATCCCATTCAGGTAAAAATTAACATTGCTGAAGATGCTCCTAATGAGATAGTAAGGTCCAACCTTGGAAAAGGAGTAAATTCAAGGCATCAAGAATTTGCTCCAGTGATTTCAAGTGATGGCAAAACGCTGTATTTTACCCGAAACTATGTCAGCCTTTTGGGAAAACCCAAAGACCAAGATGTATATTTTAGTAATATTGATAAAAATGACAAATGGACGAAAGCCCAGAATATAGGCTTGCCCATCAATACAAAAGACAAAAATGCTATTTTGGCTATTTCGACGGATGGCACAGAAATTTTGTTAATGAATAAATACCATGAAAATGGGAAGCTTTCTTCAGGAATATCTCGTTCGTTGAAAACGGCTGAAGGGTGGGCTTTCCCAGAAGAAGTAAAAATAGATAATTTCTACAACCAAAGTCCCAATGCTGAGTTTACAGTATCTGCCGATGGAAGAATAATGGTGATGTCTATTCAAAGAAAAAATACAGTTGGGAAAAGAGATTTGTATGTTTCGTTCAAGAAAGCCAATGAGACATGGACAGAACCCAAGAGCTTAGGGAAAACTATCAATAGCATCGAACATGAAATGACGCCCTTTATTGCGGCAGATACCAAGACCTTGTATTTTTCTACACGTGGATTACCGGGATATGGCGATAACGATATTTTTAAAAGTAAGCGATTGGATGATACTTGGACGAACTGGACAGAACCAGAAAATCTGGGTACAGGCGTGAACACTCCTTACTGGGACGGGTATTTCACCTTACCCGCATCAGGTGAATATGCTTATGTATGTTCCTTTAATGGGAGTAACAAGGAAGATATTTTTAAATTGACCCTCCCCAAAACAGTACAGCCAGACCCCGTAGCGCTATTTACAGGCAGGGTGTTGACAAGTACCGACAAACAGCCTGTAACAGCAAAAATTATGATGATTCCGAGGAATAAGTTGCTGAAAAAAGAAGAGAAAGTATATGAACCAGCCAATGGAAATTTCAAATTTGTGTTGCCTTTGAACGAAATAATAGATTTTATACCCAATGCGAGTGGTTATTTAGCCATTAATGAAACAATAGATTTGACAAAGGCAAATTCTTACCAAGAAATCAAAAAAGACTTGTATTTATTACCTTTGGAAGTGGGAAACAAAGGAGTATTAAATAGCCTGACGTTTGAACAAGGTGAGGCTAAATTATTACCTATGGCGATGAAAGAATTAGATAAAATTGTTCAGGCAATGATAGAAATACCGACCTTAGAAGTCCTATTTGAAGGGCATACCGACAATCAGGGAGACTTCCAATTGAACCTTCAGTTATCAGAAAGTAGAGTGGCAGAAGTAAAGAAATACATTACTAGCAAAGGTATTTCGGCCAACAGAATTACTACGAAAGGATGGGGGCAAACGCGCCCAATAGCTAGCAATGCTACAGAAGAACGGCGTCGTTTAAATAGGAGAGTAGAATTTACGATAACCAAGAAATAATGTATTTCTTTGGGTATGCTTAAAAAACCAACTATTTTTGTGTAAACTTAGTCTGACTTTTTTAGATTAAAGTTTATACAGCTAAATACTCAAAAGGTTCTAATGACAACTATCATCAATAATAGCGTTGAATTATTACAAGACTTCAAGAAAATGCAGGGGAGTCTTAGGCTTAAAATTTTAAAAATGTATTTCAATGCGAATGCTGGTCATATTGGTTGTTCGCTTTCTTGTATAGACTTAATGATTGCGTCATTATTGTCTCATAAAGAAGAAAATGAAACATTTATTCTTTCAAAAGGCCACGCAGCGGCTGCTCTTTATGCCTGTTTGCATGAAATCGGTGATATTTCAGACGAGAAGCTTGAGAGTTATTATAAAAACGGTACTGATCTCCCAGCACATCCAGCCCCTAATAAAGTAAAAGGAATCCCTTTTGCTACAGGCTCTTTAGGGCATGGCTTTCCCATAGCTACAGGAATAGCACAAGCGAATAAAATATTAGAAAACAATGACTTTACCTATGTGTTGATGTCGGATGGTGAAACCAATGAAGGCACAACTTGGGAAGCAGGACATTATGCTGTGGCCAATCAGTTGGATAATCTGATAGTAATGATTGACAAAAATGGGCTACAAGGGTTTGGCAATACCAATGCGATTTTAGGCGTTTCGGCTGATGCTGAAAAGTGGAAATCGATAGGTTTTGATGTCATAGATTGCGACGGGCATGATGTTGAATTACTTTATCAGCAGATTGAATATTTAAAGAATCGAAAAAATGGGCTTCCCAAAGTGATAATAGCCAATACTGTGAAAGGAAAGGGCGTATCGTATATGGAAAACAAATTGGAGTGGCATTATTTACCCATGAATGTAGAACAATACGAAAGGGCGCAAGTGGATATTCAAACAAAGTATTTTGATTAACATCATATTACCAAATAATATACATACAAACTTACCATTTCAAAGAAGCTTCTTGGAAATTGAAAATTATTAATAATGACCTACTCAGTAAAAGAAAAAATTTTAGCCCTCAAAGGACCAATTTTTGTTTATGGTGCAAGTGGATTTATTGGAGCTAATCTCTTCAACGAAATTTTTAAACTTAGAAACGATTGTTATGCCTTAACGCATGGTGCACAAAAAGCTTGGCGTTTGAAATTATTGAATGTGCCAGCAGCAAATATTGTTCATTGTGATATCGTTTCTAATTATTCCATTCAAGAAGTATTTAATATCTATAAACCTAAAACAATATTCAATTTAGCTGCTTACGGGGCTTACTCTAAACAAAATAACGTTGGACTTACCTATGAAACCAATGTAATCGGTACGGTTAATTTATTGGAGAATTTAACTCCCGACATGGTGTATGTTCATGCGGGGAGTAGCTCGGAATATGGCTTTAATTGTACTGCACCCAAAGAAAGTGACGCTTTAGAACCCAACAGCCATTATTCTGTATCAAAAATTTCTGCGGCGTATGCTATTCAGTTTTATGCAAATGTTTTTCAGAAAAATGCTATCAATTTAAGGCTATACTCTATTTACGGAGATTGGGAAGAGCCCGATAGACTCGTCCCAAAATTGATTGAACAAATCAGGTTTGGGAAACTCCCTAATTTTGTTTCACCAGAAATTTCTAGAGACTTTGTTTATATCACCGACTGTTTGGAGGCTTTTCTAGACGGAGCATTGAAAATGTCTGATGCAATCAGAGGCAAATCATACAATATAGCTAGTAGTATAAAAACAACCATTGGAGATTTAGTGGAAATCTCAAGAAAAGAGTTTGACATCCTTGAAGAGCCATCATGGGGAAGCATGGAAAAACGCCAGTGGGATTTAGCAGAGTGGTATGGCGACCCTACGGAAGCCGAAAAAGATTTAGGCTGGACTGCCAAAACGCCTTTAAATGTAGGCTTGCGTAAATACTTTGAATGGCAAGAGATGGTCAGGTATGAAGAGAAAGTATTACCAGCCTTTCAAAACCCATATTTGAATCCTGTCATTACGGCGATTATTGCTTGTTATAGAGATGCTCAAGCTATTCCGTTTATGTATGAGCGATTGGTGAAAACCTTTAATGATATGAAGGTTCGTTATGAAATAATCTTTGTAAACGACTGTTCGCCTGATAATACAGAAGAAGTATTGGAGGGAATCTGTAATAAAGACCCTAATGTAATCGGTATTACCCATTCAAGAAACTTTGGGTCACAAGCAGCATTTTTGTCGGGCATGGAAATATCAACGGGTGATGCTGTAGTGCTGATGGATGGCGATTTGCAAGACCCACCTGAGGTAATTCCAAGCTTTTATGAAAAATGGATTAAAGGGTATGAAGTAACCTATGGAGTAAGGGTACAGCGTGAAATGCCAGATTGGTTACATTTCTTTTATAAGACCTTCTACAGAATCTTTAAAAATATGTCTTACATCAACATTCCAAATGATGCTGGCGATTTTTCAATGATTGACCGTAAAGTGGTAAAAGAATTAGTCAACTTGCCTGAAACTGAACAATTCCTGAGAGGTTTGAGGGCATGGGTAGGCTTTAAACAAATAGGTGTTGACTATATACGTCCCGAAAGAATGTTTGGTGTATCCACCAACAATTGGCGTAAGAATATCTGGTGGGCCAAAAAAGCGATTTTCTCTTTTAGCTTTGTGCCATTAGAAATCATGTCTTACGGAGGTGTAATCATGACGTTACTATCCATCTTAGGCATTATTTGGCAGATATTAGCCAAGTATGTATTCTTTCCAGATACCCCTTCAGGTATTTCTACCGTTATTGTGTTAGTGATGTTTTTCGGAGGAATCAACCTGCTTGGTATAAGCTTTTTAGGGGAATATATTGCGAAGATTTTTGAAGAGACCAAAAAGAGACCAAAATTCATCAGAACGCGTGTGCGTAAAGGCGTAAAAAGGTATAATACCTCAGAAGAAATAAAGAGACTAGTAGAAGAACAAAGAAAATAATTAAGCGATTGAACAAATTGCTTTATCAATAATGAGAAGAGAATTTTCAGATGCCATAGAAAAGATAGCCCTCGAAGACGAGAAAGTGGTGTTTATTACAGGTGATTTAGGGTATAATGCTTTAGAAAACCTACAAAAAAAGATGGGCAAACGTTTTATCAATGCTGGAGTAGCCGAACAAAATATGGTTGGTCTGGCAGCGGGAATGGCTTACAAAGGCTTCAAAGTTTTTTGTTATTCAATCGCCCCTTTCGTAGTGTACCGTTGTTGGGAGCAATTTAGGAATGACGTTTGTTTGCATAATTTACCTGTATTTTTAGTAGGCAATGGCGGAGGCTACGGCTACGGAATTATGGGAAGTAGCCACCATGCGATTGAGGATTTGGCAGGACTAAGTAGCTTGCAAAACGTAAAATGCTGGATTCCTGCGTTTTCAGATGAAGTAGAGCCTTTTGTGAATCAGATTATTTCCGAAGGTCGCCCTGCTTATTTACGTTTAGGTGCTGGAAAACAAACGCCTTCACTAGAGAAAGACTTTGATTCAATAAAATTATTGGCAAAGCCAAACAATGCCAAGTCAAGTATTATTGCATTAGGACCAGTTGTAGGGAATGTCATCAAGGTGTTAGAGAACGAGGAATTTAAAGATAAGTTCAACTTATTTACTGCCTATCAATTGCCTTTGAAAGTAGAATCGGAAGCTTTTGCAATCATTCAACAAGCTAAAAATGTACTTGTAGTAGAAGAACACGTAAGTATCGGTGGATTAGCACAACAGCTTTCTATTCAGTTGTTAGAAAACGGGATTTCGTTAAATAAATTTATTAGCCTACGGGCACAAGGATACCCCGATGGTTTATATGGAGACCAAGGTTTTCATCAGGCGCAATCTGGACTAGACGAAAAAAATATTGCTGAAAAGCTTAGATTATTGTTAGCTTAATCGCATGATGCTTGCATGTGAGTCGTCACTCACAAGTCAGAACTCTTACTTAATATGTCAGAAATAAAAAAAGAAACATATTTTTCTCAACTCGATGGTATTCGTTTTTTGGCAGTTATGTTGGTGTTGATTGACCATTGGATGGCAGAAAGAAATCCCCTTCCATTAGGGCATCTTGGGGTAACGATGTTTTTTGTATTAAGTGGGTTTTTAATTACCAGAATTTTAATACAAAGTAAATTAAAAGATGACCGAACAGGGCGAAGCCATTGGTTTTCTGTAAAACAATTTATTGTTAGACGAAGCATCAGAATTTTCCCTATTTACTTTCTCTCAATTTTTGCTTTATATTATTTTAATATTCCCCCTGTTCGTGAAACCCTGATTTGGTGCTTAACCTACAGCACGAATTTATACATTGCTATTAATCAACATTGGATGGGTACGATAGACCACCTGTGGTCGTTGGCTGTGGAAGAGCAGTATTATTTAGTATTCCCTTATCTGATACTTTTTCTACCTACCCGCTACTACCTGAAATTATTGGGTGCAATGATTGTCATTTCTATTGCTACACGGCTGTGGCTGTACTTCAACGGAACGCCTTGGTTAGTGCAATATGTACTGATGCCTACTGCTCTTGATTGTTTTGGTTTAGGGGGATTGATGGCATACTATTTTACCTTCAAAAAGAATGAGGTGTTTGATAAATTAGCCAATACTAAATTTATCGTATTTAGCTTTATTGCTTATGCTATCTGTGTAAGCTTAATTATCATGCAACAAAAGGCAACAGGCGAAGTAGAGAATTTTGGAAAGCTAGTAGTCGAACGTTTTTTAGGGGCAACTTTCTGTTTTTTCCTGATTGCCAAAGCCATTGCTGAATACAAAGGCTTTTTGAAATGGTTTTTTGAGCAACCTATCATTCAATATTTGGGACGCATAAGTTATGGTATTTATTTGTATCACAACTTTGTTTACAATTTTTATCATACCCCTCAGACAAGTATTGTGTTGAGAGGGCTTCATAAAATCCAAAGAATGTTTCCACTGTTTACCCTCAATATAGGTTTTGAATTTCTATATTTTTTAGGGATAACAGTCTTTATTGCAACACTGTCTTGGTTCATTATCGAGAAGCCCATTAACCATTTAAAGAAATATTTTACCTATTAAGCACAAAATATTAAGTTGTTAACGATAAAGTATTATGCTAAAATCGGTTTTGTACCGATGTTTCGATATTTTTGTAGTTTGAACGCTAGCCCTAATTTTCAATCCTATGCTTTTTTTGCTATTATAAATCAATTTATTAAATCTATTTTTACCGAAATACTGAATGAGTATCAAATTAGCCATCGTCATGCCTGCCTACAATGAACAAGATTGTATGGCTGAAGTAGTTAAAATCTGGTCGGATTTTTTAGATAGTGAATTCACTTTAGAAGAAACTAGGCTTATCGTGGTAAATGACGGTTCAAAAGATAATACTGGTGCAATTTTAGATGGATTGCAACCACTATATCCTAAACTTATTGTTGTTCATCAAAAAAATGGAGGGCATGGTAATGCAGTAGTGCATGCCTATCAAAAAGCAGTTGAACTGAATGCCGAATATGTATTCCAAACTGATTCGGATGATCAATTCATTCCACAAGATTTGAAATTACTTTGGGAAAAACGCAATCAGTCTGATTTTATTTTAGGGCATAGAGAAGTAAGACACGACGACCCTTTCAGATTATTTATTACCCGTATCTTGAGATATAGTATGTTTTTTGTGTATGGTACTTTTATCATGGACTCTAACATTCCTTTTAGATTAATCAAAGGTGATTTTCTTAAAAAATTGTTGTCTCAATTGCCTAATCCTGTACCTTTTGCTCCAAATATTTTTCTGGCAATTATGGCAAAAAAGGCTGGGCAAGAGTTGTTCAATATTCCGATAGTCCATAAAGAGAGAGCTACAGGGGAAGTATCTATCCGAAAAATGAAGTTATTAAAAGTATGTTGGCAATCATTCAATGAATTATTGAATTTCAGAATTACTTTAAATAATAATATCAAAAATTTGAAATAGAACCAACAGAAGAATTATGAAACAATACGATTTTGTGATAGTTGGTGCTGGATTGTTTGGTGCAGTGTTTGCTCATGAAGCTAACAAAAGAGGTAAGAAATGCCTTGTAATAGATAAAAGGCCACATCTAGGAGGTAATATATATTGTGAAGAAGTAGAAGGTATTAATGTTCATAAATATGGAGCTCATATTTTCCATACCAATGATAAAGCTATTTGGGACTATGTAAACTCATTTGTTGAATTTAACAGGTATACCAATTCCCCATTGGCCAATTTTGAAGGTGAATTATTTAATTTACCCTTCAATATGAATACTTTTTATCAATTATGGAAAGTAAAAACCCCTGAGGAAGCACAGAATAAAATCAATGAACAGGTAAAAGCTTCGGGCATTACTGACCCACAAAATCTTGAAGAACAAGCAATCTCTTTGGTAGGAACCGATATTTATCATAAATTGATTAAAGGTTATACTGAAAAACAATGGGGGAGAAAGGCGACAGAACTTCCTGCGTTTATTATAAAAAGATTACCGCTTAGATTTACCTTTGATAATAATTATTTCAACGATAAATATCAGGGTATCCCGATTGGTGGGTATAACAAACTTACAGAGGGGTTATTGAAAGATATTGAAGTAAGAACTTCAACAGATTATTTCGCAGACCGTGAGGCTTTTAAGGCAATTGCTGATAAAATTGTTTTTACAGGGCATATCGACGAGTATTATGATTATTGTTTTGGTAAGTTAGAATATCGCAGCCTGCGTTTTGATAATGAGGTAATTGATCAAGAAAATTATCAGGGTAATGCCGTTGTAAATTATACCGAAGCCCATATCCCTTACACAAGGATTATAGAACACAAGCATTTTGAGTTTGGGAAACAGCCCAAAACAGTTATTACTAAAGAATATCCATGTGAATGGACTTCGGGCATGGAGGCTTATTATCCAATTAATGATGATAAGAATACAGAGATGTTTAAACGTTATCGTACATTAGCCTCTGAGGAAAAAGATGTAATTTTTGGTGGTCGCTTGGCTGAATATAAATATTATGATATGCACCAAGTGGTGGCGTCTGCATTAGTGAGAGTAAAAACAGTTTTTGGATAAATCTTTTTATCCATTAAAATGACAACATTATGAAAAATAAGGTAATACTTTTCCTTGCAATAGCCATTTTAGGAATTGGTAGCTATCTTTTTTTTCAAAAGAAAAATCCTTATTTAAGTACCCTAAAACGTTTTGTTCCTGATAATACATTGCTATTATTGGAAACCAACGAACTTTCGGGCTATCCTGAGTCAATCGTTTTTGCTGAAATACCTTTGCTTTCTAGGGTTGAAAACCAGTTTAGCTTGTTGAAGAAAATGGGACTTTCAACAGAAGAAGTAAAAGACTTGTTGAAAGGTAAAATGCTATATTTTGCCTTATTACCAGAAGTAAAAGCAGACTTGAATTATATTACTTATCTGCCTCTTACCCAAAATGATGCTGTTTTAGTCAATAAAATCTCTAAGCTTCAAGAAAATATTTCTGGCAGTAGAATCATTTATCATACCACCCGTGGCTACAGAATAGCAGAAGTAATAGATTCTACCACAAAATCAGTCCTGTCGTTTATCATCCAAAATGATATTTTGATTTTTAGTTCGTCAAGTATCTTGATTGAAGAATCTATCTTGCCTAGCGAAAATACTTGGATTAAAGAAATATCAAATGTGCTAAGCATTAATAATGAGGTAGCAACCACGGCTACACATTTGAATAAGAATGCGATAAGTAAATTTATCAATAAAATATCTATCCATAAAGATAAAGGTGCATCACAGTTTACGCAGTTATTCTCTGATTATTTCTCTGGTTTTGAATCTGATAAATCTACGATTAGTGCAATAGGTATCAATCCCAATGATATTTTTTTTGAAGGACAAACTCCTAAGAAGATAGAGACCTTGAGCATGATTCCCAATACTTCATCATTTTTGTTGCATATCCCGATAGACAATCAAACAAATTTTGAAGAAAACCTCAGAAAATATTTTAGCGATCACAAAGAATTAAATACCTTAAGGAATACCGTTAAGGCTGTATTCAAGGTTAATTATAGTGATATTTATCAAAATTTGGAAAGTGAAATTGTATTTACTGGTTTTGATGAAGGCGATGAAAAATTCAACGGAAAAGCATTAATCCTAAGAAATAATAAGCTGCTAGACATCTTAAAAAATACCTCTGTTGAAGTATCCAAAGAGAAAAATGCCAATGTAGTCAGTGTTGAATACGGTGGTTATTCCATAAAATCTTTGGGAATCAGAGAATTCCCAAGCATGCTTTTTGGGGAATATTTTGCCGGTTTTGAGGAATGCTACTTTACTGAATACAAAAGCAATGTCATCCTGACTAATAGTTTGTTGGCCATGCAAAGCTATTTACTTACTTTGAGCAAAGGCGATGTTTGGAGTAATTCATCCAAGAATCAAGCCTTTATTAAAAAGTGTAAACCTGCCAACTTGACGCTTATTACAGAAACTAATAAAGCATTGCTAGGCTTTAATAAATCATTGGTAAATGCATGGGCTAGTAAATTTGCTGAGAATGAAAGTGTTTTAAATCGTATTCAAGTATGTATTTTTGAAGTCAATCAGCAAAAAACTTCGCTCAGTTTTTTCAAAAATTTATCTTTATCACAACCATCCAAGAAATATTCCAATAAATGGTTGAAACTATCAAGCATTAAGATAGATTCAGCAGCAAAACCATTTTATATTATCAATCCTTCCACTAAAAAACAAGAGGTTTTCGTACAGGATGATGATAATCAAATTCATTATATTAAAGGAGGAAAGCCAGTTTGGTCGTATCAGTTGGCTGGTAAATTAGTAGGAGAAATAAAAAACGTAAAAATATTGCCAAATGTTCAACAGCAATTATTGTTGGCTTGCCCTACAAAAATCTATATACTTACTAAAAACGAAGGAGGTTTTGAGGTACACCCTATTACCAATAATACTGGTACGAGAATAAGCGATTTTATTCTTTTTGATAAAGAAACTGATAGAAAGTTTAATACAACACTTTTTACGGCCAATGCGGCGTCCTTTAAAATAGATAAATCTTCGCTGAGCTTAAAACTTCATTATAAGCCTGTAAGCGGATTACAATATATTTTACCCATCTCTACGGTTATCCTAAGAGGCATTGAATATGCTATTTTATTAGATAAAAAAGGCAAACTTACCTTGCAAGATGCAGATGGCAATGTACCTAATGGTTTTCCGCTTGCCCTAAACCGTACGTTCAATGGGCCAGCGATATTAGAAGGTTCTGGAGAGAAGATTTCAGTAAAGGCTTTGAGCGAAAATGGAGAATTATTTAGCGTGAGTTTGTCTGGAAAAATTATGGAGAAAAAACAGTTGTTAAGACCGAGCATTGAGATTAAATTCTTTTTATGTGCCGACCAACGCAATGCCGATTGGGTCATTATGAAAACGGATGGAAAAGATGTAATAGTACTTGATAAAACAGAACGTGAGATATTTACCATTAAAGAAGAAACCTATGGTGTAAAACGGTTGAAATATTATAATCTGGGCATTGGAGGAAAATACTTTGCTTTGACTAACAGCTATACAAATTATCGTTTTTTTGATGAAAATGGGAGTTACGTAGGAGGGATGCCACTGGTTTCTACGTCTTACCCAGTACTTACTTATTCAGAATCGTATCAAAAATTAATCATTGATATCACAACGCCTACTGCTTTTGAAAATTGGTCGGTGAAACTTCGTTAATATGCTTTTTAATTCTATTCATTTTTTAATTTTCTTTATCATCGTTACGCTTGGCTACTGGTCTTTGGGTTGGAATGGGCGTTGGAGATTACTGCTTTTTGCAAGTTGTTATTTCTACATGGTTTTTCAGCCTATCTATATTTTAATCCTGTTTTTTACCATCATTATCGATTATCTCGCGGGTATTTATATAGAACAATCAAAAGGACATAGCAGGAAACTCCTCCTTATTATCAGTTTGATTTCCAACATTGGCATCTTGGCCATTTTCAAATATTACAACTTTTTTAATACCAATATTACCCATCTCTTACATTTTATTCATGTCAGAAACCCTGCGCCTTATCTGAAAATTCTGTTACCTATTGGCCTATCTTTCCATACTTTTCAGGCAATGAGCTATACGATAGAGGTGTATAGAGGTAATCAAAAGGCTGAAAGACATTTTGGGATTTATGCCCTATATGTGATGTTTTATCCACAGTTGGTAGCTGGCCCCATCGAAAGACCCCAGAATGTGATTCATCAATTTTATGAAAAGCATCAGTATAATTGGGAGAAAGTAAAAAGTGGGCTCATGATGATGGCTTGGGGATTGTTTAAAAAAGTGGTAATTGCCGACCGACTGGCTATGGTGGTAGATGCTGCGTATGGCAATCCTGCTGAAAAAAATGGACTATCGCTTTTGGTCGCTACTTTCTTTTATACCTTTCAGATTTATTGCGATTTCTCGGGCTATTCTGAAATTGCCTTGGGTTCTGCCAGAGTAATGGGCTTTGAATTGATGGAGAACTTTAAAAGTCCCTATTTTTCAAAATCTATTTCAGAATTTTGGCGTAGATGGCATGTTTCTCTTTCTACTTGGTTTCGTGACTACCTCTATATCCCTTTAGGTGGGAATCGTGTAGCCGAATGGCGAAAATATTTCAATCAGTTTGTGGTTTTTATGGTGAGTGGTTTGTGGCACGGTGCTCAGTGGACGTTTGTTATTTGGGGTTCTCTACATGGACTATACTTGGTGATAGCTGCTTTTAGAAATAAATATTTCCCCAAATTAACTTTGCCCCAAAATACGTTAGGGAAAGGCATTAACTTGATTACAACCTTTATATTAGTGATGTTGGCATGGGTTTTCTTTAGAGCAAAAAATACGAAGGATGCCTTGTTGATTCTGAAAAAAATAGTCTTTTCTTCTCCAAACGATTTACTAGAAACGCCTCTGAATGGCGTCGAAATGCTATTTTCTTTGGGGTTGATTATATTATTATTATGGAAAGAATTGAGGTATTTTTATATCAATACACAAAGTAATATCAAGTTTTACAGTTTGGTGTCGGTCATAATGATATTGGTGTATTACTTTGGGGTCTTCAATACCAACAATTTTATCTATTTTCAATTTTGATATGGCTTTCGGTCGTCGGCTATCAGATGTCAGCTTTTATGAGTCCGATAACTGAACTCTGAAGCCCGAAATCCAAAAGCTGAAATCCGACGACTGACAGCCGAAAGCTTCATTCCTATGTTAAAAGGTATTTTAAAATATTCAGTACTCATTTTAGCCATATTTCTATGGCTACAAGCTTACTTTCCAGCCATTTACATGAGTACCAAACTGTTTCCCGACGATTATCGGTTTGGTGATTTGTATCGACTTTCGTATCTGCCTGAGTTTAAACAAAAAGCAGAAAATTGTCATGAAAATTCAAAACCTTTAAATAGCGATACCTCTTATGTACATTTATACATCATTGGAGATAGCTTTTCAGAGGAAGCAAGAGTCAATAAAACAGATTTTAACGCTGGAAAATACACTTATATCCATTGGGCAAAAGATGCCTATATTCAATTAGATAGTACTAAAAGGAATATCTTGATTTTGGAATCAGTAGAAAGGTCAGCGAAAGAACACCTTTCAAAAGATGTAGATAATTTCCGTTGTGAAAAACCTGTAGGAAAAGTGGAAGAACCACACTTAAGTTTCCGTCAAAAAGTAATTAGAGGATGGGATAAAGTTTCCCCTGTAATATTCCCTCCTGGCACAGAAGAACGCCTTGAGCATACCTTATTCAATTATGATATATTTCTCTGGTTCAGAGAATTGAAAGCTAAAATGACATTGGTTTTCTTTGATAGAATAGAGCCTAAAGTAATATTATCGCAAGATAAACAGCATTTATTTTATATGGAGGAGGCCGATAGTACACATGGGCGTTCTGCATTTTTCCCAGTAACCGATGCTCAGATTGATACCTTCGTTACTCATGCTAATAACAGTAAAGAAAAATATTTAAAGGCGGGTTTTGATGAAGTGTATCTATCCATTATTCCCAACAAAGTAAGTGTACAATCTCCCGATTTAGGAAAATATAATCATTTAATAGAGCGTATTCAAAGCAATCCAGCTTTGAGTGTTCCAGTTATCGATACGTATGGAATATTCAGAAAATCCCCTGAAAAGTATTACCTGAAAAGTGATACCCATTGGAATTGCACGGGCAGAAATGTTTGGTTAGGCATTATCAACAAACAGATTATAGGAGAAGGCAAAAAATAAAGAGCCAGCTTGCGCTGACCCTCATCTAGCGGGATAATTAAAAGTGGTATTGCTCAATTACAACAAAGTAATAAAGCTTTTGATAACAGCACCTAAACGAACGGCATCAAATATACGCTGTTCTGTAGCACCGTGAGATTTTACCGATGCTTCGTGCGAAGTAACACACATTTCACAACCATTGATTGCTGAAATTACTAAGCTCAATAATTCAAAGAATTCTTTACCAAGCACAGGGTTCATCATGATTGACATTCTGACACCTGCGGGAATATTATTGTACGTTTCTTTATCCATAAAATGGCGGAAACGATACAATACATTGTTAGCATTCATTAAAGATACGCAAGCAGCAACCTCTAAAAGTTCTTTTTCTTCTGCTCCTTTGCTTTTTGCAAGCTCCTCCAAAGCAGTAATCAAAGTACCTGATTTCTCGTTGATAGCTACTGATAGTGCCAACAAAACAGCTTCTTTCTCTTTCAAAGTCTGTGCTTTCAAAGCGTTAGAAACATTGATTTTAAGGTCTTTGATATAACGGTGGTCGGCTGTGTTTAAGCGATCAAGGAAAAGGCTTTCAAATGTTGAAGGAAGGTTTACTTCTGCCAACAGATTATTTTTAGTTTCACTAACTGTTCCGAACATGATTTTAATTTGAAGAGGTGAAAATTAAGAGGCTTTATGTATTTAAAGCCTCTTAATTAGGAAATTAAACTGATAAAGTTTCTTCGCCTTGTTTCCAGTTACAAGGACAAAGTTCGTCTGTCTGAAGTGCATCTAAAACTCTTAATACTTCGTCAACGTTACGGCCAACAGATAAATCGTTAGCACATACCCAACGGATAATTCCTTGTGGGTCAACGATATAAGTAACACGGTAAGCGATTTTTTCGTTTGCTTCTAAAATACCTAATTCTTCAGCTAAAGATTTAGAAGTATCAGCTAACATTGGGAATTTTAATCCACGAAGATCGTCATGATTGTTTCTCCAAGCTAAGTGAACGAATTCTGAATCTGTAGAAGCACCGATTAAGATAGCATCACGATCAGAGAAATCGTCATATTTTGCATTGAAAGCAGCAATTTCAGTAGGACAAACAAAAGTGAAATCTTTTGGCCACCAGAACATTACTAACCACTTGTCAGCATTCTTGTGATCTTCTGAAGTAATATCGTAAAATTCTTTTCCTTTTTCAAGAGAAACTACTGCTGTTTTTTGGAATTTTGGGAATGTTGAGCCTAATGATAACATGATTTTTTTGTTTTCTGTTTAATTAAAATATTGAAATTGTACAATTTTTAGTTCTTTTAGAAAGAAATTAAGTATTACCGCATTTAAAAAGTAATATTTCTTTTTCTTTTACAAAGTTGCTCACTAATCTCTTTGTAAACAAATTGATAATATTGATATTTACATAGATATTCCTTATAACTTCTTTTAATAACATGACTATTACACAATTAGAATATGTAATTGCCGTCGAAAATCATAGAAATTTTGTGCAAGCTGCTGATAGTTGTTTTGTAACTCAACCAACTTTGAGTATGCAAATTCAAAAACTGGAAGATGAATTGGGTGTGAAAATTTTTGATAGGAGTCGTCAACCAGTAGTAACTACCCAAATTGGATTAGAAATTATTCAACAAGCACGTATTACTATTGCTGAATTTTATAAAATCAAAGATGCTGTCAATTCTGGGAAACACGATGTAACTGGTGAAGTCCGTTTAGGGGTTATTCCTACCATTGCTCCCTATTTGTTACCGCTTTTTCTAGCTAATTTTCTTGAAAAATATCCGAATGTTGAACTAAAGATTAAAGAACTTACTACGGATAGAATTGTACATGGCTTAAAGAATGATGATTTTGATTTGGGGTTAATTGCGACGCCTCTCCAACAGCCCAATATTGTAGAATATCCTATCTTTTATGAAGAGTTAGTTTTATATGTATCAAAAGAAAATGCGATTTATCAGAAAAAATATGCACTTTCAGAAGATATTAACCCCAAGGAATTATGGCTTTTGGAAGAAGGACACTGTTTGCGTTCGCAGATTGAGAATTTATGTGAATTAAAGCGTAAATCTATCGGCAGAAATCAATTTGAATATCAGGCTGGTAGCTTAGAGACCCTCCGCAAGATGGTAGAAAGAAACCAAGGTATTACTATCTTACCCGAATTGGCAACCATGGATTTTGATGATGAAAGATTAAAATTAATACGTCATTTTAAATCACCCGCACCTGTCAGAGAAGTAAGTTTGGTAGCTCACAAAAATTTTGCAAAATTAGGCATCCTAAAAGCCCTAAAAGAATGTATCTTAGCAGCCCTCCCCAAAGAATTGACTGTGGAAAAGAAAAGGAATATAGTGGAGGTAGCTTAGTTTTTCTCTTGGACTTTGGGATTGTAATGTAAGACTTTATGACTAGAGGACTTTATGACTTTAGGATAAAGGACTTTATGACTTTAAGCATGAAAGATTTATGACTTTTCGGATTTAAGGACATGAACAATTTAAGCGTCTCAAAAATTCTAAAGTCCTCTAGTCCTAAAGTCCATTAATCCTAAAGTCTAACAATCCTAAAATACCAAAAATCAACAAACAACAATGAAATTCATTATCACTTTATGCTTCTGTACCCTAAGCTTTTTAGGATTTTCGCAGTTATTCCAACCTAAAAAAGCATATACTCGACAAGACTCGCTTAGAGGAAGCATTACCCCCGAAAGAGCTTGGTGGAATCTTCAATACTATCATCTTAGTGTAAAAGTTCAACCCAATGATAGTACGATCTCTGGGAATAATTTGATTACTTATAAGGTATTAAAGCCCGCACAGGTAATACAAATTGATTTACAAAATCCAATGCAAATCACGAAGGTGATTCAGGATGGACAGTCATTGCATTACAAAAGAGAAGGAAATGCTTTCTTTGTGGAATTACAAAAAAAGCAGGTGACAGGTAAAACAGAATCTATCACAGTGTTTTATGAAGGTAAGCCTAGAGTAGCTCGTCGTCCACCTTGGGATGGAGGTTTTTCTTGGAAGAAAGATGCAGAGGGAAAATGGTTCATTACTACCTCGTGTCAAGGTTTAGGTGCAAGCGTTTGGTGGCCATGCAAAGACCACATGTATGATGAAGCCGACAGTATGCTGATTTCTATTACAGTACCTAAAGGATTACAGGATATTTCAAACGGAAGATTATTGAAAGTTGTGGATAATCCTGACGATACACGTACTTTCGATTGGTTCGTTTCAAATCCAATCAACAATTATGGCGTAAATATCAACATCGGAAATTACGTACATTTCTCGGAAAAATATAAAGGACTAAAAGGCGATTTAGACTGCAATTATTATGTGCTACCGGCAGACTTAGAAAAAGCCAAAGTTCAATTCAAACAAGTGCCTATGATGCTCAAGGCCTTTGAACATTGGTTTGGGCCTTATCCATTTTATGAAGATGGTTATAAATTAGTACAAGTATCCTATTTAGGCATGGAACACCAAAGTTCTGTTACCTATGGTAATCATTTCGCTAATGGCTATTTAGGGAGAGATTTATCGGGAACAGGCTGGGGGCTGAAATGGGATTTTATCATTATTCATGAGTCTGGACATGAATGGTTTGCTAACAATATTACGGATAAAGACATTGCTGATATGTGGATTCATGAAAGCTTTACTAATTATTCAGAAAACCTTTTTACAGAATATTATTACGGCAAAGAAGCTGGAGCGGCTTATGTGAAGGGATGTAGGAAACTAATTGGCAACAAAGAGACAATTATTGGTGACTATGAAGTAAATCAGGGAGGTTCTGGAGATATGTATTACAAAGGAGGAAACATGTTACATACTATCAGACAGGTTATTGATAATGATGAAAAATGGAGGCAAATTTTGATAGGTTTGAACAAAGATTTTTATCACCAAACTGTAGATACCAAGCAAATAGAGACCTACATTTCCAAAAAATCAGGGATTAATTTAAGTAAAGTTTTTGATCAATACCTTAGAAATCCCGAAATCCCGACTTTGGAATATAAAGTAGAGAATGGAGCGGTATCCTACCGCTGGACTACCTGCATTGATGGCTTTAATATGCCCGTCAAGATAGAAAATGCCACAGGTAAGTATCAATTTATTCAGCCAACTACAACGTGGAAAAGCATAAAAGGAATTAAAGACATAAAAATTGATGATAACTTTTATGTGAATTTGAAAAAGGTATAAGCTATTATTTCCCCATCTTTCCTATTAGTAGGTGACTTAAGTCCTACTGATTACCCACAAGTGTATAAATAACTGGTAATCAATAATTTTATCTCTAGCGAGGGACTTAAGTCCCTCGCTAGGAATAAGAGTTTCACGTAGTCAGGCTATGAAATGAGGCGACCAAAGCTCGGTTTGAAAGGCGATTTAAGCTTATTTAAACCAATTTTATCAATAATCTCATCTCTATTTCAACTTTTTAAAAGATGTGTGTAATTGATAGGATTTAAGTCACCTACTAATAGGAATAATTCACGTTAAAAGTTCTTATTATTTCTAATAAACATCTTTTTCAAAGAATTTGTAAATCTTTTGTCGGTTGGATATTTTCTATTAGGGGTAATATTATTAAAAATAATAGCCACTAGAAAGAGAATAAGACAGCCTGAAAGCACAGGCGATAAAACATAAAAATAGCCTAGACTTTTAATCTTATCAGACCCAATCACAGCTAATAATGCCGTTGCTCCGCCCGGAGGATGAAGCGTTTTGGTGATTTGCATCATCACGATAGCACTAGAAACAGCCAAAGGAGCTGTTAGCCAAAGAATATTAGGAAGCAGTTGATAAATAGTTACTCCTATAATAGCGGAAATCAAATGTCCACCAATCAGATTGCGTGGTTGTGCGAGGGGACTCTGAATAGCACCAAAAATCAACACACTTGATGCACCGAATGAACCTATCAGAAAAATGTTGTCATCTGAGGTAAGTTGGAAGGTTTGTAAAAATGAGATGAGTCCAATGCCAATAAAAGCACCAATAAATGACCAGAAATTTTCTTTGTAATCGACTAACGTTTCTTTGTAGATAATGTACCTTGAAATTCTTAAATTTCGTTTTAATTTTTGTCTAACCATTCGTCCATTCTTAATTCTTAGCCTAAGATAGCTTGATAGTTGTGAATTGTTTTGTGAGTTTTGTTTCTTATTTGTAAATCAAAATTAGTATGTAAAAATGATTTTACTATGAGTTAAATAAGTATTTATACTTATTTAACTCTAAATACTAGACAAGACTTTTCGTTAACAAGTTCAATTTTTAGAAATGGTTTTAGTACTACTACTTACTTTTCAAAGCAACTTTCACTAGATTTTCTTTTACCTTAAATTGTATAATTGCTGTCACTAACTCATTGGGAATTGCCTCGTTGAAAGGAAAATGGATGGTTCCTTTAGCAGTCTCATAGTCATCTAATGCCGTTTTAAAAGCTTCGACGGCAGATGCCCCTGGATAAAAGCCTATATGGTTTTTATAAGCAGCAAAATGTGCTAATTTTCCATGAAGTTTAAAAATAGGAATATCATAACTGATTCCTTCCTCAGCATTGGGTGCCGCTTCGGCTATTATTAACCTAAGGGTTTGTAGCTGTTCTTGTATCTTCAAAGGGAAACCTGCGATGTAATCATCAATAGTATTGATTTTAATGATCGAGTTTTTCATGGATTGCTCTGATTATTGGTTTTATCTAACCTGTTAATTTTCAAGAAAATTTAACATAAAAAAAGCCTTTATCCGTCACGGATAAAGGCTTTTTTTATGAAATGAATTGAAGAAAATTAATTCCCCACAATGAATACAGCATTTCCAAACAATAATTTACCATTTTGCCAGAAACCTCTGAAAATAGGGTCATTAGCTAAGTAAACAATTTGTCCACGACCAAAATCTTGTGTCCCGAAAATCATGGAGTTTTTAAGCTTTTCTTGTGCTTTTACACCTACATAGCCCGCTATTAAATCTTTGGTTTTAGTGACACCCACGTTCCAACCATCCGTTAAATATTGGAAATCAGTTGTTTCTAACACCAAACTATAGTAGTTTTTGTCATATCCAAAAGCCAATGGATTGGTATTATCCATTGAAAGTTTGTAAATACTTCCCGGTGTTTCTTCTGAAACAGATTCTCTTTCAGCATTGGCATAAACCTTTAATTTAGCCGATTCGTTTTCTTTGTCTTTATCCTTTTTCTTATCCTCTTCTTTGTGTTTCAACTCAAAACCATCTTTGCCCGCTAAAGCATTCAATGCGCCTTGTATCGCAATCAATTTGCCACCAGCACGTATCCAGTCTTTTACTTTGTTTAAGTTTCTGTCATCCAAAATTTTATTGTATCGACCATCTGCTAAAATCAATACATCATATTTAGATAAATCAACTGTTCCCAACGTGTTTTCACCAATAATTGTAGCAGGATACTCAAGTTGTTTATCAAAGAAATGCCACGTGCCACCAAAACCAGTAGCAGAAACACCTTCACCTGAAACAATAGCCACTCTTGGTGGAGCTAAATACGATACATTATCTGACCCAAAATCTGAACCTTTAGTAGACATACCTGTAGATACCGAATAAAGATTTACTTGGAACTTATCGGCTTCAGCTCTTACAATTTTATCAAAAGAATCACCTAAGCGTTCGTTTCCTGTACGAGTAATTACTAAAGTACCTTCGTTATATGTTTGGTTTTCGATTTCAAAAGGCTTGGCTGCTGAACGAACTTTGATGCCTTTTTTCAATAAAGAAGCCAATAATTTCAATTCACTGAATGCTTGCCATTTTACAATATAAGCATACGGTTTTTCTATTTTTGACGTAGCAGGTACAAACTGAGGCTTGGGTGCTGGCGTAATTTTATCTTTAACAGCAAAGGCACTTAAACCATAAGCATACGGTAACGACCATGACGTAATGTCGTAAGTGACAGAATCTTCAACCATTGTTTTAGGTTCTAATAAAATCTTTAAGAACGTAGAACGAGGTTGGAATAAGTTAATCACAATATCATCGGGGTCGATGGCGAAACCTACATTTTTATCATCCTGATAGCTATAGCCAGCCGCTACTAATGATTTTCCTGCAATACCATATTGGAAGTTCTCACGGTCTAAATAATTCAAGAACTCGCGTGTTCTGCTCTCGTTTCCTTTCGTTTTAAATACAAATGATTTGTATTGACCTACTGGCGTTTTTTGAGCATTATCAAAGAACTTGATAAACTCAGTAACGGTTTTGTCTGCATTCGCTGAAATGGCTTCTAAACAAGAAAAAGAAGTACTTAAGTGGTGGTCGATTCTTTGTTTTAAAGTAAGGGTATCACCATCTCTTTTAGTAACCCCTAAGCCACCTCTACCGCCTCCGCCTTGTTCGTAAGTCATACCGAAGGCACCGTTATAAGTTGGGTAAGTATCACCATAAGAAGGATATAGCAAGTCAAAACGTTCTTTTGAGAAATACAACCATCCATTTTTATCAAAATCACGTTTGTTATAATCACCCAAAATCTTCTGGAATTCTCTTTGCCAGCTAGTAATATCTTCGTGATATGGTTTGGCAGAAGGTGAGAAATAATAAGGGTTTTCTACACCTTGCTCATGAAAGTCGGCATGAAGGTGTGGCATCCATTGACGGTACACTGCCATTCTTTCTTGCGATTCTTTTTGTGTTTGCCATGCCCAGTCACGGTTCAAATCAAATAAATAATGATTAAAACGTCCACCTGGCCAAGGTTCAGCATGTTCAATTGCAGCAGGATTTGGGTTATACACAGCACCTACCTTTTGATTATAAAAGTTTACATAACGGTCGTATCCATCAGGGTTAATGCTAGGGTCTAGGATAACCACAGTATTGGCTAAAATAGCTTTTGAACGCTCGTTAGTAGGGTTCATCAACTCGTATAAGGTAAATGGAGCAGTACTTGTTCCGCATGACTCATTACCATGTACGTTAAAACTCAGCCAAGCAATCGCAGGTTGTTTTTTAGTAGGCTTTCCTTCCAGTAAACCAATTGACTTTAGGTTATTGGTCCTGATTTCTTCTAATTGTGCAAAATTTTCAGTAGATGCTAAAATAGCAATCATCAATGGGCGACCTTCATTAGTTGAGCCATACTGAATCAATTTAACCTGATTAGGACTTTGGCGAGCTACATATTCGTAATAACTCACTACTTGATGATGTCTTAGAAAGCGTTCGCCTTTTTTAAAGTTTAGAAACTCTTCGGGAGACTGGAGCTTGCTTTGTGCTGATGCACAGATACTTAGTAGCAAAAATGCGTAAATTAATAGATTTTTGGGCATGATTTTGAGTTTTGATGAATAGATTCAAACCAAAAATAGAAATAAAAAACTTCCTAAAAAATCAATTGTCCTTTTTTTCACAACAAGATTTTTGTGGTACAGGGTCATAGCCACTACCGCCCCAAGGATGGCAAGAGGCAAAACGTTTCATACCTAAACGAAAGCCTTTTGAAAAACCCCAGATTTGAATGGCTTCAATCATGTATTGCGAACAAGTAGGAGTATAACGACAAGCATTCGGGAAAAAAGGAGAAATGAGTCCTTGATATATACGCACAAAAACAATAAGGATTTTACTAGGGATATTTGCCATTGGTTGGAATGTTTTCTCAAAGGTAAACATCCTTTTTCAAATGCTAAAAAAACAATATAACCTTAGCTTGATATTCTGCTAAAACGCTCTCATAATATGCACAATTCAGATGGGTTTATGCTATTATATGGGGTGTGAATGACCTTGTATTAAAAGATTGGACTATCACATAAGTATCACTAAAATGAGTAAAGTTTGATGTTTCGTTGTGTTTTAAAGGATGAAATATAAATTAGTTTTATATTGCTTTAATATCCAAAACATCTCAACTATTTATCCGTATGAAAAAAAGAACATTTTTAAAAACGTCGTCAATTATGGTAGGAGGAATCGTGCTTTCTCGCTTAGTAGCTTGTAAGTCAGCACCAAAAACGCACCTGAAAAACTGGGCAGAAAATTTAGAATACAGTGCCGAAAATGTCTATTATCCCAAAAATGTAGAAGAAGTACAGGAAATTGTAAAGAAGTGTGATAGTCTCAAAGCGTTAGGGTCGCGTCATTCTTTTAATACCATTGCTGATAGTAGCGAGAATCAGATTTCCTTAAAAGACTTCAATAAAGTAGTCTCATTAGATAAAAAAGCGAATACTGTTACGGTAGAAGGCGGTATAAAATATGGCGAATTAGCCCCTTATTTAGAAGAAAATGGCTATGCCTTACACAACTTGGCTTCCCTGCCCCACATTTCAGTAGTGGGAGCTTGTGCAACCGCTACACATGGCTCTGGCGTTAAAAATGGAAACTTATCTACAGCCGTTACTGCCTTTGAATTTGTAAATGCCGAAGGAGAAGTAATCAATCTTTCAAAAGAAAAAGATGGCGAAAAGTTTAATGGTGCCGTAGTTGGGCTAGGGGCTTTAGGGGTAGTTACTAAAATTACCTTGGCATTGCAACCGAGCTTTAAAATGAAGCAGGTAGTTTATAGAAACCTACCGATGAGTGCCTTAGAAAAGAACTTCGAGACCATCATGTCTAGTGGCTATAGTGTAAGCTTGTTTACCGACTGGAAGAATAAAAATATTAATGAAGTATGGGTAAAAAGTAAAGTAGAAGAAGGGGATACGACGGAAATTCCAGCAGCATTATTTGGCGCAAAATTAGCGACACAAAACCTACATCCGATAGAAGAAATTTCAGCAGAAAACTGCACCGAGCAATTAGGTGTAACTGGCGTATGGTATGAACGAATGCCACATTTTAAAATGGGTTTTACGCCAAGTGCAGGGAAAGAATTACAGTCGGAATACTTTGTTCCTATCGAACACGCTTATGAAGCCATGATGGCAATAGAAAAACTACACGAGAAAGTTAGCCCGCATATTTTTATCTCAGAAATTCGCGCCATTCAGGCAGATGATTTATGGATGAGCCCTTGTTACAATCAAACGTGTGTAGCCATACATACTACTTGGAAACAAGAAATAGATGTAGTAATGGGTCTGCTTCCGCTCTTTGAAGAACAATTAGCACCTTTTAATGCCCGTCCACATTGGGCAAAACTCTTTACGATGGACGCAACGGTTTTACAAGGTCGAATTGGAAAGTTAAATGACTTTAAGGCTTTGGTAAAAGAATATGACCCCAAAGGAAAGTTTCAAAATGAGTTTTTGAAGAAAAATCTTTTTAACAGCTAATGCCGTAAAATGAAACTATAATTCATTTTTCTGAATTTAATCCAAACCAAGAATGCATAGTCTGCGTATATCTGCTAAAATTTCCACATAAAACTATTAGTAGATATGCACTCAAATAAATTTAGACTGTTACTGACAGCCTCCGCTTTTGCTTTGGGTTTCAGTATGTTTTCCTGTAAGGATGACAACGAAAACGTGCCAGCGGTTATTAAACCAGACCAGACGTTCTACGTATTAGCAGATGGTAAGCAATTGATGAAGGTAAATGCCATGAATTCAGAAACTGCTACTGCTACCACCACTATTTCAGGTTTGTTAGCGAGCGATGCTTTGGTATCCATAGATTTTCGCCCTGCCACGGGGGAATTATATGGCGTAAGTACCATGAATAGAATTTATGTAATTAATCAAGAAACAGGTACTGCCAGAGTAATAGGTACTACTGCTCTAAATCCTGTTATCAATGGTACAGCGGTAGGTCTAGACTTTAACCCAACTGTTGATAGAATCAGATTGGTAACCAATACAGGGCAGAATTTACGTTTGCATCCAGAAACGGGTGCAGTTGCAGCGACTGACGGGAGTATTAATGGCGGTGCTAGTCCTGTGATTGAATCAGTAGCTTATACCAACAATGTGGCTGGTGCCAGTAGCACGATTTTATATGACATTGATTCAAAATCTGATAAATTATACAAACAAGACCCCCCTAATAATGGTACTTTAGTTGAAGTAGGTGCTTTAGGTATTGACATAAGTGCTTCGGCAGGTTTTGATATTAATCCAGCAGGTGATGTAGCCCTTACGGCTGTAATGGTTTCGGGTAAATGGGAACTTCATCAAGTAGATATTACAACAGGGAAATTAACAAAATTAGGCAATTTACCTGCTGGAAATATCACTGGTTTGGCTATTCCAACCTCACCAGTGGCTTATGCGGTGGATGAAAGTAATAATTTGATGGTCTTCAATTATATGAATATTGGTACACCCGTTTCAAAAGCAATTACAGGTTTGCAAACAGGCGAAAGTATTGTAGGAATAGATTTCCGCCCTGTTACAGGACAATTATACGCTTTGGGTAGTACCAGTAGATTGTATGTATTAAATACTTCGTCGGGAGTTGCCACAGTAGTTGGTACAGCACCATTTGCTACTGCTTTAGCGGGAACATCCTTTGGCTTTGATTTTAATCCTACCGTAGATAGAATCCGTTGTATCAGTAATACAGGGCAAAACTTACGTTTACATCCAGAAACTGGAGCAATTGCAGCAGTAGATGGTGCTTTGAATCCGGGTACACCGTCTATAACAGCCTCTGCATATACCAATAATTTTGCAGGAGCTACCTCAACGGTTTTGTTTAATATTGATAATGTAACGGATAAATTATACAAGCAAGACCCCCCAAATAATGGTACATTGGTAGAGGTAGGAGCATTGGGGATTAATGTTGAAACCGTGGGAGGATTTGATATTAGTAGTAGAGGAGGAATAGCTTATGCAGCCTTGAAGGTTGGTGATAAATCTTCTATTTACACCATAAATCTTACAACAGGAGCAGCTACAAAATTAGCAGATTTACCAAGCACAGTACGTGCCTTCACGGTAGGAACAGGTTTTTAATATTTGGTGTAGTTTATGATTATGCAAAACCCCAAGGGATTTCTTCTTGGGGTTTTTTGTGTTCATCAATTTATCACAGGTACTGTATCAACCATTCTCTAGCTTCTATATCATTTGAAAATGACTTCATCGGAATAGGAGGTTTCTTAAATTTGAAAAGAATATTCATGATAAATTGAGCCAACCCTGCCTTAGAAACCATCGCCATAGCTTTATAAACATTAGGCAATTGCTCAGTAGAAAACTGACGAGTAGCTTTATCAGGTATAGGCGAATCACACAGATAAATTAATAATGGAACAGTCTTATTATTCGTAATAGACTTCACCAAAGCAATATTATCTGTAATATTTTGAACCGTCCTTTTAATACTCTTTGAATACGAATACAAAATACCGTCACTGTTTAGATAATAGTCAGCGATTTCGCCTTTTATGAGGTCTGCGTTGGGAGGAGGAAGCATAATGTTATTTATCGAATTTAATCTTTATTGCCAATGTTCAACTTAGATTTCGCTTTGTCAACTTTTCAAAAGTTGACAAAGCTCTTAATTTTGTATCATTCCAAATCAACCACTTGTTTCCCCGCTACCAAAGAAATCGTTTTTCCGTTCCAAACAAATCTGCCAGAAAGGTTAGGAGGTAGGGTTATTTCCCCTTGAATACCTGTTTTGCCTTTGCGGTTTAGCTTTACGGTAATGTCTCCATTAGGATGTGGCATTTTGCCTGAGATGTTTTCTAAGGTTCCTAAAGAAGGTTGGATACGTACTTCTTCAAAGCCGGGGGCATCGGGCATGATTCCGCAGATAGTCGCTAGAAAATCATAATTAGGCGATGCCGACCAAGCATGACAGTCGGAGCGAGTAGGGTCGGCTTGTTCTGCAAAAGTGGTTAAACCAATCTTGAGCATATCTCGCCACGGCGTTAGTGTGTCATAATACAAAGAAGCACTTCCTGTTTTTTTGAGGGCTTGTGTTAAATAAAAGCGGAAATAGAAAGTAGCTTGTGTTAAACTTGGGTCATTTAAAATCTTGTCCATAATCGCCTTTTCATTGGCACGTGGCACAGCGTTGGCAAGGATAGCAAAGATATTTCCATGCTGACTAAAAGCCTTTTTATCAGGCGTGTCAGCTACTTCATTTTTGGTAGCATCCCAACATTGCTCGTAGCTTGATTTCGAGAGTAAATCGGCCATTGTACGATAATAAATAGCTTTTTCTTTGTCTCCATAAGTATCAAAAATGGCAGCTGCTTGTCGTAAAGTATAGGCATACTGAAAGCTGATGATAGATGAATTTCCATCTGTTGCTCCATCAGGAATACCACCAATATCCGAAACTGCATTCCATTTCCAAGGCTTAGCCCAATCTACAAACGACCACCAGTTCATCGCTCCCAACATATTTTTTTGAGGGTCTATTTTCCTTTCATACCAACCCAATACTTTTTCTATATTGGGCAAAAGCGTTTTCATAAAGGCATCATCCTTGCGGTGCATCCAATAGTCATACGCCATAGATACCCAAAACAACGAGAAAGTGGGAATGATTTGGGGCGTATTGCATGGGTAACGGCTTTGGGTTAAACCTTCGGATGTCATAGAATTATTGAAATCTGTCAGGGCTTTACGCATCAGACGGTCGTCGCCAGAAACATATAATGATATTAAGGCTTGGATGCGGGTATCACCCGTATATTGCAATTGCTCATAATAAGGGCAATCAAAATAGCTTTCACCTGCACACAAACGTGCCGTTTGCCAGCCTACTTTCCAGATGTCTTGTAGGCTTGGGTCATTACTAGTAAAGTTGGCTTTTTCTTCAAAAGGATAACCCGTTTTTAAGCCATAAAAATCATCGATTGCTAAAGGTTGTTCTTTGGTGATAATCGTAATTTCTATATAACGATAGGTTCTAAACCAAAGAGGTTTGAAACTGCTTTTAGCTTGCCCGTCTGGATGAAAAATATCTTGGATACCAATAATTCTTTTACCTTCAATCTCGTTTCTGTTTCCCTTTACCCATTTATCATCAATCAAAGCCTCCGCATACGTAAAACTAATATCAGCAGATTTACCTCCGCTCACAATTATTTCAGGGTAGGCAACAGTTTCAAATGTTTGGTCTAATAAAATTGTCGTTTTGCTATTGGCAGGAATTGTTAATGAGCCTTTTCCTTTCAACCAATTATCATGCATGGTGATAGTTTTTGTACTCTCAAATCTACGAATGGTATTGATATTTTGATGAATTTCCTCCATTTGTGGAATCGTTCGAGGTACTAAATACCATTCTGCTCCTGAACCTGTTCCCGAAATATAACCATGTTCTAAAGTTCTGGCTGTTAGCCACTGACTATCATCAAATAATGGTTTTTCCCAATTGCTTGGAAACTTTGTGGCATCCACTTCTTCGCCACAGCCTACTACGATATAGGTACGTAACTTTGAACCTTCTACAGGAATAGGTTTATAGGCCTGATTTTGCAATACCTTCCAAGTGTTATTAGTATTGGCAACACTTTCCAGTTCAGTATTCCCTTGGATGATAAAACCCGTTTTATTACTCATCTGTGCGGCAGGCATATATTCGCCAAAATTCCAGACGATGGCAGCAATGGTATTTTTGCCTTGCGTTAAGTATTGAGCAATATCAAAAGTCTCAAAATTCCAGTGCATTAAATCGCTTCGAGCAGGGCCAGCACCAATAAAATGGCCATTGACAAAAAGTCGATAGCGATTATCACCAGAAACATTGATGATAAACTGACTAGGTTTTTCTGTTAAATCGAAATTTTTACGAAAATGATAAACGCCAAAATCTTTAAGACTTACCTGTTGCGGTGCTATCCAATTGGCTTGCCAACGATGATTTAACACCTTAAGACTTGCTTGTTGTGCTGAAAGTGGAAGGGTGAAAATTAAAGAGATGAGCAACGCTTGCAGTACTTTCATTGTCGTTTTTGATTGATTGTGGATAATGAAACTAAAATACAGATTTAGTCTAATATTCCTTGCCTGTTCCTACATGTTATTCCAAATCCTTATCTCTAGTGGAGGTGGAGTTGTTTATGTAAATTTCTTTCTATTAGCGAGTGACTTAAGTCACTCGCTAATAGAAAGAAATTATGAGAGATAGAAAAAGCTTTTATCCCTCATAAAACCCCAGTTTCTTGAGTGAGAGAAGAAAATTTTATTTCTGAGTACAGTTTACAGTAGATAGTATTAAAAAAATAAAGGCTCTTTCCGATAACAGAAAGAGCCTTTATTTCAATCAAAAAACCTACTTTGTACCATATTTCTCAGCATATTTTTTGTACAAACGTTTTTGTTTGTCGTCCAAATCTACCTTGCGACCTTGAATGAATGCTTGTTCTACTTTCGCAGTACGCATATCCAATACATCTCCAGCAGATACGATTAAAGTAGCATGTTTGCCCACTTCTAAAGTACCCACCAATTTATCAATTCCTAAGATTTTTGCATTATTAGCCGTGATAAGCTTCAACGCATCTTCTTTGTCCATACCGTGTCCTGCTACTGTACCAGCCACGAAAGGTAAATTACGCGTTCTCCAGTTTAATCCGATATATGCTAACCCTACTAAAACACCTTTTTGCTGTAATAAGTGAGGCAATTTATAAGGTAAATCCGTATCATCGTCTACTTTATTAGGCAAACGGTGTGTCGTACCGACAATAACAGGTACGTTGTTTTCTTTCAAGAAATCAGCTGCTAATAACGATTCTTCACCACCGATGATTACGATTTTCTTTACACCTTTTGCTTTAGCAAACTGTACCGCTTCGATAATTTCCTTACCATAGTCAGCCGAAATGTATAGATTTTTTGAACCGTCAAAAAGACCCTTCATCGCTTCCATCTTTACATTGATTACCGCAGGATTTTTGATTTGTGCATAAGCAATCGCATCATCAAATGTTTTGTCTAATTCTCTCAACAATTCATCTCTTTTGTCGTTCTTTTTAGTCGTGGCTGTAAAAGTAGAAAAATCAAATTCACGTTTGAAATAGCCAATCCAGTTTACATGCACGCCATCATCTTTCTTCAAAACGGCATCTTCCCAGTTCCAACCGTCTAATTGCATAACAGAAGACATCCCTGTGATAATATCACCTTGTGGTGTTGCTTGTGTCAATAATACGCCGTTGCTTCTTACTGTAGGAATCAACTCTGAGTCTGTATTATAAGCAATCAAAGCACGAACGTGTGGATTGATTGGCCCAATTTCAGCTTGGTCATCTGTTGCTCTTACTGCCTCAATTTCAACCATTCCCAATTGGTTTGCTGGCGAAATTAATCCAGGATAAACGCTTTTGCCTGCTACATCGATTACTTCGGTGTTAGCTTTGTTAAAAGCCGTGTTAGCATCGCCAACAGCCGTAATGATACCTTTATCAAAAACGATTACACCGTTTTGAATTACTTTTCCCGCAGCAGTATGAATCGTTGCACCTGTCAGGGCGATAGCTTTGGTTTGGGGCGAGCCTGCAGCTTGGTTTTGGGCAAACATAGTATTTGCCAACAATAAGCACACTATGCTATATATGTATTTTATGTTTTTCATTGTCTGTTATTTTGAAAAAATGTTTTAAGTCACGTCTATAAGTTCATGAGTTTAAAGTTTATGAGTAAATGTTAAAAACAATTTTAATCACTCATTCACCACTCACTCAATCACAACTATTAATCATGGTCATGACCTTCAGCTTGCGAAACGCCTGTTTCTTTAAATGCACCAGTTTCTTCTGTTAAATCGCCTTCAGAATTACAAACGAATAATCTTGGTCTTCTCACTTCTGGTTTCACGGTAGGAGCACCCCCCGCTTTGGCGTTCAACATCTTCTGTGTAATACGATTGCGTTCAGCAGCAATTTTCAAACGCAATTCTTTGTCTTTTTCAAGGTCGAAATACGTAGCACCGTCGATGATTACTTTTTCTGGTTTGGCATATACCGAAAGTGGATTGTTGTTCCATAATACTACGTCAGCATCTTTCCCAACTTTGATACTTCCCAAACGGTTATCCAAATGCAACATCTTCGCAGGGTTCAACGTAACCATTTTCCAAGCTTGCTCTTCTGTCATACCGCCATACATTACTGTTTTGGCAGCTTCTTGGTTTAAACGACGAGCCATTTCTGCATCATCAGAATTGATTGAAGTATTCACCCCAACTTTAGTCATCAACGCTGCATTAAATGGTATCGCTTCTTTTACTTCCATTTTATAAGCCCACCAGTCAGAGAACGTAGAAGCATTCGCACCATGTTCTTTCATTTTATCAGCCACTTTATAACCTTCCAAAATGTGGGTGAAAGTATTTACTTTAAAGCCTAATGAATCGGCTACTTTCATCAACATATTGATTTCAGATTGTACATACGAGTGACAAGTGATAAATCTTTTCTTGTTCAAAATCTCTACTAAAGCATCTAATTCTAAATCACGTTTAACGGGCCCAAGGCTAGGGTTAGCCGCCGCCGCTTTTGTTGCTTTTTCATATTCTTTTGCTCTTAAGAATGCATCCATCATGATTTGCTCAACGCCCATACGGGTTTGAGGGAAACGGATTCTAGCACGGTCGCCCCAGTTGGCTTGTTTTACGTTTTCACCTAAAGCGAACTTGATAAAACCATCAGCATTTGGAATCTTCAACGCATCTGGTGCTTCGCCCCACTTCAATTTGATGATTGCTGATTGTCCACCGATTGAGTTAGCAGAACCGTGTAGTAACTGAGAAGAAGTAACTCCACCCGCTAATTGACGATAAATGTTAATATCTTCTGAATTGATAACATCTTCCATTCTTACTTCCGCAGTAACGGATTGCGTTCCTTCGTTTACCGATAATAATGCAATGTGCGAGTGTTCGTCAAAAATCCCGTTGGTTAAATGTTTACCCGTACCATCAATTACTTTTGCACCACTTTCCGAAAGGTTTTTGCCTACTCTCGCAATCTTACCATTTTGTAACAAAACGTCAGTATTAGTGATAATACCCTCTTTTTCGTTTGTCCAAACGGTTGCGTTTTTCACTAAAATAGTTTCCGCTTTTGGTTTGTCTTCTGTACCGTAGCTAGTGAAAGGATATGATAATTTTCCGATTACTGGAACTACTTTTTTGGCCGTATCAACTTTAGCAGGAGTTTCTTTGAATGCTTCTTTGAAAGTAGCGGCAAATGCAATCGCCTGTCCGTTAGCATCTAATCCATCTCCTTTAAAATTCTTTCCGTCAAAGTAAGTACTGATACGAGTATCGCCTTTATCTTTTTTAGGGTCTAGTTTGAAAGTCAACGTAAAGTTTTCGCCTGTTCTAATTACTTTAGGAGTCACTTTGATTGAATCTGTTACTACAATCTGAAAATCAGGCTTTTCTATTTTACCTGTTACATTCAACTTCATTCCACCTTTGTTGCCAACTGTCAAGTCGTAGTTCGCACGAACATCGATGATATTCATATTTGAAACCACATAACGCTTTCCTTTTACCCAGTTTTCATAAATTACGTTACCATCTTTAAAAAGATTATCAGAAGTAATCAAAAAGTTGGCCAGCATACCTGCTTTCAATGAACCCACTAAGTTGTCCACCTTCATTAATTGCGCAGGTGTAGAAGTAATGGCTGCTAAAGCTACTTTCTCATCTAGTCCATATTCAATGGCTTTGCGGAGGTTAGTGATAAAATCTGCTTTTGATTTTAAGTTAGACGAAGTGAAAATAAAATTTACACCTGCTTTTGATAAAAGACTAGCATTGGCAGGAGCCATCTCCCAGTGTTTCATTTCTGCTAACGAAACCACCGAAGCATCATAAGGGTCTTCAACATCTGGCGTAGTTGGGTAGTTTAATGGTAAAATCAAGGTAGCACCTGTTGCTTTTACTTCATCAAGACGTTGGTACTCGTCGCCCATTCCTTTAATGATATACTGAACACCAAATTCTTTAGCAATTTTATTAGCACGCAATATTCCTAATTTATCACCTACCTCAAATACTTGTGGAATGCCTTGATTGGCATTGAAAGCATCTAAAGAAATGTTAAACTCAACTTTGTTTTTCGATTTCTTAAACCAGTCTGCATCAAGATATGTTTGGCGAAGTAGTGCTACCGAACCCATCATTGAGTTGGGATAATCTTGGGTAGAAGTACCCTTCGAGAAAGAATAATGAGCAGAAACTTTACTTTTCAATAAAGCATCTTGGTCACGACCGTCACCCAACGTAACAAATGCCGACGTTCCTCTTACGATTCCGTCCTGCACATGGCTAACCGCCGAGCCAAACCCCGCCTTACGTAGTTCGTCAGCAGCAGGAGCGTTGATTGTAAAAACACTGGCAGCATCTACTTCTGGTAAAACTGCTTGATTCCAGTTATAAGCACCTTTTTTCTTAGATTCAAACTGAGGGTCAGCTCTAAAACCTCTTCCGCCTTCACTTTTAATTTCTGGTAATCCATAATTTGAATACGCTTCAACTAAAGAAGGATAAATTCTTTTTCCTTTCAGATCTGTCACGGTGGTTCCGCTCGGAATAACGACTCCCTTGCCAACAGCTTCAATTAATGAACCACGAATTAATAAGGTTGCTCCCTCAATAGTAGTATTAGCGTCCACAACAATTGTTGCATTGGTGAAAGCAAAAAGGTTTAGCCTTTCGTCCTGCACACCGTTGCGAGGAGAGAATTGTGTTTGAGCATGAACTATTGACCCCAACAGTAATATGTTAATGAGGGTAATAAAAAGTTTTTTCATGTTTTGTTGATTTTTGTTTGTGATAAAATAATAAGCTCTAAAAATAGGCTCAAAATTAGAAATATCCTATTTCGCTTTTAGTTTTTCGCTTAAAGAATATTTTACAACGATTAATGAATTAGAAAAGTGATAATGATAAACGTATAGCACAATAAAATTTAACGATTTCAAATTTTTTTAATAAAAGTTTTGCTGTAAACGTTTCCGTAAACGTTTACGGAAAAATATTCAAAAAAAACCTTGAAAAGTGATATTTATTTAATATATCTTTAAGAGAAAATTATACAGATACTTTTATTTTATCTATGATAACTACAAAAAAACTAATCGACGAGGTTGCATTATGGAATGAATTTAGAGCAGGAGACCATGCTGCTTTTTCTTCAATTTATCATAACTATGTTAGTCTATTGTACAATTACAGTACAAGTATTACTGCAGATCGTGAATTAATTAAGGATTGCTTGCACGACTTATTTGTAGAATTGTGGAAAAATCATCGAAATTTAGGTGAAACAACTTCTATTCGTTATTACTTAATGGCTTCTATCAAAAGAAAATTGGTACGCCATTTGGAAACACAACAACGCCATTTCCAACATCAAGAAGCTTATTATCTTGAAAATCCAGATTTTATTACTTCTCATGAAAACCGTTTGGTTGCTTTTGAAGAAGAACAAACTTTTAGTGATACCCTTGCGGAATCATTCAAGTATTTGACCAAACGCCAGCGTGAAGCTATCTCTTTGAAATTTTTTCATGATATGGATACCGACCAAATATCGAGTATGATGAGGATTAATCCGCAGTCTGTTTACAACCTTATTTTTGGTGCATTAAAAATTTTAAAAGAACATATTGCCATAGAAAGACTCGCTTTAGCATGATATAAATCTACTTTTTGTATGAAGAGCCAAAATCACTCGATTTTGGCTCTTTTTTTTGTGAAATATTAGATGTGTTCAATTTTTAAAAAAAATAGTAATAAACGAGTAGAAAACCGATTAAGCAAGCTTTTGCTCATAATACAAGTTTTACTTAAAATATTTATAAAATTGTTTGAGCAGCGATTTACAAAGTATAAAGATTTTATGTCTGAAGATTTTTTATCAGACACTTGCTTTATTGAATGGGTACAATCAGAAAATCATGAAGTCGGTAAAGAATTTTGGCAAGCATTTTTAGAACGTTATCCACAAAAGCAACAAGAAATCGAACTAGCAAAGTCAATCCTCAACCGAACGCATGATGAAAGCTTATCGAAAGATGAAGTAGCATCAATCTGGAATCGAATCAATTTAACCATTTCAATAATTAATTAAACAAATTTATTTTAATCACATTTTAAAAAAATCAAAAACACATGAGTATGAAATCTCTACTAAAATTAAAAAGTAATGTAGGTTGGGCAATTTGTTTATTGCTCCTAACTCATACATTTACTGGTTATGCTCAAGATCGAACAATCGCGGGTAAAATTACATCCTCTGAAGATAATCAGGGAATTCCAGGTGTAACGGTTGCTGTAAAAGGAACAAGTAAAGGAACAACCAGTGATGCTGCTGGTACATTCAAAATTGCTGTAGGTAATAAATCTGTTTTAGTGTTTTCTGCTGTAGGCTTTGTAACGCAAGAAATAGCTATTAATAATCGTACAGCACTTGATGTAGTACTTAAAGCAGATGTTCAATCATTACAAGAAGTAGTTGTAGTGGGTTATGGTACACAAAAGAAAAGTCAATTAACAGGTGCAATTGCTTCGGTATCGGCTAAGCAAATTACAGAAATGCCAATTACAAACCTTGGTCAAGCCATGCAAGGTAGAGTAGCTGGGGTTGACGTATCGCAATCTGGTAGTAAACCAGGTTCTGTACCAAATATTTTGATTCGTGGTCGTCGTTCATTCAACGCTGGTAACAACCCTTTGTATGTAGTAGACGGAATTCCAATGGCAGGCGATAGAAATGAATTAATGTCAAACAGACCATTTGACTTTTCATCAGGTGGATATGAAGACATCAACCCTAATGATGTAGCTTCTATGGAAGTACTTAAAGATGCATCGGCAGCAGCTATCTATGGTGCTAGAGGTGCCAATGGGGTAATTCTTGTTACTACTAAAAGAGGAAAAACGAAAGGTAAAACAACCATTAGTTATGATACCTATTATGGTGTATCAAAAGCCTTGGATAAAGTAAAGCTTTTTAGTGGGTCTGAATTCCAAGAGTTTGTACGTGAGGCATACCGTGCTACGGGTGGTTATAAAGATATTAATGGTAATCCTGTTCCTACGGGTACGTCTGATGCTTATGCTGACTCTAAAGTAGCGGTTTTGGGTGGAGACCCTGCCGTAGCTGAAGGTATAGCTCAGAATAGAAATACTGATTGGCAGTCGTTAGTACTACAAACAGGTATTCAACAAAACCATACGTTGGGTATTCAAGGCGGCAATGAAAAAACACAGTTTTATATTTCAGCAGGTTTCTTTCAAGACAAAGGGATTAACCCTGGGTTAGATTATACGCGTTATTCAATTAGATCTAACATAGACCACCAAATCAACAAAGCTATCAAGGTTGGTATTTCTACTTTTATGACAAACAGTGTGAGAAATGGTGCGAGTTTAAACCCTTATGGTGCAACCTTACAGCAAAACCCACTTGCTACTCCTTATAATGCAGACGGAAGTATTAAATTCTCGCCAACCAATGATGCCTTATTGACAAACCCATTGGCTGAGATTGTACCGGGTGCTCAGGTTGATGAAATTAAGAAATACCGTATTTTTAACAGTATTTATGCAGAGGCTACAATCTTGGATGGATTGAAATACAGAGTTAATTTTGGTCCTGATATGACTATTTCGAGAGCAGGTCGTTTTATTGGGTCAATGACAAATAATAACAAAGGAGGAAATGCTACTGCCTCTGAAAATACACAATTTGGGTTTAACTGGGTATTAGAGAACATTGTTACTTATAACAAAACATTCAATAAAGTACATAATTTGTCTGTTACGGCTTTACAGTCTATTCAGAAAGAAAATTTTGAATACAATACCTTAGCAGTGTCTGGCGTGCCAGCTGAAACACAACAGTTTTATAATCTTGGTAATGCAGGGACAGTTCAAGGCTATGGTAGTAATTTAATTCAATGGGCTATTAATTCGTTTATGGCTCGTATTAACTATGACTATAAAGATAAATACCTCATTACTGCAACAATCCGTCGTGATGGTTCAACTAAATTTGGGGTAAATACAAAATACGGTAATTTCCCTGGAGTTGCTTTAGGTTGGAATATCAGTAATGAACCATTCATGAAAGACTTAACCGTAATTGATTTATTGAAACTACGTGCAAGTATTGGATCAACTGGTAACCAAGGTGTTCAGCCTTATCAAACTCAAGGACAATTAGGACGTACTGCTTATGCTTGGGATGCTACACCAGCTTACGGATACCGTCCGAATACAATTGGTAACCCTGATTTGAAATGGGAAACTTCCACTTCTAAAAACATAGGTTTAGATTTCTCACTTTTAAGAGGTAGAGTATCTGGTTCATTTGAATTTTATCAAACAAATACTACTGATTTATTACTTTCAGATTATTTGCCGGGTTCTATTGGTTTTGCTTCGGTAACTCGTAACGTTGGAGAAACTCAAAACAGAGGTTTTGAAGCAGGCATCACTACTGTTAACGTAGATAAAGGTGGTTTTAAATGGACAACAGATTTTGTATTTACAAAGAATACAGAAAAGATTGTGTCATTGTATAACGGAGCGATAGATGATATTGGTAATAAATGGTTTATCGGTCAACCATTATCAGTAATTTACGATTACAAGAAACTAGGTATTTGGCAAACAAGCGAAGCAGACCAAGCTAAAGCAATGGGAAGCTCTGTTGGACAAATTAAAGTACAGGATACTAATAACGATGGAAAAATCAATGCTGATGATAGAGTAATCCTAGGGTCAGATATTCCAAACTGGAGTGGTGGTATTACAAACCGTTTTAGCTACAAAGGTTTTGATTTAAGTTTCTTTATTTATGCACGTCAGGGACAAATGATTGTAAGTGGTTTCCACCAAGATTTGAACCAACTTGCGGGTCGTTATGAACAAATGAAAGTTGATTATTGGACTCCAAACAACCCTACAAATGAGTTTCCACAACCAAAATCAAACCAAGAGTTCCCTGTAAATAATGGTGCTATTATTAATTTTGATGGTTCATTCGTAAAAGTACGTAATATCAACTTTGGTTATACTGTGCCAACAAAAATTGCTCAGAAAATGGGACTTGAGTCTCTACGTCTTTTTACTAGTATTCAACAACCGTTCATTTGGTCATCATATCGTTCTAAATACAATGGTGTTGACCCTGAAACACAAACGGGAAAAGTTGATAGAAACGTTACACCAGCTACTAGCGTAATGACATTTGGTTTGAATGTTAAATTTTAATTAGCCTTAAGCATTCAGCTGTAAACTATGGGCTAATGTTGACTCAATGACGCTCATAGCAGTTAGTTAAAAACAAAAAAATAAAAAAATGAAAAGAACATATATAAAATCATTGAAATTTTTCAGTCTGCTAACATTTATGTTGGTTGGACAGTCGTGCCAAGATGTACTTAAGGAAAATGTAATATCAGGTATTAGTAATGATTATATCAGTACTCCTGCTGGTTTTAACGCAGCCATTAACTCGGCATACGCTACTTTAAGAGGCTTTTATGGTACACAGCAAGGGCTAACAGTAACAGAATATGGTACTGATTTGTATGCAACTGGTGCAGATGGAGGCTACAAAGGCTTTCATTTCTATGATGCCCAATTGAATTCTCAGGTAGACTGGTTAAAAAATATTTGGGATGAATTATATAGAGGAATCAATACTTGTAACGCAGTTATTGAAAGAGCTCCAAGTGCCACTGGCATAACTGATGCTTTGAAAAAACAAAGAGTAGCAGAAATGAAGTTTTTACGTGCGCACTATTATTTTCTTTTATTGCAACAGTGGGGCGGAGTGGATTTACGTTTAACAGAAACTTTAGCACCAACTAAAAAAACAACTAGAGCGAGTGAAGCAGATATGTATAAAGCTATTATTGCTGACTTAGAGGCCTCTCTGCCTGATTTAGAAAATAAAGCTAAATCATCAGACTATGGGCGTGCTACTAAAGCTGCTTCAGAACATTTGTTAGCTCGTGTTTATTTAGCAAAAGCGATGTCATCATCAAAAGCTGCTGATGATTATTCAAAAGCCGCTACGTATGCTTCCAATGTAATTAATAATTATGGGTTCAAATTGCTTCCAGATTTTGCAAGTGTATTTGCTCAAGGCGCTGGTGAAATTAATAGTGAAGTTATTTTTGCAGTACAATATACTGTTGATCCATTGACAAATACAGCTCCTCCGCCATTAGATAACACCGGAGACGGTAATACTTTTGGTAACAACTTACACTTGTTTTTTGGTATGCAATACGATGTTCAGGCAGGTATGGTTCGTGATGTTACTTATGACAGACCTTTCAAGCGTTTACGCCCTACTAAATATTGTACAGAAAATGTTTTTGCTTTTGCTGATCGTGTAAACGATTCTCGTTATAAAAAAACGTTTAGAGATACTTGGTTATCAAATAACCCAGGAACATACAATACTGCTTTTGATAATTCTAAAGCTAAAGTAACTTTTAAAACAGGCGATACAGCCATTTACATTCCAGGATACGAAATGTCAGTTGCTGAACGTGCTAAGAAACCATATCAAGTATTAGTACCAAGTGCTTATACAGAAGCATTATTCCCTACGCTAGTTAAGTTTATGGATCCACTTCGTCAGGATAAAACTTATGCTCCGGGTAGTCGTGACTTTTTATGTTTCCGTTTAGCTGATACTTATTTAATGTTAGCAGAAGCTCAATTAATGCAAGGTAAAGTAGCAGAAGCAACAGAAGCAGTAAACGTGGTTCGTCGTCGTGCGGCTTGGCCAGGAAAAACTGCTGCTATGGAAATAACGCCTGCTCAGATGACTTTCGACTTTTTAGTTGATGAACGTGGACGTGAATTATGTGGAGAACAGATTCGTTGGATGGATTTAAAACGTTGGGGTAATTTGGTCGATAGAGTTCAAAAAAATAATCCTCAAGCGGCATCAAACATCAAGCCGATGCACTTGTTAAGACCAATCCCTCAGTCACAAATTGATCGTACAGAAGGAGGGGCTGCATCTTTCCCACAAAACCCTGGGTATTAATCTTTAGAATAGTATAATAATAAAAAGCCTGACGAGTTGGAAACTTGTCAGGCTTTTTACATAAAATCGAGTACTACTATTAACTCAATCTATCTTTGAAGCTTTCGTAACCAAAGGTTTTTACTAAATCGAAAGTTTCATTTTCTCTCCAGATACCTATAGAAGGTAAATTAACCCCATTGAAGGTTGTTGTTTTTACCATGGTATAATGAATCATGTCATCAAAAACGATGGAATCTCCAATTTTCAAAGGCTCGTCGAAAGAATAATCTCCATAAAAATCACCTGCTAGGCAAGTCATTCCCCCGAAACGATAAGTATGTTTGCCTGCTACGGGTTCTTGGTGTGCCCCCAGAATTTTTGGCTTATAAGGCATCTCTAAAGTATCAGGCATGTGTGCGGCAAAGCTTACATCAAGAATCGCCACATTAATTCCTTGAGAATCGATGATATCTAATACAGTAGACGTTAAGTATCCTGTTCTCCAACCCACAGCCGAACCTGGTTCTAGGATAATTTTTAGGTTCGGGAACCTACTTTTCAAACCTTTTAATACACTAATTAAATGCTCAGGTTCATAATCAGCACGTGTTATTAAATGTCCTCCGCCTAAATTCAACCATTTAGCTTGTTTCAATAAATCTCCGAAACGTTCTTCGATAGCCTTTAAAGTACGTTCAAGCGTATAAGAATCGTTCTCGCACAAAGTATGCGAGTGTAAGCCTTCAATGCCTTCAGGCAAAGTATCACCTAATTGATTGCGGGTAATACCCAAACGCGAACCTGCAATACATGGATTGTACATATCTGTCTCTACCTCAGAATATTGAGGGTTAATACGTAGCCCACAACTGATGCCATGCTGAATAGTTCTTTCTTTAAATTTATCAAACTGAGCCAATGAATTAAAAGAAATATGTGAAGAGTAAGACATCAACTCGTCAAATTCTTTATCTAAGTAAGCAGGAGAATAAACGTGTGCTTTTGAGCCCATTTCTTCAAAAGCCAAACGTGCTTCATGCAACGAACTTGCCGTTGCTCCAGCCAAATATTGGCGAACCATCGGGAACGTAGAGAACATCGAAAAACCCTTTAATGCACAAATGATTTCGATGCCAGCTTGCTGTTGAACGTATTGAAGGAGTTCTAAATTTTTACGTAACAACCTATCTTCCAATACATAACATGGAGAAGGTATTTGAGAAAAATCAATCATTTTTTGTTGTATGAATGGTTTATTTATTCACAAAATTGCCCGTACTTTTCAATACGGGCAAAAAAGAATTTTATTGTTTTGAAGAAATGCTTATAACTTTTTCTTAAGCTTTTCAACTCTTTTCAAAGGCACATTTAAAGTATCAGCAATTTGTTGAGCTGTCAATAAATTTGATTGAAGCAATAAGATGATGTTATTATCAAGGGTTTTTTCTTTTCCTTTTTCTTCACCCATTGTCATACCTTGTACGTAACGGATGTCTGTTTCTAAGTCATATACAATGGGCATAATGGCAGTCTGTTTTACGGTTTCATCTTGTAAATTACGAAGTTTAGCTAACACTTCCAATTGCTTTAGATACTTACCAAAACGGTTATGCCCTAAGAATTCTCCTTTAAAATTCTATCATATTCGTTAATACTCATGCGGAAGAACGCCGTTAATTTCTTCGTTCCAAGGTAAACCATGAATATTCAACATTGCCATGAATGGATCAGGATTCATTTCTTCACAGTTCCAAACACCCGGTTTCATCCACTCGCCAGTAATCATCATCATCGCACCAATCATGGCTGGTACACCTGTTGTATAACTTACGCCTTGCGCTTGTACTTCTCTCCAGCAATCTTGATGTTTACAGTTGTTCCAAACATAATATGTTTTTTCAACACCGTCTTTAATCCCTTTAATTTGGCAACCGATTGATGTTTCGCCAGTATAATTTTCACCTAAAGAACCTGGCTCAGGAAGTACTGCTTTCAAAAATTCTAATGGTACGATATCAATTCCTTGGAATTTGATAGGAGTAATAGAAGTCATTCCTACATTTTCCAATACTTGTAAGTGTGTAATGTATTGTTGCCCGAAGGTCATCCAGAATCTTGCACGTTTCAACGTTGGAAAGTTTTTAACCAACGATTCCAATTCTTCATGGTACAATACATACGATTCTTTTGGTCCGATTCCCGGATATTCGATAGGTTTATGGATTGACATCGCATCAATTTCTACCCATTCGCCATTTTCCCAATAACGTCCTTTCTGAGTAATCTCACGAATATTAATTTCAGGGTTAAAGTTGGTTGCAAAAGCTTTTCCATGGTCGCCAGCATTACAGTCGATGATGTCTAAATAGTGCATTTCATCGAAGTGGTGTTTATTTGCATAAGCAGTATAAACCTGTGTAACGCCTGGGTCAAAACCACAACCTAAAAGCGCCATCAAACCTGCTTCTTTAAAACGCTCTTGATAAGCCCACTGCCAAGAATATTCAAATTTAGCAACATCTTTTGGTTCATAATTAGCAGTATCCATATAATGAACGCCAGTTTCCAAACAAGCATCCATAATTGTTAAATCTTGATACGGAAGTGCTACATTGATAACCATAAACGGTTTCACCTGATTAATCAAGGCTACTAATTCTGGTACATTATCAGCATCTACTTGCGCAGTTTCTACTTTGGTTGGTAGCCCTATTTTAGCACATTCCTCAGCAATGGCATCACATTTACGTTTTGTACGGCTTGCTAAAACTACTTCAGAAAATACTTCTGGATTCATGGCACATTTCTTTACAACTACGTTTCCTACGCCTCCTGCACCAATAATTAAAACTTTCTTACCCATTATTTTTTGATGTTATCTGTTAGATGTTGCCCACAAATACATTACATATTTACGACATACATGAATATAGTTGCAAAATTAGTTAAAGCTTAGAAATTATAGGAGTTATGAAGATTAAATTTGTTAATGATTATCATAATACTATAAGAGAGATATAAAATTTACCCTTAGGATGATTTAAAATGGTTCAAAACACCTATTTTTGTTTTATACCCTGCTCTTGAATGGTGATTTTTTAAGCGTATGTTTTTTTTGATAACAAAATTTTCACTTAAAAACTTTACAATATGCTTCCAAACATAGGTATTCTCTTTAACAATTTCAATACTTTGATTATCAAATATTGGCAGAATAGATACTGGTGTATTAGTATCAGTATATTAGTTTTTCTAGTTTTTTCTTTGATATATTTCCCAGAAGTAATTAGAAAAAGGGTGCATGACGATTGGACGGGAAATGATGTGTTGGTTCAACAATTTGTCAATAATAAGATTGCCAATCCCTTTAAACCAACTGAAAATCTTTTACCGCACGACCATTTCAGTAAAAGAGACCTAAGGATAACGCCTTATATCCTTGCAAATGCCTTTGGGTTAAATTCTCTTCGTTTATTCTATCTCCAGATTTTATTGCTTCCCCTTTTTATTTGGCTATCTGTCAAGGTAATCTATAAAGCCACCAACAATTATGTATTGGGTTTTTGGGGAACTATCGCCCTGCTGTTTTCGTATGTGGGCAATTCCTTTAATTTTGATACCCTATTTTACGATTCTTACGCTTATTTTGGGTTGCTACTTTCCTTATATTTCTATAAAAATCCATTAGGTATTTTATTTTTAGTAGCTAGCTATTTTGTAGATGAAAGGAGTGTGGCTCCATCCCTAATTATTCCATTGTTTGCAGGGCTGACTATCTATCCTATACACAGCACTAATAAAGATTTTGCGACAATTTTTCAGAAAATGATTGTCCAGAATAGAACCTTATGGCTTGTTTTTATTAGTTTGGTCATTTATGCCACCATCAGAATCATTTTTTACTTGCTTTATCATCTGCAAACCCCCGTTGGCGAACATAGTGGCGTTACCTTGGGTTTGGGTTTTATTCATGGTGCAAAGATTCCCTATGCTATTTTTTCATCTTTGAAATTAAACTTGCTTTTAATTATTTTTGCTTGCTTTTATCTCTTCAAAAAGAAATATTATATCGTAGCTGTATGGTTTACAGGCGTTTTCCTTCTTTCTTTTTTGGTAGGTACTGCTGTTGAAGACGTTACCCGAAGCTTGGCTTATTCCTTTTTGCTAGTGTATGTAGTGTATTTATTAGTGGCACAAATCAATGAAAAAGCAAGTAAGTTTATCTACCTAATAGCTTTTGTAAATATTCTGACGCCAACTTATTCTTTGCTTTTAAACTTATATAAAGTAGAGGCTTTTAGCTGGCTCATACATTTTCCCCAACATTTCTAAATTTTAGGAAACGCTTTGTTTTTCTTTAAGTATTTTCATGAATCAAACCAATACCGTTTTTATCACTGCTTTGAGTATTATTTTAGTAGGGTATTTTCTGAAACGCCAAAATGTTGTCTCTGAAACAGAAGGCAAAGTCGTTTCTAAGCTATTGATGCACACTACTTTTCCTGCTTTGATGTTCTTGACAATGAGGCGTGTACATTTTGAGTTCAACTTGCTATTACTTCCTGTTATTTCTTTTTGTTTTTCATTATTGACTATGTTTACGGCGGCATGGTTATTCAAAAAACAAACCCAGAAAATGAGGGCAATCTTAATTATGGGGAGTGGAGGTTTCAATCTTGGGCTTTTTGCTTATCCACTAATTGAAGGTATTTGGGGACAAGCGGGAATGGTCTATGCCGCCATGTTTGATTTTGGTAATTCCTTTGCCATTTTCGGATTAGTGTATGGAACAGGTGTATTTTTATCAGATAAAAATGAAGGAGCGACCATCAGTCAAAATGCGAAAAAAGCTATTTTGAAAATCTTTACTTTAGTGCCTTTTCAGGCTATTCTATTGGGTGTTTTTGTTAATTTGGCTAAGATAGAACTCCCAACGATTGTGATTGATGTCTTGGATGTAATGGCTAGGGGAAACAAAGTTATTGTATTATTAATCATGGGGATTTACTTGAATCTTTCCATTTCTGGCGAAATATTCAAGAAGGTTTCCAAGGTGCTGATGATTCGTTATTTCTGGGGATTTTTGTTGGGTTTTGCTTTTTTTTACTTCTTGCCTGTTGAGCAACTGTACAGAAATGTATTATTAATAGTGCTAATAATTCCTGTCGGAATGACGCTCTTGCCTTTCTCTGACGAACTCAATTATGATACTAAGATTGCAGGAATGTTAGTGAATGTTTCCATGCTGATTAGCTTTGCGATGATGTGGGCTTTGGTAATTGGCTTGAAATTGGCTTAAAACGGCCTGCTGGCTTTAGCAAAACAACTCATCCAAAATTTAGTAAAAAGATTATCTTCTCTGATACCTTTTGATGAGGAGGCATGAATAAACATTACTTCTTTATTGCTTCGCAATTCTGTAATCATGCCCGCATGATTGATGTTGCTGACGTTGCCTTTGTTGGTTACAAAAAATACCCAGTCGCCAGGGCGGAGGTCGTCAAGGGAAATTTCTTTGCCAAAGTCTGATTGCTGATACGAAATTCTTGGAATTTTATAGCCCAATTGCGAATAAACACAAAACAACAAACCCGAACAATCCATGCCATTTCTATCGGCTCCGCCTGCTCGATAAGGCACACCCGTATAGCTTCTTGCCGTTGAAACAATGTTATTGATGGTTTTATTATTATAAACCTTATTGTTGTTTGCTGGTCTAGCGACAGGCTTGGGACGAGCAGCAACATTATCTTGCTCTTTCCTACGGAATAATTTACATGAATCTAAAAAGACAGCTAAGCTTATCAGTAAAAAAAAACGATAAAAAATATTCAGGCAGTTTTGTCTCATAAAAATCAATAAAATATGTTTATAGCTGAATAATATTGTTTTTGGTACTCTTCAATACTTTCACGGTGACGTAAAGTTGCCCCGTATGGCGTTGTGTATGTTCGGCCGAATGAAACAGCAGTCCAAGTACATTACTAGGAATTTTCTTCCTTCCAATACCCCGTGGTTCTAGCAACGTTTTTTCATTCGTATTTTTTAATTGTGTAAGTGCTTTGTTTACTTGATTGTTAAAACGAGTAAGTAGTGTCTTTACGTTTATATTAGGTTGATTTTTTACAGATTCTAGTTGTAAAAGTTCTAATTGGTCTTCATTAAGGGCTTGATCATTGGCATAAGTAAACAGTCTATCTAATACGCCTGACAGATGTTGCAAATGAAAAGCTACTGATGCACAGCCCGCAGGAGATTCCCAAAGTAATTCTTCGGGGAAGTCAATCATCATCAGGTTTACTTCTTCTCGTGCCTGTAAGATTGCGTGAGCCACTGGTTGTAATAATGGAGCCAACCCCGCAATGGGCCCACGCATCCATACTTCTAGGTTGTTGGTTTGTTGATTCATTTTTTTTGTGTGGATTTTGTAGACTTTAGGACTGGAGGACTTTAGGAACTGTGAACTTAGGATTGAAGGACTTTAGGATTGACGATGCTCATTTAAGTTCTAATTCTTTTCTATTAGCGGGTGACTTAAGTCACCCGCTAATAGAATTTTTTTGAGGATTATCTTATTAAAAAAGCTATTTCAATAGCTACTTATGTGCTTCATTTACGACTTCTATTCTAAACCTAAAGTCCTAAGTCCTCCAATCCTACAGTCCAAACGTCCTTTAGTCCTAAAAATCTAAACCGCCTTCATACTCAAGGCAATTCTTTTACGTGCGATATCTACTTCCATTACTCTTACCTGTACCTGTTGTTGTAATTTCACCACTTGGTTAGGGTCAGAAACGTATTGGTTGGCTAGCTGAGAAATATGTACTAAACCATCCTGTTTTACGCCGACGTCCACAAAACAGCCAAATGCCGTAATGTTAGTGACGATACCCGGAAGTACCATTCCCTCATACAAATCCTCTACCTTCTTCACATTTGCATCAAATTCAAAAGCCGTTAATTGCTCACGTGGGTCACGTGAAGGCTTTTCTAGTTCTTTCAGAATATCTTGAAGCGTCAGCAAACCGATTTTTTCGTTGGCATAAGCATTCAAATTTAATTGTTTTCTTAATTCCGCTGAACTCATCAGGTCTTTTACAGAGCATTTTAAATCCTTCGCCATTTTTTCGACGATAGGATACGTCTCAGGGTGAACCGCAGAATTATCCAACGGATTTTCAGCGTTCTGAATCCTTAAAAAACCCGCACATTGTTCAAATGCTTTGTCGCCTAAGCGAGCAACCTTTTTAATTTGCTGGCGAGATTTAAAATCACCATTTTCCTGACGATACTTCACAATGTTAGCAGCCAATGATGGCCCCAGTCCAGCTACGTAACTTAGCAAATGTTTTGAAGCTGTATTCAAATTTACGCCAACCGCATTTACACAACTCTCCACCACAGTATCCAGCGTGCCTTTTAACATCGACTGGTCAACATCGTGTTGATATTGCCCCACACCAATAGATTTCGGGTCTATTTTTACTAACTCTGCCAAAGGGTCCATCAATCTTCTACCAATAGAAACGGCTCCGCGCACAGTAACATCTTTATCAGGAAACTCTTCGCGGGCAATAGGAGAGGCCGAATAAATAGAAGCACCCTGTTCAGATACTACAAAAATTTGTGGTACTTTCTTAAAAGGCAATTTCTTGACAAAATCTTCGGTTTCTCTGCCAGCAGTCCCGTTTCCAATAGCCACGGCCTCTATTTGGTATTTTTCAGAAAGCGTCAAAACAACGTTTTGGGCTTCCTGTACTTTATCGAATGGGTAAATAACGGTATCGTGTAATAAATTTCCTTGACCATCTAACACTACGGTTTTGCAACCAGTACGATAGCCTGGGTCGATGGCCAATACTTTTTTCTGACCAAGGGGCGATGCCAATAACAACTGACGAAGATTCTGTGCAAAAATTTTGATGGCTTCCGCATCAGCTTTTTCTTTTGAAAACCCTGCAAACTCGTTTTCAATCGATGGCTTCATCAACCTTTTGTAACAGTCGGTGATGGAATCTTCCACAATCTTTTTCGCATCAGGCAAGCCCTTCAAGAAAATTCTATCCAATGCACCTAAAGCATTATCTTCATCAGGTGAAATACTTACGCTCAGGAATCCTTCTTCTTCACCCCGACGCAAGGCTAACAACCTGTGCGAAGGTACTTTTTTCAAAGGTTCGTAGAAGTCAAAATAGTCTTTATACTTGATTCCTTCTTCCTCTTTTCCTTTTTTTACTTTGGCATATACCATCGCCTCACGCTCAAATACCTTTCTTACGGCATTTCTGGCATCCACGCTCTCATTAATCCATTCAGCAATAATATCCCTCGACCCTTGCAGGGCTTCTTCTACATTACTTACTTTATCATTCAAATATGCTTCCGCTTTTTTAAGGATATTGGCTTCTTTTTGCTCAAAAATAAGTTTTGCCAAAGGCTCCAATCCCTTTTCAATTGCAATGCTTGCTCTGGTCTTACGCTTTTGTTTATAAGGTAAATAAAGGTCTTCTAATTCTTGTAGGTAATAGGCATTGTTGAGCTTTTCTAACAACTCTGGCGTCATTTTTCCTTGCTCTTCAATAGATTTAATAATGCCTTCACGACGTTTATCTGCTTCTTTTAGTTTCCCCCAAAGCTCTTTAATATCCAGAATCTGTACTTCATCCAAACTCCCCGTAGCCTCCTTTCTATACCTCGCTATGAAAGGAACAGTTCCTCCTTCTTCTAATAAATTGATTGTATTCTGTACTTGGGTAATGTTTACGCCAACGGTTTTGGCAATAATTGAAAGCTGTGTTTTATTCATGAATTTGTATAAAAAATAATCTTGGTGATAGTAGCACGAGTCGCTAAACCTACCGTGTTTAATGCTTGTTTTTGGTCAATTGATGTTGAGTAATAAATGATGATTTGGCGTTTTTTGTTCGCTAAAATACGGATTTGTTTTATTCAATCCTTAACATTTCTATGTGTTCTATGTCGTCTTCTAAATATATTTCACTAACTTGTTGAAAGCCAAAAGATTCATAAAATTGCTTGAGATATAATTGTGCTCCGATTCTGATGGGGCTTCCTGCAAAGATTTTCTCCATCATTTCAATAGATTTTATCATCAATGACTTGCCGAAGCCTCCACCACGTGCCAATGGTGAAGTAACCACTCTGCCAATAGACGCTTCTTCATAAGAAATGCCGGGGGCTATTAGTCGAGTATAAGCGACAATCTTTTGGGTCTCGGTATCAAAACCCATAAAATGAAATGAGACAAGGTCTTTGTTGTCCAAATCTTGAAAAGGACAATGCTGCTCAACAATAAAAACTTCATTACGGAGTTGTAGAATTTGGTATAATTCGATTGTAGTTAAGTCTCTGAAATGCTTGAGGTACCAGTGAATGTTCATTATGAAATTAGTTTTGATGAGTAATTGATACAATCGTGAATATACAAAGTTTATTATCTTTGTAAAACTCAAATTTTCAAATATGCTAAATAGATTCATCTGGATTTTAATCATACTGTTTACTTTTCAAGTAGGGAAGGCTCAGAATACAGTTTCTGAATATGAGCAAGCTTATAAAAAAGCATTAGAATTATACAAAAATCATGAGTACGAAAAAGCTAAAATAGCCTTCACACATCTTGCCAACAATCATGTAGCGACGGCCCTTGTACCCAATACTTTTTACTTTGCCGCCTTGAGTGCCATCCAATTAAAAGAATTTACTGGAGCAAAAACTACGCTGAAAAATTTAATAGCAGCTTTTCCAAGCTGGGCAGGTAAAGCAGACATTAACTTTTTGTTAAGTGTCTTGGCTTTTGAAGAAAAAAAATATACGGAGGGTTTTGCGATAGCTCAAAAAATTCCTTCGGATTCCCTTCAAAATGAATTAACGGAGATGAAAATATTTTATACCCGTAGGATAGATTCACCGAAACTTATACAAGAGCTATCAAAGAAGTTTCCTAATGAAACGGTTTTGTCTGATAAAGTTGAACAAAATTTAACCATTAGTGCTACTTCCGCAGGCGTTACAAAGTCGAGAACATCTAAAGGATATTTTAATTTTGCTTTATTAGTGCCAGTCGAGATTAAAAATATGGGTATCGACAGGGTCAGGAAAAATCAATATGCCTTGGATTTGTATCAAGGTATGAAATTGGCAAAAGCACAATTATTGAAAGAAGGAGTGACGATAAATTGCTTTGTATATGACATGGCAAACGAACCCGACGAGATGCTTGAGCTGGTCAATAATCGTTCCTTTCAGATGATGGATTTACTCATTGGACCACTTTATACAGAGACCAACAAAATTGCTTCTGTTTATAGTGAAACCAATCAGATTCCTATCGTGAATCCGATGTCGAATAATCAGAAGATTTTGGAAGATTATAACTTATCGTTCTTGGCTCAGCCTTCGGCAGCCATGCAGGCAATGAAGGCCGTTGAGTTTGTTAGTCGACAAGCTTTTATGGGTAGAGACGTAGCCATCTATTATTCAGATGCTACCAATGATTCTGTCACAGCGGAGGTATATCGAAAGCAAATGGAAAAAATTGGTTATGATATTGTTAAGTTTGAAAAGATAAAGTCTACTGCTGAAGATATTATGGCGAAACTTCCTGAAAAAAGAGTGAGCCATATTTTTATGGCTACTTCTGAAAAGAAAGCAGGACTTTCGATGATTACAGCCTTGAACAAAAAGGAAATAATGGCTCCGCTGATTACAACTGCGGAGGCTTTCAATAGTTATAATTTAAGTAATGGAACATTGGCGGGCAGAGAAATCTATTGTATCAATCCTGAGTTTATTGACAATGATAAGCCAGAGGTGGATAGTTTCCGAAAAGAATACTTAGCAAAGTATGGTATTATTCCTTCTTATTATGCTTTTCATGGGTATGATTTAGCACTTTTCTGGGGGAGACTCTTCGGGAAAAATGGATATGACATCCGCAAAGGCTTGGATACGCCAGCTACTTACAATAATTCATATACTTTATTAGGCTTTAATTATTTCAAATCACAAGACAACCAAATTTGCCCAATCACGACTTTGCAAAATTATAAGTTTGTATTGGCGAAGTAGGTTCTTGGGGAGACTTTAGGACTTGTAGACTAGAGGACTTTAGGAGTTTTAGACTTTGGGATTGAAGACTTTAGGATTTTGAGACTAGAGGACTTTAGAATTTTATGACTTTATGACTTTAGGATTGAAAACTTTAGGGCTATGAGATTATAAAATTGATGTCTTTAAGATTATGATTTTGGAGAACGAAGTATTTTAAGTTGCACTTAACTTAAAGTCTTTCAGTCTCAAAATCCTAAAGTCTTCAATCCAAAAGTCTTCTAGTCCCAAAATCCTAAAGCCCTCAATACCAAAGTCTAAAACTCCTAAAGTCCTATAGTCCCCCAATCCTAAAGTCCTTTTTAAAAAAACAACAATGACACAATCAGAACAACTTTTTCAGAAAGCTAAAAATTTTATTCCCGGAGGCGTGAATTCGCCAGTAAGAGCATTTCGTGCAGTAGGGGGAAACCCGATATTTATAAAATCAGCAAAAGGAGCCTATTTATATGATGAGGATGGGAATGCTTATATTGAATTAATCAATTCATGGGGACCAATGATATTAGGTCATGCCCATGAACTAGTAGAAAAAGCCGTTTCAGATGCCATTCAAAGCGGTTTTTCATTCGGAGCGCCCACACGCAGAGAAGTAGAAATGGCAGAATTGATTTGCTCAATGATTCCTTCGGTTGAAAAAGTGCGCATGGTAAACTCAGGTACAGAAGCTACGATGTCGGCAGTGAGAGTTGCCCGAGGATATACAGGCAGAGATAAGATGATTAAGTTTGAAGGTAATTATCACGGTCATGGCGACTCCTTCCTTATCGCAGCAGGTTCTGGCGTGATGACATTCGGAAGTCCAGATTCACCAGGCGTAACCAAAGGCGTAGCCAACGATACCCTGACTGCACCCTATAATAATTTAGAAGCCGTACAGACGTTAGTAGATGCTAATAAAGGGAATATCGCCTGTATCATCCTTGAGCCAGTAGTAGGAAATATGGGTTTGGTAAAACCAGCCGAAGGTTTCTTAGAAGGTTTGCGTGCTATTTGTGATAAAGAAGGCATTATCTTGATTTTTGATGAGGTAATGACAGGCTTCCGTTTAGCCAAAGGAGGTTTCCAAGAGCGTTGTGGCGTAACACCAGACATGACCACGATGGGGAAAATCATCGGAGGAGGAATGCCCGTAGGAGCTTATGGCGGTAAGAAAGAAATCATGGACTGTGTATCACCAGCAGGACCAGTCTATCAAGCAGGAACACTTTCGGGTAATCCGATAGCGATGGCCGCAGGGTTAGCAATGTTGAATCATTTAAACGAAACACCATCTGTTTATACCCGTTTGGAAGAAGTGGGGACAAGATTAACCGACGGAATGAAAGCCAATATGAACAAATTAGGGTTGAATTATACCTTAAATCATGTAGGCTCTATGTTCACGTTGTTCTTTACCGACAAGGCCGTAAATAATTTTGAAGATGCCAAAACATCTGACACAGTAGCTTTCGGAAAATATTTCCAAGCGATGTTAAAAAGAGGCATATACTTGGCACCATCACAATACGAAGCCATGTTTCTTTCAACAGCCTTGACAGACGAACATATTGAAACTATTTTGCAGGCTAATTACGAAAGCTTACAAGAAATTCAGTAGGTTGAGTTTCCAAAAGAAGTTCAGTAGGTCGAGTTTCCAACTCGACTTATCGTCTTCAAGTCGAGTTGGAAACTCAACCTACAAATAAATCAACTTAGAAACTCGACCTACAGATTTTATGGAAAACAGCAAAAAAATATTACTCATAGAAGACGATAAGAGGGTTTCTGATAGTGTAAGAAATGGATTAGAGAAGAAAAACTTCATCGTTGAACCTGCCTATGATGGTTTTATGGGGGCTAGTTTGGCGACTAATAATACTTACGATTTGATTTTGTTGGATGTAAACCTACCTCTGATGAATGGTTTTGAAGTTTGTAAAATTATCCGACAAAATAATATCCTCACGCCCATCCTAATGCTGACTGCGATGGGTGAGGTAGATGATAAAGTAAAGGGCTTAGAGCATGGTGCGGATGATTACTTGGTAAAACCTTTTGAATTCAGAGAGCTGATGGCTAGGATTCAAGCATTAATTAGGCGAGCTAATCAACAACAGGATGTCAGCACAGAAATATTGCGAGAAGCCAATCTGGCCTTGAATCTGAGAAGTAAGACCGTCACCCGTGATGAACAAAGCATTGAGCTAACAGCGAGAGAATTTGAGTTGTTGGAATATATGCTGAGGAATAAAGGACGGGTTTTATCAAAAATGGATATCGTAGAAAACGTGTGGGACTTGAATTTTGATACCAGTACCAACATCGTAGAAGTATATATTAATTACCTCCGCAAAAAAATTGATAGGGAGTTCGAACCTAAATTGATTCATACCAAAACGGGCTTAGGATATGTATTAAAAACCTTGTAATACATGCAAATCAGGTATAAAATAGCCATTCAATTTACCATCATCGTAGCGATTATCTTGCTGATTTTTTCTGCTATTGTCTATCTAAGGGCTGAAAATCAACAACAAAAAAACTTCTATGACCGCCTACAGGCTCGTTCAAATACTACGGCTCGTTTACTCGTAGATGTACAGGAATTTACCCCAAGACTGTTGAAATTGATTGATAGAAATTCTTCATTGCGCCTTGCTGATGAGGAAGTATTCGTCTTTAATTTTAAGAATGAATTGCTTTATTCAAACGTAGAGCATCAGGCTAATTATATCTCTAATAGCTTGTTGGAAAAGATAAGACAGGAAGGCAAGGTGACTTTCAATAGCGATGAGCGACAAGTGGTGGGAGTATTGTTCGCTGGCAAATTTGATAGATTTGTAGTAGTAGCTTCGGCTACTGATAAAATTGGTATTTCGCAGAAGGAAAATCTGATTAAAACCTTGACCATTGGTTTATTATCTGGTATTTTAATTACGATTGTTTTAGGGATATTTTTTGCCAGTCAGGCACTAAAACCTATTCAATCAATTAATGAAGAGATTTCAAGAATTACGGCACATAACCTCAAAAAACGATTGGACGAAGGGAATGGAAAGGATGAAATCGCCGAGCTTTCTGTCAATTTTAACGATATGCTTCAAAGGCTGGAAATGGCTTTTATCCAACAAAAACAGTTTGTTTCACAGGCTTCGCATGAACTCAGAACGCCATTGGCAGCCCTGAAAACTGAAGTACAAGTTGGTCTGGAAGAGGAACATTCTATGGAAGAATATCAGCAAATGCTAAGGAATATTTTGAACGATACCGAAAGGTTGATTCAATTATCCAACGGACTTTTGCAGTTAGCCAAAACCATAGATGAAGGCGAAAAGTTTGTATTTGAAGTCTTGAGAACGGAGGAAATATTATTGAATGCTCAAAAAGCTGTTCAAAACAGTCATCAACATTATAAAATCATCTTCGGCTTTGAGATGATTCCCGAGGAAGATAACCTTACTTTAATCAATGGAAACGAAGTATTGTTAGAAAACCTCTTTGTGAATCTGCTGGAAAATGCCTGTAAATATTCTTCCAATCAGCAAGCGAATATTTTGTTGAGTTTTGATAAAAAGTATTGCATCATCAAAATAAAAGATAAAGGTATTGGTATTTCAACAAGCGATTTACCCTACATTTTTAATCCTTTCTACCGCGCTAGAAACACTAGCAATATCAAAGGCTTTGGCATTGGTTTGTCGGTAGCCAAACACATCATTGAACTTCACAATGGCATCATACAGGTAAAAAGTAAGCTAAACTTGGGCACAGAGTTTATTGTAAAGATTCCGCACTGTTAATTTTTAGCTTTCTAAGGAAATTCTAATATTAGATTAAGCTATTCTTAAGGTTAAAACAAGACCTTTGTCATGTAACAACAGCATACTAGACCATTGATACATTAATGAAATGATTGCTCAGGAGAAATTAAAGTGTCGATGAAAGGATTACTGTTATAACGTAGTAGAATAATTTGATCTGTTAGCGAATCACCGTTAGTCATGCTGGCGGTGATTTTTGTATATTAATTTTTTTATCTCAATATTTAGCCATTTAATGTTATTAGCTTAAACCATATATATGCAGACTTTACTGATTATTACTTTTGTAATTGGCTATTTGGCCATTGCTTTTGAACACCCTATTCATCTTAATAAAACCGCTACAGCCTTGATTACAGGGGTTTTATGCTGGACAATCTACATCCTCTTTGCTGATGAACCAACGTTGGTTGGGGAGGAACTGTCCCACCATTTAGGGAGTGTTTCTGAAATCCTCTTTTTTCTATTAGGAGCCATGACGATTGTTGAGTTAATAGACGCTCATCATGGATTCAAGATTATTACTGATAAAATTACTAGTAAAAACAAGGTTGTTTTATTATGGATTATCGCACTCATTACTTTTTTCTTGTCTGCTGCTTTAGATAACCTTACTACGGCTATTGTGATGGTTTCTGTGTTGAGAAAACTGATTAGGGACAAAGAAACTAGGATGCTTTTTGCAGGGGTTGTGATTATTGCGGCTAATTCAGGGGGTGCTTGGTCGCCGATTGGTGATGTTACGACTACGATGCTTTGGATTGGCGGACAAGTTACTGCTACTGCTATCATGAAAGGCCTGTTATTACCAAGTTTGGTTTCGCTCATTGTGCCTCTGATTTATCTTTCTTTTACGATGAAAGGAAATATCCAAGCCTTTGATTCAAAAGATATAAAGGCCGACAAGAATATTCCGTTGGCTCGCAAGCATTCTATTATCATGTTGATAGCAGGCTTAGGAATGCTATTATTAGTGCCTGTTTTCAAAACGGTTACTCATTTACCTCCTTATATGGGCGTTTTGTTAGGGTTAGGTATTGTTTGGGTGGTTTCTGAAATACTCCATCATGGCAGAGATGAAGCCGAACGCAAGCCCTATACGGTGGCTTATGCATTGAGTAAAATTGATTCTTCGAGTATCTTGTTTTTCTTGGGGATACTCTTGGCAATTGGCTCTTTAGAGGCTACTCATCTGTTAACAAATTTGGCTTCGTGGATGGATACTACTATTGGTAATCAAGATATTATTGTCATTACAATCGGCTTGGCATCGGCCATTATTGATAATGTTCCTTTGGTGGCGGCTTCGATGGGAATGTATGATTTAGCAAGTTTCCCCACTGACTCTAAGCTCTGGGAATTTATGGCTTATTGTGCTGGAACGGGCGGAAGTATCTTGATTATTGGCTCAGCTTCGGGTGTGGCAGTGATGGGAATGGAAAAGATAGATTTTTTGTGGTACTTAAAGAAAATCAGCTTTCTGGCTTTGATAGGCTATTTCGCAGGGATTGTTGTTTATTTGTTGTAAGATACTCATGGCATGACTTACAATTAATTGGTAATTAGGATAAACCTGACAGAGTCATGCCAAGAGTATTTTTTCTATTAGAGGGTGACTTAAGTCACCCTCTAATAGAAAGTTTTTCACCGCTCAGAAGTTAATTTGCTTTTTAAGGATGCAAAATTTCCGCCTACTGGTACTGGCTCTATTTTTATCATAATCTGTGCAACTACCGCATCATTTTCTTCTGTCAAGGTAAAAGATGCCTTGTCTTGAAAATTTAATAAAAGGCGTTTTTGCAGATTCTTCATTCCCACGCCTTCGTCACTGGTTTTGTTGATGAGCTTCCCTGTATTAATCACTTTCAGGGTAAAAATATTTTGCTTATAATCAGATACAATCATCAGTTTGCCACCTAACTTATTTTTACCAATGCCATGCTTAATGGCGTTTTCTACTAATAACTGCACCGACATAGGAGGGACGCTTAGGCTAAGTGTTTCGGGTTTAATATCAAAAGAATATTCGAGTCTTTTTTCATACCTTATTTTTTCCAGAAAGAGATAATCTCTGACCAACATCAATTCCATCTCAAGCGATACCAATTGCTGATTGCCCATTGTGAGGGATGTCCTGAGTAATTGTGATAATTCAGTCAATGCTTGGCGAGCAAGTTCTGGGTCAAAAATAGTGAGCGCCTTAATGCTATTGATAGCATTAAAAAGAAAATGAGGATTGAGTTGGTTTTTCAGGTTTTCGAGCTCAGCCGTTTTCAATGACATTTCAGCATTCGCCAACTGCAATTCTTTTCTTTGTGCATTCCGATTGCTTAAGAAAAGATGGAAAAATAAAAACCAAATAATTACATAACGGATTGACTCTAGGTAAAACTGATAATAATCATACGCTTCAAGTTCGATACCCAAACTCGGTTTTCGATATCTTTGAAAACCAAAAAAATAATCAATTAAAAAAAAGCATAAGCCTAATAGCAAAGTAGCTACCAACGGAAAAACAATCATTTGTCCGTTTTCTCTTTCTCGTTTTAAATAAATTTTTGAATAAAAGTGCGTAAAAAGAATTCCTACGATGAAATTAACGCTCAAGTAGGAACCCAGGTGCATAGGGTTTTCAAAGTATTTAGTTAAAGGTTGTCTAAGAACAAGTGTTGTAAAAAGCCACCAAGAAATTTGCATTACCCAGTAAACCCTATAAGAGAAAAAACTCATGTTAGATGCGCATCGTTGAACTGATTGATTATAAATCAAACATAAAGAGTTTTTTGTTAAAAACCAATATCAATTACTAAAGGTTGAAAGATAAATTGTCCTTTATTAGGAAGATAAATTCCACGGCAACCAGCTTCAAATTGTTGAGAGAAACGCAAAAGGTGGAATTGTGCGGTGAAATCAAAACCAATAGAGGTGAAGTTGCCCGTATCCGAACCTTTGTAAGTAACTGTTCGTCCATTTTTTGTTTCAGTCCAATTATAATTGGTTTCACCTTGCCCTAAATCCATAAACAGATTAGCTTTCAATCTTTTTAGGTAAACCAATCTCCCCAAATTCCAGTCAGGGTCAAATAAAGGTAGCCTGTATTCTACCGAGCCTGTCGTCAAATCTTCAAAGGCTCTGTAGCCATACCCACGAGGGAAAAAGGTAGGGCTAGCGAAAAGATATAGATTACTGTTTGGTGCACCAATGGCATTTTTAAAGCCAGCTTGATGTTGGAATGCCGCTCTCAAACGAAGGCTATGATGCGGAAAAAATCCCGGTAGATACATACTTCCTTGCACAACCGTGAGACCTCCTTGTAAGCTACCGCCAAAGGGTAAATTCCTTGTATAAAAACTTATGCTTTGTCCCCAACGTGGTGCTATATCTCTGACCGCTCTTTTCAATTGTCTGCTATAGGCAAATGTATAAATCATCGAGCTCAACGTACCGTTAAAGCTTTCTGAAAGATAACGGTCTTGTAAATCATATCCTGATACCTGTGTGATTGCCGTATTTACGCCAACCTCTAACGATTGGTAATATTTAGAACGAGTAAAGTTAAACGGCAAAGTAACGCCAACGACGATTTGCTGTTGATTCCATTTGTCCGACCGTAGGCTATCCAAAGGGTTAGCCTTATCGATATAAATATTGGTTTGTCGCTGTCCGTTGGTATAATTGACATTTATTTTCGGATACCATGCTTCAAAGCTCAAATCTGCAAAGAATTGCCCTGTCTTCTCGTTAGCATTGTATGAATACCCTGTACTGATGGCAGTAGTACTTAGCAAATCTTGCGAAGTAATTCCCACATTCAGCTTGTTATTATTCGAGCTAAACACAGCTCCCCAACTATAAATATTAAAGATGTTGGCTTTGCTGTATGGTTTAGTGTCAAAAGTCTGATTCCCTACACTTTTAAGCAAATTTTCTCCTGCTTCTTGTCTCAATAGTGCTCCAAAAAGCTTCACTGGCTTGTTGAGGGTTTCATCAAAGGCTAAAAATTGATTGGGACTAAAAGGCATCTCTACAACTCTATGGCCATTTTCAGTAAAATCATTAAAATACAATAGCTTTCCATCAGCCGAAACAGCGGGGTTGAATGCCCCAAATTTGCGATTAGTTACCTGATAACGCTTGTTAGTGGTAATGTCGAAAGCAAAAATATTATCAATCCCCGTTACACCAGAATTGAACAAAACATAGTTCCCCGACTTGACAGGATGTGCAATGTTTTCAGTAATAGGGCTAAACAATTCTTTTTCAGCATAGCTGTCAGCGTTGATGCTAACTATATTTTTCTTGCCATTCAGTAGCTTTACTGCCAATATTTCATTGTCAGGCGTCCAGCGTGGGTGGATGTAAAATGCATTGTTTGGATTAGGAATTCTTGCTATTTCTTTACCGCTTTCAGTTGCTAGTACGACTAAATTATAGTTGTTTTCCGCAGTAGTTTCTACGACTACTATCTTGCTGGCATCATTTGATAGGGCAGGGGCTGCAAATTTGGTTTTATGGGTTATCGTTTTGGTGGTTTCCGTATTAAAGTCATACACTTTGATAACAGAGTAATCTCGCTGTCCCCAACGAACATCAAAATTAAATTCTGCCCACGCCACTTTAGTCCCAGCCACCGATAGCATACCCGCATTATTAAAAATGCCTAGTTCAATTACTTTTTCTTCCGTATTTTGTTTATCCAGCATAACAAACTGCTGAATATCTGAAAGCCCCGATTTTAAAGCTAGTATCCTGCCATCTGGTAAAATCTGTGGAAACTCATAATTGGTAAAAAACTTGTTTTTATTGGTTTGAAGACTAGCAACGGGTGTTTCTTCAATGTCTTTCAACTGCGTTTGCCATCGTTTTTTGGCATCCTCAAAGGCATTTGAATAAAGCTGTTCTGCTGTTAACCCTGTTACTTTTTTAATGTTGCTAGAGAAAGAAAAAGGGTAGAAAGGCATTCTATAAGTACCCTCCAAAATTTTATCCCAAGCATCAGCACCATATTTGGTCTTCATGTAAGACGTCATCAGATAACCATTCACATAATGATTCGGGATGAAATTTTTATATGAACCGCCAACTGCTTTGGAATAGCTGTAAGCCCCTTTGGTCAACAATTGCGTGCGCAAAGCCATGTCAAAAGCAGGGATTTTCCCTCTGCCCGAAGTCGTTAACGCTGATTCTGTTCCCACGGCATCACCCTCTGCAAACCAGTTTGGCACGGCCAATGAGTTGATGATTCCTAAGCCATTGTTCCCAAAAATGGTATAAACTAGTTTCGTAATGCCCGTAAGGGCTTTATCATACTGTACTACGTGTCTGAATTCGTGTACTGCCAATAAATCTAGCCAATTGTTTGTGCCAAGCAGGGTATAGTCTTGCGGAGGAGTAGTGTAAAATTCTGAACGACGCGGAAATAACGAAACAAAACCATTGGAAACTGTCGTTTGATTTTGAAGAAGGATAGAAATCGGACGCGGATTATGCCCCAGACTATTACTGACGGGCTGATAAACGGTTTCTAATACATTGGCCGTTCGTTGTCCTATCGACTGGATATTGGTCGGGAAAATTAAACGAAAGTGCGGTGTTTTTATCTGCGACCATTTTAAGGAGGCAGGATTTTGAGATAAATTAACTGAGTTTTCTTGAGCAAAAATTTGGCATCCCCCCAACAGGGTAAATAAAAAAATGAGTACTCTTTTCATAGATTTTACACAGTAAAAATGGATTAGGAATGTTGGAATTTGTCACGACTTCAAGACATGCGCCATAAGTATTTTTAGGAAACGTATTGCTGACGCCTAGCATGTTGGAGATAACTCCAACATCGGCACCTTACTCATTACTATTAGCGGGTGACTTAAGTCACCCGCTAATAGTAATGAGTATATAATAGGCTGTTTGTCAGTTGTTTAATTCTCGTTGACAAACTTCTCAAAGCTCAAAACTCATCACTCACACCTACAAATACTCCTCAAACCTTTCATATAAATTTATAATATAAGCTTTGTTACCATTAGGATTTTTTAAGCTCTTTGTAAATTCATACCAGAAACCATCACCAATCGAAAGAAATTTTCCTGCCGTTTTAGGGTCCGCTTTACTTGCCTTATCAGTAATAAAATCACCAATAAAAATATGTTGTAGCAAATCGCTGGCTTCTTCCCACGAAATCTTTTTATGGTCTAATACGTCCGCAATGCTTGTTGACGCCTCTACGGTTCTGTTGGTATAATGTAAATTCAATTCAAAAGTCGAAGTGCTTTTATCTTTTTCTATCTTTTTAAATATCAATTTAAAAGGCGCCTCCTTGCCATAGGTTTCATATACCGCCTGCGTAAGCTCTTGTAGTAAATATTCCCAAGCATCGTGATTAATCGGATTGCCCTTAACCTTTTGATTAATCGTAATTTCCAGAAAATTCTGTTCTTCTTCCAACGCCTTCGTGTTGAATTTTTCAGGAGTTTTGCTCAGGAGGTTTAGGATAGGTGCTTCCCATGCTTTCGACAACTCGCCAGCCCATGCCAAATCTTCATTACCTGTAAATCCTTCTTCCAAAATCTCCTCGTCGCTCAATTCGTCTCGATAAGTATAGGCAATTTCAAATTTGGTATCAATAAAGTTTTCCTTGAAATCTAAAGTCAGGAGAATTTGATGAGAGAAAGGAGGAGGCAAAATATCTGCCGTCTCGAATTTGATTTCTAATTGTGATAATTTATCTACTTTCATGCTTTTTATTAAGTAATTGAGTGATTTAATGAATGAGTGTTTTAGCGATTAATATATTTAAAATGAATACATTAGCCTTTTTTGTTAGGTCGTTTAATGTTACCTCATTACGTAAACCTCAATGTTTTTTACAAATTTAATCTTTTTATGGTGGCTTTTTTATCAATTTTTCCTGTGGGTGTTTCCGAAAAACTAAAAATCGTAAAAATGTTTTTAGGAACCTGATACGTATCTAAATCATTTTTCACATTTTCAAGCAACGTCCGCTTAATGTCGTCGCTGAGGTTATCGGTTTCAACGACTAGAATTAACTTTTGTCCAAGTCTATCATCAGGAATACCAAAAGCAAAAAATCGGTTGATAGGCAAGGGCTTTAAATAAGGCTCAAAGATATTTTCTACTTTTTCTAATTGAATTTTTACGCCACCGCTATTAATAATATTATCATATCTGCCCGTCAGTTTAAACTGATTATCGGGTAAGATTTCCACTAAATCATTGGTTTGTATCAATTCAAAATTAGTAGCCGCCGCCACGATGTTTAAACAGCTTCGTTCGTCGATACCAATCTTAACACCTTCTAATACACAAAAATGTTCGTTGCTATTGCTTCCATTTAGTTTTTTAATGGCAATGTGCGATACCGTCTCCGTCATGCCATAGGTACTATACACAGGAACTGATAATTGTTGAATTTGTTCAGCCAGTTGATTATTGGTGGCAGCTCCGCCCACGATGATAGCCTTCATCTTGTTCAATGTATCTATTTGTGCTTGGTGTTGGCTCTCTAAGATGCTTTGTAATTGCAGGGGCACAAAAGCGGCAAAATCAATAGCCTCGTTTGAGACAGCTCCAAGGGGATTATTACTAGGTGGAACAATAATCAGTTTTAAACCTAATACCATGCCTCGCACCAACATCATCGTGCCTGCAATATAATCTACATTAAGACAAACTAGCGCTACATCACCTTTGGTTAAACCAAAAGTTTTTCCAGTAAGCACGGCACTCGCCTCCATTTGTGCTCTGGTAAGGGTAATGGGCTTGGGTTCACCTGTTGAGCCAGACGTCTTTAATATAAATGTCTGTTCTTGGCTCAACCATTTTTTACAAAACGCTATTACTTTTTCGTCATACTCCGAATCTGGATTCGGTAAATGATTATAATTATCAATGATCATGGGATAGAAAAACAGAAACACTCCTAAAAACGCTAAAGATAGCATTTTTGAGGAGTGTTTTAAGTAAAAACACAATCGATTTTCTAAGAAACCTTTATTGTGTTTTTGGTACTATCAAAAACGGCGGCGAATTGTGTTAGTGGACTGACGGCTGGCCCATTGAGTACTTTTCCTGTCAAATCAAAGTTTGATCCATGATTTGGACAATTAAAACGGTTGTTATCGGGTTCAAAACTTATAGTCGTTCCTTCATGCGTACATGCCTTAGCTACAGCAATATACGTGCCAGTTTTCGTACGTGCTACAATTACATCACCGCTCACTATCGCTTTTCCATTGGTCTTTAAATCAGCAAAGCTTGCACTAGATAAATCTATCGTAAAATCGATTGTTCCATTGGCTTTTAAGTTGTTGCCTGTTATGCCGGTAGTCGTTCCTCCGCCATTGTTCCCTCCAGTATTGCCACCGGTATTAGCAGGGGTGGGTGTCGAATCGTTTTTACAACTTGTCATACAATTTTGTAAAATTATCGCCCCAACACTCACTCCGACGAGCGATAAAAATTCTTTACGTTCCATAAGATGATGATTTTAAAAGTAAATTGAGTAAGATTTAGTTTATTGCCTATACGCCAAAAACTTTGGCATAGTTGCGTTGGTTATATTAATTAACATAGAGCATGATTTAGAAAAATCGTCCATTAGTGTTCAATATTAGGCCTAATATGTCTTTATTTTGTAGGAAAAATGTCTTTTTGACAATCGTTTTTGTAAAACATTTAATTGTTTAATCTGTATTTTGTCTATTTTGTAGATTTATTATCTATATTATTAATCAATAATAAATATATTATCCATATTTATTAGTTTTGTTAGAGGTTTTTAGCAGTTTTAGTATAATACCATTATCAAATTTTATTAAAACAGGCAGCACTACGTGTTCTGGACAATCATCATTCAATAAATTAATACAAAGCCATGGCAGAATCTGAAGATAAATTTTTAAACCCTATCAATAAAGATAAAGTAGCCGAAAATCCGGGGCTACTTCCTTATGCACATACCACGGGGAGTGCCGTTATCAAACCTGAGGATTTGGGCAAAACCAAAGGGAGGTCGGTGCTGGCGATGCGTCAACAGACTGATAGACAGATGAATCAGTTGTACGAACAGATGGAGACACTCGCACGTCAGGCAAAACTATTAGCACAACGTAAAGAAATATCTGAACGTATTTATGATGCCGCTATCGGCTTTGAACCAATTATCAACGAAACCTATTATATGTACGAGAAAGAGAATGGTACAGATTTACTATCGTTGATAGCACCCAACGAATGGGGACGTTCTTTTAAATATAGTCGGTACTTGGCAAAGTGTTTATTGCTCGCCGACCACACGTGGGATGTACATTATAACGAAGAGCTTAACAAAGAATAATTGGAGCTTTGTAAATGAGTGATTAATTTTGGGTTCATTTACTTTAGAATAGCTTAAACATTTTAATATTATAATAATATGCAGTGGGAAACCCTTAAAGAATACAAAGAGATTTTATTTACTTTTCATGAAGGAATCGCCAAAATCTCAATCAATCGTCCGCAAGTGCATAATGCTTTTACGCCCTTGACGGTAAAAGAAATGATTGATGCCATGAATATTTGCCGTGATACAGAAGAAATTGGCGTAATTATTTTGACAGGTGAGGGTGGAAAAGCATTTTGTTCTGGTGGTGACCAATCTGTGCGTGGACACGGAGGGTATATCGGTGATGATACTGTACCAAGACTAAATGTGCTAGACTTACAAAAACAAATTCGCTCTATTCCTAAGCCAGTAGTGGCGATGGTAGCGGGCTGGGCTATCGGTGGCGGACACGTCTTGCACGTAGTGTGCGATTTGTCAATTGCGGCTGAGAATGCTCGTTTCGGACAAACAGGACCAAACGTAGGTTCGTTTGATGGTGGTTTTGGAGCGTCGTATTTGGCAAGAGTAGTTGGTCAGAAGAAGGCACGTGAGATTTGGTTTTTATGCGACCAATACAATGCACAAGAAGCATTAGATATGGGTCTAGTTAACAAGGTTGTACCATTAGAGCAACTAGAAGAAACAACCGTAGCTTGGTGTAAGAAGATTTTAGAAAAAAGTCCATTAGCACTAAGAATGTTGAAATCATCATTCAATGCTGAACTAGACGGACAGGCAGGTATTCAAGAATTAGCAGGCAATGCCACACTGCTTTATTATCTTTCGGATGAGGCGAAAGAAGGTAAAAATGCCTTCTTAGAAAAACGCAAGCCTGACTTTAGTAAGTTTCCAAAGTTTCCCTGATAATAAATTCCGAAAGCCTCCTAAGCTTTCGGAATTTTTATTTAGTTTTGAACCGAAGGGTATAGGCTTTGATAATTAATTATAAAAAATACTCATGGCATGAGTGTAAGGTTACCCCTTTCTATTAGCGGGTGACTTAAGTCCTACTGATTACCCACATCTTTTAAAAAGTTGAAATGAAGATATGATTATTGATAAAATTGGTTTAAATCGCCTTTCAAACCTCATCCCCCAGCCCCTTCTCCTTCAGAGAAGGGGAGCAGACTTTGTAGCTTAAAGCTCCCCTCTCTGAAGGAGAGGGGTTGGGGGTGAGGTTAATTCACATTGATTATCAATTACTTATGTACTTGTGGGTAATCGATAGGACTTAAGTCACCCGCTAATAGAAAATGATTTTTTCTAACCCATGGTCTGTGGCACACAGAACACGGGGTTAAAGAGAACAAAACAAGCACTTAGTAACCTAGCTCATTCCTAGCGAGGGACTTAAGTCCCTCGCTAGGAATGAAGGGGTTTATACCACAATTTCAATCAATACAAAAAACAAAAAAAATACCATACAATTATGAATTATTGGCTCGTAAAATCAGAACCTTTCAAATATTCTTGGGATGATTTCGTTAAACAAGGCACAGGGATGTGGGATGGCGTCCGAAATTTTCAAGCACGCAATAATTTAAGAGCGATGCAAGTAAACGACCTCGTGCTTTTCTATCATTCAAATGAAGGAATGGAAGTAGTGGGTATTGCCAAAGTAGTAAAAGAAGCTTATCAAGACCCTACGACCGAAGATAAAAACTGGGTGGTAGTTGACCTTGTCCCTGTTGAAAAACTGCCTAAAACAGTTACATTAAAACAAATGAAATCTGATGAACGACTCAAGGATTTATCACTAATCAAACAATCAAGGCTTTCAGTTACACATATTAAGCCCGAGGAATTTGATATTATTCTTGGACTTGCTCATGAGTAAACAAGCTCAATTAATTAATTTAAAAATATGAAAACCGTCTTTTTTAAAAGTATTGCTTTTTTTGTATTGATGATTACCACTATTCAATTCGCACAGGCTCAGAGCTTAAAAAGAGTTGAAATTCCGCTACCATCAAACAATTCTGAGCTTTTTACCATTCCCATCAACGAACAAGGGGTTTTGGTACTATCTCAGGTGAATAAAACTAATTTTGTGCTTTCTAGGTTCGATACCAACCTAGATCAGGTATGGTCTATCAATGGAACAATTGATGGAAACTTAGATTATGTAAAGCATAGCTATGACGGCAAAAGCCTGTACTTACTTTTTAGCCGCTATAGAAGTAATGTGTACGAGGTCATAAAAGTAAACATAGGACCAGGCTTTATCGAAAAGTATCAGATAATGTCTGTAGATAGAATGGAAGTGTCTGATTTTCAAGCTATCAACTCTTCAGTTTTTATCGCAGGGATGGTCAATAATCAACCTGTCATTTTATTTACTAATCTGGACGAACGCAAAACAAAGGTATTACCAAGTGCCTTGAAAAGTCAGGCAGAGATACAATCGATGGAATTGGACACTAGCACGGCTATCGTCAATGTAACGTACGCAGTGGGTACGCGTGGAAAAAATTACCAGTTGGTCGTAAAATCGTTTGATGAAGATGGCAAGCAAATCTCGCAAGTGGTGATGAACCCAGATAACGAATTTGCCATGATGAACGGCAAGCTAAACCTTCTCTCTGATTCAACAGAGGTAATGTTCGGAACGTATGGGCATAAAAGCTCGATAGGGTCGTCGCGTGGGCCTACTTCACAGGGTATTTATTTCTCAAAGTTGACTGACAATGAAATCACCGATTTGAAATTCCATAGCTTTACCGAATTTAAAAACTTCTTTAATTTCATGGGCGAACGCCAAAAGGAAAAGCAAGAGAAAAAGATTCAGGATAAGAAAAATAAAGGAGAAGATTTACGGTTAGACTATCGTTTGTTAGTACATGACATCATCAAGCAGGACGATAAATACATTATGGTAGCGGAGGCGTTTTATGCAGATTACCGTTATAACAATTACAATCCTTTCGGAATGTATAATGGCATCGGTAGTCCTTATAGTTCGTTTTATAACCCTTACCGTTGGGGCTATGGCTATTATGGTTTGTATTCACCTTTTAGCTCGTATTATAGTCCGTGGGGATGGGGAAACAGATACTACGGCAATCAGCAGACGTTTGATGGCTGGATTTATACCCATGCTATCGTAGCGGCATTTGATGAAAAAGGCAATTTGCTATGGGATAACAGCATCGAAATGAAAGATGTGAAAGAACAAAAACTGAGCGAGAAAGTAAAAGCTTCGATAAAAGGAGACGAAATTACGCTTTCGTACAGCAATAAAGGGCAAATTTTCACTAAAATCATCAAAGGTGATACCATTCTTGAAGATACGCAAAGCTCGAAAATAGGTACGCAAATAGAAGGAGATAAGGTAAAACAAACAACTTCTGATGCTATCGACTATTGGTATAAAAATTACTTCATTGCTTCTGGTTATCAGCGTATTACGAATGATAGCGAAGGCGGACGAAGAAATGTATTTTATATGAATAAGATTTCATTTTAGTTCAAATAAAGGCTTTTGATTAACTTGCAGCGGTATTTCAAAATAAGAGTCCGCTAGACATTATTAACCTCACCCCCAACCCCTCTCCTTCAGAGAGGGGAGCTTTAAGCACTAAGGTCTGCTCCCCTTCTCTGAAGGAGAAGGGGCTGGGGGATGAGGTTTTACAAAATAATATCTAGCGACATTCTTATTTGGGATACCGCTTTTTTTGTTGATGACAAAATCAATATAGATTCCATAGACAGCACAATTTATGCAACAAGAGATTATAAAACTTGAAACGCCCCAAAACTGGAAAGAATATCAACTGATTGATACTGGTGGTTTCGAGAAATTAGAGAAATTTGGGAAGTATATCCTGCGTCGACCAGAGCCACAAGCCGCTTGGGATAAGTCTATGCCGGATTCAGAATGGGAGAGGAGTGCCCACGCCACTTTTAAAAAAGATAAGGGTTCACAGGAAAAAGGAGAGTGGATTGTAAAAAAAGGCGTAGAAGAACGTTGGTTTATGCCTTACAAAACCAATGCCTTGGATTTGAATTTTAAATTAGCCCTTTCGTCCTTCAAACACGTCGGGATTTTTCCAGAACAAGCGTCTAATTGGGAATTTATCGTTGATAAAGTAAAAAAACTTCCTGTCAAGACCCCTAAAGTACTAAACTTGTTCGCTTATACAGGCGGGGCATCAATTGCTGCCAAACAGGCAGGTGCGGATATTACCCATGTTGATTCTATCAAGCAAGTAATTTCATGGTCGAGAGAGAACATGGAAGCGAGCAATCTTGAAAATATTCGTTGGGTAGTAGAAGACGCTTTGAAGTTCGTAAAACGCGAAGCCAAGCGTGGCAACGTTTACCAAGGCATAATACTAGACCCTCCAGCGTATGGCCGTGGCCCCGATGGTGAAAAATGGATTCTGGAAGAGCAAATAAATGAATTACTCAAAACGGTAGCACAAATCCTAGACAAAGAAAATTATTTCTTAATCTTGAATATGTACTCAATGGGCTTCTCTTCGCTAATCGTTGAAAATTTAGTAAAATGTTCTTTCAGCCAAACTCAAAATCATGAGTTCGGAGAGCTTTATTTACTAGATGACTTCAAAAAGAAACTACCTCTTGGAGTATTTTACAGATTTGCGAGTGTTTAATGAGCCAACACTTCAATAGCTTTTAGGAATACTAAAAAAAGCACGAAATAGTACACTTTTTTCATGGGTATGTATAAATTATTAGTGGTTAATTGTTTGGTACAAAAGTAGTTACATTATTATCGTTTTTCAAAATTTAATTTGCAGAAAAAACAATAATTTATGAAAAAATAATTTTGTACAAACAACTAACCACCAATGATTATACAAGCCCTGTTATTTATTACGATAGACTCTTTCGTAAAACAGTGGGAAAATGAACAATGTCAGTACTGTTGCACCAACCAACCCTCCGATTACAACAATTGCCAATGGTTTTTGTGATTCCGAACCAATGCCTGACGAAACTGCCGCTGGCAACATCCCGAAAATACCCATCAAGGCGGTCATCATTACAGGACGTACCCTTGATTGAACTCCCTGCAAAATAGACTCATGCAAGGATAGCTTTCGATGCAGGTTATCTTTGAATACTTCAATCATAATTACCCCATTCTGAATACAAATCCCGAACAAAGCAATAAAACCAATACCTGCCGAAATACTAAAGTTTGTCCCCGTCACTAGTAATGCCAACGAACCCCCAATAATGGCAAAAGGCACATTGGTAAATACCAACCCAGCATCTTTCAAACTTCCGAACATCAGGTAAAGGATAAAGAAAATAGTAATCATCGAAATCGGCACTACTTGTGCCAAACGTTTAGATGCTCTTTGTTGGTTTTCAAAATCACCCTTCCATTTCATCTCATAACCCTTCGGCAATGCATGAATTACTTTGTTTACCTCTGTTTGGGCTTCTTCAATGGTACTACCCATATCACGACCACGTACCGAGAATTTCACTGCAATAAAACGCTTGGTGTCTTCTCTGAAAATCAAACTTGGTCCTGTCAAGGTACGAATCACGGCGATTTCCTTGATAGGAATTTTCGTGCCGTTCATCGTCGGAACCATCAAATCTCCAATTTCGGCTTCCGACTTACGGTATTCTGATTGGAAACGGATACGAATATCAAACTTACGTTCTCCTTCAAACAACTGACTAGCCGTTTGCCCACCAATCGCCATTGACACTACGGCTTCAGCATCTGCCGCCTGTACGCCGTATAAGTCCATTTTTTGTTGGTCAAGCTCAATGCGTAGCTCTGGCTGTCCTAAGTTTTTGATGATACCCAAATCTTCAATACCTTTAATCTTCTTCAATACATCATTTACTTTCTCCGCTTGTTTCTCCAGAAACTCAAAGTCTTGTCCGTAAATTTTCACCGCAATTGAACCTTTCACCCCCGATACGGCCTCCTCAACGTTATCCATAATCGGTTGCGAGAAACCAAGACTTACCCCTTGAAATACATCCAGTTTCTTTTGCATTTGCTCAATCAACTGTGCTTTCGTCAGATGGCTCTTCCATTCTTTTTGAGGATAGATATCAACGTGAAATTCTACGTTATAAAAACCCGTAGGGTCAGTACCATCGTTCGGTCGCCCAGCTTGCGACATTACCTGACGCACCTCTGGAAAACTTTCAAATACTTTTCGCATATCATTAGCATATCGCACCGACTCGTTCAAACTAATACTCCGAGGCATCGTCGCCCTTACGTAAATAGAACCTTCGTTGAGTTGCGGAAGGAATTCTGTACCATGTATGGTCAATGTCCATAACCCAACAACAGTGATGATCGCAGTAGTGATAAACGTACCTCTTTTGTGCGAGAAGCAATAATTGAACAACATCATCGAATATTTCAAGACGCCATCTACAAAGAAATTTGATTTTTCTTTGACGTTCTTATCCATCAAAATACTCACCATCACTGGCACAAGGGTCAATGTAAATATCAATGCTCCCAACAAGGCCGCCCCTAGCGTCCAAGCCAAAGGAGTAAACATTTTACCTTCTACTTTCTGAAAAGCGAAAATTGGCAAAAGAGCTACCAAGATGATTACTTTAGAGGTAAAGATGGCCTTACCCATAGAAGTACCTGTGCGTTTTATCAAAGAAAGCTTGGCTAGTTTATTAAAACGCTCCATGCCCACTTCGTGTGCTTTGTGGGAAAGTACTACAATCAATCCTTCAACGACGACCACCGTACCATCAATGATAATCCCGAAATCGACAGCCCCTAATGATAGCAAGTTTACCGACATGCCCATCAACTTCAAACAGGTAAAAGCAAAAAGCAACGCCAGCGGAATAATCATCGCCACAATCAAAGACGCACGCCAGTCGGCTAAGAATATCAATACCATCAAGGTAACCAACACAATACCTTCTAAGAGGTTATGCGAAACCGTTTCGATACAAAAATCCAACAAGGTTTGGCGGTTATAAAACGTCTTGATATTAACATCAACAGGAAGAATTTTGGTATTCAATTCTTCTACTTTATCGTTCAAGCTCTTGATTACAGCCGAAGGGTCTTCGCCTTTACGCATCACCACGATACCCTCAACGGCATCGTTGTTGTTGCCTCTGCCTACTTGCCCAAGTTTCGGTAAAGCCGATTCGCTGACGGTAGCCACTGTTTTTACATATACAGGTACACCGTCGATGTTTTCAACCAAGATATTTTCAATGTCTGAGATGTTGGCTAACAAACCTATCCCACGCACTACATAAGCCTGATTATTTTTCGTAATTACATCCCCTCCAACGTTGATATTACTTTTTTGTACCGCTTGAAATACATCCAACGGTGTGATGTTATACGCCTGTAAAAGGTTTGGGTTTACGCTGATTTCATACGTTTTTACCTCACCTCCAAAGCTCACAATATCCGCCACACCAGGTACAGACCTTAAATTTCTATCAACTACCCAATCTTGAATTTCCTTTAATTTTCTGGCACTCAGCGACTTTGAATCAAGGGTGTACCTGAAAATCTCACCCGTTGGGCCATAAGGTGGTTGAATTTCTGGTTCAACGTCATCGGGCAAACTTAGTCCCTGTAAGGCGTTGTTGATTTGAATACGGGCAAAATTGTTATCTACACCATCATCAAACATCACCACAACCACTGATAAACCAAAGAGGGTAGTAGACCTTACTGTGGTTTTTTTCTGTACTCCATTCATCGAAATCTCAAGCGGGGCAGTCACAAACTTTTCTATTTCTTCCGCACTTCGTCCCGGCCATTGCGTAATAATCGTTACTTGGGTATTGGTAACATCAGGAAAGGCATCAATGGGTGTATTCAAAAAACTAAAAATACCCCCAACCACAATGACAGCCGTGAAAAAAAACACGGCAAATTTGAATTTAAGCGATAAAGCCAATAATGTTTTCATGGTATCGTATCCTTAGTTATTTAAGGCGTTATAGATCATTAATTGATTTTTTATAATTACTCTTTCTCCTTCTTTCAATCCGTTGAATACAAAAGTCTTGTTGCCTAATACTTTGGCTACTTGTACCCTACGTGCTTCTACCTCTTTTGAGTTTTTATAAACAATTACAAAATTTCTGTCTTTGTCAAAAATGATTGATTCAGACGGAATCGATACTATTTTCTGATTATCGGCATAACTAATGGTTACTTTCGCAAACATTTCTGGCTTCAACAATTTCTGTGGGTTCGCCAGATTGATGCGTACTTGCATCGTCCTAGTTTGTGGGTCTAGTACGTTATTGATTTTATCTACTTTTCCTTCAAATACTCTGTCAGGATACGCTACCAGTCTGATTGACGCCTTGTATCCGTCCTTGATTTTCGCAACGTCCGATTCATACACGTTGGCAATTACCTGTACTGTCGAAAGGTCGGCTACTGAAAAGAACGGGCCGATGTCGCCTTCGCGATACGCCATTTTTTCAGAAATGTTTCTGTTTACATCCACGATATAACCATCAATAGGCGCTTTTACGGTATAGAACGAGTTCTTTACACCATAAATACCCGAAATCTCGTTGGCTCTTCTTAGTGTTCCTTCGGCTTTCAACAAATCATTTTGAGCAATGATGATGTCTTTTTCCGAAGCCAATCCCGACTTATACAAGTCTTGTTGCACCTGTAGGTTCTTTTGTGCCGTCAAGAAATCTGATTTTGCCCCAACAATCTGGTTTTCCACATCAGCTACTTCCGAACTATGGATAATCGCCATTGTTTGCCCTTTCTTCACGTAGTCGCCGAGGGTAACAGATATTTTTTCGATGACACCATCTACCAAAGGCGATACCTTTACTTGTTTTTCTTCAAAGGGCGCTAGTTTACCCGTCAATTGTAATTCACTTGATATATTTTCAAGCACCGCAGGAGCCAAGACTAATTCCTTACGAACTTTGTCTGATAGCTCAAATTCCTCAGAGCTTTCCTTGTTTGCTTCTTCTTTCTTTGATTGGCAAGCCATGCACGTGGCAACTATCATTAAGCCTGCAATAATGTTATTAGTTTTCATTTTCTTCTTGAATTTTTTTTAGCAAAAAATAGTGGTTTCTAAAGTACTTTTTTCCCGACAACAAAATTGAGTTCTTCTACCGAACGCATCCTATCACTTTTTAAAGAGTTAAGTTCAACAACTGAATTTTTGTAAGATTCTACAAAATCCACAAATTCAATCAACGAAATATTCCTTTTCTGATAGCTCGCTACTACTCCCTCAATCAGCGTATCGAAACTACTAATGAATTTGCTGTCGATACTCTGTTCCAAACGGTTGTTCTCTTGCACTTTCAAATACGCACGCAGCACGTCGTTTTGTAGGCTAGTTTGTCCTTGTTCAAAAGTCTTTCTGGCTGCCTCTATTCTCGACTCCGAGCTTTTGATGTTCCCTTGGTTTTTATTAAACACGGGTAAATCTATTTGTAAAGTCAGGGCGTGATAATTTGGAATATAGCTACCGTTGCGGTCATAAGAATACCCTAGTCTAAGGTCGGGCGTAGCCAAGGCCTTTTGTAAAAGCAGGTTTTCTTTTTCGTATCTCATCGAAGCGTCCTGCATTTTTAAATCATAGCGATTCTCAAAAGCCGTGGCTGTCAGTTGGTCTAGCTTTAAATTATTGATACCCAAGCTATCCAGCGTTTTCTCGTTGATGATAGGTGATATAAAAGCGGCGTCACGCGTATTGAGCAATGTTCTTAAGATAGCCTGTTTCTCAATAAGTTGCTGACGCAACTCGTTTTGCTCTTTTTTCAGGGTCAATAAAAATGCTTTTAGCCTGATTACCTCCTTTAAAGGAATATTGCCTTTGGCATATTGTTCGTCGTAAGCACCTACTAATTTCTGGAAGGTCAGCATCTCTTCGTCATACATCGCCACAGACTTTGCGATAAAGAAGATGTCATAAAAGTTTGTGCGGAGGTCAACGGCCAACGTCCTCAGCAAATCGTAATAATTGTATTCGCTTGCTTCGGCATTAATTTTTGCCAACTCAATTTGTTTATTACGTTTGCCTGCTAGTAAAAACAGTTGTTGAATCTGGAAAGCCCTTTGTCCTTGGCTTCCTAGCGGAACAGGCACTTTGGTTTGTTGATTATATAGTTGCTGTTCTCCCGAAAAGGTTGGGTTGTCCCAAAGTTTGGCTTGAATAATTTGAGCTTTTGAGGCCTCAATATTAAACTTTTGGGCTAACAGCAGGGCGTTGTTTTTTAGAAAAATGGCTTCTGCATCTGCTAAGGTGAGTCTTAAAGAATCCTGTGAAAAGGAGTTATAATACACCAAACACAGCAGGAATAAGCATAAACGTTTCATTTTATTGAAGTTTATTATGAGAATTAAATAATTAAGCAATATGATGTGGGACAAGAAATAGGAACATTTCTTGACACAAAGGTATCAATACCAACATTTTATACAAGCGTTTTGTTTGCTGTTTGTATGCTGATTATTGAACTTTATACAGAAGTAATGGGATAAATCAAAGGCGGAGTATCCTGATTTTGAGGTAAATTTTCTGGAGGTAACTGAAAGTTATTTTGCTGGTGTAGACATAGCTTACACTGCTATGGTTGATATAAACGTGGTGGTCATCTTTGCTAGTTCTTGGAAACCACAACGCATAATAGTCGTCATCTTCCGAATCATCTGATTCTTCAGAATTAATATGACTGGTCGCTACAAAATCATCTACGACATCAGGCGAATCTGAATGTGTACTTCTAGTAGGGATTTTGAATTTGGTGACTTTTGAATTGTCAATTTGTTTGTACCCCTCAGCACACAAAATTCCCTTTATTCCTAAAGTTAGGAAAATAAAGGGAATTAGATATTTGATTAATCTGAATTTCACAAGATGTAAGCAATGCTACAATTAAGTAGAGCAAATAAGAGACCAAAATTGAATTACAGCATTAAAATGTGTAATTTCTTCCTAATGAAGCTATTTATTGACCATAAAAACTATTAATCACTAAATCACCATTCACTAAATCGCTCAATTGCTTCAATATTATTTTTTCTTTTCTTTCGGAGAAAACATAATTGACATTCTTTTTCCTTCCAAACGTGGTAGTTCGTCTGCTTTGCCTACTTCTTCTAAACCTTTTGCAAAGTTTAGTAACAAGATTTCGCCTCTTTCTTTGAATACAATAGAACGTCCGACGAAGTGTACATAAGCTTTCACTTTAGCACCTTCTTTCAAGAAGTTAATAGCATGCTTTAATTTAAAATTAAAGTCGTGGTCATCGGTATTAGGCGAGAAACGAATCTCTTTTAATACTGTCTTAGCAGCGTTTGCTTTAATTTCTTTTTGTTTTTTCTTTTGTTCGTATTTGAACTTGGCGTAATCGGTAACACGACAAACTGGAGGATCGGCTTTTGGAGAGATTTCTACCAAATCAAGCCCTTGTTGAACAGCGATGGCCATGGCCTGCTTGATGTCCATAATGCCTTGCTCAACGTTTTCACCAACTAAACGTACATTTTGTACTCCTTTGATGAGACCGTTTATTCTATAAGGCTCTTCTTCTCTACGATTATTTCTAAAATTGTTATTCGGGCGTAACGCCATATTATCTAAATTATTTGTTTTAAAATGATATCAAAAGCAGGTTTGAGAACTCAAAAATTAACTGCTAGTGCTAATTTAACGGAAAATCCGCATAAAAGGTTACAAATTAACGCTTTAATTGCGAATCTTCCGAAAGCTAATTCAAAAAATAAAAATATGCAAGTTTAATTTTTAGTTATTATTCTTTAAATCGTACAACATTTTTATTTATTTCTGTCTGCATTATGCTAATAAACTGGTCGATTGGCATCATTCCCAAGTCGCCTTCGCCTTTTTTGCGGACTGAAACCATCCCTTGTTCGGATTCTTTTTCACCCACAATCAGCATAAATGGCAGCTTGTTTACTTCTGCATCACGAATTTTACGACCAATTTTTTCGTCTCTGTGGTCGATGTATCCACGTAAGTCACTTTCTTGTAAACGCAAGAAAATCTCGTTGGCGTAGTCTTCGTATTTCTCTGAAATCGGCAATACTGCCAATTGTTCTGGCGATAACCAAAGTGGGAAATTACCTGCGGTGTTTTCAATCAGGATAGCCACAAAACGTTCTAACGAACCAAATGGCGCACGGTGAATCATCACTGGGCGGTGTTTTTGGTTGTCTGAACCTGTGTATTCTAATTCAAAACGCTGTGGCAACTGGTAATCTACTTGAATAGTTCCTAACTGCCATTTACGTCCCAAGGCATCTCTCACCATGAAATCTAGCTTAGGGCCATAAAATGCCGCTTCGCCTAGTTCCACAACGGTTGGTAAACCTTTAGCTGCCGCCGACTTGATGATGGCTGCTTCGGCTTTGTCCCAATCTTCGTCTTTACCGATGTATTTCTCTTTATTCTCAGGGTCACGTAGGGAGATTTGAGCAGAGTAATTATCAAAGCCTAAGGCCTTGAACACATACAATACCAAATCAATTACTTTCATAAATTCGTCCTCCACTTGGTCGGGGCGACAGAAAATATGGGCATCATCCTGTGTAAAGCCACGTACACGTGTCAATCCGTGCAATTCACCCGATTGCTCGTAGCGATATACCGTTCCGAATTCTGCCAAACGCAAAGGTAAGTCTCTGTAACTACGAGGCTTAGTCTTATAAATTTCGCAGTGGTGCGGACAGTTCATAGGTTTCAACAAGAACTCCTCATCCTCATCTGGCGTATGGATTGGTTGGAACGAATCTGCACCATATTTCGCATAGTGACCAGACGTTACGTACAATTGCTTTGAGCCAATGTGTGGGGTAATCACAGGAGAATATCCTGCACGCACCTGCGCTCTACGTAAGAAATTCTCAAGGCGTTCACGCAACATGGTGCCTTTTGGCAACCACAACGGTAAGCCCATGCCTACTTTCTCAGAGAAAGCAAACAATTCTAATTCTTTTCCTAATTTACGGTGGTCACGGCGTTTGGCTTCCTCCAACAAAGTTAGGTATTCGTCTAACTCCTTTTGTTTTGGGAAAGTAACGGCATACACACGCGTCATTTGCTTGCGAGAAGTATCTCCACGCCAATAAGCCCCAGCCACAGACATTAGCTTTACTGCTTTGATAAAACCAGTGTTGGGTATATGTGGCCCACGGCACAAATCTGTAAAGTTTCCTTGCTGATAGAACGTAATAGAACCGTCTTCTAAACCTTCTAATAGTTCAAGTTTATATTCGTCGCCTTTTTCTGTAAAATATTGAATAGCATCCGCCTTCGAAACCTCCGAACGTTGGTATTGGTTTTTCTGGCGAGCCAGTTCCAACATTTTTTCCTCAATCTTCTTAAACTCGTCTGCACTAAGGGTTTTATCCCCCATATCGATATCGTAATAAAAGCCCGTTTCGATGGCTGGTCCGATACCAAATTTTGTTCCAGGGTGCAATGCCTCGATTGCCTCCGCTAATAAGTGGGCTGAAGAGTGCCAGAAAGTAGCTTTACCGTCAGTATCATTCCATGTTAGCAACTGGAAGTCGCAGTCATCATTGATTGGCAGAGAAGCATCTACTACTTTCCCATTTACTTTAGCCGCTAATACATTTCTGGCTAGGCCTTCTGAAATGCTGAGGGCAATGTCCATCCCAGTTGTTCCCTGAGCATACTCTCTGACATTACCGTCGGGTAATTTAATTTTAATCATGAGGATTTTGTTTGTTTTGAGCCTTGTTTTGGAAGAAAATGTTCTACAAATAACATTTCTTATCAAAACGGAATCTCAAAAAGCTTGTTTTGTTTGTGTTGAGTAATATCTTAAAAAATATTGGGGCAAAAGTATCTGTTTTTATTCAAAATACAAGGTAATGTTTGCTTAGTTGTTCAGAATTCCCTTCGGTTTCAAAGGGCGGATGCTAGTAGTATCCACTTTTCGGGCAGGAGCTTCAAAGTTTTGATACGACGCAGTATCGAATTTTGCATCTACACCCGCTGAATAAGCCCCATATTTTTGTTTGTGTTGAGTACGATATACGCCATTCAACGCCCTGTAATCCTGGCTATTAGCCGCCAATAGTTCGCTATAATAAGTCTCAGCCAATTCAAAGTTGCCCGTATATTCCAAACACTGTGCCACAAAGAATTTGGCTTCAGGATATTGCGGATTGTGCCTAAAGGTGCGTTCAAAAAAAGGCAGTGCCAAGCGATACGCCCGCGACTTGAAATAAATCAGCCCCGTGTTGAAACTTGCTTCTACCAACGAACTATCCAATTGGATAGCTCTATTAAAACACAAAATAGCGCTATCTAGTTTCCATGATTTTTGGTAGGTATTGCCTTTTTGCAAATACAGATTGCCGTTTTTAGGATGATAACTCAGTCCCTTGTTGGCATATAGCAAGGCTACATCATACTCGCGGAGGTTGGTATGAATCTGGGCGAGCTTTAAATAAACAGGCAAAAAGCTAGGTTTTAAGCTCAACGTTTGCTGATAATAGCCCAAGGCTGTGGCAGTATCCGCCATTTTGGCCGATATTTCGCCTTGCACAAAATAGGTTTCACCGTTGTTGGGTGAAATTTGAAGTGCCTTCCTTAAATATGCCTTGGCTTTGTCATACATATTGAGTTGCTGGTACAAATCCCCCAAGAGGGTGTACAGCTCTGGCGACTCGGCATTGAGTACTTCAGCCTTTGAGGCCGCCTCAAGGGCTAGTTTTGGTTGGTTTGAAGCCCGCAATATAAGGGCCTTCGCTTGAAAATAAGTACCGACGTTGGGTTTGATACTGATAGCCGTATTGACGTCCTCAAGGGCCTCCGTTATTTTGTCGTTTTCTAAATATAATAACGAACGTTTGTAATAGTTTTCTGAACTATTGGGCGATGCATCAATGGCATCCGTCAAGAAAGCGATGGCTGCGTCTCTGCGTGCTTTTTCTGTTACCTCTGGCACCGCAGGAATATTTATTCCTTTTTTAGATTCAGAAATACAGGCACTTACCAAACACACTATTAATAGAAGATAGAGAGATATGTTCCGATTTTTTTTCATTACTCAAAATTACAAACTTAGGGGCTGAAATGATACCTTCAAACCAAAAATCTTTCAAATAAAATAGGCAGACAAGGCATTTTATTTGAATTCAAGGTATTGTCTATCATATTTTTTCGTATCTTTGCAACCTATTTTACAAAATTTATATTTTTCATTTAAAACGTTTAATAAAATGCCAAAAATTAAAACCAAATCTGGAGCGAAAAAACGCTTTAAGGTTACAGGAACAGGCAAAATCAAGCGTAAGCACGCTTTTCATAGCCACATTCTTACAAAAAAATCTACTAAACGTAAGCGTAACTTAGTTCACGATACATTAGTAAGTTCAGCTGATATGGACAGAGTAACGTTGATGTTAGTAATGTAATACTCGTTTCTTTAGGATTATCCATTGAAACACATTAAAATTTAGTTATTGTTCAACCAGAAAATTGGCTCAATAAGTGTTAATCATTAACCGCCATTTTTCAAAAAACAACCAAGATTATGCCACGTAGCGTCAATCACGTAGCGTCGAGAGCAAGACGTAAAAAGGTGCTCAAATTAGCTAAAGGTTTTTACGGAAGAGGTAAAAACGTTTGGACGGTAGCGAAGAACAAAATTGAAAAAGGTCTTCAATATGCTTACCGTGACCGTAAGGTTAAGAAAAGAGATTTCCGTGCTTTATGGATTCAGCGTATCAATGCTGCTGCACGTCAAGAAGGTTTATCTTACTCAGCTTTGATGGGTAAATTAAACAAACAAGGTATCGAGTTAAACAGAAAAGTATTAGCTGACTTAGCAATGAACCACCCAGAGGCGTTCAAAGCGGTAGTAGCGAAAGTAAAATAGAAAGATTAGAGCGATTCACTGAATCGCTCTTTTTTTTATATAGTCTATTTTATATTAGACGTTTTTTCCTCTTATTAAGACCTTACTTTTCTTCACTAGGCGTGCCCGTCAGACACAAGAAAAGTAACAAAAGAAAGTCAAGAAATTCCAATCGCATCGGCGAACCGACTCGCTCCGCTCAAACAGTGGAATTTCGGAAAAATGCTGACGCCATCAACTTCAAAATTTCGATTTATAAATATTTTAAAGTTTAAGCATTGTATTCTAAGTTTCTATAATAATTGTCTTTACACCCACCCATTTATTTTCTTCATAAATTCCGAATAAATATACACCAATTTCTACTTCGCCTATTTTTAATACCTGTATGTCTTTTAGGTGTTCGGTCAGTAGGGCTTGTAGTTTTATGGCATCGTCCACGTATTTTTTTTCTTCTTCACCAAACCAATCTTCCACTTTAGTCAATGGCGCAAAGAAATCCTCAACCGTTATGCTGTCGATAGATTTATCGGGTTCAATGCCATTAAATAGTTTAAAGTCTTGGATACCAATACTTTCTGAAGTAGTATATTCCATCTCGAAATACTCAATAGCCTCATCCGACTCACTCGGGTATCGTAAATCATCAATTAAAGGCAGTATTTGTTCTTTCAGCGTATTCACCGTGTTATTATCTGAGGTTGTTTCAAGCATCGCTTTGTTTCTTTTAGTATTTAGAAATCTTCTATAATAATGGTTGAAATTAGAAAAATCTGTCTATAATTGCACTCAAAATTTTTAAAACTGATAAAAACAATTCCCTATGTTAGAACAATTGATGGGTCTTATCAAAGATCATTCTCAGGAAGCTATCGTTAAAAATCCTGCTATACCTAACGAAAAAAACCAAGACGCCATGCAAACTATCATGACCGCCGTGACAAGTGGCTTGAAAAACCAAGCCCTAAGCGGGCAAGGAGGCATGGGTGCGTTAACTAGCCTATTGGGTGGACAAACTGGCTTGAATGCAGGTAGCTTGATGGCTAACCCTATTGTGGCAAATATTGCGCAGCAAGCCATTGGTAGCTTGATGCAAAAATTTGGCTTAGACAAAACTGCGGCTGCGGGTATTGTTTCGCAAGTTTTACCACAGGTAATGAATAGCCTGATTACAAAGACAAACGACCCTAACGATACTTCATTTAACATGAATGATATCACAGGTGCTTTGGCCGATGGAAATTTGGATATGAATGATGTAAAGAATATTGCAGGAAAATTCATGAGTGATAGTGGCGGAGCAGGTAATGGTATTGGTGGAATGCTTGGTGGGCTTTTTGGAAAGTAGGGTTCTATTCTTCCTATTAGCTGGTGATTTTTTGTTTTTATTGATTACCTACAAGCATATAAATAGTTGATAGTGAATCTCTTATACCTAGCGAGGGACTTTAGTCCCTCGCTAGGTATAAGAGATTCATGTAGTAAGGCTGTACCCTGAGGCGACCAAAGCTCGGTTTGCAAGGCTATTTAACCCCATTTCAACCAATTTTATCAATAATCACATCTTCGTTTCAACTTTGTAAAAGATGTGGGTAATCAATAATCCTTAAGCCACCAACTAATAGGAAAAAATATTAATGTAGTTATTTATTTACCCAACATTTGTGTGCTGTGTGCCACAAATCACCATCAAGAGCGGACGTTTTCCATACGTCCCAACGATGTTATTCCTACTTTCCATTCTTCGTTATGGATAAACGATTAGGTGTTTGGCTAGCTCAAAAGGATTTGATATATTTAGGTAATTATCTTATAATCCTTTCATCTTCAACAATTTTGCTATGAACAAACCCTTTTTACTCTTCTTATTAATCTGTTCTTTTATCAGCCAAGCCCAACAGTTTTCGGTCACCTATGGCGAAAGTCTCAGTAAGACTCCCTTAGATGGCAGGCTCATGCTGTTTCTTGCTGATAATGATAAAAAAGAACCTCGCAAACAAATTAGTGATGATGCCGACAGTCAATTAATGTTTGGGATAAATGTAGATAACTGGAAGCCCAACCAAGTACAATTGATAGATAGCAAAGCCTTCGGTTACCCTATCAGAAACATCAAGCAAATTCCTGATGGCGTATATTATGCACAGGTTTTGCTACACAAATATGAAACTTTTCACAGGGCCGACGGTCATACTGTAAAGCTACCCATGGATAGGGGAGAAGGTCAGCAGTTTAATGAAGCCCCTGGGAATATTTATAGTATCCCTGTCAAGATTACCTTTAAAAAAACTCTTAATCAGGTCATAAAACTAAAGATAGAGAAAGAGATTCCGCCCATTCCTGCTCCACAGGACACCAAGTATATCAAACATATTAAAATGAAAAGCGAGCTGCTCAGTAAATTCTGGGGAAGAGATATTTACTTAGGGGCAAACATTTTAATACCAGAAGGCTTTGATACCCATCCACAAGCACATTATCCTTTAGCCATTTTTCATGGACATTTCCCTGCTGATTTCTCTGGTTTTAGTGAAACACCTCCACCCGCCGATATGAAAACAGATGATTATTCAGCCCGATTTAATATTTATGGGTATAACAAAATTGTAAAAGAGGAGGCCTATAATTTTTATAAGCAATGGACAAGCAAGGATTTTCCAAGAATGTTAATCATTGAAATTCAGCATGCCAATCAATTCTATGATGATTCTTATGCCGTAAATTCAGCCAACATTGGGCCTTATGGCGATGCCATTACGTATGAGTTGATACCTTATATAGAAAAGCAGTTTCGAGGGATTGGGCAAGGTTGGGCTAGGTTTATGTATGGAGGCTCTACGGGTGGTTGGGAAGCCTTGGCAGCACAAATATTTTATCCTGACGAATACAATGGATGTTTTGCGGCTTGTCCCGACCCAATCTCTTTTGAAGCATACTCTTCGATAGATTTGTATAAATACCCTAATGCTTATTATTATGAAAGCCCTTGGAAAAGAACCGCTATTCCGGGGAAACGAGATTATTTAGGGAAAGTGAAATGTACAGTAGAGGATATGAATTACCATGAATTAGCCATCGGCGATAAAACGCGTTCGGGTGGGCAATGGGATATTTGGGAGGCTGTATATTCGCCTGTGGGGAGTGATGGCTATCCACAAAGGATTTTTGATAAGACGACTGGAGTCATCGATAAAAAGGTAGCGGAATACTGGAAAGAGCATTTCGATTTGCTACATATCTTAAAAAGAGATTGGGCAACACTTGGCCCTAAACTGCAAGGCAAAATCCATATTTACTGTGGCGACATGGATAACTATTACTTAAACAATGCCGTCTATCTGATGGAAGACTATCTGAAAGGAGTAAAAAATCCTACCTATGACGGTGAGGTAACCTATGGCGACCGTGCCGAACATTGCTGGAATGGTGACCCTAATCAGCCCAACTATATTTCAAGGTTACGGTATAATACCATGTATATTCCCAAAATCTTAAAGCGTATCGAGCAGTCAGCACCCAAAGGGGCAGATTTGACTAGTTGGAAGTATTGAGTGTCACAACGGGGCTATTCTTTTTGGAAATAGCCCCGTTGTGTACTACTTATCATGATAAAATTATTCAATGATTATTTAATTTGTCATTCCACTTACTCCACTATGATAAACTTTGCCATTTTTATCTATGATAAAAGGAGATGCAAACGTTTGGTAAAAGGTTTTATTAAATTCCCATATTTTTTCTCCTGTTTTAGCATTTAAAGCATAAGTTTTACTGCCTCTGCCTATTATATACAAAACGCCTTCAAAAACTACAGGACTAGACTCCACATAAGCATAACTATAATCTGAGGGTGAGCCTATTTGATACTTCCATTGAAGCTCTCCCGTTTTTTTATTAAAAGCATATACAAAACTATCTTTACCATAAATGTAAACGAAATCTTGGTCAACAATAGGGCTAGAATCTAATATAGCTCCTGTTTTATATTTCCATTTCAATGACCCATTAGTTGCATCAAGCGCATAGAAATTTGAATTATCATCTCCAAAATAAATAATCCCTTCAGACTCTGTAGGACTAGATGTGGTACCGTTGCATTCTCCAAATTTCCATTTTATTGCACCAGTATTAATATCAAATGCTTTGAAAGAATATGAGCCACTTGTAATAACAAGATTCTCAAAGGTACATGCATTGATAAATCCAGACATGTTTCCATTGATAGTATTTGTTTTCCATTTTAGAACGCCTGTTTCAGCATCATAAGCATTAAAACAGCTTCCATTTTTAACAGCAATAAAAACATTTCCTTTATAAACTGTAGGACTAGCGTCTGCCCAATATACTACACTTGTAGCCCATTTTTCTTTCTTTGTTTTTAAATCAAAAGCTTTTAACAAGCCAGACTCACCTGTACCATAATATAGCACGTTATTAACTATTACAGGGCTTGAATACGAATGGCTAGTTTCTTGTATTTCACCATTGAGAACACCTGTAGAAGCATTAATAAATTTAACGCCTTTAGAAACTAAAACAATGTTACCATCATATATGGTAGAGTTCGCAAATAATATTCTCCCATCGTTATCATAATTCCAAATTTCTTTTCCTGTAGATGCATTTAATGCATATAAGGTAGAACTACCGATTACATACACAACATTTGTACTAGGGTTATTGCCCGATTTTATCGTAACCGCTTGAACAGGAGGGGCTTCTTTTACTAAAGTAACAACATACGATTGACTACTACCATCTTCTGCCGTGACCATAAAGTTGACTGGTTTTGAAAAATCTATCACGTTGCCAGAAACAGGGGTTACAAATGCTTTGTCAGAAATGCTGATTGTTGGTTTCAGCTTTGTTAAATCCGCTGTTGAGGGCAAAGTAGCGGTAATAGCTTTGGTAGTCGGGTCAATTTTTGCAACAATAATGGGGGAGAAGTCGGTAAAACTAAACGCTAAAATATCCTTAGCACCACTTCTTTCTCGCCTTACGGTTACTTTATAAGTCACTTCTGTGCCATCTTCAGCTGTGACAGTGTAAGCGACCTCTTTACTAAAATCCTGTTCTTTGTCTGAAACTGGAGATACTTTTGAGCCTGGCGAAACGATAATAGTAGGACTCAGTTTGGTAATATCTGCTGTTGAAGGTAGTGTAGTTGTAATTCTTTTGGTAGTTTCATCTATAGTTGCTTCTATGATAGGATTAAACTGTGAAAAAGAGAATTTAACGATTGCTTTCGCTGAACTTTTTTTAACTACCAATTCTTCACCACAAGAACAAATGATAACCAAAACGAAGATTAATAAAGTGTAATTTTTGTACATGATAAATATTAAGGTTTTGAAATATGTAGAAATCTAAAAGAAATACAATAAAAAACGAATGCAACATACTACAATTTTTACTAAAGTCCTCAACTTTTTATAGAAACTTATTGAATGGTATGTTGGATATTTTTTGTGTTGAAAAATATCATTTGCAAAGGAATTACACGAAATTCAGACCCTAGCCTTTAGCCTACTTAGGGTTTCTTGAGAGATATTTAGGTAAGAAGCCACCATTTTATTAGGCAAACGCCTTACTACCATAGGGTTTTGGTCAAGTAGTTGTCTATAGCGTTCGGTGGCATCTTGGGTAATAAAAGACATCAGTCGGTTGGTGTTGTTTATATAAGCTTTCTCTAGGTAACCTCTGTAAAACTTTTCCCATTGAGGAATAATATCGAGTAAGTGATAAAAATCTTTATGGTTAATATAAAGTAGCTTAGTATGTTCTATGGCTTGGATGTATTCTTCGGAAGGAACATTGGCAATAAAACTATTCAAGGCGGTAGCAAACTGATTTTCAAAGGCAAAATACCGTGTGGCTTCTTGTCCGTCATGATTGATAAAGAATATCCTCAAACAACCTTTGCCAACAAAAAAAGTTCGCTGGCTGGTTTGTCCCTGACTAAGCAAGGTTTCATTTTTCTTAGCTTCCAAAGGCTTGAAATAAGAAAGAATGGTGTTTAATTCTACTTCATTAACGTTGATTATATCGTTAATGTAACTAATCAGTTGTTCGTACATTCAAAATTAATAATCTTTTCAGCTCCCAAATTATGGTTTTGAAGCTACTTTTTCAGCCAATTTACGGGCATTAGGAATGATAATGAATGCAGAAATGTAGGCTACGGGTAACATTACACTCCATGCTTTTAGGAATTTCATGAACCAATCTTCGCCAAAGCCATAGTTACGCATCAGGCCGACAAATGCCATAATCAACGTCATAGGGATTACTACAAAAAGAGTATTGATATACTTAAAATGTTTTTGTTTCATTGTTTAAATTGTTTTAATAATTAATGATGCTACAAAATTGCAACAATCTTTATTGCCAAAGATTGATGTAGGTCAAAAAATGATTTTATTAAAATCAAAATTTACTGAGTACATCCCACATCACCCGTAATACCTATTTTGTGCACAAACTAATTACCAATAATCCTCTTTCTGTGTTCAAGTCCCCAATTAGCAATAACGCTAGTTACCTGTTTTAAAGTAGCACCATATTCTGTGATTTCATAAACTACGCTGATAGGTTGGGAATCTATCACTGTACGCGTAATTAATTGATTTACTTCTAGTTCCTTTAGCTCACGGCTAAGCATCTTACCTGAAATGCCGTTTATTTCCTTTAGTAAATCCGTATATCGCTTCTTTTCAAAGCAAAGGCATGCTATGATTGAGACTTTCCATTTGCCACTCAGAATATCCATTACATCATGAATCGCCATGATAGTTTTAGTACAGTCTTTGATGGTGGGTCTCTCTGCTATTTCCATCATTTGTCAGTTAGTTACTTTTTTGTCACTGTTACTTTTGGTAACAAAGTTACTATTGTTTGTGTTCATAATTAAGTGTTATAACATTGAATTTTTAAAAAGACAACAAATGGAATTATTAAAAGCTTTAGAGTGGCGTTATGCAACTAAGAAAATGAACGGTAATGTCGTTCCTCAAGAGAAAATAGATTATATCCTTGAAGCTGCCAGATTGGCTCCTTCGTCCTCAGGACTACAGCCTTATCAGGTATTCGTAATTTCGAACAAAGAGCTTTTAGAGAAAATAAAACAAATAGGTTTCAACCAAAGCCAGATAACAGATGCTTCGCACGTATTGGTTTTTGCTGCTTGGGACGGTTATTCATTAGAGAAAATCGATAAAGTGTTTGCCAGAACCATTGCCGAAAGAGGTTTACCTGCTACGCAAATGGATGATTACAAAAAAATGCTGTGGGGCATGTATGAGCCACTTGGGCAAGAATGGCACGCTACGCACGCAGCAAAACAAGCTTATATTGCCTTTGGCTTGGCGATTGCAGCAGCCGCAGAACAGCAGGTAGATGCTACTCCAATGGAAGGTTTTATCCCTGCTGAGCTTGATAAATTATTAGGATTAGAAGCACTAGGCCTTAAAAGTACTGTGATTTTACCATTAGGGTATCGCGACGAAGCGAACGACTGGTTGGTAAATATGAAAAAAGTAAGAACCCCGAAAGACGCTTTTGTTACTGAGATTAAGTAATAGATTACTATTAGCTTAGTCAATTTTCACGTCAGCTTAGTCAACTTTTTAAAAGTTGACTAAGCTAATCCCCAAAGAGCTACTCTAAATTCTTATTATCAATATCCAGTCTGCTAAATGCAGATTAACAGAAGAGGAAGAAAACTATATATTCTTGTCTCGAATAATATGTGCTAGTTTTTTTGCATCATTTTTAAAGGCTTCTATTTCCCCAATGTGCGATGCTGTAAATGCTAACAATGCAGGATTAGCCTCTGTCATATCAGTATATTTTTTAGCTTTCAAGTTTTTATAGATAGCCATAGGTGTTTTGAAAATGCCGTTGGGTATACCCCACAAACCTAATAATAGCGTTGAAAAAATGGCATTATTATTTGTTTTGTCTAAACAACTAGGACAAGCAATGACGGCTTCTGCTGTAGTGTAGGTTAAAATTATCATGCTTTTTACTTTATATGCCAGTGTTCCATTGAGCTTTTGTGTTGTAGAACCACAAATTGGGCAAGGTAAGTCTCTTAAAATATTTGAATACCTTTCTATTTCTTCCAGTGAAAATTCTTGATTCTGAGCTTTGGCAGCCTTTAATAAATCAGGATTAAGGTTTCTTTTTTTATTTCCTTTTCTATGATTTTGTACACTTCTGGCCTTAATCCGTATGCATCCTTTGAGGCAATTTGCTCAATTTTTTCATCAGACATGCTCGCATAGTTTTCTTCAATTCTTTTAAGGTCAATTCCTGACATATATTCTTAGCGTTAAGTTTTGATGGGGAAGTTAAAGTAAGTCTTAGCAGATACATAAAAACGTTGCATTAAATCTTTGTCATAGTGATCATACAGTCCATACAACGTAGTTGGATATTTTGCTACAGTATTTTTATCAAAATCCCTTAGCAACGAAATATTGAGTTGATAGGATTTATCCGCAATTTTAGATTGAAACGCATAAACCGTATTGTTATACAATCCGCCTTCCGACTGCTTTTGAGCAACAGCAACACCAGATAAAGTGAGCAAGGATGAAAACAGGAAAAAGATAGTAGCGATATGATTTTTCATTGTTTGAAGGTGTGTAGATGGATTTATTTAATTGTCCAGATTTTTTTAACGTTGATTTTTACAAAAAACAAGAGAGGCACTATGTGCGTAAAACTTTCATGAAAATAGCGATTTTTTTTTGAAAAACAAAATATTACCACCAAATTTTTGGGCCATGCCTAGCGTTTATTTCAGCATATATTTTTTAAAAAATCATCTAAGTAAAATATTTTTAACAGCAACAACTTCTTTATTATTATTGTTGTTGTTATTGTTTTTACTGTTTTAATAGTTTTCTATTGTTTTATTATACTAGCATTGCTTTGGCACTGCTTTAGTAAAGTAAGCGCTTTGGTATTGCTTTGGTAAAATTTACCAAAGCACGGGCAGGGCAAATTGAGTAAATAAAGTACCTTTTGAACAACATTTCCGTAACCTCAAAAGATTAAATATAAAATATATAAACAAATTTATCCAACAAAATAGTTCTCCAATCTGAGCTTTTTATTAATAAAAAAACACTAAAATTACTACCTATAAAATATCGTTAAAGTGTCTAACGATTATATTATACGTTATTGAATTGAGAGATACTTTTAATCATAATTCTCAAAAAGACTTACCCAAAAACTTTCATAATAGCTAAAAAATGTGTAATTTAGAACCACAGTTACACCTTAATACACCCTCTATAATGAATCCACAATCAGGCTCATCGGCTATAAGTAGGACGAGTTTCCAACTCGTAAAAATCCAACAATGTTTTATCGTATTGCTCCAAGCCTAGCATGGTATTACTTAGCCATATTTCGCCTTTGTTGGTCTAGGCGACCCCGTAAAAACACCAACAAAGGCTAATAGCAATGGGTCAATCATAAAGCAAGTATCAAATCAAGATAATATCTCCGTAAAAGATGTTCCAAACGGCTTTTACTTATTACTATTAGAAAGCGGAAAAGAGCAACAAAGTTTTAAAATAGAGGTTTTGAAATAGTGGCTGACGTTAGTAGGGGTAGAGGGTCAAGAAAAGAAGAAGATGTTAAAAGAAAAAGACTGATGAATAAATTTATTATCATAATACTTGGAATTATTTTTTCTTGTTGTGGAAATCAATCGGAAAAAATCAAGTTATATGCAGGAAAACAAATAGTTACGTGCTATTATTATCAAGTAAATTATTTTCAAGACGATTTGATGTGGTATAAGCAAATAGATTCACTTGCAAAGAATATATTACAGAAGCAGATGTATGAACTACTATTAAATACAGATATTGATACCTTTCATTTTGGAGAAGTTAATGCAGGTGAAATTGATGATGAAGACCTAATGGGATTGTTCAAAATGAGTAGAATGTATTATGATTTCCCTGGAGAAGTGAATAATGTAAATTTCACACGAGTATCTTTTGGTAGTGAAGCTAAAGAAGGCTTCTTTCGGATAAAGCCAGTTTATAAAGAAGATGTTCATGCTATTATTGCTACTTACGTATTAGATGAAGATGTAACAGGAAAGAATTTAGATAGATTTATTTTGTCTTGCCTTAAAGAAATTGATAAGTATAAAGAAAAAGGAACTCGAAAAAAAATATGCTTCTTTCTTGTAGACGAAGATTTAAAAAAGATATGTAGCCTGACACAAGAGAAAAATAGTGCTGGTGAGTTAAAAGAAGGATATATGTTTAAATTTGAATAAGTCTGATTTTACCCTACACATTTTGAATAACGATAACATAAATAATACTACAACCCCAACTTTACACAATCTTGAAATCTACTTTTACCAAAATTATATTTTTCTACCTGCCTATTATGATATTACTAGTGGCTTGTAAAGAAGAACTTACAGTGTCTTTAAGCACCGAAAAAGCCATTACAAAATTTAGCTTTTCAGGCCTAACGCCAGTGGTTGATGCCACGATTGACGAAGCCAATAAAAAAATAACGGCAGTTGTTCCCCCTGCGACAGATATTACCCAACTGACTCCCTCTATCACTGTATCCGATAAAGCGATGGTTTCACCTGCCTCTGGGAAAGTACAGGATTTTTCAAGGGAAGTCGCCTATACCGTTACTGCCGAAGACGGCTCAAAGGCTATTTACAAAGTACTGATAAGTCGCACTAAATTCACAGGGAAAGACATCCTAAGCTTTTCATTCAATGATTTGTCACCAGTAGTAACCGCTACCATAGACCCTGTTACCAAAATAATCACCGCGACCGTTCCAGCCACGGCAGACTTATCAAAACTAAAAGTAACCACTACATTGTCTGAACGTGCCAGCATCGTTCCTGCCTCTGGGACAATCTTAGATTTTTCCAAGCCCGTTAGTTTTACCGTTACTGCTGAAGATGGCACTACGCAGGTTTATACGGCAAATATTCAGCAGCAAATAGTTACCACCATAAAAGATAACAAGACAGTCTTTATCTCAAACATCAACGGAGATGCTTATGCTATTGATGCAGAGACGGGTGAACTAAAATGGAAAGTCAGCATAGGCTCAGGCACAAGCAATAGCCCGATTCTTGATAATGGCGTGGTATATTTTTCTGATAGATATGTTCTTTATGCGTTAGATGCAGAAACTGGCCAACAGAAATGGCAATTTAAAGACGATATAAATAGTATAGGAAGTACGCCTCTTATCGCTAATGGATTAATATATGTTGGGGTGGCTACCAAAATGGTAGCCTTGGATGCATTGACAGGCAAGAAAAAATGGGAGTTTGAAACTGACTATAATATAAGAGCTAGCCCTTGCATAGAAAATGGTACATTGCTTGTGGGTACTTCTTCTTTTCCAATGGTAGGGGTAGATTTACATACGGGCAGTTTATACGCATTAGATGCCATTACAGGAGCAAAAAAATGGAAGTTTGATGTTAAAACACCCGTAACAAAAAATCCATGTGTCGTAAATGGAATTGTTTGTGTGTGTGGACGGAGCCTAATATCAACTAGTTACATATATGCCATCAATGTAAATACAGGAGTATCAATATGGGAACAGAGTAAATATACGGCTATTTCCAGCCCTACTGTATTGAATAATGGACTCTATTTTTCTGGGCAGGAATATTATGTGCTTAATACCAATGATGGGTCGTTAAAATTCAAATATAATAATACAAAATTCTCTATTAGCTACTCATCAACCTCTAGCCCAATGATTTACGATGGGCTGATTTACGTAGGTGCTTCTGATAGAAATCTCTATGCATTCTCTGCAACAGATGGTAAAATTGCGTGGGAATTACAGACGGGAGATTATATATCTTCTAGTCCATGTGTTGCTAATGGTGTTGTATATGTAGGAGGTCAAGATGGTAAATTGTATGCTGTAGATAGTAAAACAGGGAAGATAATTTGGAGTTTTGAAACCAGCTATGAAATACAAAGCAGTCCATGTGTAATGGATAAAAAAGGCAAGGGATACCACACAGGTGAAAGTGGATTTGTGAATTAATTTACTGTGCTGTAGGGACGAATTGCATTCGTCCTCGTATTGTACGGCATTTATCTCTATACAGCATCATATTGTTGCAACTGCATATCAATCAATCATGAATAAATCCCTAATCATTGTCTTACTAAACATTGTTTGTTTTATTGTAATGCGATATTTAAACATCTTTCTAATCTTTTTGATGGGAGGCTATGCCAGTAATATGTACAAGGATTCTTATTGGTATTTTCTCCCTTTATATTTATTGCAGGTGCTTATTTTGATACATTTTGCCTATAAAAACCAGAAAAAATTATACTATGTTGTTATCATTATTATTAGTCTTTTATATGTAGGTTCTTATTTGCGACTTATTTCAAGTGTTATTTTACCATATTAAAAGATTAGTATTATAGTTTTAAAAATGTAAAGGCACTGTTTGACGATTTCTTTGATTTTAGTAACAGCTTCGATGGACGTAAGACGTAGCTTTAATCGCTCTAACAATTACCCAGACGAATAGGCATAAAAATAGGGAAGATATCGCTAGACATACTTCCCTAAATTCATTGTACAGAGGTTTAGTTGTATTACCATAGTCGTTAATGTTTTAAGATTAACGAGTAGCTACAACTACGTCACGGTTTGTGATAAGGTTTGTTTTGATCTCAAAAGTTTTTGATTCAATCACGTTAACATTTTGGCTAATTACTTCGATAGTATATTTTCCATCAGCTAAGCTAGAGAAATCAAAAGTTTTTGCGAATTTACCACCTTTAGTATCAACATATTCACGGTGAATTTCGTTTTTGTCAGCATCAGTAACTACGATTACTACTTTTTTGCTAGCTACGTTATCAACCCAAACATTGAAGTTTAAAGAGTTATTTACTTGAGCGATTTTGCTTTTTACTAGGCTTGCAGATTCATCAAGATTTGAAGCGAATGTATTTACGTTTGATAAGCAAACCATAGTAACTGCTACGATAAATGCTTTGATTGTGTTCTTGTTCATGACTTTATATTTAATTGTTATTAACGATAAATTTATTAAATGGATAATTTGTATTTTTCTAATATTTTGTTTTCAATATTCAAAAGAATTTTCTATCTGGACGTCACTCAATAAAAGATACTTAATTTAATTTTCAACGCAATTCTTAGAACTTTATTCGTGTCATTTGTTTGACGATGTAAACTTATAAAAGGAATTTGATAACTCAATCATACAATGACAATTATTTTCACTTTTTCAAGAAAGTTCCTATTAAAAAAATCATATTTATTGGAATAGTACAATTATTGTAAATGCTAGTCTATAAAATATCAAAATAGTGATATGAATTTTTTGTATATAATATTGATTGATTTTCAGTGTATTAAGTGTTAATGGCTATTATGGGATGCTAAATATTTATCTAGTCGACTTATTTTAAAAAAAATACGAATCACAAAAGATTACTCATTGCTTAAAATAAGTCAAATTGATAAAATCGTTTCTCGGACACTTTACAAAGTATTCTTTATATCATCCAAAGCAGTGAGCGTTCGAACAATGAAGATAGGAGTGAGGTAATAATTGAGAATGTATATGAAGCCTGAAATAGTTTGCTAAAGCGGTATTGTAGTATTTATGATGGGATTGTACTAAACTAATATTTTATATTAAATGAAACCCGTGGAATAAGACAAGAATAGTAGGATAATTAAGTAGGGACGAATTGCATTCGTCCACATTAAATTTAAATAGAAAACCCCTAAGTTTAACCATTATGAAAAAAGAACAACTATTAGCAACTATTAATGAAAATGTTAAAACCTTTTTCCAGAAACTATTAATAGACAAAGAGTTTTCGACAGCATCTATTTACTTTGAATTCAGTCCGAGTGCGTCTATGAATTTTATATTGTTAATCAATAAAGAAATAACATATCTAAGCATTTTTAATTTAGATGATGAAGTTATAGATAGCATAAAAAAATACTTCAAAACTCAATTTATTCAATTTCACCCTTCTTTAGGATTTAAGCCTGATATTGAAAAGTGGAACAAAGCAGTTTTTGAGTATTTTAAAGATGAAACATTGAATACTAGCTATGTTTGGGATCAAGGATTGTATATAAAAAAGATGAAAAGAGCTGCTTATAATTTTAGCCATTGGGTGCAAGGTAGGCTTACCACAATGATGTTTGAAGAAGGCGGTTTCGATAAACGTAAATGGCATAGGGCTACAGGTGAGTTTTGGATTACTAATAATAATGAAGTTACGTTTGTTGGGAGGGCTTTTAACAAACGGAATACAGAACATCCAATTAATATAAACTTAGATAGCTGGCATGTGAGAGAATCTTTTATTGAACATTATGAAATGACTAACCATGGGCTTTTAAAAGAGTTTTGGAAACCTTGGAATAAACTAACTATTCGGGTATTTTATGACGATTATTTCAGAGAATTAGAACATACAGATTATTCACTTGATAATGGAAATGGAATAGCTGAAAAAATAGAGGGTTTACCTGTAGAGTAGATTTTTTTCACTCTTGTTGGTGTTAGTTCACCAACAAGACAAGCGTCAGCAACAAACCAATTAATAACACTACAAAATTTAATCTTATGAATTATCACTATATACAGTTCTTTACAGCTACAATTCTATGGTGGAAACCCTTACTCAAACCAGATAAATATAAACAAATCATTATTGATAGTCTCAAGTTTTTGGTTGAAAATCATCGAGTGAAAGTATATGGATTTGTGATTATGCCGAACCATATACACTTAGTTTGGAAAATCAATGAGAGCTTTTTACTAAAAGATGTACAACGAGATTTTCTCAAATATACTGCACAACAAATCAAGTTTGATTTAATGGCGAATCATCCTGCCGTATTACCTCATTTTGAGGTGAACATGAAGGATAGGCAATATCAATTTTGGGAAAGAAATCCTTTGAGTGTAGATTTGTATTCACGAAAAGTTATTGAGCAAAAACTATCATATATTCATGCTAATCCCTTAAAAGGAAAATGGTTGTTAGCAAATAGCCTTGATGCATATTGGTTTTCATCTTATCGTTTTTATGAAATGAATATTGATGAGTTTGGTTTTCTAACTCACTATCTTGAGGATTGCTAATTGACGAGTTGCTGACGCTCGTCTTGTTGGTGAACTAACACCAACAAGGGCGGAAATATTTTATATTAAATGAAACGCGTGGACTAAGACAAGAATGGTAGAATAATTAAGTAGGGACGAATTGCATTCGTCCGTTTCGTTGTCTAGTCTATTTCTGATTTGCCTTTGTTTATTGTTTGACAGTTGGTTACGAATGCAAAAGGACGAATGCGATTCGTCCCTACTTTTATGGCTAACCTTTTTGTTTTTTATGGTTTATTCTATAGTAATCATAATGTTCGGAAAAGGATGATATATAATTGTTATTTACTAATAAACTTAAAAAGAGTTTATTTTCTTCGTTCTTTTTAATTTTTGCTTTTGAACTTTTATCGCCAATTGCAGTATATTCATTTTCCATATTTTTTAGAAAAAGGTCAATAAATGGAAAATCATAATTTATAAATTGTTTGTTGAACAACTTTATTCTTATAGAAGAAATTAAATACTTTGTTGTGAGTACTTTTGATATGATATTTTCATTCAGAGAAATAGATTCTTCTTCTAATAAAATTGAACACAGAGAACTTAAATTATTGTAATGGTTTATTACATCATCACCATGAACATTTACAATTTGTAATTTTTCTGTATTATTTAAAATATTAGATTTGAAAACTAACTCTAAATCATCGCTGTCAAAAGTTAAATCATCAACGATTTCAAAATATTCTATTTTTCTTTCTTCAAGTAACCTAATATTTAATGCATTAAAAGAATCTTTTAATGCATTATAATTAGTAATATCTGCAATTAGGCAATTATTATTAATTAAAGAGAGTAATTTACTTTTAGAAAGTTTTGATAAATCTAAAGTATTATAAGACCAAGGACTAGATTTTGTAATTAAGTCATAAGCTTCATCACTTATTTGATTATTTTGAAGCATTTTTTTCCAGAATGTTCCGTAAATATTTTTTGAATTAACTTCTATAGGGATTTTTACTTTTGATAATTTTTCTGCATTTTCAATCAAATTGATGTATTCAATGCTACTCTCTGAAATAGGTTTATCTGATACAAGTGTTATCTCATTATCTTCTGTTTCTTGTAAAACATAATTATCATATTCATGAAGTAAATTTTCCCATTTAGGCATAATTCTGTTGTTTTTTAGCAATAAGGAAAACAATTGAACTTTATTAATTGAAGTCAAATAGGTTATTTTAGTTTGGACTTTCCCGATAACTAATTCTCTATTTTTAAAATATAAATCATTGTTATTGAGGAGTTCAATCAAGTATTCTTCTTTTTCATTAATATTTGCATCAATTTTTAAATAGCAGTTTTCAACATACTCGTTAATATTTTCTTCAACGTATATTATTAATTTATCTGCTTTTGATTCTTTTATAAATGAATAATTAGCATTATCAAACTCAATTTGATTAAACTCTCCATATTTTTTGATTAATGAAACGATGAACAGTATGTTGATTTTATAGTAATCATTTTTATAAATGAAATCTATCATTTCAGGTGGAGAGAGGTCAAAATCGAGATTTACAAATTTGATTTTAAATTCATTAATGATATTTTTTAGCTTTTGATGATCTTCAGAAATGCAAAGGAAATATTTATTTGATATAATTCTTTTTATTAAGCTTGATTGAAGTGATATTGCTTTAATAGAGTCAATGTCAGCAAATTCAATAATGCTTTCAAATATTTGATTTTTTACTTTTGATTCAATTGTTAGTTCTTTTTCAATGACATTCCAAATGTTGCTCCAATGTTGACATAGAGTTTTTATAAAAAATGGAAGATTAGGTGTAATTGAAAAGTATCCTACAATAAATTCTACAGATGCTTTTGATTCATCAGCCAGTTTGTTAAACATTAAATTAAGATGTCCCTTATAAGAGTTATTATTTAGCAATAAATAATCTAAGAGATCATAATTTAGTACATATTCTTTATCAAAATCAATGAGATTTATTTTTGGAAGTAATTTGTCTATTTTGAATAGCTTGTATTCATATGGTTGGCATATTTCATTTTTAACGTTTATATGATATTGATAGTCTGCTCGTGTAATACTTTCTTCATGAAATAATGAAATATAGTCGATATAATCTTCAGCGATGTAACCGTTTTTTATTAAAATGTAAATAAAATTTTTATTCAAATTTTTAACTGTATCAAAATCAATCATTTGATTTGATTTTATTAGTTCTGTAAACTTGAAGCTCCTTATTTTATTTTTTTGTTTCTCTAAATCTAAAATTTTATTTCTTAATTCTTTAATTACTCCATTCTTTAATTCAATAATCTCTTTTTCTTTTTCCTTATACGATTTATTTTTATCAACAAATTGTTCAATTATATTAAAATTTTCATAGCTTGGAGATTGATTGTAATGTGAATATCGATTACTATATCCTTCAGAGACGAAATAATTAAAGCTAAATTTAGAGTTTTTTAAATACTCAAAATTTTCATCACTTGTAGCCTCCTCAATAGTTAGAATTTGATTCTTAATATTAAAAGATATAAATCCATCGAGGGTATCTATGATTTTAGCAATATAAAGCACTCTTAAATCCTTAATATTTCTAATAAATAAATTATTAAGGTCACTGATTTTCTTTTTTGCTTCTTCTATTTCAGCTTCAATACTAATTATGATATTTTGAATATATCGAGATTTAGAATCAATAATATCATATAATTCTCCTTCATTACAACTTAATTTCATAAAATCATTTGGATAAATATTTTTATAGGTAATTATGGCAAATAATTTATCATGATTTAGATTTTCATTAAGTTGTTGTTTATACAAGTAAAACTCGTTTGTGATGTTATGGAGTAGCCTCATGTCATCAATAAACAAGGAAATATCTTCAATCAAGTTATCACTTAAATTGTATTGAAAATCTTTTTTCTTTTTTAAAAGAATTTCACTCGAATTAGATGAATTAATTACAGGGATTACTGGGATGATAAAATCAAAGAACTTAGTTCTTTCTTTATCGGTAAACATATCATCTCTAACAGCATAAATAAATACTATTTCTTTGCTTTTAGTTTTTTCAGAACTATTAAGCAAGAGATTTACCTCTCTTAATTTAGTGAAGATTTCAGTTTCTTGAAATCTGTCTAAATCTTCGATTATAACAACATTATATGGACAGACTGAAAAAAAGTATAATATTTCATCAATGTGATGATTTAAAACTGATTTGTTTAGTTTATCTCCAACTCCAATTTCTGCATTTTGAAATTTTAAATTATTGATTGTAAGTGTACTAATAACTCTTACTGAATTAAAAATTATTATAAAAACTCCAACCAAACTTATCAATATTCCACCTAAATGAATCCACTTATATGTTGGGTCGCTGAATTGTAAATTTTTGAAGATACTTTGAATAAATGATGGATTAAAGAAATCATAGAAAGCTATTAAAAATAAAAGATATCCCAATGAATACCAGAATAGCTTTTTCCCACTATAGCTTTTAATCTTTTTGAATCGAGAATCAGGTATTTTTTTGTCTTCTTCATGATAGAAAATTTGTTCGAGGATGCTAACTTCAATTAGTCTTAATAAGTTATTATCATCAACTTTAGAGTCTTTTCCACTATCATCATTTTTCTTTTTTTCCTCTTTAAAAGTTGCAAGTGAAATAGGTAAGAATTTTAAGTCATTCCCTTTATAATTTTTTTGAAATGTTTTTAAGATAGTACTTTTACCAGACCCATAAGGTCCAGTCAACGCAATATTTTTTATATCTTCTTTTTTCCTATTTGTTAAAGCCCATAATAGAGCATTTGAATAATGACTACCTTCATCTCCATTATCAATTGGTGATAAGGATGAGTACGATGAATTTAAGTTTTTAGTAGAATATTTGAACTCTATTGATTCTAACCATTTAATAGTAAACTTTAATGATTTTAATAGTAGATTATATTTCATAATTGGTTATAGTATATGTTTAATATTTAAAAAATGTTGAGCAAAACAATATTTTTTAAATATACATTAATTATATGTTTACTTCAGTAAGTGAGAAAGAATTATCTAAAAAAAGAACCCCTTCTCTGAAGGAGAAGGGGCAGGGGATGAAGCGACCGACGCCTGGTTAAAAACACCATATTTTTATAACAACACTACTACATCTTCCCATTCTCAACAACCTTCACAACAGGCACAACCTTCTTCTCAATCTTCGCCCCAACGCCCGTAGTATGTACAGCAATATAAGGTGCGATTACTAAGGATACGATTGACATTAGCTTAATCAGAATGTTCATAGATGGGCCAGAAGTATCTTTGAATGGGTCACCAACGGTGTCGCCTGTTACAGATGCTTTGTGTGGCTCTGATTTTTTGTAGTACATTACACCATCAATCAAGACGCCTTTTTCAAACGATTTTTTGGCATTGTCCCAAGCACCGCCTGCGTTCGACTGGAAAATTCCCATCAATACGCCTGATACTGTTACTCCTGCTAATAAACCGCCTAATACTTCTGGCCCCATGGTGAAGCCGATGAGCACTGGTGTAATTAAGGCAATTGCACCTGGCAAAATCATTTGCTTGATAGATGCTTCGGTAGAAATCGCTACGCATTTTTCATACTCTGGTTCAGCCTTGTATTCCATAATCCCCGGTATTTCACGGAACTGGCGACGTACCTCGTTTACCATCTCCATAGCGGCTTTCCCCACTGCCGAGATACACAAGGCACTGAAAATAAATGGAATCATCCCGCCAATAAATAAACCTGCCAATACGTCGGCTTTATAAATATCAATGGCCTTGATGCCTGCGATACCCACAAAGGCAGCAAACAATGCCAACGACGTAAGTGCTGCCGAAGCAATGGCAAATCCTTTACCCGTTGCGGCTGTAGTGTTCCCTACGGCATCCAAATTATCGGTACGCTCGCGCACTTCTGGAGGTAGTTGCGACATTTCGGCAATACCGCCCGCATTATCAGCGATTGGGCCAAAGGCATCAATGGCTAATTGCATGGCCGTTGTCGCCATCATACCTGCTGCGGCTATCGAAACGCCGTATAATCCTGCAAATTTATAAGAGAGAATAATACCGCCTGCCAATACGATAATAGGCAATACTGTTGATTCCATCCCTACTGCCAAACCGCCGATGATGTTGGTCGCATGACCAGTTCCCGATTTTTCGATGATGGATAATACTGGACGTTTGCCCATTGCTGTATAATATTCTGTAATCATCGACATCAATGCGCCTACGACTAAACCAACGACAATGGCATAGAAAACACCATTAGATGTAAATTCAAAGCCACGTAAATTAAGGGTTTCGGGCAGGATGTTTTTTACTAAGAAATACGAAGTAATAAACGTAATGAGGATAGATACCCAGTTGCCTAAGTTAAGGGCGTTCTGTACTGATGATGTTTCATTTTTAATCTTTACGAAGAAAGTGGAAACTAAAGATGCTAACAAGCCTACGCCTGCAATCAACATCGGTAATAGGACAGGCGAAAAGCCTTCGTAGTTATCAATTACTTCAATTTCTTGTCCGAGTACCATCGTCGCTAAAATAGTGGCTACATACGACCCAAACAAGTCTGCTCCCATACCTGCTACGTCTCCTACGTTATCACCTACGTTGTCTGCGATGGTGGCAGGGTTACGCACATCGTCTTCGGGAATACCTGCTTCTACTTTTCCTACTAAATCCGCTCCTACGTCAGCTGCTTTGGTATAGATACCTCCACCTACACGGGCAAAAAGGGCGATAGATTCTGCTCCTAATGAAAACCCTGCTAATACTTCAATAGCGGTTTTCATTTCGTCAGAGGTCAATGCCTGACCTTGTGCAAAAATATTATAAAAGGCTATAAACAAGCCTCCGAGACCTAAAATGGCTAATCCTGCTACGCCCATACCCATTACGGAACCTCCTGTGAAGGAAACATCAAGGGCTTTCGATAGCGACGTGCGGGCGGCTTCTGCCGTGCGGACGTTGGCTTTGGTAGCAATTTTCATCCCGATGTATCCTGCTGTAGCTGATAGCAAAGCACCAATTAAAAATGCGATGGCTATCAGGGGTGACGAATGAATAGGATGTTCGGCAGAGCCTTTGTCAGACCCTAACCAAAATAATAATACTGCTGTTGGAATGGCAAAATAGGCTAATACTTTCCACTCAGCTTTTAAGAAGGCAATAGCTCCATCTGCTATATAACCAGATAATTTTTGCATTTCGGCATTGCCAGCGGGCTGATTAGAAACCCAGCTAAAACGCCAAGCAGTGTAGATTAATCCTACTATTCCGAAGGCTGGTACTAAGTAAATAATGTCATTCATAATGGTAATGGAAGGTTTTTAGTTTAAGATTTACAATTAAAATTCATAGCTACTGTCACAAATATACATTTTTAAGTTTCTTATAAAAAAACTATTTCAAGAAAAAATTGGACTTAAAATATCTATCTGACAATAAAATAATGTTTAATTCTAATTAATTTTGTTTTTGAGAAGTGTTTTGAATGCTTTTTTACGACCAATAATTGATAATGGGCTAAAAACGCTATTTTTTGAACTTAATTCGTTAATACTTTATCTATAATTCTTCTCAAATTTGTACCATCAGAATTTTAATTATTAAATATAATATGCAACCAACAACATTATTCGACAAAGTATGGGATGCCCACGTTGTTCGTAAAATCGAAGACGGCCCAGATGTTTTCTTCATCGACCGTCATTTTATCCATGAAGTTACTAGTCCAGTTGCTTTTTTAGGCTTAGAAACAAGAGGTATTGGTGTGATGTTTCCAAACCGCACTTTTGCTACTGCTGACCATAATACTCCGACGATTAACCAACACCTTCCCGTAGCTGACCCTCTTTCTGCTAATCAGTTGAAAGCTTTGGAAACCAACTCGGCGAAATATGGTATTTCTCACTGGGGCTTGAATAATCCTAAAAATGGTATTGTACACGTGGTTGGCCCAGAAAATGGTATCACTCTTCCGGGGATGACTATCGTTTGTGGTGACTCGCATACTTCTACACATGGTGCTTTTGGTGCAATTGCTTTTGGTATTGGTACTTCTGAGGTTGAAATGGTGCTTTCGTCACAGTGTATTATGCAACCGAAGCCTAAGAAAATGCGTGTAAACGTAAATGGTAAATTGGGTAAAGGTGTAACGCCGAAAGACGTTACTTTATACATCATTTCGCAATTGACTACTGCTGGTGCTACTGGTTACTTTGTAGAGTATGCTGGTGATGTATTTGAAAATATGTCGATGGAAGGTCGTATGACGGTGTGTAACATGAGTATCGAAATGGGTGCTCGTGGTGGTATGATTGCTCCTGACCAAACTACTTTCAATTACCTTGAAGGTCGCGAACAAACGCCAAAAGGCGAGGCTTGGGATAAAGCTTTGGCTTACTGGAAAACATTGAAAACGGATGCTGATGCTGTATTTGATAAAGAATACACCTTTGATGCTACCGACATCGAACCGATGATTACTTATGGTACTAACCCGGGTATGGGTATGGGTATCTCTAAAAATATTCCAACGGCTGAATCTGTAGAAGGCGGTAAGGCTACTTATGATAAATCATTGAACTACATGGGCTTTGGCGAGCAAGAGAGTATGCTTGGCAAGCAAGTGGATTATGTGTTTATCGGAAGTTGTACAAACGGTCGTATAGAAGATTTCCGTGCTTTTGCTTCTATCGTAAAAGGACGCAAGAAGGCTGATAACATCACTGCTTGGATTGTTCCGGGTTCACACATTGTGGAGGCTCAAATCAGAGAAGAGGGTATTTATGACATCTTGACTGAGGCTGGTTTCCAATTGCGTCAGCCAGGTTGTTCTGCTTGTTTAGCAATGAATGACGACAAAATTCCTGCTGGAAAATATGCAGTAAGTACTTCAAACAGAAACTTTGAAGGTCGCCAAGGACCGGGTTCTCGTACCTTGTTAGCTAGTCCATTAGTAGCTGCGGCTGCGGCTGTTACAGGCGTGGTTACTGACCCGAGAGAATTATTATAGTAGGCTTTTTATTGCATTACACAGAGTTCCACAGCGTTAACAATTGAGATACACCGAGAGGTAAGATGGAAAATAATGAGATTACTGGAAAAATTATTGGCTGTTGTATTGAAATTCATAGACATTTAGGACCAGGCTTATTAGAATCTGCTTATGAAGAGTGTTTAGCTTTCGAACTTAATGAAGCAGGATTACTTTTTGAAAGACAGAAGGTTGTTCCTGTCAATTACAAAGAAATCTATCTAGAATATGGTTACCGCATGGACTTTTTGGTTGAACGAAGAATAGTGGTAGAATTGAAAAGTGTTGATGTGTTGCATCCAATTCATGATGCTCAGATTTTAACTTATATGAAGTTTGCTGATAAGAAAGTAGGGCTGTTAATAAATTTTAATGTTCCTATTTTGAAAAACGGTATCAGAAGATTTATAAGATAATCATTCAACTCTGTGGTTCTCATTTAATCTCTATTCACCTCTGTGTAAGATGATTGCCTAGTACAAAAAATTAAGATAATCAAACAAAAATATGGCTTACGACAAATTTAACATACTTCGTTCTTCTGCCGTTCCAATGCCAATTGAGAACGTTGATACTGACCAAATCATCCCTGCTCGTTTCTTAAAAGCTACGAAACGTGAAGGATTTGGCGATAACTTATTCCGTGACTGGCGTTATAATACCGACGGCTCACCAAAACAGGATTTCGTATTGAACAATCCTACTTACACAGGGAAAATCCTCGTAGGTGGTCACAACTTCGGAAGTGGTTCAAGCCGTGAACACGCCGCTTGGGCTATTTATGATTATGGTTTCCGTTGCGTAGTATCAAGCTTCTTTGCTGATATCTTCAAAGGAAATGCCATCAACGTAGGTATTCTGCCAGTACAAGTAAGCCCTGAATTTTTGAATAAAATCTTCTTGGCCATCGAAGCCGATTCAGCCGCTGAATTGGAGGTAGACCTTCCTGCACAAACCATCACCATCGTTGCTACAGGCGAACAAGAAAGCTTTGCTATCAACGGTTATAAGAAAAATAACCTTATCAATGGCTTTGACGACATTGATTATCTTCAAGCAATGAAGGCGGAAATAGGTGATTTTGCAGGTAAAAGTATTTATTAAGAGCTTTAAGCTGTGAGCCTTCAGCTATGAGCATCGAGCTATAAGTTTTGAGTATTAAGCTTCAGTATTAGTCTATTAGGAGTCTCCTATGGTTTATACATATAGCTTAAGAATCATAGCTTATAGCACACACAAACCTCATAGCTCATAGCTCATAGCTCACAGCTCATCGCTTACAGCAAATATATGCGACATATAGAAATAATGGATACGACACTTCGCGATGGAGAACAAACCAGCGGAGTGTCTTTTTCGGCTACTGAGAAACTAGCAATCGCTCAATTATTATTGAAAGAAGTAAAAGTCGATCGCTTAGAAGTAGCTTCTGCAAGAGTATCCGACGGTGAATTTCAGGCGGTTAAAAAAATTACTAGCTGGGCAAGCGAAAACGGATTGATTGATAAAATCGAGGTGCTGACTTTTGTTGATGGCGAGACGTCGGTAAACTGGATGATTGATGCTGGAGCAAAAGTGATGAATCTCCTTACCAAAGGGTCGATGAATCATTTAGTACATCAGCTTAAAAAAACGCCTGAGCAACATTTTGCTGAGATTGCGGAGGTATTTACGCTAGCTCGTTCTAAAGACATTAAATGCAATGTTTATTTAGAAGACTGGAGTAATGGCATGCGCAACTCGCCAGAGTATGTGTATCAGTTTCTAGATTTCCTAAGTACCCAGCCTATCGAAAGAGTATTGTTGCCCGATACGCTAGGAGTGCTTACGCCACGTGAATGTTATGATTTCCTATCGGCGATTGTAACGCGTTATCCAACTCAACACTTTGATTTTCACGCACATAACGATTATGATTTAAGCATTGCCAACGTGATGGAAGCAGTGCGAGCAGGCGTACATGGCTTACACTTGACAGTCAATGGCATGGGTGAAAGGGCAGGGAATGCTCCGCTAGCAAGTACCATCGCCGTGCTGAAAGACTTTATGTGTGATGTTGAAACGACGGTAGTGGAAGAGTCGCTTTATTCGGTTAGTAAACTGGTCGAAACTTTTTCTGGGTTTAGAATCCCCGTGAATAAGCCTGTAGTAGGTGAAAACGTTTTTACACAAACTGCTGGTATTCATGCAGATGGGGATAATAAAAACAACTTGTATTTCAACGATTTGATGCCCGAACGTTTTGGCAGAGAACGTAAATATGCCTTGGGAAAAACTTCTGGCAAAGCGAATATCGAGAAGAACCTTCAGAAACTGGGTATCAAGTTATCGCAAGCGGATTTGAAAAAAGTAACACAGCGAATCATTGAACTTGGCGACCGTAAGGAGGTGGTTACACAAGAAGATTTACCTTACATTATCTCAGATGTGATTGATAGCAATACCATTGAAGAGAAAGTGGAGGTAATCAATTATGTGTTGACACATTCTAAAAATCTTCGTCCTTCGGCTACCATCAGGGTGAAAATTGAAGGGCATATTTTTGAAGAAAATGCACAGGGAGACGGTCAGTATGATGCCTTTATGAATGCTTTGAAGAAGGTGTATCTAAAGAAAGAAGTAAACCTTCCGATGTTGACAGACTATGCTGTGAGGATTCCCCCAGGTGGAAATACCGATGCACTTTGTGAAACCATTATTACATGGGAACATAAAGGCAAAGAATTCAAAACCAGAGGACTAGATTCTGACCAAACGGTATCAGCGATTAAGGCGACACAGAAAATGTTGAACCTTATCTAGTGGTGAGTTAGTGAATTGTGAATGAGTGATTTTGAGTAAGTTGTGAGTTAGTGAATGAGTGATTAAATTTTTACTCTTCAAATCATTCCTAGCGAGGGACTTAAGTCCCTCGCTAGGAATGGAAAAAGGAGAAAGAGGTATTTATTGTATCTTACAAATCACAAAATCCAATAGTCCAACGTCTAAAAATAAAATCTTTTTAGTCATTAGTCAATCCTTTCTATTAGTGGGTGACTTAAGCCACCCGCTAATAGAAAATGATTTTGAGGATGTAGAAATTCAAAAATTTATAGTCCTCAAATTGAGCGTCTAAAGTCTAAAAATCTAGCGTCTTGTGTCTAAAATCTAATGTCTAAAGTCCCAAAATCCTTTAGTCCTAAAGTCTAAAATCTTAAATCTAAAAAAAACCTTGAGTCCTAAAGTCGAAAGTCCTCAAGTCCAAAAAAATGAAATTAAATATTGCAGTATTAGCCGGAGACGGTATCGGTCCAGAAGTAATTGAACAAGCATTAAAAGTAGTTAATGCAATCGGTAAAAAGTATAACCACGAAATTAATCTGACACATGCTTTAACAGGAGCAGTAGCGATTGATGCAACGGGTAATCCATATCCAGACGAAACACACGAAGTGTGTATGCAGGCAGATGCAGTATTGTTTGGTGCGATAGGTCACCCACGTTTTGACAACGACCCATCAGCTAAAGTTCGTCCAGAGCAAGGTTTGTTGGCGATGCGTAAAAAATTAGGATTATATGCCAACATTCGTCCTACATTAGTATTCCCTTCATTATTGCACAAATCTCCATTAAGAAGAGAATTGATCGAAAATGCAGACTTCGTTTGTATTCGTGAACTAACAGGCGGTATTTATTTCGGCGACAAAGGAAGAAACGAAACACGCGACAAAGCTTGGGACGTATGTGAATATACGAAGCCAGAAGTTGATAGAATTGTACGTTTAGCGTATGAATATGCGATGAAGCGTCGTAAGAAAGTATGTATCGTTGACAAAGCAAACGTATTAGAAACATCAAGACTTTGGAGAGAAGTAGCACAAGGCATCGAAAAAGAATATCCAGAAGTAGAAACTGAATATTTATTCGTTGATGCTGCTGCAATGCGTATTATCCAATGGCCAGAAGGATTTGATGTAATGGTTACTGAAAATATGTTCGGTGATATTTTAACAGACGAAGCATCAGTAATTTCTGGTTCAATGGGCTTAATGCCTTCAGCTTCTATCGGTACACATACATCAGTATTTGAGCCAATCCATGGAAGTTACCCACAGGCTGCTGGCAAAAACATTGCTAACCCACTAGGAACAGTACTTTCAGCAGCGATGATGTTTGAATATGCTTTCAAATTGATGGATGAAGCAAACGAAATCAAAGACATCGTGAACAAATCATTGGCAGAAGGCGTTGTAACAGTTGATATTGCTGATGGCGGAAAAGCATTCTCTACTTCAGAAGTAGGAGATTGGTTGGCTGCTCAGATTGGGTAAAATTTTTATGTTATTATAATTTCTTCATTCCTGTTTAGGCGAGATATATGTATCGCTCTAAACAGGAATGTTTTTTTATGCCTTTCGTAGTCTCTCGATGAATACAGTAAAATCAAAGTATCTAATCCCGAAGGGATGGAATGATTATAGAAAAGATAATTGCCAGTAATCCTAACCTCAAAGAGGTGACACATAGTAACAAGAACCTGTCACTCCTTCGGAGTTTATATAATTGCTTTTATCTGGGATTTCTATAATCCTACCATCCCTTCGGGATTTAACGCTTATTTCCCCCCATTGTAATATCCTTCAACCATGCCGTATAATCAACGTGTATCAATCCCGAAGGGATGGTATGATTATAGGGAAAAAATAATTGTCAATACCCACCAAACCCCGAAGGGGTAATATAGCAGTAAGATTCCCTTTCAGAACATCTTGAAGAGCAACTATTAAAATATAAATTAAATAATATGAAGTATCATTTTAATAATTAAACCTTTTCGTCCGTTCTTACTCTAAGAGGTATCTCATTTTAAACTCGACGATATTATGAATAAGGAAAAATCCATCCAGCACCTTATATGGCGAGCGGGCTTTGGCGAAAAGCCTGAAGTGATTACTCAGCTTGGCCATAAGTCTATCAAGAAGAATGTTAAACAGTTATTGAAAGACGCTGAAAGCTTTGAACCCATTTATACGGTTGATAAAATGGATATTTATTCAGAGCTACAAATGATAAAAAAAGATACTACCCTTACCACACAAGAACGTATCAAGCAGTTGAACAAGATGGTAAAGGAGGAGGAGGGACTACTCAATACTACTTGGATAGACAAAATGGCAAATTCAAAGGGCGTCTTGCGAGAAAAAATGGCGTTGTTTTGGCACGGACATTTTGCCTGTAGGACACCCAATCCACTATTTGCCCAAAGTTACCTAAATACCATCCGTCAACATTCATTAGGGAAGTTTAGCGACTTGCTGATGGCGGTCTCCAAAGAGGCGGCTATGCTCCAGTTTTTGAATAATCAACAAAATAAGAAACGTAGCCCTAACGAAAACTTTGCCCGTGAAGTAATGGAACTGTTTACGCTCGGTAGGGGGAATTATACAGAACACGACGTAAAAGAAGCCGCCAGAGCATTTACGGGCTGGGAATTTGATAGAAAAATAACGGGGTTTTATTTCAATACTAAACAACATGATGATGATACGAAGGTGGTCTTTGGAAAAACGGGCAACTTTACGGGGGAAGACATCATCAAAATGATTTTGGAACGAAAGGAAACTGCCAATTTTGTTGTTACCAAAATCTACAAAAACTTTGTAAACGAGCAGGTGGATACTAACCGTGTCAGTCAATTGGCAGATGAATTCTATAAAAATGAGTACAATATTGCCGATTTGATGGAGACTATTTTCAATAGTGCATGGTTCTACGAAGAGCGTAATGTTGGTACACACATTAAATCTCCTGTCGAGCTTATCGTGGGTTTACAGCGAACTACGGGTTCTAACTTGGTCGAAAAACAATCATTACTTTTTGTGCAACGTGTATTGGGACAGGTATTATTATATCCGCCGAACGTGGCGGGCTGGGCTGGAGGTAAAAGCTGGATAGATAGCTCAAGTTTGTTATTTAGGATGCAGTTGCCCTATTTAATGTTTAATAATACGGTGATAAAAACCGTTGCGAAGTCGGACGGAGATGTAAATACAGATTTTCAAACCCGCAAGGGAAAGAAAAATACCCTTGAAACCGATATGAACTGGGAAGTATTTTCAACATATTTTACCCAACAAAATCGGGAAACGTTGTTAGATACCCTCGAGGCATACATTTTGCAAGTGCCTATTAATGAGGATGTAAAAAAAGGATTAATCGCTAAACTGGGGAAAGAGAGTCAGCCAGAAACCATCAAGAAAATGATGATAGCCTTAATGACCCTCCCCGAATATCAGTTGTGTTAAAGTGGCGGTCAATCAAGCGTCAAATAACAATATTGTCTATAAGGCTTAGTATTAAAGCCATAAAGATTTAAATACTAAACTCATCACTCACAACATTATGGTCAACCGCAGAGAATTTCTCACACGTTCGGCATTGGCAACAGTAGGTGGCTTAATGATTCCGAATTTTCTAAAAGCTTTTGAACAGCAATCTTTAGGGAGTGCAAAGGGTGCTCCTGATAAAATATTAGTCATTATTCAACTCTCAGGTGGGAACGATGGCCTTAATACGGTTGTGCCTTACCGTAACGATATTTATTACCGTGAACGCCCGACGATTGCTGTCGAGAGAAATAAAGTACTTAACCTGAATGATGAAATAGGGTTGAACCCAGCCTTGGAAAAGCTAAGACCTTGGTATGACAATGGTTTTATGCGAATCATCAACAATGTGGGGTATCCCAATCCCGACCGTTCACATTTCCGTTCGATGGATATTTGGCAAACGGCATCTAATCCGAATGAATATTTACAAACGGGTTGGTTAGGGCGTTATTTAGATGCCAATTGTTCGGGCGACTGTGCCTCTTACAACGTCCTTGAAATAGATGATACCCTTAGTTTGTCTATGAAAGGGGAGAAATTAAAAGGTTTGGCTGTATTAGACCCCGAAAAACTATACCGACAAGTGCATGGAGATTTTATCGCTAAAATCGCTAAAACACAACCTGCCGACCATTCAGATAATGTGAGTTACCTGTATAAAACCTTGGCAGAAACCTCCTCTTCGGCAGAATACCTTCATGCCAAATCGAAAATTTATCAAACAAAAGCTACTTTCCCCAATGGGGAATTGGGGCAACGGTTAAAGACTATCTCCGAACTGATACTCTCGGGGATGCCGACCAATATCTATTATGTCAGCATTTCAGGGTTTGATACCCACGTCAATCAGGTAAATCAGCAAGAACGTTTGTTAAGAAATTATGCCGAAACAATGGATGTATTTTTGAATGAACTCAAACAAAACAACAAGTTGGATGACGTGGTGATGATGACATTCTCTGAATTTGGTAGAAGGGTAAAACAAAATGCCAGCGGAGGAACTGACCACGGAACGGCGAACAATGTGTTTTTGATGGGGGGAAAATTGAAAGCTGATAAAATCCTCAACGAAGCGCCTAATCTAACTGATTTGGATGAAGGCGATTTAAAGTATTCGGTAGATTTTAGAAAGATTTATGCTACCCTGCTCCGTAATTGGTTACTTGTCAACGATGAAGAAATACTAGGAAAACGCTTTGATGTGTTGGATTTTGTTTGAAAGACATCCTTGATCAAGGGGAAAACTTGAGTATTGACAAATGTATGATGATAAGTAGTTTATGAAAAGTTAATTAAAACCTAAACCTAAATGATGGCCTCTAAAAACCTTGATAATACTACAACTGATAATTCATCAACTAAAAAAGTTCATAATTATCCTATTAAAGATGTGGTTTCGATTCCCCTTGAAGAAATTGTGCATACGCTTCAAGGGGATTTAACAAACGGACTGGCGGAGGGGAGTATCAACAAAAGAATAAAGACGTATGGGCTGAATCGGTATGAAGAGCAGAAGCAAAAGAGTATTTTTTTGCTGTTGATAGAACAATTCAAGAGTCCTATTATTTTGTTGTTGGTCTTGGCCAGTGGTGCGTCTCTTTATTTTAAAGATTGGCTTGAAGGTTTTGCTATCATTGGCGTAATATTCATTACGGCAGCTTTGGGTTTCTTTATGGAACTCCAAGCTCGAAAATCAATGAATCAGCTAAAAAGTATGGATGTCAGTCTGTCGAAAGTTTGGCGAGATAATACCTTAAATGAAGTCCCTTCTGAGAAGCTAGTGCCAGGAGATATTTTAGTGCTAGAAGCTGGGGATATGGTATTGGCAGATGCCCGATTGGTAGAAATCAACCAATTTGAAGTAGATGAATCGCCCCTGACGGGGGAATCAATGCCCATTACCAAAACCCTAGAACCCCTCGATAAAGATACCAGCCTAGCCGACCAAACGAATATGATATTCAAAGGCACGTCGGTCATTAAAGGAAATGCCAAAGCCATCATTGTTGGAACGGCCTTGCATACTGAATTAGGGAAAATTACGGCACTGGTTGACAATGCCAAACAAGTAACGACGCCACTCGAAAAAAAACTACAAGGACTTACTACCAAATTGATGTGGCTTACCGCCATATTTGCCGCCATATTTATCATCACAGGCTTTTTACAAGGCAAAGAACTTTACCTGATTATTGAAACAGCCATCGCCTTAGCCGTGGCCGCCATTCCCGAAGGACTGCCTGTAGTATCTACCATTGCCCTTACGTATGGTATGTTGCGTATGGCAGAAAAAAAGGTGTTGATTAAAAAATTAGCATCTGTAGAGACCCTCGGGGGAATAAACACCATTTTTACCGACAAAACGGGTACGCTGACAGAAAACAAAATTCAGGTAAATAACATCTCGTTTTTTGATAATACCTTCAAGGTAGAAAATAATACCGTTGGCGAAGCAGACGCTAAAGCCAATCAGGCAAGTTTAGAGAAAATCTTGCTGATTTCGCTATTATGTAATAATGCCGTAGTTGAGAAAAAGGAGAAGAAAAAAGACAAACAACTCGGCGACCCTATCGAAATATCGCTATTAAATTTTGTTGGACTAAACAACGTAAATATCTCGCAAATACAACAAGAATACCCCCGTATTGCCGAAGAAGCCTTTAGTTCAGAAACAAAGTTGATGGGGACGTTGCACAAAAAAGGTGATACCAATTTCGTAGCGGTAAAGGGAGCGATAGAGGCCATTTTACAACAATGTAAATCCTTTTATAAACAAGGTGAAATAGTTTCGCTAACGGAAGAAGATAAGAATCAATTCCTACAAAAAGCAGAAGAAATTCAGGCACAGGGGACACGTGTGTTGGGTTTTGCTTTTAATGAAGCCAATAACATTTCGAATGATAACATGGTAAAAGAGTTGACCTTTGTCGGGTTCATTGGGTTTTTAGACCCACCACGTTTAGACATATCGGGCGCTTTGCAATCGTGTAGAAATGCAGGCATCAAAGTAATCATGATAACAGGAGATCACCCTGCGACAGCCCTTAACATTGCTGAGACGATACAACTTTCAGATGCTGAGAATGTAGTAATTACAGGCAAAGACTTAGAGAGTAAGCCTGATAAAAAGCAATTGTTTGCTGCCACGATATTTGCAAGGGTGACTCCTCAGCAAAAGCTAGATATGGTAAGTCTCTATCAAAAAAGGGGCGACATAGTAGCGATGACAGGCGATGGCATTAACGATGCTCCTGCCTTGAAGAAAGCAGAAATAGGGATTGCGATGGGTAGGAGAGGTACGCAAGTAGCGATTGAAACGGCTGAGATGGTGTTGAAAAATGATTCTTTTAAATCAATTGTCGTTGCCATAGAGCAAGGAAGGGTGATTTTTCAAAATATCAAGCGGTTTTTGGTGTATTTACTTTCATGTAATTTAAGCGAAATCGTCATTGTATTTTTGTATGGCTTGCTTAACTTTCCGTTTTCAGTATTGCCACTACAAATTCTATTTCTGAATCTGGTAACGGATATTTTCCCTGCCTTGGCATTGGGCATGGGCAAAGGTAATAAGTTGATAATGAGCCTCTCTCCACGTAATCCGAAGGAACCCATTGTCGTCAAACAGGATTGGATAAATATACTTGTCTATGCCAGTTTGCTAGCCCTTCCTATCATTGGCGTTACGTGTTATTGCAGTGTTTACTTGCAGATGGATGCTAAAATTTGCAATAATATCACCTTCTTTAGCCTCGCCTTTTCGCAGTTGTGGCATGTGTTCAACTTGTCATCTCGCAAGATATCTTTTTTCAAAAACGAGATTACCGAGAATAAATTTGTGTGGGCCGCCTTGGGTTTATGTATCGTAATTATGCTTACGTTCTACTGGGTAAGTCCGCTTAATAAAATCATTGGACTTCAAAAGCTGGATTTTACTATCTGGTCAATCATCCTTATTACTAGCTGGATGCCAGTAGTCCTTGTTCAATTGCTGAAACGATTTTTGAAGGTGATTAGTTAACTAGAAAAATAAAATGTAGGGGCGTATTGCATACGCCCACATACACGTACAAATGGACGAAATAGGACGAATGCGATTCGTCCCTACCTAAGTTGCCCAATCTCTAGTCGTAGGTTATCCTACGACTCCAAACGATTAAGTGCGTAACGCTCAACTTATTTTTGTCTGCAATGTTTTCCAACCGTTTACTTTGTATCAAGGGAATTTTTACTAAAATGTTACTAACTTAGAAACCACAATTACATTTGATAATTATTTTTCAACATTAGATTTACACGTTGGTGAAAGACTTAATATAATAGCATGAAAATTAGCATTAGACTTGATAAAACAAGTGAACTCATCTTTAATAATAATAATAAGGGGAAAAATGCTTGGACTGGTGTATTAGGCTATTTATTAATAAATATGTATTTTACATTTGGAAATGTTTAGTGAAAATGATTTTGTAATGGAATTGTACCCCATCAATGCATATGATTTTTTCATAAGAATCTTCAAAAACGCCTTATCTAGTATCAACAGATGACGAATATTTTGATAAAATAAATACCTTTTACGCTGAGCATAAGGTATTACCGCCGTGGTTGGAAGAAGATAATAAAAGAGGGTATGTACTTTAAGCTGTTCCTATTCCTAGCGAGGGACTTAAGTGTCTCGCTAGGAATAATGGTTGTAAGTTGTTGATAGTCAAAGTGTAATAGGTAACTTGTCGTCGTAGTGTATTAAGATTACTATTCTTTTTATTCGTTCTTCGACTTAGCTTCTTTGAGATGCCATTTGGAAAATGTTAAAGAACGAAGATTTTAAATTTCGAGTAAATTATTAATAAGTCAAATAATAAATTATGGTAAACTATCTTGATTTTTATAAATCTGCAAAAGAATATTTAATTAAAATAAAAAGTGCCTCAGAACAAGATTTTAAGTCTGTAGAAGAGTCTGATATCTTAGAGATAGAAAATTTAATAGGTAAAAAAATCTCTTCCTCATTGCGCTGTTTTCTGAATATTTTTGGTAAAACAACTAAACGTATTCCAGATGGATTACCTATAAATTTAGATAAGATAAAAGATGCTTATTATAAATCAAGCGAGAAACTATCAATTTTAGAATCTACTGATTTTAAAGTGTATACTGATGGAAAAAAAATAGTTGATGGGAAAGTTGTTGAAATTGATGATACGATTGAAGGTGCACATCTAGAAGTAGTTAATTTATTAGAATTATTAGATATTGAAGATTTTCTCTTTTTAAGTATAAATGAGAATACAACATTTATTAATTCAAAAGAGGAAGACCCTATAATACATTACTTTATTGGTACTTCTGCATTAACCTCGAGTATGCTCCCTTTAAGTGCACATTTTAGAGCTATGCTTTTTAATGAAATTTTGCCTAAACTGGGATGGAATCCCAATATTTATAAGGACAAAAATGGAAATCTAAAAAACGACTTATCACCTTATTACAAAGAACTTTTTAGGAAAATTAGTTCTATTGATATTTCAAATTTACAATGGGCATCAATATACGATAAAATTTTTATGGAAGGATGGCCATATGACTCACAATTTCCTATTCATATTTTTCAAGAACGTCGTAGAGAATTTTACCACATAAACTCCATTGTTGAAAAACAAAATGGATATATACTGACAATAGATGAATTTGAATGGAAATTCATAGATTTCTTAAAACAACAAGGATATAATCTATAGAATTAATGTTAAGTAAAGAAGGGGTTATGTAGAGATTTTAAAAACTTATTAAAATGACAGGAAATGCAACACTTTTTTCACGAAGTTTTAATGTGAAAAATTTTAAAGAGATTATTGAAAAAAATAAGGGATATTTCTTTGA
>NZ_JAVDUE010000015.1:0-151131 GCF_031456255.1 Arcicella sp. BE140 | reverse complement strand
TAAATAAATCACCTTAGGTGAAATGAAAAATCCACCCAGAATATGAGTGGATTTTATTCTAAATCAATATCTAAAAATAATTTTCAAGGAAAGCCTCCGTAATATTGAAGAGAAGTATTCTTAAAAAAAGATTTGTGATTTTATGACTAATAATGCCACAAAATCACAAATCTAATAATAGGTGTATAGGCCAATGATTAATTGAAAAACTAAATTGACCCCTAAGTTTTGAGACATAACTTTATCTTTCGTAAGCTTCGTTATGTAAATGATTTAAGGTGTTAGTAGGTATCTTGAAGATTGGTGTATTGTCTGTTAGTAATAAAAGGGTGTAAATAATTTCTTGTACAAATTTGCCATAAAAGAAATCATGAAAATTTTGTAATCGACAAATCATATTAACTTTTCGACAAAATATGCGTGGTATTCTACATTAATCCTAATTGTAAATCTACTGTATATACGTTCTCTTCATTTTTTATTTGAAGGGAATGAGTGTTTGGAAAAAGAGTTGACAACCGTTTTTTTACATTGGTTAGACCTATACCTCCAAAAGTCTTTTTATTGTTATTGTCAATGATATTTGACTTGCTATTTTGTACCTCAAAGTATAGCTTCTCATTTTCAACCTTAAGTAATATGTTGATAAAACAGTTTGAAAATAAGTCTCCAATACTATGCTTGAAGGCATTTTCGACAAAAGTAATAAGAATCATTGGAGGAATGCTTCCATGAATATCTCCTTGGATTTCAAAGCTTACTTGAAGTCTTTTAGTATTCCTCATTTTTTCTAGCTCAATAAAATTAGTGAGGAAACTTACTTCCTTTTCCAAGCTGATGGTTGGTTGATTAGCTTCGTACAGGACATAATCTAACAAACTAGACAAAGATAAAATGGCATCACTATTTCGTTTATCATCCGTAACAGAAAGACTGTAAATATTATTAAGGGTATTCGTTAAAAAATGCGGATTGATTTGAGACCTTAAGTAGTCAATTTCAAGTTGTTTTTTTTCAGAGTAGTTTTTGACTAATAAACGAATAAGTTTAATAGAGAAGGCAGGGAGAGCATAAGGAAGTGTTTTGAGTATGTGCGAAATAAAGAGCCCAGATTCCAATATAAACCAAAAGTTATTATAACAATTATTTAAAAAACTGAGGTCTATATTAAGCCCTTTGAGTAAATCATAGTTAAGTATTAATCGCGCCCTTATATTAAAAATAATTATGAAACTAATTACAAATATTACGATACATATAATTGTAATCAAGTATTTATATTTATTGCTCCATAATGGAAAAACCAAATACACAGTAATGTAAAAAAATATTGCATCAACAATTATATAATAAGAAATAGAGGTGAAATTGAAATAAAAGCCAGTTATTGGAATCACAAGAGCTTTCCATATACTTATAAACATTATTAACCAAAAGATACTATGTAATAAAATTCTTCGACGGGTTGATATATCCTCAATAGGATAAATTTTTAAAAATAGACTAGAAATATTTTTCATATTAATTGATAAATTTAATCTTGCTCAATCGCGGTTTTATATAAAGCTATCATAATTGCTTAACTACCATTAATGTCCATATTTTATATTCATACTAATCCTAATTGTAAATCGACTGTATATACGTTCTCTTCATTTTTTATTTGAAGAGAATGAGTGTTTGGAAAAAGAGTTGCCAATCGTTTTTTTACATTAGTTAGACCAATACCTCCAAAAGTCTTTTTGTGGCTATTGGCAATGAGATTTGATTTGCTATTTTGTACCTCAAAGTATAGGATATCCTCATCAATTTTAAGGAATATGTTGATAAAGCAGTTTGAATACAAATCTCCAATACAGTGCTTAAAGGCATTTTCGACAAAAGTAATAAGAATCATTGGAGGAATGCTTCCATGAATATCTCCTTCTACTTCAAAGCTTACTTGTAGCCTATTAGTATTCCTCATTTTTTCTAGCTCAATAAAATTTGAGAGGAAAAGTACTTCTTTTTCTAGGCTGATGGTTGGTTGATTAGCTTCGTAAAGAACATAGTCTAACAAACTAGATAAAGATAAAATGGCATCGCTATTACGTTTATCATCCTTAACAGAAAGACTGTAAATATTATTGAGGGTATTGGTTAAAAAGTGAGGATTAATTTGAGACCTTAAATAATCAATCTCAAGTTGTTTTTTTTCAGAGATATTTTTGACTAAAGAGTGAGTGAGTTTGATAAAGAAAGCGGGTAAAGTATAAAAAAAAGTACTAAAAATACTTGAAATGATGTAGCCAGACTCAAATATAAACCAAAAGTTATTATAGAATTTAACTAAATAACTGGAGTTTACTTTAACGCCTTTAAGTAAGTCATAATTAAAGATTAATTGAACTCTAAGATTAAAAACAATTACCAAACTAATTACAAAGATTATTGCACATAGAATTGTAGCCAAGTATTTATATTTATAATTATTTTCCCATAATTGAGTACATATATATACACTTAAGTAGAAGAGAATTACGGAAGTAATTATGAAGTATGAAGTTAAAAGAAAATTAAAGAAGATTCCTGTTTGTGAAACATTTACGATTTCCCACAAACCGATAAACATAATCACCCAAAAAATACAATGCAGTAAAACTCTTCTCTTAACAGATACCCCCTCAATAGGATAAATTTTTAAAAACAACTCAGTAATTTTTTCCATATTAATTAATAGGTTTAATCTTTTACATTAGCTCTAATTGTAATTTAACAACATATACGTTCTCTTCATTTTTTATTTGAAGGGAATGAGTCTCAGGAGAAAGGGTAGCTAATCGTTTTTTTACATTTGTTAAACCAATTCCTCCGAATGTTTTTCTTTGATTATTGATAGGTAGATTAGATTTGCTATTTTCTACTTCAAAGTATAGCTTCTCATTGTCAACCTTAAGAAGTATTTTGATAAAGCAGTTTGAAAATAAGTCTCCAATACTATGCTTGAAGGCATTTTCGACAAAAGTAATAAGAATCATTGGAGGAATGCTTCCATGAATATCTCCTTGGATTTCAAAGCTTACTTGAAGTCTTTTAGTATTCCTCATTTTTTCTAGCTCAATAAAATTAGAGAGAAAACTTACTTCCTTTTCAAGGCTGATAGTAGGTTGATTAGCTTCGTACAGGACATAATCTAACAAACTGGATAAAGATAAAATGGCATCACTATTTCGTTTATCATCCGTAACAGAAAGACTGTAAATATTATTAAGGGTATTCGTTAAAAAATGCGGATTTATTTGAGACCTTAAGTAGTCAATTTCTGTTTGCTTTTTTTCGGAAAAGCTCTTGGCTAATGAACGAGTAAGTTTAATAAAGAAAGCAGGTAAAGCGGTAAGAAATATTCCAAGTATTGCAGAAGTAATCTGTCCAGATTTAAAAAGATAAGTATAATCGTTGTAAAATCTTTTCAAATAGCTAAAATCTACTTTAGAACCTTGTGTCAGATTATTATCAAAAATAAATTGAACTCTAATGTAAAAAAGAACAAATAGACATAATATTAATGCAGCAATGCATAAAATAGTAATAATATACTTATACTTATGATAATTTGACCACAGTGGAATAATAACATAAGTTATTATGTAGAAATAGATTATATCAAGAATTATGAAATAAGAAATTGTAATAAAATTGAAAGCTAAACCAGTATGATTATTGTGACAGGTTATCCACACAAATACAAAGTTTATCGCCCAAAAAATGCAATGCAATAGCATTCGCCTTTTAGCCGATATCCTTTCAATAGGATATATTTTTAAAAATAACTCTGCAATCTTTTTCATCAATATTTTAATTTTAATTTAACGATGTATAAATCTTCCTTGTTCTCAATTTGTAGAGAATGAGTATCAGGAAACAGAGTTGCCAACCGTTTTTTTACATTGGTTAGACCAATACCTCCAAAAGTCTTTTTATGGCTATTGGCAATGAGATTTGATTTGCTATTTTGTACCTCAAAGTATAGCTTACCATTATCAACCTTAAGTAATATGTTGATAAAACAGTTTGAAAATAAGTCTCCAATACTATGCTTGAAGGCATTTTCGACAAAAGTAATAAGTAACATTGGAGGAATATTCCCATGTATATTTCCTTCAACTTCAAAGCTTACTTGAAGTCTTTTCGTATTTCTCATCTTTTCTAACTCAATAAAGTTAGAGAGGAAACTTACTTCCTTTTCTAGACTGATGGTTGGTTGATTCGCTTCGTACAGAACATAATCTAACAAACTAGACAAAGATAAAATGGCATCGCTATTACGTTTATCATCCTTAACAGAAAGGCTGTAAATATTATTAAGGGTATTGGTTAAAAAGTGAGGGTTGATTTGAGACCTTAAATAGTCAATCTCAATTTGTTTTTTTTCGGAAATGTTTTTGATTAGAGAATGAGTAAGTTTAATAAAGAAGGCTGGTAAGGTGTTAAGCAAAATCCCTATTATGTTTATAAAAAGAAACGAAGGGTATTTAAAAATATACATATAATCTTTGTATTTTTTTTCCAATTGTATAAGGGTTGTTTTTGTATCTTTTATTAAATAGTTATCTAAATGATTATCAAAAATAAATTGAGTCCTAATACGAAACATAATACCTATACTAACAATTAGTACAATTATACCTATGAGTGTAGCTAAATATTTATGTCGATAATTATTCTCCCAAAGTGGAATTATTTTATACATTATTAAGTAGAAATAAATCATACTAATAACTACTATGTACAAGACAATTATAAAACTGAACCTTAAGTCTGAAGTAGGTAACGTCCATACTTTCCACAACCCCATAGACATCATTCCCCAAAAAATACAATGCAATAAAATTCTTCTCTTAACAGATACACCCTCAATAGGATAAATTTTTAAAAATAATTCGGTGATTTTTTCCATATTAATTAATAGGTTTAATCTTACTCATTAGTGTTTCTTTATAGTTTTGTCCCATTGGAATCATGATATTGTTTTTGAGTTCTATCAAACTATTGCTACTATCAATTGATGTGATTTTATCAGTTGCGATTATATAAGATTTATGTACTCTCATAAAACTTTGAGCAGGTAGAATCTCCACCATCTTTTTCATGGTAATATGGGTAACAATTGGGCGGTCTGCATCAGTGATAATTTTGATATAATCTCTCAGTCCTTCTACATAAATAATATCATTAAAATTTACTTTTATCATCTTACTGCCTTCTTTTACATACACCATGGTTTCTGAAGATGCATGTTTGTCTTCACTATCTGTAAAGCTATATAGACGTTGTACCTTTTCAATCGATTTTTGAAATCGATCAAAAGAAATGGGCTTTTTCAGATAATCAATTACATCCAAATCATAGCTTTCTAATGCATAATCGGCATGGGCTGTCATGATAATTATGTGTGGACTTGGTGAGAGCATCCTGATAAAATCTAGTCCAGATAAATGAGGCATTGATATATCAGTAATAATCAAATCAACGACTTGGTGAGCTAGAAAATTAGAGGCTTCAATGGCATTATCAAAAACTTGAAGGAGTTCTATCGACTGAATTCGAGATAAATAATTTTTGATAAGGTTTTGAGCAGGTTCTTCATCTTCAAGAACAATGCAACGGAGGGTCTTCATACGTTTAAGGTTCAAGTAGATTAATTAGTGGCTTATTTAACTTTAATAGCGTAATTTTTTATAGTCATGATTATTAAAATCATGACTATAAAAGGTAATTTGGAAAGTGTTTGAGATTAAGCAATCTCTTCAAAGCCGCAATAAGGCACCAATACTTTTGGTATTTTAATGCCTGTTTCAGTTTGATTATTCTCCAAAATGGCTGCTAAAATACGAGGTAAAGCCAATGCAGAGCCATTAAGTGTATGTAATAACTGAGATTTAGATTTGCCTTCAGTTTTCATTCTTAATTTTAAACGGTTAGCTTGGTAGGTTTCAAAGTTTGATACTGAACTTACTTCTAACCAACGACCTTGTGCAGCAGACCAAACTTCCATGTCATAAGTAAGGGCAGATGTAAAGCTCATATCGCCTCCACATAAGCGTAATACCCTGTATGGAAGCTCTAACTTTTGAAGAATGCTTTGTACGTGTAATGACATTTCTTCTAAAGCATTGTATGAGTTTTCAGGTTTCTCGATGCGTACAATCTCAATTTTGTCGAATTGATGTAAACGGTTCAACCCACGAACATGAGCACCCCAAGACCCTGCTTCGCGACGGAAACATGGTGTGTAACCTGCATTCTTGATAGGTAAATCTGTTTCTTGTAAAATTACATCACGGTACATATTGGTAATAGGTACTTCAGCCGTAGGAATAAGGAACAAATCATCCTCCGTTGCATGATACATTTGCCCGTCTTTATCAGGCAACTGACCAGTACCAAATCCAGATTCTTTATTAATCAAAATCGGAGGTTGAATTTCGGTATAACCTGCATTAATGGCTTCGTCTAGGAAGAAATTAATCAAAGCACGCTGAATTCTAGCACCTTTTCCTTTATAAACAGGAAAGCCAGCACCTGTGATTTTATTACCTAATTCAAAATCAATGATGTCATATTTTTTAATTAAGTCCCAGTGAGGTTGTGCATTCTCTGGTAAAGTAGGGATTGCTCCATTTTCCAATACAACTTCGTTTTCCTCAGGTGTTTTTCCAGCTGGAACACTGCTATGAGGCAAGTTGGGCAAAGTAACTAATACTTCATATAAGTCAGTTTCGGTATTTTTCAATACTTCTTCCAATTCTTTAGAACGAACTTTCAAAGCACTAGTCTCAGCTTTGGCTGTTTCAGCTTCCTCTTTCTTACCCGCTTTCATCAATCCCCCAATTTCTTTGGCAAGGGCATTTGATTTTGCTAGGGTAGTATCTAATTCAACTTGTGTTTCACGACGCTTCTCGTCTAATGCTAATACTTTCTCAACGATTTCTTCAGCATCCTTGAAGTATTTACGTTGTAAGCCCTCAATCGTAGTGGCTTTGTTTTCTTTAATTTGTTGTATTTGTAACATAAGTTTTTTCTAAATATCAATGTGCTATTCTTTGAATTAGTACCTTGTATGTTTCCACAAAGATAAAAAAAATAGCCGTGCTGGAAACAGGTTTCACAACACGGCTATTAAGCAATGTCGTTATAATTAAGGAGCGGAGAAAATATCTTTCATCGCATCTTCATATAAAAAACAACGTTCATTCAAAGCATTTAAAGCCGCAGCTTTATTTTTGCCGTGAATTAACAAAGTAATGTTATGCTCGGAAGCACCATAGCAAATCATTCTGATTGGAATGTTTTTCATTGCTTCTAATACTTTCAAGGCAATACCTTCTTTATCTGCCGAGAAGTTTCCAACGATACAAACGATAGTCTGGTCTTTGTCACATTCTTCTAAGTCTGCAAATTGACGTAATTCAGCCATGATTTCCTCTAAATGCTCGTCGTTATCAATGGTTACCGAGACAGATACCTCCGAAGTCGTAATCATATCAACAGGCGTTTTGTATTTTTCGAATACCTCAAATACTCTACGCAAGAAACCATAAGCATTTAACATTCGGGTTGAGTGAATGTAAATGGCTGTTAAATTATCTTTAGCAGCAATGGCTTTAATTTCACGGTCGGATGTCTTGTCAGCAATCAAAGTACCAAAGGCTGCTGGTTCCATCGTGTTTTTTAAACGAACAGGAACACCTTTCATTTTAGCAGGAGTAATCGTACTTGGGTGCAAAATTTTTGCTCCAAAATAGGCTAATTCGGCTGCTTCTTCAAAGGTCAATTCACGGATAGGGAAGGTCTTCTTTACGATACGTGGGTCGTTGTTATGCATTCCATCAATATCCGTCCAGATTTGTACTTCCTCCGCTACAATGGCACCACCGATTAATGATGCTGTATAGTCTGAACCACCTCTTTTTAAGTTATCTACTTCTCCACGTGGGTTTCTACAGATAAACCCTTGTGTAATAAAGATTTGCTTGTCTGTCAATTGTGAGAGAATAGCACCTAATTTTTCTTCCGTAAATTTCAATACAGGTTCGTTGTCTGCATCAATGAGCATAAAGTCTAACGCTGGTAATAAAGCTGCGCTAATACCTTGTTCACGCAAATATGCTTCGAACATTTGGGTAGAAAGCAATTCACCTTCTGCTACAATTTCCTTTTCTTGTTTTATCGAAAATGGTTTGATACTTTCTAAAGAACGAATAAACGAAAATTCTTTTTCAATAATTGCTTTCCCTTCAGCATAACCAGCTTCTGTACTATAAAGCTCCTTGATAAAAGTTTCGTAATGTGCAAACAACTCGTTGATTTTTTCAGTAGCTTCTGCATCATTGTTTGCCTTCAAGGACTCTCCGATAGAAATTAAAGCGTTTGTAGTACCCGAAAGGGCAGACAAAACGACAATTTTACGATTACCGTCTTCAGTAATCAAATTTTTAATTGAGTGCATTCGCTCGGGCTTCCCAACGGAAGTTCCCCCAAATTTCCAGACTTGCATTTTTTCTTCTTTAATTATTGATTATCAATGATTTGTATTTGAGATTGATAGTTTTTGAACTTTTCATCAGCAGAAATCAATGAAATCTGTTCTTGAAAAGTGGTAGCTATTCTTGACTGACCAACATAGCATTATTGTCATCCTCTAATATTTGTTTCAGTTTATTAGAGAGCTTAGGGTTATTCTATAAGGCCCAAATAAGAATATGAGTATTAATAAGATATTTTTTCATATCAATACATATATTCATTTAAGTCCTCTAAAGGCTCATCAAAATCATCAGGAATTGAAATTTTTCCTGCTAAAATACCTAATTGTCGTTTTTTCTTAGGAGTTTCTTCAACATCGTTGGTTACCAAAACAATCACCCTAACGGATTGATTTGCTTTGAGCTGAGAACAAAGATTACTCGGAATATCAATGTGTTGATTATCCGTAAGAACGGTCGGAAATTCGATGGCTTGTAGCATAATTTTATTGTTAAAATGTGCTAAAATTCTCTGACAATTTAAAATACTCCTTATCCTTATATTCCCTAAAACGCCAACATTTTCACAGCCGTAATGGCAGCTTCATCACCTTTATTCCCGTGGATTCCTCCTGCACGGTCTAATGCCTGCTGTTCTGTATTGGGCGTAAGTACACCAAAGATAACAGGTTTATCATATTTTAAGCTTACGGTAGTAAGTCCTTGGGCTACGGCGTTATTGATATAGTCATTATGTTTGGTTTCGCCCTGAATCACGCATCCTATACAAATTACCGCATCAATTTCTGCTTTTTGTGCCATCTTCTGGGCTGCAAACGTTAATTCATAGCTTCCCGGAACGTTTACTCTTATTACGTTTTCTTCTTTTGCTCCGTAGGCTAAAAGCGTTTTATGAGCGCCCGCTGCCAAGGCATTAGTAATTTCTTCATTCCACTCTGCCACCACAAGGGCAAACTTTTTATCACTTACGTCTGGTAAGTTTTCTGTGGAAAAAATACTTAGATTTTTATGTGCTGAAGACATTTTAATATTTGCTATTGGCTCTAAAAAGTAAGGATAAATATTTACTGATTAAAGCGGATGTACGAAAGTTTAAAACTAATAAGCTATAAAAAAAGGGATAAGAACTTATGCTCTTATCCCTCTTGTATCAATATTTTATTGATTCCTTTATTCTGAGACAGAGCCTTCTAACACCGCTTTATACTTCTTAGCGTTGATGGATTCAGACGACTCTGCATATTTGTCTACAATTTCAGTATAAACAGCCAACGCCTCTTTTTGTTCGTTGTTTGCTTCGTAAGCAGCAGCCAATTTCATTAAATATGTAGGCGTGAAGAATTTGTTAGCCTTATATTCAGCAGCTTTTTTATAATATGTTATAGCATCGCTATATGCTTTCTTTTCTGTATAAGCATCTCCAATTAAAGAATAGGCACGAGCCTGCACCAATAAATCTGAGCTACTGAATGATTTTAACTGATCAATAGCCGCATCAAATTTACCTTCTTTTAAATTCGCAACACCTGCATAGAAACTTGCTAAGTTTCCAGTATTTCCACCAAAATCCTCAGCAATTTTACCTAATTCTTTAGCAGCTACCTTATTTGAGTCTGCTTCAAATTTATAAACAGCATTAAATAATTTTGCTTGTCCTGCTTCGTCTTGTGTCGTTAAGTAATATTTGTAGCCAAAATAACCTAATATCGCCACTACCAATATACCTGCTACACCATAAACTACGCCTTTGTTTTTTTCAACAGTCGCTTGAACTTTATGAATGTCATGCTCTAATTCGCTTTTTAAGCCATCAGCAGTTTCCAAAAAATCAAGTGGCGTTTTTTCGTCTTTCTTTGTCATTGTTGGTTTTTATCTTTATTTGTTGTCGGTTATTTATCCTTGTATAATGAATTGATAATGAGTTTACAAAGCAAATAACTAATCATTTTTTACTAGCTTCAAAATCGGATTGCAAAATTAGGAAATCTCTTGGAACTTTAAAGGTTTTTGTGTAATCTTTTCAAGCCTAATTTCAAAAGTATAAAAAAATAAGGATTTTAAGCAGTTTTTAAGGAAACATTTTGTCCTGATTCTATGTTTTTTCTATCGAATCTATATACAATACCTATTTCTGACGAAGCCAGTTTTCTGGATTTTGCTTATCAAAAGTTTTCCAAACTTGAAAATTTAGCTCCGAAGTACCATCAGTATCAGAGGCAACCTCACCTACTTTTTGCCCAGCACCTACCTTTTGCCCATTTCTTACTGTTACGTTAGATAATTTACTATAAATGGTAAAATAATCGCCATGTTGAATCGCTACAACCATATAAGTTCCCGGAATAGAAACTACCGACTGTACAACGCCTTCATAAACCACGTTTACATCATTGCCTGCGCTTGTTTGTATATCAATACCATTATTGTTTGTCCTGACTCCTTTCAAAACGGGGTGATTGTGTACTCCAAAACGGCTAGAAATAAAGCCAGAATTAACTGGCCAAGGCATTCTGCCCCGTAATGCCGAAAAAGAACTGGCCAATCTTGTTTCCTCCACATTCAGCGCAATGGCTTTTCTATTTGAAGTAATAACGGGCTTCTTGTTTTGATTACGTCTATTGGCTAATTGCTCACGTTCTTGCGAGCGTTTTATTTCACGCTCTACAATCTTGGCAATCATCGTCTCTAAGCGTTCTACTACTTTTTTATTAGCTTCTAATTGTGCCCTTAGGCTTTTTTCTTTCTGGCTTAACTCCGTAACTACTTCTGTCTGCTTACCTTTTAATACTTGTAAATTTTGAGTTTCTGTAATTTTTTCACGCAAAACAGCATCTTGTTCTTGTTTCTTTTGCAAGATTTTCACTTGTTCTGTCAATAATTCCGAACGTACTTGTTGTATTAAAACTGCTTGTTTTTCGCGTGCTGAAGAATATTGTTGAAGATATTTATAACGACGAATCAGTTGATTGAAATTTGCAGAAGAAAACAAAAAACTTAGCTTGTTGACTTTATTGCTGGTTTTGGCCGCTGTAAAAACCATTTTTGCATATTCTGCCTTTAATTCTTCAAGATTTCCCGAGAGTTTCCCTGTAGCCTTTTTTAGTTCTTCGGCTTCATTTTGAAGTAATTGCTGATTCTCTGAAATGATGTCAATCTGTTTGGCTTGTTTATCAATTCTTTCTCCTAAGGCATTAAGTTTACCAACACTTGCCTCTTTTTTCTGTTCAGTTTTTTCAATAATTTTATTGATTTCCTGAATCTTCTGCATGTTCTCTTGCTTTGCAGCCTCCAACTTTTTCCTTTTAGCAAGGGTTGAATTTTGTGCAAGTGATAGATTTGGAATGAAATATAACGAAACAAGAAGCAGTCCTGAAACGAATTTTAGGGCTGCTTGATGATTACTGATATGTAAATTCAACTTTTTGATAAAGTTTTAATTTTTATTTAAAAGCTTTTCGGGTACTCTAAATGGAAATTCCAGCGGAGTGTCTAATAATTCAACCTTTGTGTGCTTGATATTAACAACGGTTTGATACATTTTTTGATCTTCCTTCGACTGATAATCTAAAGTGATTAAACTTGATTGAGGAAACAAAAACTGATTCAATGTTGTAAAGTCATCAAAGTCTAAAGTTAGTTTATTACTTGTATCTTCTTGTGTAAGCAAGATTTTTTTTAGCTTTTTATTTTCGCCAATATAATTATCTATCAATACTTTGTTTTCTTCTTGTTTTAATAAGAAGTATTCATTGCTACGAACTACTCTCGATTTATTTTTTTTGAAGGGACGATTCCCCACTACCAACGCTTGCAAAATATCATAGCTTACATTGAAATTGAATTTTTCCGCAAAATCATTATAAGTATATTCTTTATATTCGCCATGATATTTATCATAAAGCTTTACGAGACTATCGTTGAAAAGTGCTGTAGCCACAGTAATACCAAATGCTGATACGTTCATCCAAATTAAACTGTCTTTACGCATTCTGATATCAACAGTAAAGCTTTGGTTATCATTGGGCGATTTGTATGAAACTTTTGCTTTTGCTTTTAAGTATTTAAAATCAATCTCGTCTATTTTAACTTTTTCGTCCTCTGTTATAGCTACTTCTGGTTTAGAGGATGGTATGGTAGTCAGAGAATCAATTACTGGCTTCGTATCAGCTACTTTTAATGAATCAATAGACGAAGCATCGGAGGTTTTATTGATATGTTGACGTTTACAAGAAGCAATAAAAAATGTAAACGCTAAGAGTATTAATGAGTAATGTTTCATATTTTAAGATTAGGAAATTAATAGCTTAAGGATTATAAATTTTATTCTATTAATTTCATTTCTGCGATTTTTTTGTCAATTAATGTACTGGTTGTGCCTATGGTTTTAGCTTTTTTCCACTGTTCTACAGCTTTTTCTTTTTCACCTAATTGAAAAAGCACATCACCATAATGTTCCACAATTGTACCACTATTACTTTTATTCTGAACAACGGCTCTTTCTAAATAGATTCTAGCCTTGTTATAGTCCTTCATCACATAAAGTACCCAGGCGTACGTATCCAAATACGTACCATTGTCTGGATGTTTTTCCACCAGTCTTGCACCCATTTCGGCGGCTAATTCCAGTTTATCTTTTCTTAAAGATAGGAAATAACTATAGTTATTCAGTACATGGTCATTGTTGGGGTCAGCTTTCAGGGCAGCTTCATAGGCTTCATCCGACTTCTGATATTTGCTTAAACTATTATAAGTATCGCCCAACAGCGCATTGATGTGCTGATATAACTCAGAATTTGTGGGTGTTAATCGTCTAGCTTCTTCTAACGACTCTGCCGCTTTATTATGATTTCTTTTTTGATAATATGCCGAACCATTCAAGTACCAAAATGCAGATTGATTTGGAAATACCTCTATGGCTTCTTCACTATGAACAATGGCACTGTCTATTTGTCTTAACTTAAAATCAATGTTGATGATATTTCCCCAAACTTCATTGATAGATTTATCCAGCCTAGCTGCTTTTACATATTCATCTCTGGCTGATTTCTCGTCACCTTTTTGAAAAAGCAAATCACCATAAATAGCATGAGATTTTGGGTCTTGTGGATTAGCCTTAATCAATACCTTCACCAAATTAAATGCTGTTTGTTTTGATTTTTCATCTTTGGCCATGTTCATATAGCCAATCAGGATACGAGCCTTGGTGGTAGCATCAAGACTGGCATCGGCAAAAGCTAATTCTAACTCACGATTACATTTATCAATTTCTCCTTTTTCCTGATACAACTGTGCCAACATAATATGAGCCTGTGCATTTTCAGGATTCATTTTCAGAATTTTCTCCAGATAAGGAATAGCTTGGTCATTACGCTTGTTCGACATCAGCAATTCTGCTTGGTCTATGTTGTAATCAATCTCTTCTGGGTCGGATAAAATCAATTTTTCGCCTTCTTTAATGGCTTCATCTACCTTACCTATTTTCACCAAAACCATCTGTTTCTGACGCGTAATTTCTTCATTAATACCGATGATTTTTTCAGCTCGGCTATACGCTTTCAATGCCTCATCAAAGTGATTATCAAAAATATAAACGGCTGCTTGTGCTACATAGAATTCAGATTTTGAAGGATTCAGGGCAATCAGGTTTTGGTAAACTCTTGCTGCTGCATCATATTTTTGTTTTCTTACATACAAGTCTGCCAATAACTCTCCATAGGCTTCGTTTTCGTTATTCAGTTGAAATGCTTTTTCAGCGTATAAAATAGCCTTGTTTTCGTCTTTTAATTTTTGATAATTATTAGACAAAGCATACAAAATTCCGCTGTTATCAGGTACGATAGCAAGAGCCTTTTCATAAAATTCAACAGCTTTGTCGTAGTCTTCCATCATATAGAATTTCATTCCTTCGGTAAAAAACGATTCTGCTTCAAGTAATTGAGCTTTCGATTGCTCTTCTTTTTTCTTAGAAGATTCACGTTTTTGGGCATACGAAAACTGACTAATTATTAATAAAGTAGCCAGTATTGAAAAAAAATATCGAAGATTAAAATTCATCATTTAATATGTAGCAGATTGAAGAAAAAAATATTTCTAAGACAATTTTGTCTGTATCAGTATTTTCCGTTCTTCAAAGTTAAGGAAAATCTGTTTAAGTCGTTCTTGAAACTAAATTGCCTTAAAGAATTAAATGCAATTTAGTTTCAAGCCTACTAACGAATAATGTTGTAATTAGGTATATCAAAAATACTTCAAATTTTAAGGTTTTGTTTCATTTTTTACTCGAAATTCTTGATTGAGCAAATCTACCACCGCTTTTATTTTTTCACTATCCGAATAGGCAATTTCATATTCTGGTACTGCTGGTAAACCGCCCATCGCAATGCCTTCTTTTCGGTAGGTCATCATGGAATCTCTCGTAGATTTTCCTGTTAGGTGAATGGCATCAACTCCTGTTTGGGCAATTTGTATAGCGTTCCCTAGATTTACGCCACTACCCACCATAATTTGTATTCTACCTTTTGCCTGTTCTACGATAGCCTCAATCTGTTCTATGCCATCTATGGCTAGGTTCTTTTGACCAGAAGTTAATATCCTGTCACAACCCGCTTCAATAATAGCTTCTAATGCTTCTGAATAATCAGGTGTCATGTCAATTGCTCTATGGAAAGTTACTTCCATTGGCGAGGCTAGTTTTACCAATTCAGCAGTTTGTTGAATGTTTACACGGCCATCGGGGTGTAAAATGCCCAATACGATACCTGCACAACCTAATGCTTTCATGGAAAGAATATCTTCTTTCATGATAGCAATCTCTTCATCGGTATAACAAAAGTCTCCACCTCGAGGACGAATCATGGCATTGATTCCAAGCTTGATTTTTTGAGTGACCATTTTTACTAAACCAGCCGAAGGTGTAGTGCCACCTTCAAACATTGAACTACAAAGTTCTATTCTATTTGCTTGGGCTTTTTCTGCCGCCACACACGATTCAAAAGAATAAGCACAGACTTCTACGAGGGGTTTTTGTTGTAAAGTAAGGGTTGAATACTTCATTGGGACAAATTTAATGTTTATTTAATCTCTTGGGAAGATTATAGTATTTTATTGAATTTCAGGATAATAAAAGAATATAGCTACAAAATTGTAAATAATTATAGCTTTAAATGTACTTTTTTCAAATAAATTTAGTTAATTCAACACAAGATTTTAAAGAAAAAAGCTTTTCATAAATAAAAAACGTATACTTTTGCAATCCTGAGAAAAACAGGTTAAATAATGGCTCTATAAGTCTCTTATAATCAGTATTTTATTTTTTAAATTAGTATTTAATTGTAATCAAATTCATATAATATGTACTGGACACTTGAATTAGCATCCTATCTAGAAGATGCTCCATGGCCTGCCACGAAAGATGAACTAATCGATTTCGCCATCCGTACTGGATCGCCACTTGAAGTAGTTGAAAATTTGCAAGAATTGGAAGACGACGGTCAACCTTACGAAAGCATCGAAGAAATCTGGCCAGATTATCCTACTAAAGATGATTTCTTCTTTAACGAAGATGAATATTAAAATTGGATAATAGAAAGTAATCACGAAGTGCCACCTGTTGAGGGTGGCATTTTTTTTGTTAATATTATAGATTGCTTTGAGCAATCAGCTATGAGATGTGAGCTGTTTACATTCCTAGCGTTAATAACAAAAAGCTTATTTCTCACAGCTCATAGCTCTAAATTAAACTACTTACATGAAAAATAACATGAGGATTAATATTATTAGTCAGTTCAATCTGGAGGATAAAGCTATCATTGTACCGATTTTACAGACTAATGAGTCTACGGATGAGCTAGAAAAAATAGCCCAAAATTATGGGATAGATGCCCTATTGCTTAAACAAGACTTTAAGGCAGATTTCAAAGAAATTCATGTAGTGTATTCTGCTCAGCACCAGAAAGTAATATTGTTGGGTTTAGGGAAAAATCCCAATGCTGCTGATATTATCCGTGCATTCAGGAAACTGATTCACGAACAAAAAGCAAAGTTACCCAACAGCGTGTGTATTGATGCCAGAACATTGCCGGAAGCATGGGTTGAATACCTTGTGAATGGCTGCATATTGGGTACTTATGATGTTGGCTTATATAAAACGGATGATAAAGCCAATATTCCACTATTGGGAAATGAGGGAACATTGAATATCATCAGCGAATCGAAAAACTTAGAAGCCTTCATTCAAAAAGGGAAAGCAATCGCCGAAACGCAAATGCAGATGTTTGATTTGATGAATGCCCCTGCTAATAAAAAAATACCACATACTTTAGCGAAATGGGCGTTAGCATCTGGCGAAAAATATAATTATTCAGTAAAGGTACTTGAAAAACAGCAGTTGAATACCCAGAAACTCAATGCGCTTTTGGCTGTAGGGCAAGGTAGCGAACACCCCCCGATGTTGATTATCATGGAGTATCGTTCGCCGAAAGCTACCCAAACCGTAGGTTTAGTAGGTAAAGGAGTTACTTTTGATACTGGTGGAATATCCATAAAATCGTCGACTAATATGCACTTGATGAAGTCGGATATGGGAGGCGCCGCTGCTGTTTTTGGTGCGATAGAATTAGCCGCCAAGCTTGAATTACCCGTACATTTAATAGGCATAATCCCTGCTTGCGAAAATGCGGTAGATGGCAAATCGTTCAAACCAAGTGATATAATAAATTCTTATTCAGGAAAAACGATTGAAGTAATTGATACTGATGCGGAAGGAAGATTGATTCTGGCAGACGGATTAAGTTACCTAACCAAGAACTTTAAGGTTGATACTATCATAGATTTAGCTACACTGACAGGTAGTTGCGTAGCTACGCTAGGCTATCATGCTGCGGGTATGTTTACGAGCAATGATGAATTAGCTGATGCGTTGAATCAATCTGCTACTGAGACGGGAGAACGCCTATGGCGTTTGCCTTTGTGGGATGTCTACAAAGAAGATATTACTTCGGATATTGCAGACGTTCGCAATTATTCGGGTAAACCAATGGCGGGAGCTATCTCTGCGGCAAAATTCTTAGAAGTATTTACTGATAATCATCCAAAGTGGGCTCATTTAGATATTGCTGGAACAGCCTTTGGTGACACGGAATTTGCCCCGCAAAGAACTGGAACGGCCTTTGGTGTAAGGCTATTAGTCGATTTTTTAAGTAAAATATAGTTAGTACTTTCTTGGCTTAATCCGTTGATTTTATTAATTTTAATTAATTGCAAAATCTATTTAATCCTGATAAACTATGTCATCAACGCTTTCTTTTCTTTGTATTTCTACTTATTTTAAAGGGAATGAGTTTTTGCGAGCTTGTAAACAAGCTGGAAACAAGGTGTATTTATTGACGAATAAAAAGCTAGAACATAAACCTTGGGTTCGAGAATTTATTGATGAAATATTTTACGTTGAAGAAAAAGCGGACGGTTCTATTGATATGAACGAGGTAATTTTAGGTTTAGCCTATATGATGCGTTCAAGAAAGGTAGATAGGATTGTGGCTTTAGATGATTTTGATGTAGAGAAGGCTGCCCATTTACGAGAACATTTCCGAATTCCGGGTATGGGACAAACTACTAGCCGACATTTTAGGGATAAATTAGCTATGCGGATGAAAGCTAAGGAAGCTGGGATAAAAGTACCTATGTTTTCAAGCTTGTTTAATGATAATGATATTTTTGAATTTACACAGAAAGTTACCTATCCTTGTGTGATAAAACCTCGTTCAGAAGCCTCTGCTACAGGTATCAGAAAAGTATATAATTCTGAACAGTTGTGGGAAGTGGTTCATTATTTGGGCGACCGTCGCCATGAATATTTGGTTGAACAATTCAAGCCTGGTGATGTATTCCATGTGGATTCAATTTCTTTAAAAGGTGAATTTGTATTTACACGTTCAAGCCAATACCTATCAACGCCGATGGAAGTGGCACATGGCGGAGGCATTTTTCGTTCAGTCACCGTGCCTATTGGTTCTGACCTTGACCTTGCTCTGCAAGAAGCCAATGCGCAAGTAATGAAAGCCTTTGGGATGAATTATTCTGCCACTCATTCCGAATTTATCAAAGACCATGAAACGGGTGAGATTATCTTTTTAGAAACAGCGTCAAGAGTAGGAGGGGCTAACCTTGCTGAAATGGTTGAAGCCTCATCGGGGATTAATCTATGGCGAGAATGGGCAAATATTGAAACGGCTGTAGCTAAAAAAGAAGAGTATACGTTGCCACCTGTTGAAAATAACTATTCGGGAATTATTATTTCTTTAACTAGACAACAATATCCCAATTTAGCAGGATTTGATGCACCAGAGATTTATTGGAGAATGAACGAAGAATATCATATCGGTATGATTGTAAAATCTGAAAGTCGTGAAAGAGTCGTTGAAATTTTAGACGATTATGCACATCGTATTTATCAAAATTTTCATGCTTCGGCTCCTGTTCCAGATAGACCAACACATTAAAAATAACCTCTTAAAATCACTAGGGGCTGACTTAAGTCAGCCCCTAGTGATTTTAAGAGGTTATTTACGTTTACTCTGATATAAATGCACTGGAATTTTATTATCGCTTTCCTCGCTGATGGTATAAAAGCTTGAGCCATCGTAGCTAAAACTAATGCCTTCTCCCTGTGGTTCCGCTGTATAGGGCAACAAACTAGCCGCACGCTTTAAGGCTGACGGAATGCTTTCATTGGTTTGTCGTCGCCAGTGAAATACTTGTAGATAATTCTTGATAAGTATTTCTTGATTATCGGCAGAAATACTCCCATCTGTAATATAAAATCCTTGATTGTTGGCTACTGAAAATGAAACCTCTTCTACAAACTCGGCCGTAATTGTTTGCGTAAAAGACTGGGGATAAGGAATCCGATAAAGGCGTTGGTTTTTTTCTCTTTTGCTTAAAATATAAATATCCTTCGTTGCTTGGTCGATTAACATACACTCAGCATCTTTTGCACCATCAGGATATTTAAACGTAATTTTTTGAACGTTAGTCAATGTGTTAACAGTTGGCGTATTGGTTGCAATAGTTGGTTCGGCTACTTTATAAATAGCATATTCGTCATATTGAGCATTGTTATCACCAATCTCGCCAATGTACAAATACGAACCTTCTGGAAAAGTAGCGCTCGAAATAGCCTCCCAGTCCCTATTTGTAGCACCTTGTAAATAAAACTCGTACAAGCCTTTGCCTGCTTTATCCATCAAAAAAATGCGATTGCTATCACCACTATCATTGTGAGTCCAGAGGTATCCTTTATTTGTCTGACTTGCTATTAAACCTGAGGCTTCGTCGATAGCCTTATTTTCGATAAGTCCTATATCTGTCGGGTTATCAAAATTGTCACTAATCGTAATCGGGGTAGGTTTTTCTTTACATGCCACTAATGATAATAGCAATAAGAAAATAAGCTTATTCATTTTCCTTTAAAGAAGGCTTTTCTTCTTCCTCCACTTTAGGGGTTACTTTTACTTTCTTGATTCTACGAGTATCTACGGAAGAAATTCTGAATTTATATTTGTCATACTCCACTTCTTCACCAGCATGAGGTAAACGAGTAAACAACTCAATCAAAAGACCCGCCAATGATTCACTATCGCCTCGGGCCTTATCAAAATAATCATTATCTACACTTAGTGCACGACATACATCATTCAAAGAAACTTTGCCTTCAAATTCAAAAGAGCCATCATTTAATTTTACATAGCCCAAATCTTCAACATCCGACTCATCATGAATATCACCTACTATCTCCTCGATAATATCCTCCATTGTCACAATCCCTTCTGTTTCACCATATTCGTTTACTACCACGGCCATGTGCACTCTTTTTTCTTGAAAATCGTACAACAAGTCGTCAATCTTTTTACTTTCTGGAATGAAAAAAGTTTGATGTAGTAAATCTTGCCATTTGAAATGCTCGTCTTTTTCCAGATGTGGCAAAAGGTCTTTGATATATAAAATACCCTCTATTTTATCAACAGTTTCTTTATAAACTGGCACACGTGAATAACCAGATTTGTTAATTTTATCCATCAATTCATGGAAATCAAAAGCAATATCAAAGGCCGTAATATCTCTTCTCGAACGCATTACGCTTTTCGCTGACGTACTTCCAAAATTTACAATGCCTTTTAAAAGGTCTTTTTCTTGTTCTGATGTGTCTTTGCCCGTTGTAATCTCTAGGGCATGGTTTAGCTCGTCGGCAGTGATGGTATAGCCCTTGCGCTCCACTCTTTTTTCAATGATATTACTGATACCCAGTAATAACGAAGATAAAGGTTGAAAAATAACAGTAGCAATTTCTAATAAAGGAGCCGTTATTTTAGCAAAGCGGAGGTTGTTTTGTTGAGCCCAAACTTTCGGTATTAGTTCACCAAAAAAAGTAATGATAAAAGTCACCCCTACCAAAAGGACTAAGGTAGCTACTAAGCCCTCCTTTTCTTTTTCGCCTACTACTTGTTCGGTTACATAAGTAGCAATGGTGATAAAAGTAATGTTTACTAGATTGATGGAAATTAATAAAGTAGCTAGTAGTAGCTGTGGTTTGTCTAGTAATTTAGAGATTTTTCTTTCTGTACCACTATCACTTTCACGGCAAGCAGCACGTTCGTCGGCAGATAATGAAAAGAATGCGACTTCAGAGCCAGCCAACAAGGCTGATAATATTAATAAGCCTAATAGAATCAACGCATTGATTCCATAAACGCTGTAAGATGAGGTGCTTTCAATTTGGGCTAAAAGCACCAAAATCGGGTGAGGTTCGTCGGATAATCGGGTTTCCAAAATATAATGGGTTTTAGTGCTTTAGTGATTAATTGGTAATGATTGGTAATTAATTGTTTTGATATTTTTGTCTGATAGTTCTGAAAGCAAACATACTAATTACCAATCTTCAATCACTAACTAACTTATAATTTAAAATGGTAAATCATCACTATCGTCACTACCAGTATTGCTACTGAATTCAGGAGTCGGAGCAGGCGTTCTTTCTGGTGCAGGGCGTGATTGTTGCGCAGGTACTGCTTGAGCACTTTCAGAGCCTCCCTCACTACTTCTGCCACCTACCAAAGTCATAGAAGTTCCTCTAATCTTAGTTGTTTTTCTTACGATATTATCTTTGTCAGTATATTCTTCAGTACGAATTTTACCTTCAACATATACAGAATCTCCTTTGTGGAGGTATTGCTCTGCAATGTTGGCTAAATTATCCCAAAGTTCTATTCTATGCCATTCAGTTTGTTCAACTCTCTGTCCATCTCTGTTATTATAAGCTTCAGAAGTTGCTATACTAAAAGTTGTTACTTTAGAACCACTAGGGAGTGATCTTACTTCTGGGTCAGCACCCAATCGTCCTAGCAGAATTACTTTGTTTACGCCAGCCATTTTTTAATTGTTTTTAAAAGTTTGAGAACCTATGTGAATTTAATGAAAAACAGTTCAAGTTACAAATTTGTCGATAGGAACTGATATTATATTTTATCGTTAAATATCTACAAAAAGTTCAAATTGAGCACCTATTTTCAATTAAAATACAAACTCTTTTAGGTAATTATTGACCAAGGTTGATTTTGGTAAATCGTCTACTTCATTGAGGCTGTACCATTCAAGTTCTTGAGGCAAATCTACAAGAAAATTTTCTTGTACTTCTAGATGCCAAAATTTCGTTTGTATGCGTTGATGAGTAAGTATATGAGTGTATGTGATTGATTCTCTTTTGATTAATGATTTTTTCATCAGGTCAGTCAAGAATACATCTTCATTAGCAAGATACAATAAATCTTGAATATTTTCTTCACATTCCTTTAGATAAAAATCATACATTCCTTCCCAAACATCTCTTCCTTTTCGTTTACGCATGGCAAAATTACCATTTTGTTCAATGATAAAGTAATTAAAAAAACGTTCTTTTACTTTTATCTTTTTAGATTTTACAGGAAGTACCCCCACACGGCCAGTAGCATAAGCAATACATTCCATCGAAAGTGGGCAAAACATACAATTGGGCAAAGCAGGCGTACATTGTAATGCTCCGAACTCCATAATGGCTTGATTGTGCATAGCCGAATTATCATCAGGCAATACACTTTCGGCTAATTGGGTAAATACCTTTTTGGCATCCTTGCCCGAAATATCGGTTGTTTCACCAAATACCCTTGCGAGTACTCTATACACATTGCCATCCAGCACAGCTACTTTTTCGCCTGAGGAAAAAGAGGCAATAGCAGCGGCAGTGTAAGTACCAATTCCTTTTAATTTTAATAATTCTGAATACTTTTTTGGAAATATACCGTTATAATCTTCAACAACCATCTTGGCTGTTTTGTGCAGATTCCTTGCCCTTGAATAGTACCCCAAACCCTGCCAAAGCCTTAATACTTCGTTTTCTTCGGCATTGGCTAAGTCTTGAATAGTAGGGAAGGCATTGACAAATTTATAGTAGTAAGGCATGCCTTGTGCTACCCTAGTTTGTTGAAGAATAATTTCAGATAACCAGATGTAATACGGGTTTTGGGTGTTTCGCCAAGGTAAATCTCGTTTGTGTTGAAGATACCAATTCGTAATTTTTTTTGAGAAAAAATCGTTTTTCAAAGGATGAGTAGTTTGTTTGTTCGCAAATAGACTTTTGTACTAAAAATGACTGAATTTATTGTTTTTCCAAGAAATTAATCTAAAAATTGATATTCGAGAACGGATTTAAGTTTTGGCAATCGGCTAACAATTAAGCAATTACGAAAAAAAAGTTCGGATAATATTTTTTTGTTTCTTTCATAATTCAAACCAAAGCCGTACCTTTGTGACCCTTAATAATCAAGGGGTTACGAAAGTAATGATTTCATCACTAAAATCAAGGTGAACTCTACCGTTATTTTCAATGCTGAAACGCAACCAATCATTATTTGTTTAACATATTTTTTATTAATCCTAAAATTTTCAATAAAGTGACTAAAGCAGACGTAATCGCAGAAATTTCAGACAAGACTGGTATCGACAAAGCAGATGTATCAAGTGCAATTGAGTCTTTCTTTTCGGTAGTAAAAGACAACCTTTCAAATGGTGAACCAATTTATGTAAGAGGTTTCGGAAGTTTTGTAAACAAGAAAAGAGCACACAAAATCGCTCGTAACATCTCTAAGAATACTTCAATCGAGATTCCAGAACACTTTATTCCTAGTTTCAAACCTGCAAAAACTTTTGTAGAACAGGTTAAGTCAAACGCAAAATAGATTAAGTTTAGTTGTCTGTTCAAATTCTTTGTTATCCGTGTGAAACACTTTAACAGTAATTGGGGTTTTTAAAATTTACCTTAACAGATAAATTAATAGCTTAAAAACTAAAAAAATCATGCAAAAGCCTTTTATCATTATCATCGTTATTGCCTTCGGATTGGTTGGAGGTTTATACAGTTTACCCAAAGTAGTTGTGAACGATGAGAAGAGAAAGTTGGAGCAAACTTCGGAAGAAACCCCTGCGCCAACTGCCAATCGAGATAAAATGGCAGCATCTAAAACGCAAGAAAGTGCCGAAAGCCATGGTGCTACATTGAGTGTTGAACAGCAACGTGTGATTGCGCAATTGAAGGGGAGTTATTTGAATGGTAGCACAGCGAAAGTAAAAATGAAGGCGGCAGACGAATTGATTGCCAAATTTGTAGAATATACTCGCTTTGACAGTGCCGCTTATTATGCTGAGGAAGTAGCCAACAAAATCGAACCCTCAGAAACGAATTTGATGAAAGCAGGTAATTTGTATTACGAAGCATTTACCTACTCGCTTCAAGCAGAAAAGACTACAGTGTTAGGGGAAAAGGCCAGAGAAATTTTTAGTAAAGTTTTGGCAAAAAATCCTGAAAACTTGTTGGCTAAAACCAACATGGCAATGACTTACGTATCGACTTCGACTCCTATGCAAGGAATTACGATGTTGAGAGAAGTAATTGCAAAGGAACCAGATTATGAACCAGCTTTGTTCAGTTTAGGCATACTTTCTATTCGTTCAAATCAGTTTGGAAAAGCAGTTGAACGCTTTAAACAAATTTTGAAGAATAACCCGTCTAATTCAAAGGCAGCTTTGAATTTGGGATATTGCTTAGCTGAGTTAGACAGAAAAGAAGAGGCTAAAGCTATTCTAGAAAAAGTACTTGCGAATAGTACTGATTCACAAGAAAAAGCAGCAGCTAATGAAATTTTGTCAAAATTAAAGTAATATTGCACTTTGAATATTACTTTTCGAGCTTCTTTAGCATCAGAAATACAAAAACATTAAACATATTTTTAACAATTAAAACCTTTTAGAATCATGCCTTGCGGAAAAAAAAGAAAGAGACATAAGATCTCAACGCACAAAAGAAAGAAGCGTCTTAGAAAAAGTAGACATAAGAAGAAGTAGTTAAGGCATAAGGAAACGGGCAAAGTAAATATTTATTACCAGTCTTTTCCTTTCGCCTTAGTACCCAAAAAACAGGCAGAGTCTCCTATGTGGAATTTGCCTGTTTTTGTTGTTTTTGTGAGATTGATTGCTTGAAAGAAAAGTTTAATTACATAAAGGTTTCATTGTCAGTTTTTTATGTAATTTTCGGTCATGACATTTTGGGGATATGTAGTGATTTTAAAAAAATACTAAGTATTAATTACTAATGCTTTTTGTTTTCTATTTAGTGTTTAATCAGGCTATTTAATAAAATCATTTGCTTAACCAAGATAAGTCACCTTCATTAAAGTCAATTTAAAAATATTAAATTTCAGACTAATTTTAATTAATAATTATCACTTTTCTGTCGTGATAATTCTCCTAATAAAAAATCGATTTTTCCTTTTTTTCTAGGCTCGCACATATCTGGAATTTTCTAAATTTTTAAAGACTTAACGCAAGCATACTCACTACTACGACGTCCTTCATATCTCTTTCATTTCTAAATGCTTTAATCACCTGTGAGTAATGAATTAATTATCAATTCGACTCCCAAAGGTGACCGCATTGCTTTGTTGCAAGACAAGCGTATTGTGGAATACCACTTAGAGGAGTCCGAACCACACTTTTCAGTCGGAGATATTTATCTCGGGACGGTCAAGAAGATGGTAACGGGATTGAACGCTGCCTTTATCGATATTGGCTATGAGAAAGACGCCTTTCTTCATTATCATGATTTAGGTCCGAACGTCAATTCCTTAAACAAATTTACGAAAGAGGTTATCGCTGAAAGATTACAGTCTGGACGATTAGATAACTTTAAGCTAGAACCTGAAATTGACAAGCACGATAAAATTGATAAGGTATTAAGTAAAAATACGCCAATTTTAGTGCAAGTTGTGAAGGAACCTATTTCGACAAAAGGACCTCGATTGTCTTGTGATATTTCTATCGCAGGGCGTTATACCGTCTTAGTTCCTTTTTCAAATGGGGTGAATATCTCCAAAAAAATTACCGCAAAGGCTGAACGTCAGCGTTTACAACGTTTGATGTCATCTATTAAACCTGCGAATTTTGGAGTGATTGTAAGAACAGTAGCTGAAGGGAAAGAAGTAGAGGAATTGGATAAAGACCTCCGCGAGTCCATCGCTAAATGGGATGCAGGAATGAAAGCACTGAAAAGTGCTAAACCACGTGATAAAATAATCGGAGAGATGAGCCGTGCAACATCAATGTTGCGTGATTTATTAAACGAGAATTTTGATAGCGTTGTCGTTGATACGCCAGAACTGTTTCAAGAAGCCCGCAATTATGTTTCTAATATTGCTCCTGAAAAGGAAAAAATTGTGAAACTTCACCAAGGGAAGAATAAAGTATTTGAACAACTGGGTATTGAAAAACAACTAAAAATGTTGTTTGGACGTTCGGTAAGTTTACCACAGGGAGGTTATTTAATTGTAGAACATACTGAAGCTTTGCATGTAATAGATGTAAACTCAGGTAATAAATCTAACAACGAAGATGGCCAAGAAGCAACAGCCCTGAGTGTAAACCGTGAAGCTGCCAAAGAGATTGCTCGTCAGTTAAGACTGAGAGATATGGGCGGAATCATTGTCATTGACTTTATTGATATGAAAAGACCTGAAAACAAGAAATTGATTCAGGATATCATGAAGGATGAAATGAAAACCGACCGTTCTAAATATACCATTTTGCCTTTGACAAAGTTTGGTTTGATGCAAATTACACGTCAGCGGGTTCGTCCTGAAATGAATGTGGTAACAGCAGAAAACTGTCCGACTTGTGGCGGAACTGGCAAGATTACAGCAAGTATTGCTATTTCGGATATTATAGAGCATCATCTTGAACATATTCTAGAGAAACAAAACGAGAAAAAACCAACTATTTTACTTCATCCGTTTTTACATGCTTATTTTACAAAAGGTTTCCCTTCAATCCGTATGAAGTGGTTCTTTAAATATAAAACATGGGTGAATTTAATTCAGGATACGTCCTTTGGTATTACAGATTTCAAATTTCTGAACGACCATAGCGAGCCAATCGAATTGAATGGATAAACGATAATTACCTGAAAAAACAGCCTGATTTCATTTTGATTTCAGGCTGTTTTTTTTGGATATATTTGTATAAATTTTAGATAGAGATGCCTCAAAAAAATGCTAGAAATTATTGGTGGTTGAATGCCAATCCTCGTATTTGGTCGATAGACTCGCTCAAACCTGAACAAGTACAGTCTTATACTTCGCATAACGAGTTTGACCATAAAAGGCGGATCTATAAATATTTCGAGGCTGTAAAGAAAGGCGATTTAGTGATTGGCTATGAATCTACTCCTGTAAAACAAATAAAAGCAATTTTTGAGATTACAGAAGCACTGCACGTCGACCCTCATTTTGGCGAAATAATCTCTTTCAAAATGAAAGAACGAGTACCCGAACCTATCGATTGGATTGAACTAAAATCAATACATTTCTTTAAAGATTCGGAAGTATTAAAGAATAATCAAGGAAGCTTATTCAAAATTACAGAGGATGAATTTGAGGCTATTCAGGCGATGATTGATGCACAGAAAGAAGCAATGATGGGTGAAGATGTGTTGATACCCTATGAAAAGAAAGATGCTTTAGTAGACCTATTTATGGATGAAGAGCAATTTGAAGAGATACTCGAGACGCTGAAATACAAGAAAAATATTATTCTTCAAGGCCCTCCGGGCGTGGGCAAAACCTTTATTGCTAAGAGGCTAGCTTATACGCTGGTCGGTACTCAGGACGATTCCAGAATAAAGATGGTACAGTTTCACCAGTCGTATTCTTATGAAGACTTTATACAAGGACTACGACCTGACGGAGAAGGAGGGTTTAAACTTAAAAATGGAGTATTTTATGAGTTTTGTAGGCAAGCGCAACGCAATGCAGGGATAGACCATTTTTTTATTATTGATGAAATAAACCGTGGTAACCTGAGCAAAATTTTTGGTGAATTGTTACTACTGATTGAATCAGACAAACGTGGGAGAGCCAACGAAATGCCATTGACTTATGGCGATAAAGACTCTGAACCGTTTTATGTGCCTGATAATTTGTACATCATCGGCACAATGAATACAGCAGACCGCTCTTTGGCAATGATAGATTATGCCTTGAGAAGACGCTTTGCCTTTATTAACCTAGAGCCTCTTTTCAACCAAAAGTTTGTAGCATATTTAGTACAAAAAGGTGTTGAAAGAAATTTTGCTGAAAATATCAGTAAGGCAATCTCACAATTGAATCAAGTGATTGCCAACGATAAAAACTTACAAAAAGGTTTTCAGATTGGGCATAGTTATTTTTCAACTTTTGCGAATGAAGATGATACGCATAAATGGTATCGCAGGATTGTAAACCTAGAAATCGCTCCGCTTTTAGAAGAATATTGGTTTGATAATGAAGAGAAAGTGAAAGGTGAAATTAAAAAATTGCTTGAGATTTTTTAGCTTTAAGCAATAAGCAATAAGCTTTAAGTTTTTAAATGAAAATCATTCCTCACTCCGAATTCAAAACTCCCAACTCAAAATGATTCCAATCGAAAACATATATTACCTACTCTGCTACGCTTGGAATCGGCTTGAGGAAAAGGAGCTTATTAATGTTTCTACGATTGAAGTAACAGATTTGCCTAATTTGCTAGCAAGGGTGCTTTTGAAGGGTACAAAATTATTAATTAACCGTGGGCTAGATAAACAATACATCGCCGAACAAAACCTTTATCAAGGTATAAAAGGGAGAGTAGATTTTAATTATTCATTCCGTAAAAATCTATTTCAGCAAGGATTGGCAATGTGCGAGTTTGATGAGCTTTCAGTCAATATTTTATCTAATCAGGTATTAAAAACTTCCTTACAGCATGTAATAAAACTGCCAACGCTTGATAGAAAACTGAAAAGAGAGATACAGACTGTTTTGTATCATTTAACAGATATTGATACTATCACCATCAGTAATGATACTTTTGCGCGTGTACAGATTAATCGTCATAATCAGTATTATCTCTTTTTACTCAATATTTGTGAATTGTTACATCACAATCTACTGATTCATGAAAAAACAGGAGAAGTGAAATTTAAGGATTTTCTGAGAGACGAACGCCAAATGGCTAGGCTGTTTGAAGAGTTTGTCCGTAATTTCTACAAGATTGAAGTACCCGAAGCAAAGGTTTTTAGAGAAGATTTACATTGGCAATTCATAGGTGAGCAGATGCATTTTTTGCCCAAGATGCAAACAGATATTTCTATCAAACTCCCTTTTGACCGAAAGATTATCATAGATGCCAAGTATTATTCAGAGACACTTCAACATTTTTATGATGCTGAAAAAATACATTCTCGGAATTTATACCAAATGTTTGCCTACTTAAAAAATCAACCAAACCTACAAGCTGAGGGGATTTTGTTGTACCCAACTGTTCAGAAAAGCCTAAGCCTTTCTTACACTTACGAAGGACATCAAATCAGGGTAGAAACCTTAAACCTGAATCAATCGTGGATGGACATCAAAAACGATTTGTTAAAAATATTAGACAGAAAACAGCACGAGTTAGAAACTCATTCTAGCTAAATTACTCAAAGCTAATGGCAAAAATCTTTGTTTTAGCATTGAAGATAAATGACTTTTTTTCATCTTTTATAAAGACATTCACAATATTTGTTTGGTCTTCAAACATATCAACCAATACATCATTTTTAAGTTTTAATCCTACAATGGCTTCGTTCACGGGCACTTCTAAATAAATCCAAGTAGCATCCCCTTCCTTTTCTTTACCAACGTATTGAATCGCCTTTAGCTGATTAGTAGCATTGACCAACATAAAGTGTTTTTTTACGTATTGTTCTACCAAAGCATCATTCTTGTCATTATTCTCAATAACGATTTTCTTGTTCTGATTATCACGTGATATTACCTTCTCTAGGTCATCAGTAAACACTCTAAGACTTACTTCAAACCCTTTGCTTTTAGCATTATAACGCATTTCTGTAAGGCTGGTATGAAATGCGTGCAAACCAGTGTTGTTTAGCTTGAAACTGCTTGAAAGGATGATGATTCCTAAAAGGGGGATAAACCGTTTCACAAATGCAGTTAAGCTAAATATCCCTAGCGAGGGACTTAAGTCCCTCGCTAGGGATAAAAGATTGAATTTAATAGTCTTCTTGAAGCCAAAAAAGCCCCTTCTCGGAAGGAGAAGGGGTTGGGACGGCCGCTGTTGCGGATGAGGTTTTTGTATATTAATATTATTAATTACTATCATTCTATTTGAAAAATGTTTTGAAGGCACCATTTCCTAATACAAAAATCATTAGTCCCAACAGGATTACTGTTCCTACTTGTTGAGCTCTCTCTAATACTTTTTCCGATGGTGGGCGACCAGTAATGATTTCATATAATAAAAACAATGCATGACCACCATCTAATGCAGGAATTGGCAACAAATTCATAAATGCCAAAGCCATCGAAAGCAGACCTGTAAGCGTCCAGAAATTTAACCAATCCCAGTGAGCACCATACATTTCTGCAATTTCAAAAGGACCGCTCAATGCTTTATCAGCACGAACATCTCCCGCAAAAATCTTTTTAAAGCCTTTTACATTTTTTACTACCACGTCAAAAGCATCGTGAGCACCCATTACAAAGGCCTGCCCGATAGTATAATCCTCATGAGAGAATTTAATCAAACGTTCCATCGCAAATCCAAGCTTTCCTTCTTTGGTAACAGTAATATCCATTGTATCAACTTTCCCTTGTCTTTCTATCCCAAAAGCTACTTTTTTGCCAGCATATTTTGTTAGACTGTCTTTTAATAACTGATAGAACACTACAGGTTGTCCGTTCATACTCACAATTTTATCACCTGCTTTCAATCCAGCTTTGTAGGCAGGATATTCTTCTTGTTCGCCAGATTTACCAAATAGTTTACTTAATAATGAGGGCTTTTTGGGTTCGGAAACTAGCGCAATTTTGAAAGGATATAATGGCTGAATGAATTGATCTTTTTGGTCAGACAATTTATTCAAAAAGTCAGAAGGGATAACTACTTCGATAATTTTACCAGCCCGCTCTACGGTATAAGAAACGTTATCATCCAAGATAGCACCACCTATTTCGCTATACTCTTTAAAATCTTGTCCGTTTACTTTTAATATTTTGTCGCCTGTTTTAAAGCCAACTTCTTGTGCCAAAGTTCCTGCGTAAATACCGTTTTTGTTTAATTCATCTTTAGAAATATAGTTGTTACCAGTTTTATAATTAATACCAAAGTAGATAACAACACCCAAAATTACGTTAACGATAATACCACCAAGCATCACGATTAAACGTTGCCAAGCAGGTTTGCCACGAAATTCCCAAGGTTCGGGAATAGCAGATAATTTAGAAGCATCTTGTGTTTCATCAATCATCCCTGCAATCGAAACATAACCACCCAATGGAAACCAACCCAACCCATATTCAGTATCACCGATTTTCTTTTTGAATAAAGCAAAGTTCAGCACCGTAGGTACTGGGAATAAGAAATCAAAAAATAGGTAGAATTTATCAACACGCATTTTGAACCATTTTGCGGTAATATAATGTCCAAATTCATGTAAACTTACTAAAATTGACAGTCCTAAAATTAACTGTCCCGCCATAACTAAACCGTCCATTTGCTAAGTGTTATCTCGTAAAATTTAATTGACTATTTACGATTTGTGTTTTGAGATTTCTTTACTGATTAAATAAATATTGATAAATATCAAACTAGCGTTTGGGCTAGTCTTCTTGTTTCTTGGTCTGTCTGTATATAATCGTCGATACTTGGCTGAGGAATAAATGTTACTTTATTCATACAGTTTTCGATAAGGTCTGACATCTGTAAAAAGCCGATTTTATCCTGCAAAAATGCTTCAACGGCAATTTCGTTGGCGGCATTCATGATACAAGCAAGGTTGCCCCCTTTGTCCATCGCTTCGAAAGCTAATTGCAAGTTACGAAATGTTTCGGTATCAGGTTGTTCAAATGTTAGAGACGGATATTTTGTGAAGTCAAAACGTGGAAAATCCGACTTTAGTCTGTTAGGAAAGCCCAAAGCAAATTGAATGGGCAATTTCATATCGGGTAAACCCATTTGAGCCTTCATTGAACCATCTTCAAACTGCACCAATGAATGAATAATAGACTGAGGATGAACCACTACTTCGATTTGAGAGGCCTTTAGCCCGAATAACCATTTTGCCTCAATTACCTCTAGCCCTTTATTCATCAAACTGGCCGAATCAATTGTGATTTTAGCACCCATCACCCAATTTGGATGTTTTAAGGCTTGTGCTTTAGTTACTTTCAATAAGTCTTCCCGTTTTTTTCCTCTGAAAGGCCCACCAGAAGCGGTCAGAATAATTTTTTCGATAGGATTATGAAATTCACCTACTAAGCATTGAAAGATAGCAGAATGCTCAGAGTCGACAGGGTAGATGTTTACGCCTTTTTCTTCGGCAAGTTTAGTAATTAATTCCCCTGCAACCACCAAGGTTTCTTTATTTGCAAGGGCAATGTGTTTGCCGGCTTCAATGGCTTTGATAGTTGGTATTAAGCCAGCATAACCCACCATTGAAGTAAGCACAATATCAATAGTATCCATTTGAACAACGGCTTCGAGTGCTTTTGCACCAGCATATACCTTGATACCTGCGGGGTCTAAGATAGCATGTACTTTATCATATAAATCGTCATTACCAATTACTACGCAGTTAGGCTTGAAAGCTAAGCTTTGTTCAATCAATAAATCAGCATTGTTCTGAGCAGTTAGTACTTCAACTTCGAAAATGTTTTCGTTTGCTTTTATTACTTCTAAGGCTTGTGTTCCGATTGAACCCGTTGAGCCCAAAATGGCAATTTTTCTTTTTTGCATAAATTATAAGTAGCTATCAGCCCCGAGCTGTAAGCTATCAATCTTATTATCAGACTATTCGCTAATAAAATTTCAGTTATTTTAATGGTACTTATCAAAGGCTTGGGTGGAAATCAAAAAGACGTTCTCTTTTACACCTTCAATTTGATTTATGGCATAAATTTAAAGACTCCAGCTTAGAATTTGGCTAATAAAGTCCGAAAATAGCGAAGGTTTCAATAGTAAAGTAAAAGCAACACCAAAAGCAGCACCATAAAGGTGAGCTGAATGCCCAATATTATCTAAATTTCGCTTAGACATATAATACGAGTAAAACGAATACAAAATAGCATATATAAAACCTGGCATCGGAAAGAAATACACATAAATTTGGGCAGTAGGTTGAAAAAGTATAGCTGAAAATACAACAGCCGAAACACCCCCTGAAGCCCCAAGTGCGTTATAATAACGATCATTTTTATGGTCTGCATAACTTGGCACATTGGCAACGATAATACCCAATAAGTAAAGTGCAGCATATAATAATGAACCAATATCAGAACCAAAATAGATGGAAAAATTTTTTTCTACTATAAAACCAAAAAAATACAAACTCAACATATTGAAGAATAAGTGTCCATAATCTGCGTGCAAAAAACCAGATGTCAAGAAACGATAATATTCTTTATATTCTTTTACAGAGTATGGATGCATGATCCATTTGTTCAAAATGGTTTGGTTGTTCCAGGCGTAAAGGCTAAGAGCAATCGTAATTCCAATAAAAATGAAAGTTAATGACATATTATTTTTTTAGAATATCTGTGGAAAAATATATTAAGGTACAATAGGTTTCTTTTTTCATAAAACAAAAGCAGTCGAAACAAATGGTTCGACTGCCACAATATTTCTTGACAAATTTAAGCTAAACCTCTCTATCAATCAAAGTTTCAGTGAATGTTCGTAACACAGCCTTTCTTTCGTCATCTACCTTTAGTGAATCTAGGGCTTCAAAGGCTTTATCAAAATAAGCATTTATCTTAATTTTAGCCAATTGGTCTATTCCCAAACAATCATAAATAGCAGTAACGGCTTTTACTTTCTCCGTCGCATCAAATTCTTCTAAAGAAAGCCATTTATTTAATTCAATTTTTGTATCGCCTGTCGCTTTTTCTAAGGCTTCTATCAGCATAAAAGTCTTTTTATTAGAAATAATGTCACCGCCTACTTGCTTACCAAATTTTTCGGGGTCTCCGTAAACATCCAATAAATCATCTTTTAATTGGAACCCTAAGCCAATATTTAAACCAATATTATACAATAAATCACATGATTTATCACTTGCTCCGCCTATGATTCCGCCAAGCTCTAGGGCATATCCTAATAATACCGACGTTTTCAACTTGATCATTTCCAGATATTCTTCTTCACTAACGTCCTCACGTTTTTCAAAATTCATATCCAATTGCTGACCTTCACAAACTTCTGCGGCTGTACGATTAAATCTTTTTAATGCTTTTTTAAATCGAGTATCTTCTACAAACATTAATAATTCATACGCTTGTACTAGCATTACATCCCCAGAAAGAATAGCGGTATTATCATTCCATTTGGCATGAACAGTAGGTTTGCCCCGACGTAACGGCGCTTTATCCATGATGTCATCATGCATTAAAGTGAAATTATGGAATACTTCCACTGCAGTTGCAGGCTTTATTGCTTTTTGCCAATCGTCTGTGAATAAGGCTGTTGCCATTAATGTCATTAATGGACGCATTCTTTTACCACCCAATGACATTAAATATCGAATGGGTTCATATAATTCTTCGGGATGTTCGCCGTAAGTTTGCTGAGAAAATTCTTCGTTGAGAGCTTGTACGAATTGTGTAAGTTTCATTTAATAATTGATGGTTCTTCTTATTAAGAAGTAACGCACTTCATGTTAGAAATGTTATGAATTGCCAAAAATAGAAAGAAGAATTTAAACTCTCACTCGTTTCAGATTTATTTTGGCTAACTTTGCAAAACCTCTAATTGAGGTCTATATTATTTATGCTCAACCATCAGCTCAAACTCCGTAAACCTCTTGCCGTTTTCGATCTAGAAACGACAGGTGTAAATGTTGTAAAAGACCGTATCGTAGAAATCAGTATTGCCAAAGCCAATATTGATGGTACTGTTACAGTCAAAACCCGTCGTGTAAATCCTGAAATACCTATTCCTTTGGAGTCATCATTGGTGCATGGTATTTATGATGAAGACATTAAGAACGAACCCACCTTTAAACAAATAGCCAAATCGATGGCTCAGTTTTTAGAAGGGTGTGATTTAGCTGGGTTTAATTCAAATCGTTTTGATGTTCCGATTTTAGTAGAGGAATTTCTTAGAAATGAGATAGATTTTGATGTTAAAAATCGTAGGCTGATTGATGCCCAACGTATTTTCCATTTGATGGAACCTCGTACGCTATCGGCTGCCTATAAATTTTATTGTAAAAAAGAATTAATCGATGCACACTCGGCAGAGGCTGATACAATTGCTACGCTCGAAGTTTTGAATGCCCAAGTAAAACATTATGAAGGCGTGAAAATTAAAGATAGTAATGGTGTTGAGATTGAGCCCGTAAAAAATGACATGGATGCTTTGCACGAAATCACGGCCTCTAAACTCGTAGATTTTGCACAAAGAATGGCTTTCAATAAAGAAGGAATTGAAGTAATCAATTTCGGCAAGCATGCTGGCAAGCCAGTTGTGCAAGTATTGAAGGAAGAACCGTCATATTATGATTGGATGATGAAGGGTGATTTTCCGATGGATACCAAGAGAAAACTCACAGAAATAAAGCTTAGAGCTTTCAATAACAAGTAAAATAGCAAAAGACAAAGGTCTGGGCAGAATAAACCTACACTTTTGTCTTTTGTTTTTATGCTTTTATCAGTTTTTCCTTAATTTTGCTGATAAGTTTTCATAAGTACATTATAAGATTCAATAAACAAGTAGTGCTTTTTGATTTAGCAAAATAAGTTTCGTTTAATTAAGTTCTCAAGCAGAAACGCTATACTCATGCAACAAATACCTGATGTCATCCGTGAAATAGATTTGAACTATTATGTCTGGTTCAGTACAGCCTTATTTTGTATCGGAATTATTGGCGTATTAACACGCCGCAACGCAATCATCATCTTCATGTCGGTTGAATTAATGCTGAATGCCGTAAATTTATTACTGGTAGCATTTTCATCTTATAAAGCTGACCCCTCTGGACAAATCTTTGTATTTTTTATCATGGCAGTAGCCGCAGCCGAAGTAGCTGTTGGGCTTGCTATCATCGTGATGATTTATAGAAATATCCAGACAATTGATGTTGGTTTGTTGAATAAATTGAAATGGTAATTTTCCAATTTAAAACATTATCATCTCAAATTTAGAAAACTTTCAAATTAGAATTATGTCTCTAATTACACTCATTCCACTATTTCCCTTAATCGGCTTCCTTATCAATGGAATCGGATTCCGTCATGTACCTAAGTCTTTAGCTGGTATTATTAGCTCTGCGGCAGCATTTGCCTCATTTGCTTGTGCTTTAACCTTGTTTTTAGGCTTTAATGGTCAACCTCAGATTGTTCATTTGTTCGACTGGATTACAGTTGGCACCTTGAATATCTCGATGTCATTTCAGCTAGATCAACTTTCGTTGTTGATGCTTTTAATCATTACAGGGGTAGGAACGCTAATTCATATTTATTCGATTGCCTACATGAGTCATGACGAAGGCTTCGGAAAGTTTTTTGCTTTCTTAAATCTCTTCTTGTTCTTCATGCTTTTACTAGTATTAGGTTCAAACTATGTCGTAATGTTCATTGGTTGGGAAGGCGTAGGTTTATGTTCATATTTATTAATTGGTTTCTGGAATAAGAATAGTAATTACGGAAATGCCGCACGTAAAGCCTTTATTATGAACCGTATTGGTGATTTAGGCTTTCTATTGGGTATTTTCTTGATAATTACTCATTTTGGTACTGTTGAATATTCAGAAGTATTTAGAAGAGTAGTAGAAGATGGATATTCTTCTGGCGACAAAACGTTGTTTTATATCACGATTCTTTTGTTCGTTGGAGCAATGGGTAAATCGGCACAGATTCCATTATATACTTGGTTGCCAGATGCGATGGCTGGTCCGACACCCGTATCTGCTTTAATCCACGCAGCTACGATGGTAACAGCTGGTATTTACATGATTATTCGCTCGAATGTTATGTATTCACTAGCACCCGAAACCCTTGATATCGTAGCTTGGGTAGGGTTGGCCACTGCCTTGTTGGCGGCTTCTATTGGTCTTTTCCAAAATGATATTAAAAAGGTATTGGCTTACTCAACGGTTTCGCAACTAGGCTATATGTTTATGGGCTTGGGAGTAATGGCTTATTCTTCTTCATTCTTCCATGTAATGACTCACGCATTCTTCAAAGCACTTTTGTTCTTAGGAGCGGGTTCTGTGATTCACGCCATGTCTGACGAACAAGATATTCGTTCAATGGGTGGGCTTCGTAAAAAATTGCCTATCACCTTCATTACTTTCTTGATTGCTACCATTGCTATCTCTGGTATTCCTCCTTTTGCAGGGTTCTTCTCTAAAGACGAAATCTTAGCACACGTTTTCGAGCATAATAAATTAATGTGGGCTTTTGGTGTATTGGGTTCAATAATGACCTCATTCTATATGTTCCGTTTATTATTCCTTACATTTTTCGGAGAATTCAGAGGAACAGAAGAACAAAAGCATCATTTGCACGAATCGCCAATAGCAATGACTGCTCCATTGATGATTCTTGCAGTACTTTCAGCAATAGGCGGATTCTTTAACTTCCCTCATATTTTTGGTGGTCATGCTAGCTTAGCAGAATTTATGGCTCCATTGTTTGAGCAATCAGCGCTTGAACACGTTGCAGTTGATGAATCTCTTGAAATAAAATTAATGATTGTTTCAGTAATAGCGGCGTTGGTTTCTGCTGGTGTTGCCTACTTCATATACGTTGTGAAGAAAAATGTTCCATTAGCTGAAGGGCAAGAAAGTGGTTTACAAAAAGTAATTTACAATAAGTATTATATAGACGAATTGTACAATGCCATTTTTGTAAAACCAATCACAGTACTTTCTAATTTCTTTACTTCGGTTATTGAGTTCCTAGTAATTGATTTAATTGTAGAAAGTATAGGGAAATTAGTAAAGACACTTTCTAGCGAAATTCGTTTGCTTCAAAGTGGAACAACAGGTTATTATATTTTTGCAATGGTGTTATCTATTGCAGTCATATTAGTTTGGGGCTTGAAAAGTTTCCTTTTGGGATAGATTAAAGACAATTAAATACATTGAAAGATTTGCTCATTACAAATCCGATTGATAAAAAAATATGCTAACACTTTCTCTCATTCTTCTTCCCATTATTGCAGGGCTAATTACATTAGCCATCAAGGGAGAAACCGCTAAAACTGTTGCCCTTGTCTTTGCTTTTGCTGAGTTGGCTTTAGGGGTATATTTGTATAAGTCATTTGTACCAGATGTTACTTCACAATTTAGTGTTAGTTACGATTGGATTCATTCTGCAGGTATTAAGTTTTCTGTAGGCATAGATGGTATCAGTTTGATATTGGTAATTCTTACTACTTTAATGGTGCCATTTATCATCCTTTCTACTTTTGGGAATAATTATCCAAATGCTTCAAAACTATATGCATTGATATTGTTTATGCAGGCAGCATTAGTAGGCGTATTTACTGCTAAAGATGCGTTCCTTTTCTACTTCTTCTTTGAAGCCGCTTTGATTCCTATCTATTTTATTGCAGCAATTTGGGGCGGAGAGAATCGTATTAAAGTAACATTCAAGTTTTTTGTGTATACATTGTTTGGTTCTTTGTTTATGTTGTTGGCATTAGTGTACTTGTACTTACTAACACCAGGGACACATTCTTCAGATATTAATGTGATTTACCAATCTGCAAAAGGATTAGAAATATCAACACAGAGTTATTTATTTGGTGCATTTTTTATTGCTTTTGCTATTAAAATGCCACTTTTCCCATTCCATACTTGGCAACCAGATACTTATCAGGAAGCTCCTACGGCAGGAACAATGCTTTTGTCGGGCATTATGTTGAAAATGGGTGTTTATGGCTTAATTCGCTTTATCTTACCAATTGTTCCACTAGGTGTTGAAAAGTGGGGCTTTGTAGCCATCATCCTTTCGGTAATTGGTATCATTTATGGTTCGGTGATTGCTATTCAGCAAAAAGACATGAAACGATTGATTGCCTATTCATCATTTGCACACGTAGGATTGATGTCGGCAGGTATTTTCTCAGGAAACCTTGACGGTATTCAGGGAGCATTGATTCAGATGTTGGCACACGGTATTAATGTAGTTGGTTTATTCTTTGTGGTAGAAATTATTGAAAGAAGAACAAAATCACGTGAATTAGCACTTTTAGGAGGGATTACACAAACGACTCCAAACCTGACGGTTTACTTCATCATTTTAATGTTGGGTTCAGTTGCCTTACCACTTACAAATGGTTTTGTTGGTGAATTTTTGTTATTGAAAGGAGTATATGAGTACAATGCTTGGATAGGAGCAGTAGCAGGATTAACCATCATTTTAGGAGCAGTTTATATGTTAAGAATGGTTCAAAAATCAATGTTTGGTCATACTTCTACAATTACAGAAGGATTCGCTGATTTGACTTTTAATGAAAAAGCAGTCTTGTTACCGCTTTCATTCTTAGTAATTGCTTTGGGTATTGCACCGAATATTTTCTTAAAATTAACTGAACCAGCTGTTAGCCAATTATTATCAATCATCAAATAATTTGATTATTGGATTTATGAAATTGTTTTTGCCTTTTCAGAAATTCAACTATTCAAGTTTTCAAATTTGAAACATGAACGCAATTATAGCATTATCACTCTTCGGGATTTCTAATCTATTTTTAGGTTTTTTGAACAACCGTAAAATATTATTACCAGCTACGCTAGTTTTTGTCCTTATTGCTCTTGGATTAAATTTCGCAGACTGGAATCACGAATATTATTGGTTCAATAATATGTTGAAAACCAATAATCTATCAGTCAACTTTGTTTCTATCATTTTGTTGTCAACATTACTTGTAGTAGGTATCTCTCGTAGTTTTGGTGATGACGACGAACACTCGCATCCAGCCGAATACTATGCTATTTTGTTGTTTTCTACGGTGGGAGCTATCATGATGGTAACTTTCGAGAACCTGATTATGCTTTTTGTAGGCTTAGAAATCCTTTCTGTTTCAATGTATGTGTTGACAGGTTCTGATAAACGTAGTTTACGTTCAAACGAAGCAGCACTGAAATATTTCTTAATGGGTTCTTTTGCGACAGGTATTTTGTTGTTTGGTGTAGCATTAGTGTATGGTGCAACAGGCTCGTTCGATATTCATGGAATAGGTTTAGCAGTGGCTCAGGCAAAAGAACAAATGGGTGGTGCATACGGCCCATTATTGTATGCTGGTGTTATATTAATAATGGTTGGCTTACTCTTTAAAATTTCGGCAGCTCCTTTTCACTTCTGGACACCAGATGTGTATGAGGGTGCACCAAGTATCTTTACAGCATTTATGTCAACAGTAGTTAAAACAGCAGGTATTGCAGCTACTTATCGTATTTTATCAACATGCTTCCCTTCAGTATATGGTTTGTGGGGAAATCCATTAGTTTATATAGTTTGTGCTACCTTAATTATTGGTAATATTTCAGCTGTTTATCAACAAAGCTTCAAGAGAATGCTAGCTTACTCTAGTATCTCTCATGCTGGATATTTATTAATCACAGTACTAGCTAAAAGACCTGATACAAACTCTTCGCTTTTGTTTTATTCTCTCGCTTATGCCATTGCTACCATTACAGCTTTTGCAGTATTAATTGTAGTATCAGAAGCAAAATCTCAGGCAGGCAAAGCAGATGAAAGTTTTGATGCTTTGAACGGACTAGCCAAAAACAATCCATTATTAGCATTTTCTTTAACGGTATCAATGTTGTCTTTAGCAGGAATTCCTCTGACTGCGGGCTTCTTTGGTAAGTTTTTTATCTTTAGTGATGCGTTCTCTAACCCTTCAATATTGTTCAAAGGGATTCTTATTCTTGCCATTTTAATGTCAGCTGTAGGGGTTTATTATTACTTTAAACCAATCATTGCAGCGTACATGAAAACAGGTGAAACAGAGAAAATAGCACTCTCTCCGTTTTATAAATATATCTTAATTCTAACAACAGCGCTGACTATTGTATTGGGAATAGCTCCTGATTTAGTTAAAAATATCTTTTAATCTTGTCGAATTCAAAATTACTTAACAAAAAGGATCTAATCGTTTACTTTTTGGTTGCTGGAACAGGAGTTGTCATTCAGCTAGTTTGTAGTAGCCTCTTTCAGTCTTGGTTTTCAATAAGTTACGAAGCGAGCATTGCTCCCTCGTATTTTATTTCTTTGATTGCAGGTTTTATCCTCACTAAACTATTTGCCTTTAATGCGCGCAAGTCAAGTCAAACTCGCCGTGAAGTAGTGAAATACTTAATGGTGGCTACTTTTTCGGGAGGAGTAACTTGGTTTTTCGCTACTTTCTCTTACAGAATTTCAAATCATTATTTCGAAATATTTCATTATTTAATTCCTTTTTCAAAAAAGGTAATTAATGTAAATCAACTGGTTTGCCATTTAATTGGCAATGGGTTTAGTTTTATGTCAAACTATACATTACATAAAACTTTTACTTTTAAAGATACTGGCTTTTACGACAGGCTGAAGAAGCTAGTATTATAAAATATAAATATTTTAATATTTAATTTTATTTTTTACTGTTAAGGTACTAGCTTAATTTATAAAAAGATATTAAAATAAAAGAGTTTTTAAGGTTTTAATTGTATTTTTCATTGATTAAACACTGTAAAAACTAGATTTTTTGTCAATTATTAAGAAATACTTAAAATTTATTTACAAATCCTTGCATGGAATAAAAGTTGTACATAAATTTGTATCAAACAAACCCCAATCACAACGAAATGAAGAAATTTTTTGCATTCGCTTTAGTAGCTGGTATGATTTCATTAGCTGCTTGTTCAGAAAAGAAAGCTGAAACTACTACAACTGATTCAGTAACTGTAGATACTACAACTGCTGTTGATACTGCTGCTGTTGTTGATACTGCTGCTGCTGATACAACAACTAAGTAATTATCAGTTTCCTTTTGGAAAAAAAAAGCCTTAACCTAGTTAAGGCTTTTTTTATGACCTCGTGTATTTCATTCAGAAATCAACGAGGTTTTGTAGTATATTAGCATCATGAAAAAAGAATTAGAAGTTTTTCAAAAATATTTCCCAAGCACAACTATTAATTACTGTTTTGACTTGTGGAGAACATACCAATTTAACTTTAAAATTACTCGTACACGCCAATCTAAATTAGGTGATTATTCCTTTAGAAGAGATAAAGGACATCAAATTACGGTGAATGGCGATTTAAACCCCTATTCTTTTCTAGTTACTTACGTTCACGAAGTAGCTCACTTAGCTACTTTTAAACAATTTGGTAATAAGCCAAAACCCCACGGGAAAGAATGGAAGAAGTATTTTAAAGATTTATTTGTACCATTATTGAATGAACAAATTTTGCCTATAGAGATAGTTATTCCATTGAAAGAATATCTGCAAAATCCCTCTGCGACTACTCAGAGCTATTCGCCATTGATGAAAGAGTTGAGAAAATATGATCAATTATCAGATGATTGCTCAAAAATAATTTTAACGAATCTGGAAAAAGGCGAAATATTTGAATTAAATGGAAGGTATTTTGAAAAAGGAGATTTACGCAGAACACGGTTTTTGTGTACAGATAAAGCTAATGGCAAACGGTATGTGGTATCGGCCATAGCGATGGTAAAAAAAATATAATTTTTGAAATCAGCTTACGTTTAAATAAAGAAAAAAATGTAGTTTTGAAAAAATCACTTATAAATAGTATTCTATTTTTCCTTTTCTTTTTGCCTTTAAAAAACTATGCTCAAAATTCAGTATTGGCAAAAGGTAACTGGATAAAAATTGGGGTAAAAAATAACGGGGTTTACCGATTAGATGCTGAGTTCCTACAACGCAATGGCTTTGATTTAGCTAAAATCAATCCTCAAAATATTCAACTCTTTGGCAATGGTGGCGGAATGCTACCCCAAAGCAATTTACAGGATAGGGCTGTTGATTTGACTGAAAATAATATTTATATTGAAGGAGAAGCCGACGGAAAGTTTGATGCCCAAGATTTTATTCTTTTCTATGGACAAAGCCCGCATAAGACCTATTATGATGCTGCAACTGGCTCATTAAAACACCAATTCAATATTTATGCTGATACTACATTTTATTTTTTAACCCTTGCTGAAACCAAAGGATTAAGAATAAAAGACCAAGCCTCTGTAGTAGCTACGAACAATATCTCAACATTCGATGATTACGTTTTTCATGAAGTAGATCAAAAAAATATTTTGGCACAAGCCCCTTTTGCTGGTTCTGGCAGAGAATGGTTTGGAGAAGAATTTTCGGGAACGAATGAACAAATTTTTGCTTTTAATCTTCCCGGAATTATAGCTAATTCAATGGTAAACATAACTTGTTCGGCAGCAGTAGCAGCTTACGGGCAAACAGATTTTGTTGTAAGAGCCAACGAGCAGGATTTGGGCAGAATGGCCATGTCGGCAATAGGAAGTGACCGATACGATTATAAAGGATTCAGTGCCACAAAAAGCTTTACTATTAGTGGCAGTGCTTTTGCGAGTACAGATGCCTTTAGAATAGGCCTGACCTATGATAAAAAGACACTCACTTATGGCGTAGGATACTTAAATTATTTAGGTATTCAGACAAAAAGAGCGTTGAAGTTATATAATCAACAGACGATTTTTAGGGCTATTGAAAGTGTAAATTATCCAACCGTAAATTATGTAATCGAAAAGCCCACGGCTACCTTTAGGATTTGGGATATTACTAATCCACTACAAGTACAAAATCAGGTATATTCTTTACAAAATCAATCCGTAAACTTTGGTGTTACTAGCCAAATACTCAGAGAATTTATCATTTTTAGTAATACTGATTTTCTTGTTCCAGTATCGACTCAGAAGATTAATAATCAAAATTTGCATAATATTGATGTTCCTAATTTAGTAATAGTAAGCTCACCACTTTTGAAAACCCAAGCCTCACGTCTGGCAGATTTTAGAAGAGAGCATGATAAATTATCAGTATTGGTGGTATCCCCAGAAGAAATTTATAACGAATACTCTTCAGGGAAACAAGATATATCTGCCATCAGAGATTTTTTAAGGAGTCTTTATCAAAAAAAGCCTGATACCATAAAATATTTATTACTTTTTGGAGATGCTTCTTATGATTATAAGAAAAGGCTAAACGTAATTAATGATGAAACCAAGGCAATTTTAATACCTACTTATGAGAGCAGGGAATCTTTACACCCTATTTTCAGCTATTCTTCAGATGATTACTTTGGCTTTTTGCAAGATAATGAAGGTGAATGGACGGAGAACCAAGCAGGTAATCATACCCTTGAAATTGGGATAGGCAGATTGCCTGTAAAGAATGTAGAAGAAGCCAAGCAGATAGTAGATAAGTTGATAAACTATGGTACAAACAAAAATACAATTGGGCAATGGCGAAGCAAGCTAGCTTTTGTGGCTGACGATGATGATGGAAACATTCACCAGCAAGATGCAGAGGCTTTTGCTACTATGGTAAACATATTTTCGCCCGCTTATCAAACAGGAAAAATTTATTTAGATGCGTTCCCTTTGATTTCTTTACCCGAAGGACAGCGGTCGCCATTGGCCAATAATGCACTTAACCAAGCTTTTCAGCAAGGGTCGTTAATTGTGAATTATAATGGACATGGGGCTGAAACTGGCTGGACTGACGAACAGATATTGACATTAAAAGATATACAGTCGTGGACAAATTTTAATAATATGCCCTTGATGCTTACAGCAACGTGTCAATTTGGGAGGTTTGATGACCCTAATCAGATTTCAGGAGCCGAGTTATCAATTCTTAATCCAAATGGCGGGGCAATCGCCTTATTAACGACCACACGACCAGTTTATCAGAACACTAATTTTTTTATTAATCAAGCTTTTTACCAAGCTGTTTTTACACCTATCAATGGAGTAATGCCAAGATTAGGGGATGTAATGGTTTCTACAAAAAACAATAGCTTGCAGGGAGTACTGAATAGAAATTTTTCATTATTGGGTGACCCATCGATGAAATTAGCTTATCCAGAATATGAAGTGTCTTTTGTGAAAATAAATGGAAAAGAAATAGCCAAAGCAGATACTTTAAAAGCCCAAAGCAAAGTGACAATTGAAGGCGAAATAAGACAGCTAGGAACCCAGACAAAGATAAATACATTTAGCGGAAAAGCTGTTATTACAGTTTATGATAAAGAAAAAAGTATTTCGACCAAGGGTAATAAGGGCTTAAAGTTCAATTATCAAGATTTTACTAATATTTTATTTAAAGGAGAAGTAAGCGTTTTGAATGGAAGCTTTACCAGTACTTTTGTTGTTCCAAAAGATATTAATTACCAGCTAGGGGAAGGCAAAATTTTTATGTATGCCCAAACTACTGATGGACTACTCGATGCATCGGGTGCATTGAACCCTATGATAGGAGGAGCAGATAATCGTTTGGAACAAGACAATACGCCGCCAAGTGCAAAACTGTATTTGAATGATTTATCTTTTGTTGATGGAGGTTTGACTAACGAGAGTCCAATTTTTTTTGCTAATATTGCTGATGAAAATGGTATTAATATTGCCAGCGAAGGATTGGGACATGAACTATTACTAACCGTTGATGATACGCTTAAAATAATTGTCAATCAATACTTTATTGCTAATAAGGATGATTATAGAAGCGGACAAATAAAGTATCAAATCAAGAACTTAATTGCAGGGGAACATCAATTAAAATTAAAAGTTTGGGATACCAATAATAATTCAACAGAGTCGTCGTTACGATTCAGAGTCAATGCTGAAAGTCAGAATAGATTAAAAAATGTATTTTGTTTCCCAAATCCTACAAGTGAAAAAACTACTTTCAGTTTTGAACACAATCAAGAAGGAGATGATTTTAATGTAATTATAGAAATTTTTGATACTTTTGGGCATCTAATTAAACAAATAAAAGAAAATGCTTACCAAGTAAGCACACCATTTAATAAAATTTCATGGAATATTGTAGAAGATTCTGTTTCAAATGTAACTGGTAATTACTTTTATCGTATTTTTGTAAAGTCACTAACAACTGGGTATCAAGCAAATGGAAGTGGCAAGATTATCTCGTTAAAATAATTTTCAGCAAAGAATATTTGGATAAATTTTGTAAAAAAAGGTTTATTGAGTACTTTTGATATGCCTCGTTCCAAGAAACTTTAACCTTAAAGACAATGATTAAAAAAATTACCAGCGCTCTTAGAGTGACCCTGTTGTTTGGATTAACAGTGCCCGCTGTGAACGTCTTTGCTCAAACCACAAATCCGACTCAAACAACTTTTAGTAATGCACCGTCTCCAGCTATTCAATCTTTAATCATTACTCCTGATGCTCGCTCAGCAGCAATGGGAGATGCAGGTGTAGCTCTTTCACCAGGTGATGGCGACGCAAATAGTATTTTTTGGAATCCAGGAAAAATCCCTTTTTCTGGTAAAGATATGGCTGTTTCTGTATCATACACTCCATGGTTACGCCAGTTGGTTAATGATATGGGACTTTTGAATGCTAGTTTTTATAAGAAAATTCAAGCGAATCAAGCGCTAGGAATATCAATTCATTATTTTGATCAAGGTAAATTTCAAGCTACTGACGGTATTGGAAACTCTTTAGGAGATTTTTCTTCAAAAGAATATTCAATCTCAGCTTCTTATTCTCGTAAATTATCTGAAAAACTTGGGCTTGGTGTAAATGTAAAATACATCAATTCTCAGTTGTTCCCAATTACAGCTAATGCGATTGTTGTACAGAACGAATCTACAGTTGCTGCGGACATTGGTTTGTTCCATACATCAAAAAGAGATAAGCCTTGGAATTATAACTGGGGTGTAATGATTCAAAATATTTCAGGTCGTGTTTCTTATGGCTTATCAGAATCTAACTTTATTCCAACTAATTTGAAAGCAGGTTTTGCCGCTATCAACACGATTGATCAGCACAACAAGTTGACATTGACAATGGATATTAACAAATTGATGGTGCCTACTCCAAAAAAAGTTAATGGTGTTTTACAACAACCAGAAACAGCGATTGGCGGTATTTTAGGCTCATTTACTGATGCACCAGACGGATTCAGTGAAGAAATTAAGGAAATCAACCTTTCTTTAGGAGCAGAATATTTATACAATGACTTATTTGCACTAAGAGGAGGATATTATTATGAAGATGCTTATAAAGGTAATCGTAAGTATTTTACAGCTGGCTTTGGTGTAAAATTAGAAAAGAAATTTGGATTAGATTTTGCATACTTAATTCCAGTAACAAGTGGAAATGCATTGGCACAAACACTTAGACTAAGCTTACATGCTACGTTTAATTCAGCACCAAAAGTGGCAACGACAACAACGAAATAATTTTGTATAAAATATTATCACAAGTATAGAAAAAATGGCATCTCGAACGAGATGTCATTTTTTTTAGTTTAAAATATTAGCCTACACCTATGAACATTTATAAAGCCCAATTAAAAAATAGCATAATAAGAAATGATTGTAGATAGAGTAAAAAATCCAGATTATCAAACTATTCAGCAAGTAAATATCCCCAAAATTGAAAGCATTTTCTTATCCAATGGCATCCCGTTGCATTATATTAGTGTTGGGGAACAACCTGTAGTAAAGCTCGAAATTAGCTTTGATGCAGGTAATTGGTATGAAAAAGAAAATGGCGTATCATTTTTTACAGCCAAAATGCTTGGAGAAGGAACAGCGAAATATTCATCTTCACAGATAAGTGCTTTTTTTGATCAATTCGGAGCATTCATAGAATTTGGTCATGGACTTGATAGAGCAAATATTACCGTTTATGGGTTAGCAAAGTATTTGCCAGAGCTTTTACCAATGGTACAGGAAGTACTCAATAATGCTACTTTCCCTGAGGATGAATTATTGAAATTCAAAAAAATACAATTACAAACATTAGCAGTAAACGCTGAAAAAACTTCGTTTTTAGCCAATAAAATTTTTAGAAATACCATATTTGGAGATAACCATCCATACGGAAAATCTTTGGATGAAGAGGCTATCAATGCAATTAGTCGAGCTTCATTAGTGGAATTCTATCAAAACTTTTGGCTAAATAAAAAGCCACGAATATTTTTATCAGGAAAAATAACAGCAAACGAAGTAAAGCTAATAGAAGCCTTTTTTGGAGATATTAAAGTGCAGGAGGGTGATAAAAGACAATTGAGTAATGCACAACTACCTGAAAAGAAGCAAATATTGATAGAGAGAGAAGAAAGCATACAGTCGTCTATTAGAATAGGGAAACAGATGATGACTCGAAAGCATCCAGATTATTTTAAAATGCTGGTTTTAAATGAGGCCTTGGGTGGGTATTTTGGCTCAAGATTAATGAAGAACATTCGTGAAGAAAAAGGGCTTACCTATGGTATTTCTTCAAATATCGCTCCTTTTACACAGGCAGGTTATTTCGTGATTGGAACGGATGTTAAAAAGGAATACACACAACTTACAATAGATGAAATCTATAAAGAAATAACAATACTTCAGAAGGAGTTGATAGATGCCGATGAGCTAGAGGTTGTAAAAAACTATATGATTGGTTCATTTGCGGGGTCTTTGAATACACCCTTTGATATTTCAGACCGTTATAAGGTTATTTTTTCGGAGGACCTTCCTACTGATTTTTATGATTGTTATATCCAAAATATCCAAGCGGTTAATGCTGAGATGGTTATGGAAGTAGCAAATCAACATTTATCGATAAATTCTTTAGATGAAATAGTAGTGGGCGGAAAATAAATTGACTTTTTGATTTTGTTATTTAGGATTTTTTCGCTAAATTATAGCATTATAACAAAATAAATAAAGCTATGAAAAGAGTATCTAATCTTATTTATCACAAAGGAAATACTGTTACTGTCATTGATGCTTCTAAAACTGTTTATGAGGCACTTGAGATTATGGCCCAAAAAAATATAGGGGCACTGGTAGTATACAATCAAGATGAGTTTGTAGGAATACTCACTGAACGAGATTATGCTCAGAAAGTAATAGTCAAAGGAAAACATTCTAATGATACTTTGGTATCAGAAATCATGGAATCAGAATGTCCCTCTGTAAAATTTGAAGATTCTATTGAAAAGTGTATGGAGATAATGTCAGAAAGACATATTCGATATCTACCTGTCATTGCAGAGAAACACGTAGTAGGAATTGTTTCGATGGGGGACGTGGTGCGATATATTATTGAAGACCAAAAAGCAACGATTAGTCATTTACAAAACTTTATATCTGGCGGAGGAATGTGAAGGAGTCGGATTACTAGACGATACCAATCTAGTAATCCGAAAAAGCCTAAATATCAAATCCAGCTAAATCTTTAAATTCATTGATACGTGAAGTAAGTTCTTCATTGCTCAGGTCAACAATTCTTTCTGTACCAAATTTCTCTACACAGAATGATGCCATTGCCGAGCCATGTACAATGGCTCTTTTCATATTTTCAAAGCTGATGTCGTCAGTTTTAGCTAAATAGCCAATAAAGCCCCCAACAAAAGTATCTCCAGCACCAGTTGGGTCAAATACTTGTTCTAGTACCAACGCTGGACAGAAGAATAATTTATCACCTTGGAAAAGCAAAGCTCCGTGTTCTCCTTTTTTGATAATTAATGTTTTAGGACCCATTGCCATAATCGTTTTGGCAGCTGTTCTTAAAGAATAATCACCCGAAAGTTGACGTGCCTCCTCATCATTGATACAAAGTACATCAATCATGGTAAGTACTTTCTTCAAATCATCCATCGCAATATCCATCCAAAAATTCATTGTATCCATTACAATTAATTTCGGGCGTTTTGCCAAACGTTCGATGACTGTTATCTGTACTGCCGGAGTCAAATTACCCAACATTAGGTATTGGCAGTCTTGGTATTGTTCTGGAATAATAGGGTCGAAAGTGCCTAAAACATTTAATTCAGTAACTAAAGTATCACGAGAATTCATGTTGTTGTGGTAACGACCAGACCAAAAGAAAGTTTTTTCTCCTTTTTTTATTTGTAATCCAGTAGTGTCAATTTCTTTACTTTCAAGAAGTTGAATATATTCTTGTGGGAAATCTTCGCCTACAACCGCTACAAGGTTTACGGGAATTTTGAAGTAAGAGGCAGACAAAGAAATATATGTTCCTGCACCACCGATGATTTTGTCTGTTTTGCCGTAGGGTGTTTCGAGGGCATCAAATGCTACCGAACCAATTGCTAATAAACTCATTTAGAATATTTTAGAATATTGAAATAATCATGCAATTTACGACTTTTCAAGTGTTTATATATAGACGTTATTTATAAAGTTGGTATTTGAAGGATAAAAATCCGCAGAAATGCTTGTGTAAATTTCATATAAAACTATCAAAATATTGTATATTGATAAAAACCGTAAAAGGAAATCATCTCTTTTACAATTTTTAAAAAACCAAGACGTTCTCTGCAACAAGAATACGATTTTACAATTGGCTAAAGTGCAGGTATTTGCAGGAATTCAATATTTAATTTTTAAATTTGTAAGATAGTTAATTTAATATCAATGCTCGTTCATATCTTAAAGAGTTTGTAGGTTTAAGTTTGTTACCACTTAAATATAATCCTTTTATAAATCTTTATTGAAAATTACCCATGATTCAACTTCAAACTGGTAAATACAAACAAATAATTATACGGCTATGGAGGCTGTCGATTATTGGTTTTGTTGCTTTTATACTCTATATCTTTGCTGTTCAATATAACTTCTTATGGCTTTTTGGCGGGATGCCTAGTTTACAAGAACTAGAAAACCCAAAGAGTCAGATTGCCTCTGTTTTGATTTCTGAAGATGGTGTAGAATTAGAAAAATATTTCCGTGAAAACCGCTCGCCGATTGAATATGAAGAGCTTTCTCCTAATATCATCAATGCTTTAATTTCAACAGAGGATGCTCGTTTTACACAGCACTCTGGGATTGATTTAAGAAGTACTTTCAGGGTTATAACACATTTTGGTAGAGCTGGCGGAGGAAGTACGCTTTCACAGCAATTAGCCAAAAACCTTTTTGATACACGTAGGCTAGACCCAACTGAGGAGGGCCCAAGCTATAAAGGATTGCTAGCGAAAATCCCATTAGTCAGAACGATAATTGCTAAAACTAAGGAATGGATTTTAGCCATTCGTTTAGAAAGTCGTTATACCAAACAAGAAATACTTAAGATGTATTTAAACGAAGTAGAGTTTGGAAATAATGCTTATGGAATTAGAGTGGCATGTAAAACATACTTTGGGAAAAGTGTCGGAAATGTGTCGGTAAAAGAAGCCGCAACTTTGGTAGGAATGCTACAAAACCCAGTTATGTACGATCCTCGTCGTCATCCAGAAAGATGTCTTGTTCGTCGAAACGTTGTGCTAAGTCAGATGAATAAATATGAGCATCTATCGGATGGAGAGATGCTATCCTTGCAAAACGAACCCTTGGAGTTGAAATTTAAGGTGGAAAATCAGAACACAGGACAGGCTCCTTATTTCCGTGAAGCGTTAAAAAAACAATTACAAGAGATTATTGCTGATATTAATTCAACCAGAGACGATGACGACCAGTTGAACCTATATACCAGTGGCTTGAGGATTCATACGACCATTGATTCAAGAATACAGACCTATGCTCAAACATCTTTAGAAGACCACATGAAGGCTGAGCAAAAGTTGTTTTATGCACATTGGAAAGGCAGAAACCCGTGGGTTGATGAAAGAATGCATGAAATCAAAGGGTTCTTGAAAAGTGCGATGAAACGTACTCAGCGTTATAAAGCATTGATGGAAGAATTGGATGGAGATGAAGAGGCTGTTTGGAAGGTATTGAAAACACCTGTGAAAATGACGGTGTTTTCTTGGCAAGGAGATAGAGATACTACTTTATCACCCCTTGATTCTATGAGTTACTACAAAAGAATCTTGAATTGTGGATTCATGGCGATGAATCCCAACGATGGACATATCAAAGCTTGGGTAGGAGGAATAAATTTTAAATATTTTAAGTTTGATCACGTAAGACAAAGTAAACGCCAACCGGGCTCTACTTTCAAACCATTTGTGTATGCGAGTGCTCTTGAAAATGATGCGGTAAGTTTGTGTGAAAATGTAGTTGATGAACCAGTAACTTTTGGCCCGGAAGATGGAATAGACAGACCTTGGACACCACAAAACTCTACAGGTAGTTATTCTTATGCTTCAATGCCACTTCGACATGCCATGGGGCTTTCAATTAACTCGGTTGCTGCTAAATTAATGAAATTGTTAGGAGCAAGAAAAATAGCAGAATTTGCCAACAGGGTGGGTATTCAGAGTAGTTTGATGGAAGTTCCTGCTTTATGTTTGGGTGCTAGCGAGGTTTCGGTATATGAACAAGTGGCAGCCTATAGTACTTTTATCAACCAAGGCTATCGTATTGAACCTATCATGATTTTGAGTATTGAAGATAAAAACGGGAATGAATTAAGACGTTTTGAAACTACTACCAAGCAAGTAATTAGTGCTGATTTAGCCTACAAAATGACTTATATGTTAAAAGGGGCTGTGCAAGAATCAGGCGGAACGGCTCAAGGATTGAACAGATATAACTGTGCACAAGGCAACGATATTGGAGCAAAAACAGGTACTACATCTAATTACTCAGATGGTTGGTTTATGGGGGTTACTCAAAACTTAGTAGCTGGTGTTTGGGTAGGTGGCGACGATAGAAGTATTCACTTTAGAAGCTTGGCACTTGGGCAAGGAGCAAAAATGGCTATGCCTGCTTATGCTAATTTTATGGATAAAGTATATGCTGACCAGTCTTTGGCAATAGCAGGTTTTAAGAAAGAACCTTTCAAAAAACCTGACGGGGCAGATTTAGGGTGTAACTCTTATACCGTAGATTCAACGCAAGTACAAATGCCTACTGCTAAACCCAAAGAAGAAGAAGGCTTTTTGAAATAAAATCTTGAATTTTCGATTCATTTAATTTTGGAGAGAGAATGAGTGTAAAAATTGTCGATTAAACCCCATCAATGAAAAATAAATTACAAATCGAGCCTAAAGCTCAAAAACCAAAATATCAACAAATTGTAGATGAAATCATTGAGAGAATCCAACAAGGAGTTTTAAAAAGAGGTGACCAACTCCCGACAATTAATGATATTACGGCGTCTTTGGGTGTTGCTAGGATGACAGTAATTCGAGCCTATGAAGAGCTTCGAGAAAGAGGCATTGTGGCTGCACAGCATGGCAAGGGATATTATGTTGCTTCAACTAATATTCAGGCTTCCATGCACGTTTTTGTGCTTTTTGATGCCATGAACTCTTACAAAGAAGTACTTTTCCATGCCATGAAAGAGGCACTAGGAGAAAATGTTTCTATTGATTTGTTTTTTCATTATCACGATTTGAAAGTTTTTGAAAACGTAATTATTAATAATATTGGTAATTATAATTTCTATATTATCATGCCTCACTTTAATGAGGATGTATCGGATATTGTTACGCAAATATCTAAAGACAAATTATTGATTTTAGATATTGATGTCGAGCAACTGGATGAAGAATATGCAGTTTTATACCAAGATTTTGAGCAGAACTTTTATCAGGGACTTACAGAAGCGATTCCTATGTTGAATAAATACGAAAGTTTAACATTGTTCTTGAGTAAAAACCAGTTTCAGTATACGCCTAAAGGCATTATAAAAGGGTTTAGTAAATTCTGTGAAGCACACAACGTAATAGGCGAAGTAGTAGATAACCTCGATGTTGAAAACCTTCAGAAAGGACACGCATACATACTTTTTTTAGAGAATGACTTGGTTCGCTTTGTTAATTATACCCATAAAAAACAGTTGAAACTAGGAGAGGAGATAGGCTTACTTTCTTATGATGATACACCGATTAAAGAAATCTTAGCTGAAAATGGTATTACTACTATCTCAAATGACTTTGTTCAGATGGGGAAAATGGTTGGAAGAATGGTGCATAATAGACAAAAAGGAAAGATTGCTAGCGCAAGTTCACTAATCGTAAGAGGTTCCTTATAACATCATCCATAGAAGAATGATGTTATAAAGACTACCATTATTGATCGTTAATTACTTTTAATTGCTCTTTTAATTTTAAAGCTTTTGCTTTGCCTAATAGGGTTTCTAAATCCTCAGAAGTAGCCTTATAAATATTACTTACTGTACCAAAGTGCTTCAATAGTTTTTCGGCTGTATTTTTCCCGATACCATCAATGCTTTCTAATTGACTAATAATAAAGTTTTTAGAACGCTTATCTCTGTGTTTCGTAATACCAAATCTATGAGCTTCATCACGAAGACGTTGTATTAACTTGAGTGATTCCGACTTTTTATCAATATATAGTGGAATACTATCCTCAGGGAAATAAATTTCTTCTAGTCGTTTGGCTATACCAATAATCGGAATTTTTCCATAGAGTCCTAAGTTTTTCAATGCATCTGCCGAAGCACTTAACTGTCCTTTGCCACCATCTATAATAATCAAATCAGGTAAATCTGCTTCTTCCTGAAGTAACCTTGAATACCTCCGCGTAACTACTTCGTTCATGGTAGCAAAATCATTAGGCCCTTCAACTGTTTTGGGAGTAAAATGTCGATAGTCTTTTTTAGAGGGTATTCCATTCTTAAAGCACACCATTGCCGATACAGGATTGGTGCCTTGAATATTAGAGTTATCAAAGCACTCGATATGGCGTGGGATTGACTTTAATTGCAAGTCATTCTTTAAGGTAAGTAAAATCCTCATTTTTGCATCACCTGCACTTTCCTCAGATGCTTGTCGGTCGGCCTTTTCTTTCTTGAAGTACAACACATTTTTCAAAGACATCTCCAAAAGCTTTTTCTTATCTCCAATTTGCGGAATGGTATTTTCAACCCCTTTCAACTCAACTGATAAAGGAATATTCGTAATTACCTCTTTCGCTTCGCTTTCATACTTATCACGCATTTCCCATACCATCATAGTCAATATATCTTCATCGGTTTCATCCAACTTTTTCTTTACTTCTAACGACTGAGTCTGCGTAATAAAGCCATTCAATACTTTCATGAAATTAAAATAGAAAGCATTTTCGTCCGAAACAATTGAAAATACATCAACATCCCTGATATTAGGATTGACCACCGTTGATTTACTCTGAAAGTTAACAAGATAAGCCAATTTTTCTTTAAACTCCTGTGCTTCTTCAAAGGCCAGCTTAGAGGCAGCTTCTTGCATTTTCTCTTCAAAATATTGCTTAGGAAGGCTCATATTACCTTTCAAAATATTCTTAGCTTGGTCTATTTCCTTAAGATAATCTTTTTCAGTTTGTAATCCTTCGCAGGGGCCTTTACAATTCCCAATATGGTATTCTAAACATACTTTAAATTTTCTGTCTTGAATATTTTTATGATTAAGGTTCAAATTGCACGTTCGAAAAGTGTATAGCTGATTAAACATTTCAAGGATAGCATACATCGCTTTTTGATTAGCAAAAGGGCCAAAGAAAGTCCCCATTTTTTTATCAACCCTTCTGATAGTAATAATTTTTGGGAAAGGCTCATTGGTCACACAGATGAAGGGGTACATCTTATCATCCCTCAACAAAATATTATATTTAGGCTGAAACTTTTTGATAAGGGTATTTTCTAAAAGTAAGGCATCGAACTCTGTGTGAACAATAGTAAATTCAAGATTTCTGATTTGGCTAACTAAACGTTTGGTCTTTCTATCATGCTGATTTGATTTGGCAAAATAACTACTTACTCTATTTTTTAAATTCTTGGCTTTTCCTACATAAATAACAGTTCCTTCTTCGTCGAAATATCTATATACCCCTGGCAATTCAGGAACTTTAGCTAAAGCACTTTTATAATCAAACTCATCCATATTATTTTATTTAAAGTACAAATTTACTAAATAAAACAACCACCATTCTGGAAAAATTTTACTTAGATTTTTACAAGAAAATTGTAAAATAAATGCTGTACGGGTTTGTTGGCTTCTCAGAAAAAAAATAGATTTTTCTTATTTTTAAATTATTTTAATAGTAACGCTCTATAGCTAAAAAACTTTTTAATTGATTTAAAATAGCTTAAATAATATTATTTTGACAAATAAGAATATAATACTAAAAAAACATATATAATCTTAATGCACTGAAAATCAATTAGTTATAAAATGTTAAAATAATATTGGTTAATATTTTTTTAATTATAAAAAGTATCAAAATGATACAATAAATTTTATCAAAATGATACATTAAGAATGTAGCCTCATCAAATTAAAATGAAATAATTTATTAGAATATATATAATCATTTTGTTATGGAATTAAAATAAGCATATATTTACAAGGATTTTCAACCAAAAATCTAATTTTTTCAATCAAAAACCCAATTTTATTATGAACACAAAATTTTACTCTACATGGAAGAGTATGCTTTTGTCGTGCGTCTTTTTATTAAGTACGTTCTTGACAATGGCACAGGACAGACGAGTAACAGGAAAAGTTACTGGTGCGGATGGCCAGGGAATCCCTGGAGTATCGGTTCTTCTAAAAGGCACCCAAACTGGGGTTTCCACCGATGCAAATGGTAGTTTTGCAATCAATCTCAAATCAGGTAAAGATGTTTTGTTAATTTCAGCTATTGGCTATAAAAGCACTGAAGTTAAAGTGGGTACACAGAGTAACGTAGACGTTAAGTTAGCTGAAGACGTTTCTGCACTTGACGAGGTTATCGTAACCGGTTATTCTAGCTCATCAAAAAGAGAAAGTACAGGTTCTGTATCAACTATCAAAGCTAAAGACTTAGTAGCTGTTCCTTCTGGTAACGTTGAGCAACAATTGCAAGGACGTGCATCTGGGGTTACAGTTATTTCAAGTGGTCAACCAGGGGCGGCAAGTTTAGTACGTATTCACGGTTTTGGTTCATTTGGAGATAACAACCCTCTATACATTGTTGATGGTGTACCTGTTCAATCAACAGATTTTTTAGCACCAGGAGATATTGAAACCACAACTATTTTGAAAGATGCTGCTGCAGCTTCAATCTATGGAGCTCGTGCTGCCAATGGTGTGATTGTTTACACAACCAAAAAGGGTGCAAAAAAAGCAAGAGCATTGGAAGTGACCTATGATGGATTGTATGGTGTTACCGACCCAGGTAAAGGACAAGCAATGCTTAATCCTCAAGAACAAGCAGATTGGACTTGGAATGCAATCCGTAACACAGCGATTGCTGATGGTACAACACCAAATTATGGTCACCCTCAATATGGAACAGGAACAACAGCAGTTTTACCTGATTATATTAACGTAGGGGGAAGATCAGGTGTTATAGGTACGGTTGATTTAGCGGCAGAAAAAGCTAAATACAATGTTGACCCTAATGCAGGTGCTATTTATCAAGTAGTTAAAGCCAATAAAGCTGGTACTGATTGGTATGGTGCTATTACTAGAATGGCTCCTATATCAAGACACAATTTGGGCTTTTCTGGTGGAACAGAACATGGTAGATATTATTTTGGTTTATCTGCTCAAGAGCAAGCAGGTATATTGATTTATAACCAATTCAAACGTTATACATTCAGAGCTAACTCAGAATTTGATTTGTCTAAACATGTTAGAATTGGTGAAAATTTACAGTTTACCTATAAGTCTGTATTAGCTCAGGATAATAACGATTTGTTGAACCCTAATAGAAGTGGTGTAAACACTGTAGCTGGTGAGGGTGATGTGCTTTCAGCATTTAGAATGCCACCAATTATTCCTGTTTATGATGAATTTGGAGGTTACGCTGGTACTGCCGCTAAAGGTTTTAACAATCCTAGAAACCCAGTTGCTTCACGTGATGGTTCTAAGAATGATAAAAGTTATACTGCTAATGGATTCGGTAATATCTACTTAGAAATTGAGCCAATTCCAAACTTACTTTTGAAAACAAGTATTGGTGGTCAATATACAAATGCATACTCATATTCGTATTCACGTTTGCAGTATGAAAACTCTGAAAATAATGCAAGCTTTGGTTACAATGAATTTTCTGGTTACCAATTTGGCTGGACATTTACCAATACTATCAATTATTTCAAACAGCTTGGAGACCACAAAATCAAATTATTGGGAGGTTATGAAGCTTTAAACACAGGCTTTGGTAGAGGTATTTCAGCATCTGGTATTAATCCATTCTCTACTGATTTAGATTACATCACTATGACAACAGTATCTGCAACAGGTAAGATTGTTAATAGTTATATCAACTCAGGAGTTACATTTTCATCAATGTTTGGTCAATTAGATTATTCATTTAATGATAAATACTATTTTACTGGGGTTGTTCGTCGCGATGGTTCTTCTCGTTTTGGTATCAACAGTAGATACGGTGTTTTCCCTGCGTTCTCAGGTGCTTGGCGTATTTCTAAAGAAGATTTCATGAGAGACCTTCCTTGGATTAGTGATTTAAAAATCAAAGGTGGTTGGGGACAAATGGGTAACTCAAATCCAGTAGATCCAAATAACCAATATAGTCTTTTTGCTTCTAATGTTGGTAACTCATTCTATGACATTAATGGTAGTAATACAAGTGCTGTATCAGGATTTTACAAAAGTCGTATTGGTAACCCTAATGCAAAATGGGAAACAAATACAACAATCAACGTTGGTTTTGAAAGCTCATTGTTAAAAGGTAAATGGGATTTAGCAGTAGACTTCTGGCAAAGAAAAACTACAGATGCTTTGTTTAGTGTTCCTCTTCCAGGTGTATTGGGTACTTATGCAGCAGCACCAGCTGTAAACGTTGGTACGCTAAGTAACCGTGGTATTGATATTCAAATTATCAACCGTGGTGCTATAGCTAAAGATTGGAATTATGAAGTAACTGCAACAGGTTCATTCCTTGATAATAAAATTACAAGCTTTGCTCCTAATATTTCTTATTTAACTGGAGGTACTTACCGCGGTTTGACGCCAGTACGTAACCAATTAGATAAGCCAATGTCTTCATTCTATGGTTATCAAGTTTTAGGGTTGTTCAATTCTAAAGAGGAAGTGTCAAAATCTCCAACTCAATTAGGTGCTGCTCCAGGTCGTTTCCGTTATGCTGATGTAAGTGGACCAAAAGGTGTACCAGATGGCGTTATTGATGCTAACGATAGAACTTACTTAGGAAGCCCAGTGCCAACATTTACTGGAGGTATGACTTTCAGAGTTACTTACAAAGCGTTTGATTTCTCTACATTCTTAGCTGTTTCTTTAGGAAATAAAATTGCTAACGTTAGTAAATGGTTTACAGATTTTTATCCTTCATTTACTGGTGCTGCTGTTAGTGCTAGAGTTAAAAATTCTTGGACTCCAACCAATACAAATACTGATCAACCTATTTTTGAAGGAGCTTCTAACTTCAGTACAAACTCTGAATTTAACTCATTCTATGTAGAAAATGGATCATATATGAGAATGCAAAATATCTCTATTGGATATAATATTCCAAAAAATGCATTGTCTAAAATAGGTTTGAAAAATGCAAGAATTAGTGGTTCTGCAAGTAACATTTTTACAATCACTGGTTACAAAGGTCTTGACCCAAGTATTGGTGGTGCTGCAGATACTAACTTTGGTATTGATATTGGTAACGTACCTATCACTAGAAGTTATAATATAGCGTTAAATCTTTCATTCTAATTGTTCTTTTTAACAACTGGTAAAAAAGTATTTAGTAAAATAAAACATGTCTTTAAAATGAGAAAATATATAAAACATCAAGCAACGATAACGTCTGTAGTATTAATGACGCTATTAGTATTTGCCTGTAAAGATAGTTTCCTAGAGGTACCACCAACAGGACAACTTGCAGGTGCACAGCTTTCAACCAAAGCTGGTTTAGAAGGCTCTTTGATAGGTGCTTATAGTATGCTGAACGGTAGAGGTAACCGTGTAGCAAGTAGCTCTAACTGGGTGTGGGGAAGTGTACTAGGAGGAGAAGCTAATAAAGGTACTAACTCTGGTGACTTTACAACGATTAACCCATTACAACGTTTTGATACAACACCTACAAACGGTGAAGTTGGTGGAACATGGGGTGTAAAATATGAAGGAATTCAAAGATGTAATACCGTTTTACGTTCATTAACTACAGCAACACCTGACGTGACTGATGCTGACAAAAAGCGTATTGCTGGTGAAGCGCGTTTTTTAAGAGGTCATTACTATTTTGAATTAAAGCGTTTGTACAACAACACTCCGTATGTTGATGAGTCTGTAGATTATGGTACAGGTGTTGAGAAAGTAACTAATACTGCTGATTTGTGGCCTAAAATTGAAGCTGACTTGAAATATGCAGCAGATAACTTACCAGAAACACAATCAGCAGCAGGTAGAGCAAATAAATGGGCTGCAGTATCTTATTTGGCTAAAGCATATTTATATCAGAAAAAATATGCAGAAGCTAAAACACTATTTGACCAAGTAATTGCTAACGGTAAAACTGCTAATGGTAAGAAATACGGTTTAGTAGCTAAATATGCTCAAATTTTCAATGCTGAAAATGATAATCATGAAGAGTCTGTTTTTGCTATTCAGTCTGCTGCTAATACAGGTAGCGTAAACAATGCAAATTCTGATGATGACTTAAACTATCCTTATAATACAGGTTCAAGTGGCCCAGGTAACTGTTGTGGATTTTTCCAACCTTCTTTTGAGCTTGGAAACTCATTTAGAACAGATGCTAACGGTTTACCTTTGTTAGATGGTTCTTATAATTCAGATGCTAACGCTTTGAAAACAGATTTTGGTTTACAATCTGCTCAACCATTTACAATAGATGCAGGAAATGTTGACCCTCGTTTAGATCACTCAATTGGCCGTCGTGGTATTCCATACTTAGATTGGCAAGACCATCCAGGATACGACTGGATTCGTGACCAAGCTTATGCTGGACCGTATTCTCCTAAGAAGTTTATTTATTACAAAACTCAAGAAGGAACTTTAACTGACGGTAGTTCATGGACACGTGGTTATGCAGCAATGAACCACACTGTAATTAGATATGCTGATGTTTTATTAATGGCGGCAGAGTGTGAAATTGAAGTAGGTAGCCTTGAGACTGCACGTAAATATGTAAATATGGTTAGGACTAGAGCTGCCAACAAGGCTTCATGGGTAACTAAAAATGGAGCACCAGCAGCAAATTATGTAATTGGTACTTATGATGCTGTTTGGTCTGATAAAGCTCTTGCTCGTACTGCAGTTCGCTTTGAACGTAAATTAGAACTTTCAGGTGAAGGGCATCGTTTCTTTGATCTTGTACGTTGGGGTATAGCTGAACCTACAATTAATGCTTATTTAACTTACGAAGGTAAGAAGCTAATTACAGCATTAGGTAGTGCTAAATTTACAGCCAATAAAAATGAATATTTGCCTATTCCACAAGGACAAATTGACTTACAAGGAGCTGATATCCTAAAACAAAATCCTGGATATTAATCTTGATAATGTAGCTTAAACAAGAAAGGGATGGCAATTGCCATCCCTTTCTTGTTATATAATGTAAACGAAATTTACTTCTTTTTCTCTCTAATTGATTTAACAATTCTGACTGCTGACATTATCAATACTGCAAAAATGATTAATCCAATAATTCCCCAAATCCAATCGACTGTATTCTTTAAAACGACGATAAACACGATGGCAAATAAAAAGATAGTAGCTACTTCATTGAATAATCTTAACTGAAATCCTGTGAACCGAAATTTGTCTTCTCTGAGCTCTAAAATTAATTTTCGACAGTAAAAATGATAACCTACTAAGCCTAGAACAAAACCTAATTTTAAATGAAGCCAACTTTGTGATGCAAAACTATCCCACCATAACCAGTAAATCATTGTTGTACCCGTTATGATTGTCAGCCACATTGCTGGAACCATGATGGCATTAAAGAGTACTTTTTGCATTCGTTTATACTCTTTCTGCAAGATTTGTCGTTCAGCTTCAGGCTTTTCATTTGCTTCAGTGTGGTAAACAAATAAGCGAGGTAAATAAAAAAGCCCAGCGAACCAACTCGTTACAAAAATGATATGTATTGCTTTAATATGATTATATTCCATTGTTAAATCATTTACAATGATTTTATGAATGTTTGTAGTTTTTGAAAAAGCTATTAACCTTCATTTGAATAACACCGAGGATTGCCTCTTTAAAAATATTAGCCGACATTTTAGAAACACCTTTGGTTCTATCTGTAAAAATGATAGGTATCTCGGCAATTTTGAAGCCATATTTCCATGCTGTAAACTTCATTTCTACCTGAAAAGCATAGCCAACAAATTTAATCTTATCGAGATTAATGGTCTTTAAAACTTTAGCATGATAACATTTGAATCCTGCAGTTACATCCATTATAGGCATTCCTGTGATAAAACGTACGTAATAACCCGCAAAATAAGACATTAATACCCTTCCCATAGGCCAATTGACGACATTTACTCCACTGATATAACGAGAGCCAATAGCCATGTCAGAACCCTCTACACAAGCATTGTAAAGCTTTACCAAATCTTCTGGATTATGCGAAAAATCTGCATCCATTTCAAAAATATATTCATAGTTATTGGCAAGAGCATATTTAAACCCATGAATATAAGCAGTACCTAAACCTAGCTTTCCTTTTCTTTCTTGTAAATGCAAACGATTTTTACCGAATTCATCTTGAAGTTGTTTTACTTTCATCCCAGTACCATCTGGCGAACCATCATCAACAATTAGTAAGTCAAAACTTGGTTCTAAACTCATTACTTTACGGACAATGGATTCAATGTTTTCAATTTCGTTGTATGTCGGTATAATTACAAGACGAGAGATCATTATGGAATTTGCGCAGGTTAAAAATTAATATTGATACAAAGTTACGAAAATCTATAGCATATTATGGTATAGAAAATTTAATAGCAGAAACAGCCGAAGAAATATCTATGAATTACCCGTACAACTTATATAAAGAGGTACTGAAAGGTACTAGTCAAATCTGGAATGTTTGTGTGTTAGAAGGCCTTTTAAATCCTTTATAACGAATCATTTATGTTTTCAATGCTTCATTTAATTAAGTAAGGTTAAATGCTTATATATCTATCATTATATTAATGTATAATTGTATTTTTATGTGTCTTTATTTTGTCAAGTACGCTATGGTAAAATACTCATAGATAGGTTTAGATAAACGTTAGAATACTATTTTATTATCTATTTTAACAAGATTTAAGAATGTCTGCTCTCTTTAATAAAAATATTTTCAAATAATAAGAAACATTTTTTGTGTTTCTTAGATGTAATAGTATTTTTGCATTAAATTTATAGAACAGTATAGAACACATATTTATACCGACTAATCAAATTAAACAATCAATAACAAAGACAATGGCAAACATCACGTTAGGCGACAAAGAGTATTTCGCAGGAATTGGTAAAATACAATTTGAAGGAAGAGAGTCTGATAACCCTTTAGCATTCAAATGGTATGATGAAAATCGTATTATTGGAGGCAAAACAATGAAAGAGCAAATGCGTTTTGCAATTGCTTATTGGCATACTTTCTGTGGAACTGGTGCTGATCCTTTTGGTCCTGGAACAAAAGTATTTCCTTGGGATGCAAAAAATGAAATCGTAGGAAGAGCTAAAGATAAAATGGATGCAGCATTTGAATTCATTACTAAAATAGGTGCTCCGTACTACTGTTTTCATGATATTGACTTAGTAGATGAAGGAAGTTCTTTATCAGAATACGAAAGCAATATGCAAGCAATTGTAGACTATGCAAAACAAAAACAAGCTTCAAGTGGTGTAAAATTATTATGGGGTACTGCCAACGTATTCTCGAACCCACGCTATATGAACGGGGCTTCTACTAACCCTGATTTCTCAGTATTAGCACATGCAGGTACACAAGTGAAAAATGCTATTGATGCTACGATTGCTTTAGGTGGTGAAAACTATGTGTTCTGGGGTGGTCGTGAAGGCTATATGACGTTATTAAACACTGATATGAAGCGTGAGTTAGCTCACTTAGGACGTTTCTTAACGATGTCGCGTGATTATGCTCGTAAAAACGGATTTACTGGTAAATTCTTCATCGAACCTAAACCATGTGAACCAACGAAACACCAATACGATTTCGACTCTGCTACAGTAATCGGCTTCTTGAAAGAATACGGTTTAGAAAACGACTTTATGTTGAATTTAGAAGTAAACCATGCTACTTTAGCTGGTCATACATTCCAACATGAATTGCAAGTTGCTGCTGATAACAATATGTTGGGTAGTATGGATGCTAACCGTGGAGATTATCAAAACGGATGGGATACTGACCAATTCCCTACTAATTTAAATGAATTAGCTGAGTCGATGTTGATTATTTTAGAGGCAGGTGGAATCACACAAGGAGGTATCAATTTTGATGCTAAGACACGTCGTAATTCAACTGATTTAGACGATATATTCTTAGCTCACATCGGTGGTATGGATGCTTTTGCTCGTGCTTTAGTTATTGCTGATAACATCTTAGAGAAATCATCTTATAAGAAATTGCGTAAAGACCGTTATGCTTCTTTTGATGGCGGTAAAGGTGCTGACTACGAAGCTGGTAAATTAACTTTAGAAGATTTAAGAAGCTATGCTTTTGAAGTTGGAGAACCTAAAGTTACTAGTGGCAAACAAGAATTATTTGAAAATATCATCAATCAATTCATCTAGTCTATGTGAATTGAAAATTCATAAAAAAAGCGAATGGAAATTTTCCACTCGCTTTTTTTATGAATTTATTTTTGGATTAATATTCCCAAAGGTTATGTTCCATTTCCATCAATTTATATTCTAATTGTTGAGATTGGATTAACCCTTGTTTTTCTCCTCCATAAAACTCATCTAGGCTTTTATCCTCTGGGTTACCTTTTTTCGTAAGTCTAGCATGGAACAAACGTAAATCGAATGCATCTGCCATGTTTTTATGTTGCGCTTCGTTCTGAGCATTATACCAGATACAATTTGGGTTACTTCTGAATAACTTGTCTAAATCCTTGTATTTGAATGACGCTACAGTCTTATCAAAACCCGCCGCAGTTTTATTAGCAGGAATAATGATCGTGATAGCTTGGATATCATAGTATAAACGAGAGCGTTGCTTATCAAAAATAGCATCTTCTCTGATTTCTATGATAGAAAGCTCTTTAGCAAAGTACAAATCTCCAGTTTCGCTTGCTGCTTTAGCAGGAGCTTTAGCACCATTTGCCGCAGGTTTAGGATCTCCCCAGCCATCATCAGCTCCTGTGGTAGCAGTACTTTCAGCACCGAAACCCGCAGCCTTTTCAGCATCAGAAAGAGCGTTATCTCCTATAGAATTTTCAACAACCAAATTCTTTAAAAATTCTTCTTTGGAAATCTTCGTTTTTAATGAATCGTTTCTATATGGTTGCAAAACCCCACTTTGAACCCATTCCATTAAATATTTGGTAATCTCGTTTCCTTTAGAGAAAAAAGGTTGGTTTTGCTTTTCATTCAAATCCATTCTTCTCCATAAACGCATTTTCCACATGATATTAGAATCATCGATAGGACGTACAGAGTCAGGATTTTTTCCTCTAATGTCTTTTTCTTGTGCTGTTACCAGTGAACAAGAAACCAAACTAAGAACAATTGCTCCGGTAATTTTGATTAAATTTTTCATAATGTTATTATCATTACAAGTTTTACACTAAGCTTGATTATCAAATACTTGTAAACTTATATAATATTGTACTAGACAATTACTGTATTTTATCTAGTACAATACTTTTAATTAAGCGGTATAACTTTTGTAAACTGAAAAGGAATATTTTCAATAGCTCCTTTAAAGTTTTTACGTTGCACACCTTTTACTTCAATATAATAACGGTCTCCGGCTTGTGCATTTTGAGCCAAAGAACTAATACTACCACCACCAGATAAGGTAAGGTCTCCAACTTTTTTCGACCCTCTAGCTAATGCAATATAAACTTCAGAAACACGATACTGTGCATCATCAGGGTTAGTTGCTTTGAACGACTCATCAGCAATTGCTCTAGCTTCAATACTTCTAAGACCAGTAGCACTTACTCCACGCTTTTCGTCCAATTCGCCTCCGCCACCAAATAATTTTATCTCAGGCTTTGGTACTCTTCTTACTCTAAACTTCTCTGTACCTAATAAAATGCCTCCGTTATTAATGTTTAATTCTACCGATGCTGAACTTGGCACTACAGTTACTTTACCACCACCTGCGGCAATAACCTCAGCACCGTTGGCACTAAAGCTTGGTTGCCATAAAGCACCTAAGCCAGGGCTTACAATGCTCAATTTGTTGGCACAACCTAAATATAACGGAGGTAAACTACCTGCTTCGATATTATAAGTTGGTTTTAATACAAAATATTCACCATTAAGTGTTCTAGTTTCAGGACCGTTAGGACCATTGAATGAGATACTAGCCGAATAAGTTTTCTTTGAAAGCCCACGACTGTCGTATTGACCGCCTTGTGCCTTAAACTTAATTTGACCTTTACCGTCTCTTACAGGTACACCAGCACCATTAAAGCTCATTCTAGGGGTAATTCCACTTGAATAGGCTGCAATAAACATTTCAGCTTCATAATCCATACCAGCTACTACTGTATTAGATTTTGCCGAAACCATGGCTAATATTTTATCGAACTTGATGTCTTTGATACCTACTTTTTCAGCTAATTGCCCTAAAATAGTACTTTCATAACGACGAATTTCAGATTGTTTCTGACTTAACGTTGCTAAAGCCGCAGGTACTGGCGTTTCAGCAAAATTCAATTCAGCAAAATCTTTGTTTTTATTGTTGGCATCCTTAGCTACTGCAGGGTCTTCTTTTCCTGAAAGAGCAAGCGGTTCAAACTTTGTATTTTTATCACCATAAGTTGCTATTTTAGTGACAAAATTATCAAGCTGAGTTTTTAAGCCATAACCTAATCCTTTTTTGTTACTGCCAATCATTATTTCATGTACTTTTTCGGTATCTTTCATTCCGACATAAGCACCTGTTTCAGGATCAATACCTCCTGATTTTTCAATGATGACACTTTTTAAATTATCAAGTTCACTAACTAATGCATCTGATAATTTACGAACTTCTTGAGCTTGCTTGATAATGTCAGCATATTGAGCAGGATTAGGCGAATCGTTTACTTTTGCCTTAATCCCTTCGACAGTTTGGTTATTTTTTTGAACAGCAGAGCTGTTCGCTGCTTCTAAGCTATTATTTAATAGTACAAATTTTTGTAAAAGGGCATCGCTTACTTGCAATGCAAGTAAAGCTGTGAGTACCAAATACATCATCCCAATCATCTTCTGACGGGGCGTTTCTTTCATTCCAGCCATTTTCTTATCTACTTGTAGGAGTTTTTGTTTAAGTTTTTTTTCAACACGCTTGTCTTTCTTAGTGTTAAACTATCAAAGACGGATATGTTTCTTAAATTAGTTCCCTTTCATGGCTGTTAACATACTTCCATAAACATTGTTTAATGAAGTTAAGTTAGAAGTCAATTTGGCTAATTCTTGCTTAAACTGCTGAGTATCTTTACTTGCATCAGCCATGTTTTCCATTGCTACTGTTAAGTTGCCATAGAAAGCATTCATCGCTTTTAAGTGCTTGTTTGTGTCTTGTAATTCTAATTCATATACAGCATTCAATGCCCCCATGTTCTGAGTAACTTTCTGGAACTGTACACGATATTCTTTAGCATCTTGTGAAGCATTAGCCATTTCGCCCATAGCACTCATCGTTACGCCATAAGCTTTGTTCATTTCTGTCATTGTACCAGCAGCAACTTTTACGTTTTTAGCGTATTCGTTTGTAGCTACAGTAGCATCAGTAATTGTTCCAATTTTTGAAACTGTTTCTGTTAATGACTTCATGCCTTTACCTAAATTTTCAAAAACATCTGGCGTAATTTTAGCATTAGCTAACATTTCATCCATTTTAGCTGTTAAACCAACGCCTGCAGTTGACGTTGCTACACTTCTTTTAGGTAATTCACCTTGAAAATCTTTCGATAATTCTGGATATACTTTTTCCCAATCGTAAGATTTTTCAGGTTTTACAGATAAATATAATACCCCAAATAATATAAAAATAACAGCCTCAGTAAGCATTCCTACCATAAGCATTTCATTAGCATATTCTCTGTGTGTAATTTTGAATAAAGCACCAACGATAACAACTGCTGCACCAAAACTGGCGATAACGTTAATAATTCTTTCCATTTGTTTTGTAATGATTTTGAGTGTAATATGATTTGAGAATGATTTGATGTACAAAGGGATTATCAAAACGAAGCGAGAGAATGTTGTCGTAAATTAACGACTGGATTCCCTCGCTTACGATTTAAAATCGTTTTTTCTTTTATCTGAATTCTTTTCCAGATGAACGTCCTAAATGATTCATGGCACAACGGAAGCCGATGTAAGATCGTTTCTTTGTTTCATATTCATAAGAACGAGTACCCGTTTCAAGATAATAAGCAACATCTTTCCATGAACCGCCACGAATAACTTTTCTTGGTTCATCTTTATCATCATTCATCGTGTTTAAGTCCCAAGTAATAGCTACAGCATTGTCTGCATAAGCATCTAAGCACCATTCGGCAACGTTTCCAGCCATATTGTATAAACCATAATCATTCGGATTGAACTGGTTTGCAGGAGCTGTATAAGCATATCCATCTGCATCATAATTACCTCTATGAGGCTTGAAGTTAGCTAGCAAACATCCTTTTACGTTTGCTACGTAAGGGTTACCCCAAGGATATTTAGCAGAAGCTTTTCCACCACGAGCAGCCCATTCCCATTCAGCTTCAGATGGTAAGCGGAATCTTGGAGAAATATACATTCCCTCTGAGGTTCTGTAATCGTTATAAGCTTTTGTTCGCCAGTCGCAGAAATATCTTGCAGCAATCCAGCTTACGCCCACTACTGGATACATATCAAACGCAGGGCTTGAGAAATAATATTCAGTCATTGGGTCACCATTGTGATAAGTAAAGTCTTTACTCCATACAGTAGTATCAGGATAATATTCAGAAATAACTTTTTCTTCGCCTAGTACAGCGATTGAGTCTGTCAACATTACATCAGTAAATTGACGGTATTCGTTGTTGGTAATTTCAGTATCGTCCATATAAAACTGAACGACTGTTACACGTTTGTTAAAACCAACTGACGATGCAGCAATATCTTCATCCGCTTGCCCCATCATATAAGAGCCAGCCGGAATTAAAACCATGCCTAGTGGAGTTGTTTGCTTCCAACCTTTACGGCTAGTAGCAGCAATTTCCCCATTGACCATTTTAATATCTTCTTTTTTGCTACTTCTACTTCGTTTACCGCTTTTGCCTTTAGCAACCTGTTCTCCTCTAGATCTGCTACTTCGTCCTCTACTACTAGTCGATTTGCTAGTACCAGAAGAGCTACAGCTATCCAAAAACAGAACAGTAGTAACCACTAAAAGTAGTAAGGATATTTTCCTGAAAATTCCACTGTAATTCATAGTGTCTTAACTTTTTTAATTGATACCCGTGAGTAAAATAAGGTAATGATCTCTGTAAATTTTGATAATGGTTGTATTAATAATAGTACTTTATATTTATTGTAATAAAATTCATTTTTAGTGTTAAATCTTCTTAAAAACGACCTTTTTTACTCGGTTAGTATAGTAACCCAAAAACAAAGTTAATATTTTTTTTTGTTGTAAATACATCAATCGTTTATTTACGTTTTTGTAAGTACACTTTAGTCAAAAAAACCTACTGATGTCTAAACCTTGGCGTACGTACAGGTGTCTTCTTCCCACCAAATAATTTAGGTGCTGGCAGGGCATAACTTATTAATACTTCGTGTGATGTAGGAGACTTAGCTGTTTGCCCAACAGTGGTTAAATCTAGCGAATATCCTAATCGTAAAGAGTTGTTCAACATCGAAAGACCTGCAATAATGATACCAGCATCGTTTAATCGATAGGAGCCTCCTAACCAATATTTTTCAGTATAAGTAAAAATTGCGCCTCCTTCTAAAGCTGTTGTTACGAAATCACTACGCCAAAGGGCTGTAGGGGTAACTTTTACGTCTTCATTCAAATAATAATCGTAGCTCGCAGTCACATTCAATGCTTGTTTGATGGTATACTGACTAGCTCTGTCAACGCCAAAACTATAATTTGGATTATTTACGTGATTAAGGCTTACCCCGATTTGGTAATTATCTGCTTTATATAAAACTCCTAGTGATAGGTCTGCTTTGGTTTCATTAAGCTTTTTTAGTGCTGCATCTACAATTGGGTCTCCAGATTCACCAGGTCTGAAATTTGAATCAAATGTTTTAGTATGAAAACCACCTTTTACACCAATTGAAATAATCGAACCATTTCTAAGACCGATTTGATAAGAATATGATAGTAACATATTCTGATAACCACTTCCAGATGGTGTTTTGTCATTTACAAATTGGATACCAAGCCCACTATGAAGGCCATTTAGGGGCATTGAGGCCGTAAAAAGCTGTGTTCCCAATGAACCAGAACCATCATAAGTAGTTTGATAGGCTGTCCATTGATTACGGTAATGTAATTGAAATCTCATCACACCATCAGTACCAGCAGTGGCTGGATTAATGTATAGCGGATTAAACATATATTGGCTTAACTGTGCATCTTGTTGAGCAAAGACGGAATAGTTTGCCAATAGCAGTAGAATTATAGTAAAAAATTGTAAATTCTTTCGCATAGTCTTTCAAAAAAGTACAAATAAGTCAAATACAGGCTTTAATTCCAAATCTAATAAACATTTATATAAATTACGTCAAAAAATGTATCTCATAGATATTCCTAACGCTAATTTATTAATATTTGTTGTGATATGGCTGATAAAAAAAGAGACCCATGAGTTTATATCACTCACAGGTCTTTCATTAATTCTTTTTTATAGTCTTAAAGACTATTTGCTTTCTTGATATAAAGTTCCAAAGCACCCGTCATAGATGGGGCATTTGGAAGGGGTGCTTGAATATCTAAAATCAAGCCTGCTTCTGTTACTGCTTTTGCCGTGGTTGGTCCAAAGGCTGCAATTCTAGTTTTGTTTTGCTTGAAATCTGGAAAATTATGAAACAAAGATTTTATTCCAGAAGGGCTAAAAAATGCAATTACATCATAAAAAACGCTTTCTAAATCAGATAAATCTGAAGAAACTGTTTCATACATTACAGCCTCTGTAAGTTGTAAATCGTTTGTTCCCATAAATTCTGGGATATCACTACGACGCTTGTCTGAACAAGGAAATAAAAACTTTTCAGTTTTATGTTTCTTGATTAACTCAAGTAATTCAGCAGCAGTTTTTGTTCCTGTAAAAATCTTACGTTTACGTATTACAATATATTTCTGCAAGTAATTAGAAGTCTGTTCTGTGATACAGAAGTATTTCATATCAGCTGGTACTTCTATACGCGCTTCTTTACAAATGCGAAAAAAATGATCTACGGCATTACGACTAGTAAAAATAATGGCAGTATGATCAAGGATATTGATTTTTTGCTTCCGGAAGTCCTTAAAAGCAACGCCTTGAATTTCGATAAATGGGCGAAAATCAACTTTGATATTGTATCTTCTTTCCAACTCAAAATATGGTGATTTATCGTCGGCTGGGCGTGCTTGCGTAACTAAAATACTGGTTACTTTGGTTAATCTGTCTGGATGTGCGGTTAATGCTATTTCGCTCATGCTCAATGCAGTTAAACTTGATTGGATTATTGTTTGGGCTAATGTGCTATTTTTAGAACATTTTTTTGTTGAATTATCACATTATTTAGAGTGCAAAACGAATGCCTACTATAAGCGGTATTAATTCAACGATGCAAAGGTACGAAAATAAATACAGATTTTTTAGTGCCGTCATCTTATTTATCGTAAAGTATAATAGTGCTAAGCGTCCGATAAAGAATAATGAAATGGGAAAGAACAGATATTTTTCTGCATTTTCCGTAATTTCAGGTATTGATATCGTACTGTAGGTGAGTATAATTAGTACAATCAGGAAAAAAATACTTGATGCTTGAATAATTTTAAAAAAATGGATATTGATGATTTTATCTAGCCTGTAAAGGTTTGAAAGAATCATTAGTGAGATATATTTGAAAATATATGCGCCAAAGATAATAGAAGAAATTACCAAGAAGTTACTCAATAATACGCCAAGGGTTTCTCCTTCTTGAAGGATACTGCTAGTAGAGAATAAATCGTTCTTTTCATTAATTACCAACATAAAAATAAACCCAATAGTAAAACTAAGATTGACCACAAACAGTAAATTTCCTAAATCAAAGGGTTTGTTTACGATAAATGAATCATCGCGTACACTAATTGTTAGCAAATCTTTAGGATTAAAAAAACGCTCAAAAGATTTTGGCTGATAATTATACAAAAATGCGTAAGCACCTACCAGTAAGAATAGGCCAATCACAAAAAAGTTTTGAAAAGAGGAAATATCTCGTGGAATAATCGTTAATAATGACTCGGATAATTCAAATGTTTCCTGAGTTTTAGATATTCTATTCCCCACATAAACCATCATTTCTTCAATATTGGTATTACTACCATAAATTGTAAGAAATAGCTTCGTTTTTTTATAGACTCTCTGCAAGCTGTCAACATCTAACACAACCCATTTATTAATGGGCAATTGTTGCTGTAAAGACGCATTAATGAATAGATAGTTTTCTTTAGAGGAATAATATAGAATTTTATAAGTTTTATAATTTTCTATATCACAAAACAAGCTAAATGAATTATAGTCTTTATGGAGTTCACGAACATAGGGCACGTACGCCTTATAGCGTTCATCAAATACCTGCCAGTCATCTCGGTAGTCATGCACTAAATAATAGCCATTGTTTGGCCCAACGGTGTCTTTAGCGGTGATGTTAGGAATGAAAAATAAATACCCAGATATGATTAAAAAGGCTATTCTGAGAAAAGAGTATGATTGGACTAAACGCAAAATCCTGCATGATTGAATAAATCGTGCAGGATTTTGTGAATGAATATATTGCTGGAAGAATTTCAAGTCTTGATAGTTTTGTGCAAAATTAGAAAAAAACTATCAATAATTCATTGAAACCGTTTACTACAATCCTAATGCTTTTAACATTGTAGCACCAATATCAGCTGGAGAATGTACAACGTGGATACCGCAAGCTTCCATGATAGCCATTTTAGCAGCAGCAGTATCGTCTGCACCACCGATGATAGCACCCGCATGACCCATTCTACGACCTTTCGGTGCAGTTTGTCCAGCGATAAAACCTACTACAGGTTTTCTGTTTCCATCAGCTTTAATCCATTCAGCAGCTTCAGCTTCCATACCACCACCAATTTCACCAATCATTACGATACCCTCAGTTTCAGGGTCATTCATTAATAATTCAACGGCTTCTTTAGTAGTTGTTCCAATGATAGGGTCACCACCAATACCAATTGCAGTTGTTTGTCCTAAACCTGCTTTTGTTAATTGGTCTACAGCTTCGTAAGTTAAAGTTCCTGATTTTGATACGATACCAATTTTACCTTTAGTGAAAATAAAACCAGGCATGATACCTACTTTACATTCACCTGCTGTCATTACTCCCGGACAGTTTGGTCCAATTAAACGACAATCTTTGTTCTGAATGTATTCCTTAGCATAAATCATGTCTTTGGTTGGAATACCTTCTGTGATACAAATAATTACTTTGATACCAGCATCAGCCGATTCCATAATAGCATCAGCAGCAAATGCAGGTGGTACAAAGATGATTGAAGTATCAGCACCTGCTTTTTCTACAGCTTCAGTAACTGTATTAAATACAGGACGGTCAAGATGGGTTGAACCACCTTTTCCTGGCGTTACACCACCAACTACATTAGTACCATATTCGATCATTTGCTGAGCGTGGAATGAACCTTCAGACCCAGTAAAGCCTTGTACGATTATTTTTGAGTTTTTGTTAACAAGTACACTCATTTCAGATAAATATTTGGTTTGTAAAAATCAGTTTTTTTGTGAAATTACTGCATTTAATCTTAACAGTGATTATATTTATACAGTGCCTACGTAAATTTATCGTAAAGGTATAGTTTGCAAGGCAAAGGACAAAAAGGAATTTGGATATTGAGTAATATACTTATTTTAAATTGTATTTAATTGGTTGATTGTTAGGTGTTTAATGGTGTTTCTATTTCTGGAAATATAGTATAGCTTATTGGCATAAAGTACTTTTTGTTTAGCAATTTTGAGATAATGTTTTGAGCTAAAATTTTATTCAAGATTTTAATCCTGCCTTGGTAGAATTTATGTTTAACAAAATAACCATCAAATATCCTTTTGCTATTTGTGAGGATAAAGCCTAATAAGAAGAGAATCTAATGAGAAAAGAAAATAAAAAAAGCAAATCCAGCTAATTAGCTAGATTTGCTTTTTTTGAAATACCTATTTATTGTGCAGGTTAAAGTGCTCGCTTTTTACCTTTTGAATCTATTACTTCTATTGATTTCAAATTTGAATTTATCAATACACTTCGTGATGATTGTGATAAGAACGAAGTGCCATACCCAACTTCGACTCTTCGTGTTTTGCCATTTTTTAAATTTTCCAGCACAATATAATCATTGGTTTTCAAAGGCTTACTTTGAAGCGTATTGTTGCTTAATTGGAATGTTTTTAATACGCCACGGTTTTGTGTAGCCATTACCAAGGTTTTTCCTTTTGCATTAGTAAGTCTTACTAAGCCTTTTGCATCACCCGTTACGCCAAAGGCTGTTTCAGGTAATAGACTTGCTTTGAAATTCCCTTTTCCATCGCCTTTCAAGAGGAGGCCATTGAAAGCATCTAACCTGCCTACTGATACTTCTGATGAAAAGTCGTTCCCTACCATGAGTACGTCAAGATATCCATCATTGTCAAAATCCTCCGTCAGCATTCCTAATACAGGGGCTGTTTGTGCCTCCATTGGTAATGCTTTTACTTTGAAATTGCCGCCTCCAAGATTTTCTATATAGCTTGTTTTTAGGTAATTAGCCTTTAAAATGAGGGCGTCTTTTAATTCCTCTTCGGTGAAAAACCCTTTAATGTCAGATTTAGCCAGTTGATTGTAGGTTACAAATTTCTTACGTGTCGTAATCATTTGTTTATTCAAATCGTCTCTACCATTAAAAACAAATTCTTTTTTATGGGTGTCTGTGTTTTTAGGCTTTAAAAAAACAGTTGGAATAGCATCATAATTACCATCCGTATTGAAGTCTTTGGCATATATAGAAACAGGTTCGGTATCGCTTGCTCTCATGATAGAGTTTTTACCAAAATTTCCAACGATATAATCTATATCTCCATCATCATCAAAGTCGCCAGAAGTAATACTGTTCCAAAACCCAATTTGCTTGTTTAGGTCTAAAGCTCCTTCTAGTTTTTCTAATTTCCCATTGTTATTTTGTAGCATCGTAATGGGCATCCATTCGCCCGCAAGCATCAAGTCTATCCAGCCATCATTGTTGAAATCTGTCCAAAGGGCATCACACACTAAACCTATATTTGATAGACTCGGGGCTACCTGAGTACTCACATTAGTGAATTTTACTTGTCCAATTTTTGAATCGTTTCTAAGGATATAACTAGAAACAGGCATCGGATAACTAGAAACTTCTACACGCCCACCAATGAATAAATCAAGGTCGCCGTCTTTATCATAATCAGCAGCTTTGACACACGAGCCACTTTTTAAGAAGCTAGGTAAAGCTTGCATTTTTTGTACGAAATGCCCTTTGCCGTCATTTTCATAAAATCTGTCTTGATAAGTCGGTGAGTCTTTAGGTTGTTCATTACTACCACTTACAATGTACAAATCAAGGTCGTTATCAAGGTCAGCATCAAAAAGCAACACCCCCATATCCTCCGCAATTTTTGTAAGGTTAGTTTCACCGCCTATCAAATCAGACTTCACAAACTTTCCACTTTGGTTTTGTAATAAGAAAGTACCCTTTTGTTCAGAAGGCCCACCAATATAAATATCTTCAAGGCCATCGCCGTTTACGTCGCCAACGGCAATGGCGGGGCCAAATTGTGATAACTTGTGGGGAATCAATTTCTGAATATTGAAATCAATAAAATCTTTTTCAGTATGAACATAATCGATATTAAGGGAATCTGTAATATCTGCAAAAAGCGTTGTACGTTTTAATGGCTGACTTACATTGAGAAGCGTAGCATTCTTTTCATAAACCGTTAAAACTTGGTTGGCAGCTACATCTTTCAATATTTGAGTTTTGCCACTTTGCCAAATGATTTTCACTTCATTTATTTTATTGCTTTTGCCTAAACCGAAATGAGCAACGTTTTCGATAGTAGAAAGATACCCTCTGTAAGGGGTATTTTCGTACACTTGTTTCTGTCCATTTTGATAACTGATTTCAATGAATGCCCCTAAGCCACCAATGTTTTTATCAAGGCCTTTTAGCTTTATGCGTAGATAATTACTTTCTGTGGGCTTCGTTTCAATTAGATTATTGCGATATACAGAAGCCGAATCATTGATGTTGTTAGTAACATAATCTAAGTCGCCATCATTATCTAAATCTCCATAGGCTGCCCCATTAGAAAAGCTAGGATTGGTAAGCCCCCACGAAGCACTTACATCATCAAAAGCAAAGTTCCCTTTATTCTTGAAGGCATAATTCGTAATTTTTACAGATGGAATAGAATCCAAGAGCATCATTCTAGGTACCACATTACCCATTTCAGCACGGTAAATCATGAAGTCTTGGTCAGTAATATCACGTGGAAAACCATTTGTGATAATAATATCTCTGAGTCCATCATTATCAAAATCTGTTGCCATAGGCGTCCAACTCCAGTCAGTTTCAGCAATACCCGCCAATAAGCCAATCTCACTAAAAACAGGTTTGCCTGTTTTCGGGTTAAAGCCTTGATTCATTTGTAAGGTATTTCGAGGATATTGAAAATCATACCCAAACTTTTCATTGTTTTGATATGTCAGGTAATTATTGGGAGCCAGCATCATCTTTTTGCGATAATTATCCGCAGGCATCATATCAACGGCTAAAATATCAACAAGACCATCATTGTTTAAATCGGCAACATCATTACCCATAGCTGAATATGAAGTATGCTTGAAATAATCGTGGGCTTGGTCGGTAAAAGTACCGTTCTGATTATTGATATAAAGTAAATCGTTCGTCAGGTAATCGTTGGTAATGTAAATATCTTTCCAGCCATCTCTGTTGATATCAGTAATGTTTATTCCTAAGCCATAGCCTTCTATCAAAATACCTGCTTTTTTAGAAATATCCGAATATACGCCATGCTTTAGTTTTTCATCCCAATCGTTGCGGTATAATCTACCTGTACGTTTAGATGAACCATCTACTATTTTATCATGGTATTTGTTTGGAAAACGAATGTCTTCCATTTCATTAATCAATACATATAAATCTAAATCCCCATCGTTATCATAATCAAAAAATGCAGCATTAGTTGTATGAGTGGTATCGGCAATACCGTATTCCTTAGCCATTTCTTTAAACGTAGGAATGCCATCTTTGCCAACGCCTTGGTTAACATATAACATATTAGCACGTTCTGAGGCTACCTTCTTAACAGTAGCACATACGTATATATCTAATAGATTATCATTGTTGATATCAACGACAGCTACACCCGAACACCATTTTCCCTGTCCTGCAACGTTAGATTTTTCGGTTACATCCTCAAACTTTAACTTATTAGCCTCATCTACGCCTTTGTTTAGGTATAGTTTATTCGCTACTTGATTGCCCGTAAAATAAATATCAGTAAGATTATCATTGTTGAAGTCTCCAAGGGCTACCCCGCCACCATTGTACACATATTCAAACTCAAGGACATTCATTGTATCGTTTTCTATAATTCGATTAGAGAAAGTAATGCCTGTATCTTCTGCGGATAATTGAGTAAAAAGTGTTTCTTGTTTTTCACAAGCGCTAAATGAAAAGATAATAGTTATTAATAACAGCAGTAAAAGTTTTTGATTCATATTAAATAAGATAAGTTTGAATATAAAATTAGCAAGATTTTATATGAATTCTATATGCTAAAGCCTTTAAATAAATATTGATAGCATATTTTTTTTATAATTTATATTTAAATAGTAAAATTAAGCAGTTGGTATGGGAAAAGATGGTAGGGAGGGTAGGACACAAAAAAAGCTCGAAGATATCTCCGAGCTTTTTTCGTGCTTTTATTAACGAGTTATAATGTACGTTTTAATTCTTTCATTTCGTAACATTCGATGATGTCACCTACTTCAAGGTCATTGAAGTTTTTGATAGAAAGACCACATTCATATCCAAATTTCACTTCTGCCACATCGTCTTTGAAACGTTTTAAAGCAGAAATTTCACCTTCATGAACCACGACGAAGTCACGGATAACACGAATCTTATGCGAACGTTTCACTGTACCATCTAATACATAAGAACCTGCAACAGTACCTACTTTAGAGATTTTGAATACGTCACGTACTTCAATGTTAGCAGTCACTACTTCTTCAAATGTTGGTGCTAATAAACCTTCCATCGCATCTCTTACATCATCAATTGCTTGGTAGATGATAGAGTATGTACGAATTTCGATTTGTTCATTTTCTGCCAAACGACGAGCGTTTACACTTGGACGAACTTGGAACGCTACGATTACGGCATCTGAAGCAGAAGCCAACAATACGTCTGATTCTGAAACCTGACCAACTCCTTTGTGAATGATACGAACTTGTACTTCTTCGGTTGATAGTTTCAATAATGAATCTGATAATGCTTCTACTGAACCATCCACGTCACCTTTCACAATTACGTTCAATTCTTTGAATGTACCGATTGCTTTACGACGACCGATTTCTTCTAAGGTAATATGTTTACGAGTACGTAATGATTGTTCACGAATAATTTGCTCACGTTTGTTAGCAATTTCACGAGCATCACGTTCATTTTCCATCACGCTTAGTTTATCACCCGCAGCAGGAGCACCACTTAAACCAAGTACTTGTACTGGAATAGATGGACCAGCTTCTTTTAGTTTTACACCACGGTAATCAAACATGGCTTTAACACGACCATAATGAGCACCCGCAAGCATCATATCTCCAACTTTCAAGGTTCCAGACTGAACCATGATATTGGCAACATAACCACGTCCTTTATCTAATGAAGCTTCAATAACAGCACCTACAGCACGTTTATTAGGATTGGCTTTCAATTCTAACAATTCGGCTTCTAATAATACTTTCTCTAATAATTCATTGATACCCATCCCTGATTTTGAAGAAATTTCCTGAGTTTGGTATTTACCACCCCATTCTTCTACAAGCATGTTTTTGATAGACAATTGCTCACGAATTTTTTCTGTGTTTGCGCCAGGTTTATCAACTTTCGAGAATGCAAAAACGATAGGAACGCCAGCAACCATTGCGTGGTTGATAGCTTCTTCCGTTTGAGGCATCACAGCGTCGTCTGCTGCAATTACGATAATGGCAACGTCTGTCAATTTAGCACCACGAGCACGCATAGCGGTAAAGGCTTCGTGACCTGGCGTATCTAAGAATGTAACTCTACGACCGTCATCATGTTTTACAGAGTATGCACCGATGTGCTGAGTAATACCTCCGGCTTCACCTGCGGCAACTTTAGCACGACGAATATAGTCAAGTAATGATGTCTTACCGTGGTCAACGTGACCCATGATTGTTACGATAGGTGCTCTTGGTAATAAATCTTCAGGAGCATCTTCCTCTTCTGCAATAGCAGATTCGATTTCTTCTTCGGCTGAAACAAACTGAACTTCAAATCCGAATTCTTCCGTAATTAATGCGATAACATCTGCTTCCAGACGTTGGTTGATTGAAACGAACATTCCTAAACTCATACAAGTAGAAATAATTTCGTTTACAGATACATCCATTAAAGAAGCCAATTCGCTCGCTGAGATAAACTCAGTTACTTTCAAGATTTTTGCTTCTTCGTCTTCTGCTAATTGACGTTGTTCGTTTCTTTCTGCACGGAACTTACGTTTAACACGACGTTCTTTTGCACCAAAGTTCGACTTGTTGGTTTGTCCTTGCAGACGAGCCATCGTAGCCTTGATTTGGTCTTGAATTTGTTTTTCAGAAACTTCACCTTTAGGTTGTGGTTTTACGCCACCTCCAGCATTATTGTTGTTATTATTTCCTGCTGGTTTTTTCTTAAAGTTGTTGTTGTGCTGATTGTTATTGTTATTACCCTGATTGTTGTTATTATTTTGGGTATTATTGTTGTTCTGATTATTGTTGTTGCCCGATGCTCCACCATTATTAGCAGGTTTTTTAGCATTAGGGTCGTTCGTAGCAGGTGTAGTATTAGGTACACCATCTTTTTTAGGACGAGGAGCGCCTCTTTCGTTACGGATTTCAGCTTCTGTAACTTTAGCACCACCAGGTTTATCAATACGCTTACGCTTCTTTTTATTGTTATTATTGTTGTTGTTATTTCTAGAACCACCACGAGAAGGCTCGACAGGTAAAGAAATTTTCCCTAAAACTGTTAATCCTTTTAGTTGCTCTCCTTTAGCTTCGATTAATTCCACATTTGAAGTATCTTCAGGAATTTCATCGTTACGTCCTAATTTTTGCGCTGGAGCAGGATTAGGGCGTTGTTGTTGAGGCTGAGGAGCTGGATTAGGCGTTGGTAAGTTGCCACCCTGTTGTACTGGACGAGCCTGATTGTGGTTTCCACCACCGCCTTGCTGTTTGTTGTGCTGAGGGTTTTGATGGGAATTCCCGCCACCTTGTTGCTTATTATGCTGAGGGTTTTGATTCGGATTCCCGCCACCTTGCGGTTTATTTGGCTGATTTGGGTTGTTATTATTCCCACCGCCTTGTGGCTTGTTGTGTTGATTTTGGTTATTATTATTATTCACCCCACCTTGTGGTCTATTGTGTTGGTTCTGATTATTAGGCTGTATTGCTGCTTCAGCAATTTTTGGTTCTGCTATTGGTGTTGCGACTGCTTCTATCACTACTGGTTTTTCTAATACTACCACAGGTTCAGGCTTTGGTGCTTCCTTAACCGTTTCAACTTTTGGAATCTCTACTACTTTAACCTCTTGGGTTACCACAGGAATAATCACTGGCTTTACCTCTTCAACTTTAGGTTGTTCAACTTTCACTTGAATTTCAGGTTGTGGCTCAGGTTTAACAGTTTCAACCTTCACTACTGGCTCTTCTACTGTAGGCGCTGGTTTGGGTTCAACTATTGCAGGCTTTTGAGGAACAGGATTGCCTTTAGCATCCAATTCTATTTTGCCAAGTACTTTAAATTGTACTTCGGCTCTTCCCAAAATAACATCTGATTCTTTCTCAGCTTTTGCTGGCTCGGTTACTTTTGTTTGTTCTGATGCTTCTGTATTCTCTTTTCCTCGGAAGTAAAGAGGCATATCATCATCCTGTTTTTTTACAGGAACAAACTCTTCCTCTGTAGGTTTTGATGAAACCACAGGACTTGCTGCACCAACATCCTTTAATAAGGATTCGGCTCCATATTCTTTTGCTACGAGCTTTAACTGCTCAAAATTTAGTTTGGCGTTGGGGTTGTTCTCAACCTTATGACCTTTGACAGAGAGATATTGAACAATGGTTGAGGTTCCCACGTTAATCTGCTTTGCCACAAGGCTCAAACGCATCATTTTATCTTCTGCCATAATTTCTGTTGATACTTTTCTATAGTAATTTGTAATTTTAAGTAATGAATGATAGAATAGCTTTGATGAGTAAATGAGATATAAACAATGACTATTCTATCATTCTATCACTTACTCATTCTAAATTACTCAAACTCCGAACGTAGAATTGATAATACCTCGTTTACGGTTTCTTCCTCAAGTTCTGTACGACGAATTAATTCATCACTATTCAATTTGAGTACTTGTTTTGCCGTATCAAGACCGATTTTGTGTAATTCTGCAATTACCCAATCTTCGATTTCGTCTGTAAATTCAGTTAAGTCAACATCTTCTTCGTCAACTTCACTTTCTTTAATATCGCGATACACATCTAATTCGTAGCCTACTAACTTGCCTGCTAACTTAATGTTTTGTCCTCCTTTACCAATGGCCAAAGAAACTTGGTCTGGTTGTAAATACACCGCAATTCTCTTTCTTTCTTTATCAATTTTCATTGAACTCACTTTGGCAGGGCTTAACGCACGACCAACTAGTAATTCAAGGTTTTCAGTATAATTGATAACATCAATGTTTTCATTCTGTAATTCACGCACAATTCCATGAATACGAGAACCCTTCATCCCCACACACGCACCTACAGGATCAATACGATCATCATACGATTCTACCGCTACTTTTGCACGCTCACCTGGTTCACGCACAATTTTACGAATCATGATTTGTCCATCATAAATCTCAGGAATTTCCTGTTCAAACAAACGTTCCAAGAAAACAGGAGAAGTACGAGAAAGAATAATCTTTGGCGTACCGTTGTTCATATCTACTTTATGAATAACTGCTTTTACTGCTTCACCTTTTTTGAAACGGTCTTTTTGAATCATCTCTGATTTTGGTAAAGTCAACTCGTTGCCTTCGCTATCAGTAATGATAAATTCCTTTCCAATAATTTGGTAAACATCTCCCGAAACCATTTCACCCACCAAGTCTTTATATTTTTCAAAGAGGCCTTCTTTTTCTAAATCCTTAACTTTTTGAATCAATGTCTGACGAGCCGTTTGAACAATTCTTCGACCGAAATCTTCTAGTTTGATTAATTCCGCTACTTCTTCGCCAATTTCAAAATCAGGTTCAATCAATTTTGCTTCTGCCAAAGGAATTTTGTCATAATCCCAAATATCTTCTGAATTGTCATCAACAATTTCACGTGTACGCCACATTTCTAAGTCGCCACTTTCAGGGTTGATAATTACATCAAAATTTTCATCCGTACCGTATCTTTTACGAATCATCGTGCGGAATACGTCTTCCAGCACTTTAATCATCGTCGGACGGTCGATATTTTTTTCTTTTGCAAAATCCGCAAACGATGAAATTAACTCTGCACTGTTCATCTTTTCATAATTTTATTAATGTGAAAAGAAGCCAACAAGTAGAATGTATGAGGAATAGATTTGCTCTAATTTCAATGATTCAACAATTCGGCAACTCGACCACTATTTAAACGATATTTGTACTTTTGCTTGTTGTATACTCGAAAAAGGAATCGCGACTGCCTCTATTGGCTCTACTTTCTTACTTTTTGTTTTCTTTGGTTCTTCTTTAAATATAATGCCTTCGTCGCTTACATCTTCTAAAGCTCCTGTTTTTTCAACGCTATCTTTTAAAACTAATTTCAAATTACGACCAATGTTTTTTACAAACTGACGCTTAAAACTAAGCGGGTGATCGATACCAGGCGAAGATACTTCAAGATTATAGGCACCAGCTATCAATTCGTTGGTTTCAATAAAATGAGCTAATCTTCTACTTACAGAAGCACATTCTTCTATTTTGATACCTTCGTCGGTATCTAATAAAATAGTGATATTCTGTCTTGTCTTACTTTCACTTACTTGAACATCTACAATAAACAATCGTCCTTCTTCAAGGTATGGTTCAATCAGTTCGGTTATTTTTTCTTTTGTCATTTCTTTTTCTCACGATAAAACAACCGTGCTACAATCTAGTAAACAAAAAAGAGGGACTATCGACCCCTCTTCCTTTAAATTCTCTGCAAAAGTAATAAAAAATGTGTTAGAAAGCAAGCTTCCTTGTTGGTTTAGTAGGTATTTGATAAACTAATCGGCAAACAACAGCATAATAAAATTATAATCTTGCAAAAATCATTCAAAATTTATTCTAAAACTAAATCCATGCTTTTCAAAATCCAGACTTTCATAAAATGCATGGGCTTCGTGGCGTTTTAAATTACTGGATAATACTAATTTATAACAGCCTGCTTCTGTGCATTTCTCCATCGCAAAAACCATCATTTTTTTCCCGATTCCCTTCCCTTGAAAAGCATCAGAAACGACTACATCTTCAACCACTGCGGAGGGAGTACCGATATGTGCCAGATTGTCCATAATTAATAAGGCGAAAGTGCCAATAACTTCTTCCTCATTTGCAGCAACATATACCTTATAGTTAGGGTAACTCATCATTTTCTGAAAGAGAGCTTCTGCCTGTTCAATGGTTAGAACTTCTCCTTTATCTAGTACTTTGGCATAGAGACTGAGGATAGCAGGTAAATCTTCTTTTATGGCTTGTCGAATTTGAATATTCATGGTTTTAAGAAAAAAAATAGTACTTTTGGACAAAATTTTAACCTTGATTTTAGTATCCATCTAAAATACTTAATTATTTTAAAATGAACTCCGTATCCTCAGAATATAAGTTTGTTAGAAGAATAATTTAATTTTAAGCACTAAAATCAACAATCAGAAATCAAAAAAATGTCATACGGTTTATTAAAAGGAAAAAGAGGAATTATTTCTGGAGCATTAGATTCCAACTCTATCGCTTGGAAAGTAGCTCAGCGTGCTAAAGAAGAAGGAGCAATTATTACCCTTACTAATGCACCTTTAGCAATGAGGATGGGAGAAATCAATAAATTAGCCGAAGAGTGCGAAGCTAAGATTATTCCTGCTGATGCTACTTCTGTGGAAGATTTGGAAAAACTTTATGAAGGATCAATGGATGCTTTGGGTGGAAAAATAGATTTCGTATTGCATTCAATCGGAATGAGTACTAACATCCGTAAAAACAGACCTTATGGCGATTTGAACTATGAATGGTTTATGAAGTCGTTAGATGTTTCTGCTTTATCATTCCACAAAATGTTGCAGGTAGCTGACAAAATGGATGCTATTGCTAATAATGGTTCAGTAGTGGCTTTGTCTTATATTGCAGCACAACGCTCTTTCCCTGACTATACCGATATGGCACAAGCTAAAGCGATGTTAGAGTCGATAGCGCGTTCGTATGGTTTCCATTATGGAAAGAAAAACGGAACACGCGTAAATACAGTTTCACAATCGCCTACTAAAACTACTGCTGGTACTGGTATCTCTGGATTCAATGCTTTCTATGAATATGCCAACCAAATGGCTCCACTGGGAAATGCAACGGCTGACGAATGTGCGGATTACGTAATTACGTTATTCTCTGACTTAACGAAGAAGGTAACAATGCAAAACCTTTTCCATGATGGTGGTTTCTGTTCTGTAGGTATTTCAGAAGAAATCGTAGCTAAAATGGGATAATCAAAATAGGCTTGCGTAATAATATTTAGTGTAAATAAGTGTGGCAATCTCTTTTGAGGTTGCCATATTTTGTTTACAAGCATAAACGAAAAAAGCTCTTTACATCAAATGCAAAGAGCTTTTTAAGCAAATATTTTTATTACTATAAACTCAAAGTACCTCTACGAGCAGCATCTACTAAAGAAGCTTCTAAGCCTTTTTTGTTAATAGTACGGATAGCTTTCGCTGAAACTTTCAACTGTACCCATACACCTTCTGATTCTAAGAAAAATTTCTTAGTGTGTAAGTTTGGAAAAAATTTACGCTTAGTCTTGTTGTTAGCGTGAGAAACGTTATTTCCAACTTGTGTTTTTCTTCCTGTTAATTGACAAACCTTCGCCATGATAAAATTCTTTTATTTGTTATGTAAAATCGCCTTGAGAGCGATGTAATAGACTTGATTACCAGTGTTTTCCGAAATGGAATGCAAAATTATGAAATATTTGTTAATCTAACAATTAATTACTGAAATAAAACGAATATTTTTCGTGTTATCATTCAAGGACACACTTAAATTGAAATATTCATGTTTTATTATTCATTCAAGACATTCAAAATTAGTACTTTTGTTTAAAGCTAACTGCCAAGATTACATCATGCTAAAAAAAACAGTAACATCTCTTTTGTGGCTAATAAGTCTTCCTTTATATATATATACTTTATTTACCTATTTATTAGCTTATACTCTAGTGATTGATCACTGGTTTGTTGGTTTTATGATGATGAGCCTACCCGTCGTCATGTTGCTCTGTGCTATCACTGCCATTACTTGGTTATTTATCAGGCCATCCAGAATGATTTTACCTATTATTGTTTTGCTAATAGGCTATCCTTTTATCCGACGAACATTTGGTTTTCATAAAGCTAAAGAAGCAGATAAAAGCTTATCTGTACTTGATTATAATGTGTATGGTTTTCAACATAGTGCATATTATGAACATTTTGAAGATAACGAGATTAAAGAAAAGGTAAAGAACGAGATTTCATATTGTGTAGATACTCAGGCTGATATTAAATGCTTTCAAGAATTTTCTAGTTTTAGGGAAGATGCAGCCTTTAATACTTTTGACGCCATGATTGTGGATAACCCATATTATGTCATTAACAGTATTTATGGAACAGGTAGAGTTTTTTCATTAGCGATATTCTCTAAATACCCAATCATTCATGAAGAAAAGAGTTTGTTTGGACAAACACCCGGAAAAGACAATGGTAATGGCTATCTACTAGCCGATATTGCGTTGAAAAATGATACCATCAGAGTAATTAATTTACAATTACAATCAATGGGCATAAGGGTGAAAAAAGTAGTGGATGAAGTAAAGGGGAGCTCATTTGGTCAGGCTAGAGATGAAACTCGTGCTATTCTATGGAGTTTGAAAATGGGATTCATTAAACATTCAAAGGAGATAGAATTAATCGAAAGACGTATTGATGAAAGTCCGTACCCTGTAATTGTGTGTGGAGACTTTAATGAAACGCCTTATGGAAATGCTTATGGGCATATTCGTGATAGATTGAAAAATTCTTTCGAAGAAGCTGGAAATGGCTTTGGATTTACCCTAAATCGCAGTCCACGATTTGTTAGAATTGATAACCAATTCTGTAGTGAATCTATTGAAGTATTAGATTTTCAAACGCATAATCATATTAAATCATCAGACCATTACCCTGTATTTGGAACATATAAAATACATTGATTTATGGCTGATATTTTCCCATTTTGTTTTGTTTAAAATCACGATGAGCTTTAATCAGGTATTTGAAAATTTGCCGAGACTCAGTACCGTAAAAAATACTCTTTTTTATATTTGTTATCGCACCGCCATTGATATCTTTCATTACCATCTTATCTAAATGCTTGTATTTTGTTTGCAAATAAAGGTTGTTACGATAGATATAATAACAACGGATTGGAGAGTGAATATCCTTGACTTTCTTTACCATATATAAGGTCTTGATTGAAGCCCTTTTTACAGCTTCTCCAAGCTCATGTTTAAGAAATATATTAAGAAACATTATGATGTCGTAGCCGCAGTTCTGTGCCCTTAAACAATACTCTGTATCTACCCCATCAATAAATAGGGCTTCGTCGAAAGGGCCAATCTGCTGATAGGCAGCTAAATTTAAAAAGCTACCAGAAGTAATCATGGCAGGAACTTTTACGAGGTTAGTCTCGGCGATTGATTCTTTGTACTGTCTGCTGAAATTAGGCCCAAATAAGGCAACCTGTTTTTTATCCTGATAATTAGTAATACTATCAATGTATAAGTCAAAAGTGTTGCCCTCAAAACTTGAATCTTGATCCATCAACAACAACCATTCAAAACCCTCATTAATAGCTTGCTGGGCGGCTTCATTCAGCCTTTCAGCAATACCCTTGTTGATACCATCACAAGAATAGTGTATAGTAGGGTTATTAAAGGATGATTGATTGATAATGCTGGCAGATCCTTCAGTATTATCCAATACAAATAGTTTATCAACAGCGGTATGATAGCTGTTGATATTTTGTAAGGTTTGTTGTGTCGGATGGTAAAGTATTACTACTGCTGCTGTTTTCATAATAATATTGATTTTAATGCTAAAGAATTAGTTTTGAACTCAAAACTCAAAAGCATTTGATCCTTCTGGAATAACATTAGGTGATTTATAATAACTTTCGAGTATTCTCGGTGTTTTTAGTGCTTCTGCGATGGCATAAGGGAAGGATTGATTCCCAATAAAAAGCTTGATCCCCGCAATAATTTTTGCTAATTCAAAGAAATTACTTACTTCTACGTATATTAAATGTGGTATAAGTGCCTTCATCAAAGCATATTCCTCTGGTAAACCAACGAAAACCAGATTGATATATTTTTTGAGAATAGAATAATCAATAACTGGCGAGTTATAGCGGGTGCTTCTGGCAATAACGATTTTATCAGCCATTGAATTGTCCTTTGGGATAGTTAACCAAGGTTTGCTGAGGTCGTAGCTTACCGCAAAACAATTAAAATACCATCTGCTAATATGTCCTTTAGAATAATCGAAAGGAAATTTTCGGAATACATCTAAATCATAATCAATTTCTTGCTTATCATAAATATCAATTTGCTGAAACTGTTGCTGATGAGTCAAAAGAGGCTCTAGCATCAATATCGATTTTTCGTTTAGCCCAATGCCTTGAAGAGGGTGCTCTCCGTCAACTTTTATTTTCTGACCGATATTCAAATGGAGACGTGCTTTGCCGTTTTCAGCCAAAGCATACATGGTAGGAATGGCATAGATAATATCACCCAAATGCCCACTATGTTTGAAGTCAACAAGAGGTTTGGGGGTATCTAAAAAATTGATTGAAGGAATTTTGCTAACTTTTAGTTGATATTTATAATTTTGATAAGCGTCTTTGTTAGTGTTTTTTAAATAGAGTTTTTCAAAAGGGTTCAGTTTTTTAAATGCCATGTATAAAATGGTATAATTAAGAATGTGAGTTTAAAGAAAAGTTGAGTAATGTATTGTTAATCAAGTTGTTGTCCTTGATTAATAAGTGAAGTTAGCATTTATTTTACATAAAATCCCGCATAGGTTTTCCTAAACGGGATTTTATTTGATTATTTTATTAGAATGACTTTGCAATATTCGTAAATTCACGAGATTTCAATGATGCACCACCAATCAAGCCACCATCTACATCTGGACAAGCAAATAATTCTGGAGCATTTTTTTCATTACAGCTTCCACCATAAAGGATAGAAGTATTATCAGCAACTTCTTGGCCATATTTTGTAGCAAGATGCGCTCTTAAATATGCATGCATTTCTTGTGCTTGGTCAGAAGAAGCCGTTAGGCCTGTTCCAATTGCCCAAATTGGTTCGTAAGCAATCACCACTTTAGCAAAATCTTCAGCAGAAAGATGGAAAAGGCTATCTGTTAATTGTGACGCTACAAAAGCAAGAAAATCTTCTCCTTGACGTAATTCTAACGATTCTCCACAACAAAAAATTGGCGTTAATCCGTTTTCAAGTACAATGTTTACTTTTTCAGCTAGCTCCTCGTTCGTTTCGTTAAAATATTGACGACGCTCTGAGTGCCCAAGAATAACGTGTGTAACACCGATTGACTTTAGCATAGAAGCCGAAATCTCGCCAGTATAAGCACCTGAAGCTTTGCTTGAACAGTTTTGTGCCGCAATACCCACATTCGAAACTGTTTCTGTATATTTCTGTAGAGTAGCTAAATAAAGTGCTGGTGGAGCAATAATTACTTGCACATCAGTATTTACTTCGTCTTTTACCATGTTTACAACTTCAGAGGCTAAAATTAATGCCTCATCAGCTGTTTTATTCATTTTCCAGTTTCCTGCTACAATTTGCTTTCTCATTGTTTTTTGGTTAATTATAAATTAGATACTTTAACAAAAGTACTCGTTATCACAATTTTAAAAAACAAAAAAGGACAAGTATCTTCATTCTGATAGAGAAAATTTTGATTTTTTTTAAAAGTTAGCCTCTCAAATGGGTAGAATATTGACTATCAATTCAAAATAAAATTGCTTTTATTAGGTATGCTAAATCTGCTATTTTTCTTAAAAAATATGTGATGGAAATTTTTGTGTACTTTTCTTTGAATAAACATTAATTTTTCTATGCAGACCCTTGGAAATATGTAATATTATTCCGATATTTAGTTAAGAAAATGACTCCTCTTTATGAAACTCACTTGGCATAAAATATTATTGTTCAGTACTTTACCGCTGGCAGGGTATTGTCAAGATTCTATTGTATCTGCTGAACAAAATAATAGTGGTGTTACTGTCACTACTATTCCCAGAAACGAATATCCAAAGAAATTTAAACTGAAGCCTGTAACCGATGAAAAGTTTGGTTTTCAGTTACTTAAGAAAAAAAACAAGACTATCATCCCATTTGAATTTCATGCTAATTTAGTGATAGTACCGCTCAAGATTAATAATTCTGATACCTTACGTTTTATACTGGATACTGGCGTAAGTTCAATCATTCTTACTGATTTCAAAATAGCACAATCTCAACACATGATTTATAGTAGAAATGTGAAAATTGCGGGTGTTGGTATTGGGAATGACCTTGAAGCAGGAATTGTGTTAGACAATACTATCAAGATGGGCGAAGCCATTGGCTATCGTCAGAATATTGTTGTCTTAAAAGACGATATCCTAAGGCTGAGTGAATTTGTCGGAAGACCTATTCATGGTATTATCGGATATGACCTTTTTAACCGCTTTGCCGTAACGATTGATTTTGCTGAAAATCAGTTGATTCTGGAGAATCCAGAACATTATAAATATAAACCATCTAAAGGAGAACGCTTCCCTATTTCGATAGAAGAAAATAAGCCGTATCTAGGTACGGTAGAATTAGTAAATGGGGAAGAAAAGGTACCTATCAAAGTATTGCTGGATACTGGAGCAGGACATGCTATTTCTATTGAAGTAAATAAGAAATTTAATATACAATTGCCCCCCAAGGTGGTAAAAGCCCAACTTGGACGAGGATTGAGCGGTATTATTAATGGAAATCTGGGGAGATTACCCAAAATTAAGTTTGGAAAATTTGAATTAAACAATGTAGTGGCGTCGTTCCCTGATAGTTCTTCATTTCATTTAAAGCCCACTAATTTTTCTGAACGTCAGGGAAATGTAGGATGTGAATTTCTTAGAAGATTTAAAGTTACTTTCAATTACCGAGATAAATATGTGGTGTTGAAGCCTATCAATAGAAGGATGAAAGAGCCGTTTGAACACAACATGAGTGGCATGGAGTTGTTGGCAAGTGGAAGTGATTACCACGAATTTATGATTGAAAGAATTATTGAAAATTCACCTGCTCAATTAGCAGGGTTGCAACAAGGAGACAGGGTAATTTTTATCAATAACAGATCGTCTCGTGATGTATCCATTTCTGAAATTTATAAGATATTTCAGAAAGGCGAAGGTAAACCCGTTAATTTGGTTGTGAAAAGAGGGGCGAATGTGATTTTTACAACGGTTAATTTAAAAAGATTGATATAAAAAAGTCGCTTAGTAAATATTACTAAGCGACTAACACTTAAACCAAAACTAAATTTTTATCTTTCGATACGTCCATCTAATAACTCAATTACTCGGCTACCATAAGTAGCATTTTTTTCAGAGTGAGTTACCTGAATAATGGTTACGCCTTCATCGTTCAATGTTTTAAATAATTCCATGATTTCTTGGCCTTGCTTTGAGTTCAGGTTGCCTGTAGGCTCATCTGCCAAAATCAAATTGGGTTTTGTAATAATAGCCCGAGCAATACCTACCAACTGTTGCTGTCCACCAGAAAGCTGATTGGGGAAGAGGTCTTTTTTACCTACAATATTGAACCTGTCTAGAATATCAGCTACCATAGATTTTCTTTCAGACGCCCCAATGCCATGATACAACAATGGCGTTTCGATATTTTCATACACCGTTAGTTCATCAATCAAATGGTAGGCTTGGAAGACAAAGCCAATGTGTTTTTTGTATAATTCTGCTCGTTGCTTTTCTTTGATTTTAAGCACGCTGTGTCCCATAAAAGAATACTCTCCTTCATTGGGTTCGTCCATCATACCAATAATGTGTAATAGCGTAGATTTACCCGAACCTGATGGTCCCATGATGGATACAAACTCACCTTGCTCAATAGTCAAACTTACATCACGTAAAACGAATGCTCTATTTACTCCTGAATTATACCAACGAAAAATGTTTTTGAGTGCTAACATATTTTTAATTTTATGAAAATTTCTTTGTTAAGCCCTAAAATCGGACTAATTATTTATTACCATTACTCCGTTTTAAGGCTTTTAATGGGATTAGTTAAAGCGGCCTTGAATGTTTGTAAGAAAACAAAAAAAGCAATCATCAGGCTAAAAAATATCGCTATTGCTATAAATATTTGCCAATTCAACTCAATTCTATAAGCATAACCTGTTAACCAACTGTTCATGCTAATTACTGCTAAAGGAAAGGCAATAACTATAGAGATACAGATTAATACGATAAATTCTTTCAAAAAAAGCATAACGATACTAATACTTGATGCACCCAATACTTTTCTGATGCCTAGTTCTTTGGTTCTGCGAGCGATACTCATTGACACCATTCCTAAAATACCCAATACTACAATAATAACTGATAAGAATGTGGCTAATTCAGAGGCTTTTTTTAGCTGTATTTCAGACTGATATAGCTTCTTGAGGGTATCGTCCATAAAAGTATATTCAAACACCGAGCCTGGCATCAATTCAGTCCATTTATGTTGAATGGCTGATAATGATTCAGCAATATTGCCTTCGCGAATTTTGAAAGATAAATACCTGAAAATAGTATTTTCTTTGACATTCATAAAAGCCAAAGGCGAAATAGCCTGATGCATTGAACCTAAATGAAAATCTTTCGTAACGCCAACTATCGTATAGCTTTGAGGGCTAAAATGTAAACGAACGATTTGCCCAATAGCTTGTGCTGGACTTTTAAACCCCAATGCCTTTACACCCGCTTCATTCAACACCATTTTCCCTGCCTGAAAGGATGATTCTTTGTTTTGAAAAAATACCCCCGCTACCATCGGGATTTGGTATGTTTCAAGGTATTTATCATCACTGGTTAAACTAGGAATATATATAGCTTGGGTAGAATCTTGTCCCATTTTATAAATACCGATGCTATTTTTTGAATTAGTCTCAGGAATTTCATAAGACAATGTAGCATTGTTTACTTCTTTTAATTTGGTCATTTCATTTCTGATAGTCTCCATTTTTTCCACCCCTTTCGGCGACCAATCCCTTGGCACTCTGGCTGTAATAATGGCTTCTTTATGATAGCCCAAATCTTTGGTAAAAAAGTAATTTACTTGTTTGGTAATGACGCTGGCTCCGACCCCAACAAAAAGAGCAATTGAAAACTGTGAAACAATCAATAATCGTCTGAAAAAAATATTTTCTTTAATCGATTTCAACTTACCTTTTAAAGAATCGATGGAAGGTATGTTTGATAAAACAAAAGCTGGATACATACCTGATAACAAACCAATCAATAAAGCTAACAAGATAGCAAATACAAAAAAGTAAGGCGTTATCGATAGTAATGATGGTATTGTCTTATTCAATATTTGTCCGAAAATGGGTTGAAATATTTCAAATAATATCAATGCCACCAGTAAACTTACCAAAGCAATTAAAATAGATTCGGCTAAAAACTGACGAATAATTTGTCCTTTCATGCTCCCAAGCATTTTACGAACACCAATTTCTTTAAGCCTTGTAAAAGAATTACCAATTGAAATATTGATAAAATTGACAATAGCCATTAATAAAATAAACAGCGCCGTCATGGTTAGCGTAAAGATTGTCTTTTTTACTATCCCATTGTTTGCTTCTCTATACACCTCTTTTACAGGTGTCAGATAAGGCAACAGGTTATCACTAATATTGGTAGGAGCATTAGCTTTAATTAACTTTGCCATAGGCTTAGCTAAGCTTTCGGGTTTTACACCTTCTTTCAACGTGATATAACCAACATTATAAGGATTGTTCCAAGTATTAAACTGACCTCTACCAAAATAATCACTGCTTTCAAAGGACATCAACACGGGTGATTTTGTGCTATTGAGCAAATTTGTAATGGAATTGGTCGCTAGCTTATCTAACACGCCCGTAATCATAAAATCTTTTTTACTCCCCGAAAATGATTCTACTGTTAAGGTCTTTCCTACCACATCCGATTGTCCAAAATACTTAATAGCCTGCTCGGCAGTAAGAACCATCGTATAAGGCTGGTTCAAAGCCGTTGTGGCATCGCCATGAAGTAATTTGAATCCATACATATTTAAAATAGTAGAGTCGCCAAGCTGTATCTCTTCTCTGAAAATTTTATCCTTGTTGGCAAACGTAGAAGTGATGCCATCAAAACGATAAAAGTTTTCTACCAAATGAGGATAATTTTCTTTAAGCGCTTCTGCCAATGGAGCAAGGGTTGCTATTTCCACACCCATATCAGCTTGTTTCCATTTGCTTTGAATCAGGTACTGATTATCAACATTCTTTAAATCAGCATTTACTTGTAGTTCTCCCCAAATGTAAGTGCCAATCAGTAATGTAAAGGTAATGCCAACAGACAACCCTAATATCGAAACCAATGAGTAAAACTTCCGTTTCATCAAGTTTCGCCATGCTATTTTAAAGTAGTTTTGTATCATAATTTCAGAAATTTATTATTCAAAGTGAAGATAGTCAGACTAATATACATTCTGATTTAGCTTAACTTTTTTTAACATTTCAATAGAAATTACTCCGTTCTCAAACTCTTTACAGGATTAGCAAAGGCTGCTTTAATAGCCTGAAAGCTGACTGTTAATAAGGAAATTACAATGACTGTGATACCTGTCAAAGCAAAAATCCACCAAGAAATTTCAATTTTATAAGCAAAATCTTGTAACCATTTTGTCATTGCCCAATAACCCAAAGGAAATGCAATAAGGCAAGCTATCAAGACTAATTTTAGGAAATCTATTGACAATAAACTTGTAATACTTATTACTGAAGCTCCTAATACTTTCCTGATACCTATTTCTTTGGTGCGTTGTTCTGCGGTGAAAGTAGCCAAGCCAAATAAACCAAGACAAGCTATTACAATTGCTATAAGCGTAAAATAAATAATAATACCAGCCGAACGTTCTTCTTTTTCATAATTCCTTTGGAAGTCTTGGTCAAGGAAAGAATATTCAAAAGGCGTGTCAGGGTTTATTTTTTTCCAAACTTTCTCTATATCAGCAATTACATCTTTGTAGTCTCCTTTCTGTACATTAGCTATTAAATAATGGATTTGGTCGTTACCCAAAAGTTTAATTAGCCCAAATGGAGATATGGTTTCGTGCAAGCTTTTATAATTAAAATCTTTAACAACTCCCACAATTTCTCTTGCGAAGAGTTGATTGTTTAACTGACTGTAAATTTTTTTACCAATGGCATTTTTACTACTAAAACCTAATTGTTTTATGGCAGTTTCATTTAAAACAATCGCATTACTATCCGCCTGTGGATTACTTGAAAGTGGTCTGCCTATCAATATTTTATAACCAAGTGTAGAAATATAATTGTCGTTTACTCTGGCAAAATGAATATCCACATTGTCTTTCATGGTATTACCTTGTGCATAAAATAGCTGGTCTTCAATTAATTGAATCCCAGGATAACTTGAACCAGCAGTTATTGAAACTATCTTTGGATTTTTCACCATTTCATTTTTTAGGGCTATATAGTTATTAGCCGATGTTATACTTTGAAATGGTAAAATAATCTGTTGATTTTTGTTGAAACCTAAATCTTGATTTCGTATTAAGTTCATTTGTTGCCAGATAATCACGACTGCTAAAATCAATGATATTGAAATAACAAACTGAAAAACAACAAGCCCTTTGCGAATAGCAACTGCTGAAATTCGATTGATTAATTTACCTTTTAGTACTTCAATAGGTTTGAATGAAGCCAGATAGAATGAAGGGTAAAGCCCTGCGAAAAATCCCGTGGAAAGTGTAATGCCAATAATCCAAAATAAGGTATTGGGGTTTTGGAACAGCATTAATTTCTTTTGAGTAAAATCATTAAAAACAGGTAAAAATAATTGGATGATTAATACTGCAATAAAAAGTGCAATAATACACATCATCAAGGATTCTCCCAAAAACTGTCTAATCAATGCACTTTGATAGGCACCAATTGCTTTTCGGATGCCAACTTCTTTCGCTCTTTTTTCAGCTCGTGCTGTTGAAAGATTCATGAAATTAATGCAGGCAATCAATAATAGAAAGGCTGCTATCGAGCTAAAAATGTAGATATACTTTATGTTTCCATTTGTAGAAATTTCGTTTCCAAAATTTGACTCTAAGTAAATATCTTTTACAGGTTGTAAAAAGAAATGTTTTGATACACCCAACGATTTTAGGTCTGCTCCTCCATTATGTTGAAAAAAAGCTGGCAGTTTTGCTTCAAAAGAAACAGGGTTTGTGTCTTTTTTTAATTTAAAATAGGTATGGAATATACTATTGATTGCCCAGTTGGTTTGGCTTTTTACCCACCCACCAATTTCACTATTTTGCATAGATAAAAATATATGAGCATTGATATGCGATTTATTTTCGGTTTCTTTAAATACTCCTTTTACAATATAATCAGATTTTCCATAAGGAATCTCAACGCTGATTGTTTTATCTATGGGGTTCTCATTTCCAAAAATTTTATAGGCAACTTTTTCTGATATAACTATGGTATTGGGCTGATATAAAGCTTTTTGAATATTACCATATTTGGACTCATAAGTGAATATTTTAAAAAAAGTAGAGTCTACATAATAAGCATTAGTTTCATAAAATTGCTTATTGATTTTAGTGTTTTTCAATAGCATTTTATCAATACCGGGAAGTTTCAAAAGACGTGTTGCTTGCTCTATCTCTGCAAAATCCTTCTTTAATGCATCCGCAACAGGTGCTGGAACCGACACCCATTTTTCTGTTTCAGTCTGGATGGCAATTCTATATAATTGACCTACTTGATTTAGATGTTTATCATAACAGAGTTCGTCAAAAACATACAAAATTATCAACATACAAGTAGCAAGCCCTACGGCTAATCCAACAATATTAATAAACGAATAAACCTTGTTTCTAACGAGATTTCGTAAAGCGATTTTCAGATAGTTTTGTAACATGGTTGTTTTTATTTTTAGGTTTATTTCATTGTAATGATATGTTACTCCGTCCTTAAACTCTTTACAGGATTAGCCAAGGCTGCTTTAATAGCCTGAAAGCTTACCGTTAATAATGTAATAACTAAGGCACCAAGACCAGCAAAAGCGAAAATCCACCAAGAAATATCTGTTCTGTAATCATAGCTTAGTAACCAATTGTGCATATAATAATAGGCAATTGGAGTGGCTGTCAAAAGCGAAATCAGTACGAGCAATACAAATTCTTTTGAGAGTAAAGTCCATAGATTCAGAACGGTAGCTCCTAATACTTTTCTGATACCAATTTCCTTCGTTCTTTGTTCGGCTACAAAAGAGGCTAGCCCGAATAAGCCTAAGCATGAAATAAAAATAGCAAGTACTGCAAAGAATGAAGTCAGTTTCCCAATTCTTACTTCATTAAGAAATTTTAGATTATATTCATCATCAGCAAACCAATAATCGAATGGAATATCAGGAGCATATTTTTTTAAAGTAGTCTCAATTTTTCCTAATGCTTCTGAGGAACTTACCTTGGGATTAATTTTGATATTAATGATATTTATCCATTTATAGTCTAATACAAAAACAGTACGTAAAGCAGGTTCATACGGTGAATTCATGACCATATCTTTTACTACGCCTAGTATTTTATAAGGTTTGCCGTCGATTTTCATGGTTTCACCAACTACTTGTTTGATGCCCATAAATTTTACTGCAGCCTCGTTCAATACAACCCCTGTAGAATCAGTTGAAAATGCTCTTGAGAAATCTCTCCCTTCTTTAAATTGCCAACCCACAGTCTTTCCGAAATCGTGGGTTACTGCTACTGTGCCAAAATTGCCTTGAACATTTGGGTCTTTGCCTTTCCAATCGTAACCATTATTAATTGCCCAAACGCCCGTTGTAGGACTTGAAGATTCAGACATTTCTGATACAGCACCAGTCTGTATCAAATCATTTCTGATGGCATTATAGTGCTGTAATAATTCAGGCGTGTTGACAAACATTGTTAATAAGCCTGAATTATTATAACCTATTGGACGATTTTTGGCAAATTGAATTTGGTTAAAGATAATAATCGTTCCAATGATTAAAGTAATTGAAACAGTGAACTGCAAGACTACTAAAACTTTTCTAGGCATTGAGGCAAAATGCCCGATTCTGAAAGTTCCTTTCAACACTTTAATAGGTTGAAAAGAAGATAAATATAAAGCTGGGTAACTTCCCGCAATAAAACCTGTTATTAAACAAAAACCTAAATCTAAAAGCCAAAAAACTGGGCTCGTGAACAGGATAACCATTTTTTTATCAGCTATTTCATTGAAAGCAGGTAAACTAAGTTCTACCAATAATAAGGATAGCACAAAAGCGATAAATACTACCAAGAAAGATTCACTAAGAAACTGAATGATTAATTGGCTACGCATTGAGCCAATGGCTTTTCTAACGCCAACCTCTTTCGCACGTTTTTCAGAACGAGCCGTACTTAGGTTCATAAAATTGATACAAGCCAATAGCAACACAAATATCCCAATAATGCCAAATAGCCAAACAAACTCAATTTTACCCCCTGTGTTTATGCCATTTTTAAACTCAGAATATAGATGCCATTTATTCATGGGATGTAGAAATACTTCCGGTTTAAAAGAAGCACCTGCTTTATCTACCTTAAGGAGTTTTACATCTTTTATTTTTGCAGAAACCTTATCCACATCCGCATTGTCAGCCAATTGTGCATAGGTTTGAAAGGCATTGCTTCGCCAAGGATTACTTAGCTTTTCATCCCAATTTTCATTTTTTATGTAAAGGTCCCAAGGAGCGATGAATGCTAAATCATGAAAATCGGAATTATAAGGAATATCTTCATAAACGCCAGTTACTTTTAAATCAAATCTATTATCAACTTTGAACGATTTGAATAAAGGATTTTCATTACCAAAAAATGCTTTTGCTGTAGATTCATCAATTAAGATAGATGATGGGTCTTTCAATCCATTATTTGTTCCTTTCAGCATTTTTAGGCTAAGCATTTCTGGTGCATCGGCTTCAAAGTATTCGCCTCGTATAGAAAGTTTTTTATCACCAAACTTCAAGATATGCTTTCTTCTTCCAGAAGACATTAGTACAAATTTGAAATCGCTTCCATATTTTTCACGAATTTCAGCACCTAGTAAATAGGGATTAGCTGTCTGCGTACCCACTTCGCCATTAAAGGTTTGATGTTGCATCACTTGTACAATTCTATCATAGTTTTTATGATATTTATTGAACGACAATTCATCATGAATCCACAAACCAATCAGTATTGCTACTGCCATACCGACTGCTAATCCACCAATGTTAATTATGGAATATCCCTTGTTTTTAACAAGATTACGAAAGGCGATTTTGAAATAATTTCTAAACATAATGATATGACTTTAGATTGATGACTAAAAGACTAAAGGTTTTTAGATTTGGTATTTTGACGAAAAAACACGCTAGATTCAAAAACTCCTAACTCTAAATCATTCTGTCCTTAGGCTCTTTACAGGATTAGCCAAAGCCGCTTTTACTGCTTGAAAACTAACCGTTAATAATGTGATAACTAAGGCTCCTAGTCCAGCAAAAGCGAAAACCCACCAAGAAATATCTGTTCTATATTCATATTTCTGTAACCAATTGTGCATAAAGTAATAGGCAAGAGGCGTTGCTGTAATGAGTGATACCAATACGAGCAATAAAAAATCTTTTGAAAGCAAAGTCCATAGGTTTAGTACCGTAGCACCTAATACTTTTCTGATACCAATTTCTTTGGTTCTTTGTTCAGCTACAAAAGATGCCAGCCCGAACAACCCTAAGCATGAAATAAAGATAGCAAGGGCAGCAAAAAACAAGGCTAGTTTTCCGATGCGCTCTTCGGTTTTGAATTTATTAGCAAATTCATCATCTGCAAATTTATAGTCGAAAGGAACTGAGGGAATATACTTTTTGAAGGTGGCTTCAATTTTTGAAATAGACTCGCTCGCACTTTTATTAGGATTCAACTTCAGGGTTATCCAATTTACATCATGTGAACTCAAGAAGTAAAAAGATTGCTTTACGGGTTTGTATGGCGACTGCATCAGCATATCTTTAATTACCCCAATAATGGTAAAATTTGATGCATTTTTACCAGTCCCCCATGTAACTGTTTTTCCAACAGGATTTTTAATGCCCATAAACTTTACGGCTGCTTCATTAATAACCAACCCTAATGAATCAGTAGAAAAATCTCTTGAAAAATCTCTTCCTTCTTTAAACTTCCAACCTACTGTTTTTCCAAATTCATGGGTAACTCTAATGTTTGCAAAATCTGTATCAAAATTAGGGTCTTTGCCTTCCCAAGAAAAACCACCAGAGTTTGACCATACTTCTGTTAATGGACTTGATGATTCTGCTAATTCAACAATAGCTCCAGATGCTTTTAATTCATTACGGAGCAAATCAAATTTTCCATAAAAATCTGGCGTTTTCATCAATATCATCATTAAGCCATCTCTATTATAGCCAATAGGTCTGTTTTTTGAAAACTGTACTTGTTTGTAAATGATGATAGTACCGATGATTAACGCTACAGAAACTGTGAACTGAAATATTACTAATACTTTGCGGGGAATGGCCGCAAAACGACCAGCCTTGAAAGTACCCTTTAATACTTTAACGGGTTGGAAAGAGGATAAATATAAAGCAGGATAACTACCAGCAACTAAGCCAGTGAGTAAACTAAAACCAAGTGAAAGAATCCAGAACAAAGGGTCTGTCCATAGAATCGTCATTTTTTTATCGGAAACCTCATTGAAGAAGGGTAGAGCAAGCTCTACAATAATGATTGAAAATATAAATGAAAAGGCTACTACCAATAATGACTCACTCAGGAATTGTGCAATTAATTGTCCACGAACAGAACCTATCGCTTTACGAACGCCTACTTCTTTTGCACGCTTTTCAGAACGAGCAGTGCTTAAATTCATGAAATTGATACACGCTAATAACAATACAAAAATACCTACAATACCAAACAACCAAACGTATTCTATTAACCCACCCGTATTTACACCATTTTTCCAGTTAGATTTCAAGTGCCAGTCAGCCATTGGTTGAAAGAAAATTTTAGCATCAAATCGTCTTTCTTCTTTAGGCAAATTGTTGAATTTTGAACGAAGTATTCGCTTATTGACAGTTTCAAAATCAGTATTATCGGCTATTTGAGCATATAATTGAAATGAATTATTATCCCATTGATTGTTATCTCTTGCTCTTTTAATCCAATCTTCTGAAGAAACGTATAAATCCCAAGGGGCAATGAATTTCAAATCTCTGAAAGTAGCATTAAAAGGTAGGTCTTCATATACGCCTGTTACTTTTACATTCAGTTTATTATCAATTTTCATGGTTTGGTTAATAGGGTCGGCCTCGCCAAAAAAAGCTTTTGCCGTTGATGCTGCAAGTAAAATAGAATTGGGCGTTTGCAGTCCTTCATTCGTTCCCTTCAACATTTTCAGTGACAACATCTTTGGGGCATCAGTATCGAAATAAATACCACCTTTAGATAATTGCTTGTCATTAGTAGATAAAATATGGTCTCCTTCCCACGAAGCCATGGCTAAATATTTAAAGTTATTGCCATATTTATTTTTAAGTTCAGAACCTATCGGGAAAGGCATCGCATTGCCTGTGTAAACAGTTCCATTTTCTGTTTGATGCTGCATTCCAACACCTATTTTATCATAATTTGTATGATATTTATTGAATGACAATTCATCATGAATCCATAAACCAATTAGCATTGCTACAGCCATACCAACTGCTAATCCACCGATGTTGATAAAAGAATATACTTTATTCCTAACAAGATTTCTGAAGGCGATTTTGAAGTAATTTTTAAACATAGCGTGATGAGGTTATTTTGATGGTAATATGTAATATATATTTTCAAAAACATAACCAAAAAATTATCTGTTTGATTTTCAGTAGATTATGTATTTTTACAAAAAAAGAAGTGTCCGTTTTCGGACACTTCTTGTGCGGTTTTGAACAAAATATTTAGCCTCTTTTATTCAGACCTTAAACTATTTACAGGATTTGCTAAGGCAGATTTAAAGGCTTGGTAGCTGATCGTTAATATCGTAATACATACTAAAAGAACTAACACCAATGCGAACATCCAGCCACCAATGTTGATTCGGTATGGGTAACTTTCTAAGAATTTACTGGCAGACCACCAAGCTAATGGAAATGCAAGTACTACCGACACAAACACTAATTTCAAAAAGTCTTTGGTTAGCATAGAAACGATGGCTAAAGCACTTGCACCAAGTACTTTTCTGATACCTATTTCTTTGGTGCGTTTTTCGGCAGAAAGCGTGGCTAAACCAAAAAGACCAATACAAGAAATAAACATGATTAAGATAGCCGAAAAGCTAATGATTTGCTTCCATTTTGCTTCTTTCTCATACTGTTTCTGGTTGATTTGGTCTTTAAATTCATAGATATAGGGCTGAGTAGGGCGTAGTTTTTTAAATACCTTTTCGATGTATTTTAAACTAGCAGGCGTATTGCTTGGCTTAATTTTGATATTCAGTTGCGCATACTGACTCATCTCTGGGTTGCTAGTAAATAATTGAGGCTTGATGGTTTCGTATAAAGAAGAAAAGTGATAGTCTTTCACTACACCTACTACCTGAAACTTTCTATTGCGCGAAAAGAAATCAACCGTTTGGCCGATTGGGTTTTTCCAGCCTGCTTCTTTGACAAACGCTTCATTAACTAAAATGGCTTGTGCGGTATCTGAAGGGAAGTCTTTAGAGAAATTTCTACCTTGTACCATCGGTATTTGTAAGGTAGGCAGGTAATCTTGATCAACAATATCAAAGGCAAAAGTCATGTCTTTTTTACCGTTGACACGCGCAATCGTATTCCAAAAGCCACCTTGACGTGGTGCTACGTTTTCAATAGCTGGATTTTTTAACAATTCTTGCTTAAAGGTCTGCGTTTCGGTGTAGGTCATTCTGCCAGTTGACAATTCTATGATATTATCGTCTTTATACCCTAAATCCTGTTTGACTAAAAAATCAAATTGAGCGTATAGAATCAAGGTAGCCATCATCATAAAGGCTGCTAACGAAAATTGAAAAACTACAAGACTTTTTTGTAAGAAACTACCCTTCGAAAGCTTAAAACGACCATATAGTGTATCGACAGGACTAAAGCTTGATAATACCAACGCTGGATAAATACCTGCCAAAAATCCTGTGAGGAGGAACAAGCAAAAATAAGCAGCAATCAGTTGAACATCAAAAAGGTATTTCAATGACAATGCTTTGTTTGATAAGCCATTGAAGATAGGTAAGGTTAGTTCTACCAAAACGATGGCTAACAGAAAGGCAATGAGGCTCAAGACAAATGATTCGCCCATGAATTGCCAGATAAGTTGTTTGCGGTCGCCACCTACTACTTTTCGGATGCCGATTTCCTTACTTCTTTTTACCGAACGGGCTACTGTTAGGTTTACAAAATTGATACAGGCAATCAGCAATAAAAAAATAGCCAACCCAATTAGAACATACGAATACATGGGATTACTTTCGTCTCTTAGCCCATTAGCTGCTCTGAACTCAGTAGAAAGGTGAACATCTAAAAAGGGTTGCAATCCATATTGTATGGTACTTTGGTAATTCCATTTTTCTTTCGCTTCAATCAATTGCCCTTTTGCTTCACGCGCATAAATACTGGCAAATTTTGCTTCTAAGGCCTTTGGGTTAGCAAAAGGTTTTAAGGTTACTATCGTGTTTAAATAAAAATTTATCCATTGGTCATCATGCGTTTTATCGCGGTGATATGGCATCAATAAATCAATCTTGATAGATGAATTCTGTGGAGTCTTTTTGGTAACAGCACCTACGGTAAAATCTTGAAATGTATCATCGTAATTAATAGACAATGTTTTGCCTAAAGCGGACTGTTTTCCAAAATACTTTTCGGCAACTTCCTCCGAAATCACGACAGATTGTGGGTCTTTTAAAGCCGTTTTAGCAGAACCTTCTGCAAAGTCAAAAGTGAAAATGGTGAAGAAAGAACTATCCACCTTCATGGCATCTTGTACCAGAATATCATTGCCTTTTTTGATATTATAACTTTCGCCTTGCATACGGACGTAGTTTTCAATCTCGGGCAATTGCTCTTTAAAACTAGGGCCAGGCATCATGCCTGTAATCCCAAATTTTTGTACTTTACCGTCTGGAGCAGTTTCAGTAGAGGTAATTCTATAAATCTGATTGACATTTTTATGGAAACGGTCGTAACTGACTTCGTCTTTGGTATAAAGCACGATTAACATACAACAGGCCAAGCCAATGCTCAATCCTGCAATATTGATAAACGAAAACACCTTATTGCGTCGGAGGTTTCGGATAGCTATTTTTAAATAGTTTTGTAACATCGCTTTAATGGGTTAGTTTTTATTCATTGCGGAGGCTCTTGATAGGATTCGCCACTGCTGATTTCAACGCTTGATAACTTACTGTAACGAAGGCTAACGCCATACTGGTTAAACTTGCCAACAGAAAGGTTTCCCAAGTCAGGGATATTCTAAAGACAAAGTCTTGCAACCATTTTTGCATAGCCCACCAAGCCAATGGAATGGCTATGAAGTTGGCAATGATAACAAGCCCTAGGAAGTCTTTAGAAAGGAGGAATACAATGTTCCTGATGTTGGCACCTAATACTTTTCTGATACCGATTTCTTTGTCTTTTTGCTCTGCCAAAAACGTAATTAATCCAAAAAGACCTAAACAAGCTATCAGAATAGCGATACTAGTGAAGCTGAAAAACATCTTTGACATACGTACTTCATCACTGAATGTCTTTTGAAAAGCTTCATCTAGGAAATAAAATTCAAAGGGCTTCTCGCTTTGATATTTTTCGTAGATGTTTTGCACTTGTGCCACTTTTGCTTGCACATCGGTTTTTGAGTCTAACCGCAGATAAATACAACCAGATAATGTTTCAGCAGGATTGGGGGCAGGTACTGAAATCATCAATGCTTCTATTTTTGATTTGACACCATTGTAGTGAAAATCTTTCATGATACCACCGACTATGGTTGTACCACTTCCGAGGTTCACAGATTTTCCTACAGGATTATCACCCAACTCCATTTGTTTTACAGCTACTTCGTTTAGATAGACTTTTGCTGTTAAGTTTTTATTGTCAATAGGTGCTTTCAGCCATTTCAAATCAACAGTATTAAAGAAATTTTCGTCGGTACTGATAGAAAATAATGTAACTTCTTTTTTTGAAATCAATGACTTAGTAAACCATGCATTTACGCCTTTGTATAAGGGCGTTGAAACGGTTGAAACACTTTTTACGCCACTTATTTGCTTGAGTTCATTGTTGAACAATGCGATTTTTGAGGCAGCACTTTCTTCAATAGGCAATACCAAAACTTGGTCTTTGGTTAGTCCCAAATCCATGTTTCGCATAAAATCCAGTTGTTTTTGTACTACCAAGGTGCAGATGATAAGGACTACCGAAACAGAGAACTGGAAAATTAAAAATCCCTTACGAACGATTGCACCACTCTGTTGGCTTGAAAACTTACCTTTTAGTACTTCTATCGGGCTGAATCTTGATAGAAAAAGCGAGGTGTAACTTCCAGATAATAGAATACTCAAGGCAAATATTGATAACAGTAAGCCTATAAAAAGAGGGCTTTTCATAAAAGAGGTATCTACCACCATGCCCAAAATGTCGTAAAATGGCTGACGTAGTATTTCTAATAACAAAAAGGCTAGTACAAAAGAACATAAACAATAGATAAAGGCTTCTACATAAAACTGCTTTACTAATCCTAGGCGTTCGGCACCCACTACTTTTCTGATGCCTACTTCCTTTGCTCTAATCGTGGCTCTGGCGGTTGTCAGGCTCATGTAGTTGAACAATGCCAGCACTAAAATCAATATCGCTATGCCCGAAAAAATCAAGGCAAATTTTGTGTTTGTTTTATCCGAAAAATTGCTTCCGTTATGAAGTTTATCAAATTGTTCAAGTGAATAGGTCGCCGTTTCATCAAATCCTCCTGATAGTTTACCCGCTTTAATAATCGTCTTTTCTACTTTAGAGACAGACTGCTGCTTATTCAATAATAAAAAGGTTTCAAACGAACCCGCACGCTCCCAAATTGATAGCTTAGAGGCATCTAATTTGGGAAAAGTAGATATAGGAGTAATTAATTCAAACTGAAAAGTTGAATTAGAAGGCATTTGAGCCATAACACCCGTCACTGTGAAAACTTGTTTGCCTTCTAGCAATAACGTTTTTCCGATAGGGTTTTCATTGCCAAAATATTTTTTCGCAACCTTCTCTGAAATGACCAAACTGAAAGGATTGTTCAAGAACGATTTATCATTGCCTTGTAAGGTTTTAAAAGTAAACACTTTGAAAAAAGCAGGGTCAACGAATGAAAGCGATTCTTCTTTGAATTTGATTTCAGGATGAAGTGCATTTTTGAAAGTAATATTCCTTTCATTGTTTATTCTGATAAACTCTTCTACTTCAGGGTTAGCTTCTTTTAATAATTCACCCAACTTCGCATTCATCGCTGTAAACTGAACAGTTTGTTCCCCGTATTTACTCACCGATAATATTCTATAAATTCTATTACCTTTTTCGTGAAATTGGTCGTAGCTAAATTCATGCGAAACAAAAAGTAAAATCAGCATGGCGGCGGCTAAACCCGTAGCCAGTCCACCAATATTCAAGATTGAATACAGTTTATTACGCCATAAATTCCTAAGGGCTATTTTTAGATAGTTTTGTAGCATGATATTTATGATTTAAAGATTTCAGGACTAAATGACTGTAGAATTTTAGATTTGGGATTTTGAGTTTAAATGAAAATACTCCTCACACTGCATTCAAAACTCCCAATTCAAATCATTCTGTTCGTAAACTTTTTACGGGATTCGCCAAGGCAGCTTTAATCGCTTGATAACTAATAGTCAACAAAGCAATGAGGACAGCTAATACTCCTGCCAATACAAATACCCATGCGTTAATATCAATTCGATATGCAAAATCTTGTAGCCACTTGTCCATGAGCCAATATCCTAACGGAAAAGCTAAACAGCAGGCTACTAATACCAATTTGAGGAACTCTTTAGAAAGTAAGGTTACGATTTGTTGTACCGAAGCACCTAGCACCTTGCGAACCCCAATTTCTTTAGTACGTTGTTCAGCCGTGAAAGTGGCTAAGCCAAATAATCCTAAACATGCCACAAAAATGGTCAGTCCTGAGAAAATACTTAAAATGACACTTATTTTCTGTTCGCTCTGATACGTTTTTTCAAATAACTCGTCCATGAAAGAATAGGCAAAAGGCTCTTCTGTATTAAACTTTTGCCATTGATTTTTCAATGAAGCCAACAAACCTTCTACATCTTTGCCTTTTACTTTGATGGTTAAACCATAAGTTTTTTCAGAAACCATCAACAAAGGTGTGATACTTTCGTGGAGCGATTTAAAGTGAAAATCCTTCACAACGCCAATGATTCTATACGTAATTTTCAAGCCTTCGTTATTTTTTAGGCGAGTAATGGTATGTCCAACGGCATTTTTACCCCAACCGAAGGCCTTTGCTGCTGTTTCGTTGATAATCATTGCGGTAGAATCCGTTGCAAAATCTTTAGAGAAATTCCGTCCAGCAATTATTTTCATACCCATCGTTGGAATATACTGGTCGTCTATTTTGTACTCCAACGTTCGCATTATTTGCGAATCATCGCCGTCAGGATAGCCAAGAGAATTATTTGAATCACTCGGTCCGGCTGGTAAATAACCAGCACTGGTTACGCTCAATACTCTTGGGTCTTGTAAAATTTGCTGACGAAATACTTCTTCATTTTTCCCCATCGACCAAGTATTTCGGATGATGAGTAATTGGTCTTTGGCATAGCCTAAATCTTTACTTTGAATAAACTTAATTTGCTGATATACCACCGTTGTACCGATGATTAGAGCAATAGAAATAAAGAATTGAAAAACTACCAAACCACTTCTCAGACTGATACTTTTTCCTGCCAATTTGAATTTGCCTTTCAGTACTTCCACAGGATTGAAAGAAGAAAGGAAAAAAGCTGGATAACTGCCTGCCAAAACGCCAACCAATAAACCAAAAAGTAAAAAAGCAAGAAGTAGGAGAGGGTTTTTGAGGAAATCTAATTGTAAATCTTTTTCGGCTAAATCATTGAAAATTGGCAATGCTAATTGTACCAACATCAAAGAAAGTAAAAGTGCAACGATGCTTAAAAGTACCGATTCAAATAAAAACTGGGTAATCAAATCTTGTTTTACAGAACCCAATACTTTACGAACGCCTACTTCTTTGGCACGTTTGGAAGCTCCAGCCGTAGAAAGGTTCATGAAATTGATACAAGCGATGAGTAACATAAATATCGCAATCGCTCCGAAAATATAAACATATTGAATGTTTCCGCTGGCTTCTATGCTACCAGTATAACCAGCGTCTAAGTGAATACTGGTTAAGGGTTGAAGGAAAAGTCCAAGTTGATTGCCTTTCTGTAAAAACTGCGAAAGGCTCATACCCATGGCTACTTGGATTTGAGGCCCCATATATTTTTTAATGACTTGGGGCAATTTGGCTTCTAGTTTTTTATAATCATACCCTTCTGGTAGCACCAAATATGTGAAGAATCCTGAGGTCATCCATGAATCAATCTTTGCATCTTTTACACTTGCCATAGAGCCAAAAATATCAAAATGGAAGTGCGAATTATGCGGTACTTTATCGATAAGTCCTGTTATTTTATAATTCTCATTCCAACTTTTGATAAATAGTACCTTGCCGATAGGGTCTTCGTTACCGAAATATTTTTTGGCTAATTCCTTTGTGATGACAGCCGTATTGGGTTGAACCAAAGCCGTTTTAGCATCACCTTTCAAAAGAGGCAAAGTAAATACTTGGAAGAAATTGGCATCTACAGAAGCAAAAGAGTTTTCTTTGAATTTCTTGTCGTGATACACGATTTCAGGCGAACCACTGGTGCGTAAACGAGTAGCATCTAAGACTTCAGGGTAGTCGTTTTTCAATACTTGTGCTGTTGGGGGCATCACATTGGCTTCGTTGATTTTTCCATCATTGATAGAGGCTTTAAAAACAACACGATATATTCTGTCGGCTTTTTCATTAAATCGATCATAGCTTAATTCATCATAAACAAAGAGCATGATGATAAGGCAAGTAGCAATTCCTAGAGCCAAGCCTACGACATTAATTGCTGAGAAAGTCTTGTTTCTAAGCAAATTACGAATAGCGATTTTTAAATAATTTTGTATCATGATTATATGACTTTAGGACTAAATGACTAAAGGATTTTGGATTTCAGTAAAAAAATACTCCTCACTCCGCATTCTAAACTCTTCACTCATTTATTCTGTTCTCAAACTTTTAACTGGATTCATTAAGGCTGATTTGATGGCTTGGTATCCAACAGTTAGCAAGGCAATTCCCAAAGCTAAAGCACCTGCTACTACAAAATACCACCATTCAATGGTTATTCTACTCGCAAAATCTTGTAGCCATTGTTGCATAAAATAATAGGCAATCGGACAAGCAATGACGATAGCGATAAATACAAGTATCAAAAAATCTTTTGATAACAATTGTACAATACTCAATACGGATGCACCCAAGATTTTACGAATACCAATTTCTTTGGTACGCGATTCTACTGTGAAAGTAGCTAATCCAAAAAGACCCATACAGGCAATGAAAATAGCCCACACAGAAGCTGTGGTGAACAAGGTGCTGTATTGGCTCTCGGTTTCATACTGCTTATTGAAATTGTCATCCATAAAGAAAAACTCAAATGGATTGCCCGAAAAATGACTTTTGAATATGTTTTCTAAAGTAGCTACCTTTGAGGTCATATTTTCTCCAGACAATTTTACCGTTAAATACGAAGAATTATTCTGAGGGTAAAAAATCATCGGATCGATAGCTGTTTGTAAGCTTTTATGATGATAGTCTTTCACTACTCCAATCACTTCAAGGTAACGTTCGTCCCATTTGATTTTAGCGTTTACAGCCTCTGTCGCCGACTTAAAGCCTAGTTGTTCAATTGCTTTTTCGTTCAAAAGTACTTTGCTATTATCACTCCAATCAACATCACATTCTTTAGCAGTAAAATTGCGTCCAGCCTTTAAAGGAATCTGATAAGTTTTTAAAAAGTTATTGCCGATGATGACAAATGAATAGGCCTTCTGTTCATCACCTGCTTTTGATTTTGCTGAAGTGAAACCAACTGTCGTAAAATTATACCAGTTACTAGGTACGCTTCCGCTTGTGCAATAGTCTGTCACAAAGCTTTGTTGGGCAATATCGGTTTCAAAGGCACTTACACGGCTTTTATAAGTACTATCTTTACCAATTTCTGGGCCTTTTATGACTAACAATTGCTTGATATTCATACCTAAATCTTGGTTTTGCATGTGTTTCAATTGACTGAAAACAATAATCGTAACAATGATTAAGGCAATGGAAATACTGAATTGTGTCACTACCAATGATTTCCTCAAGAATATTCCCTTGGTCGATTTGTGTAGTTTGCCTTTGAGCGTTTCTATCAATTTAAAATTAGCCAGACCAAAAGCAGTATAAACACCCGAACCAATAGACCCTATCACTAACAAACCTAAGCCTATTATCCAAAGCGAGGAGGAGAGGAGTGTTGTTAAAGAAAGTTCTTTCTGAATTGTCTGATTGAAAAAGGGTTGTAATAAAGTAACCAGAAATATAGCCCCCACGAATGCAAACAAATTAACTAACATCGATTCCCCTAAAAATTGAAGTACTAGGTTGCTTCTAGTAGCACCGATTACTTTTCGTACGCCTACTTCGTTAGCTCTTTTTAGGGCATTGGCTGTGCTAAGGTTGATATAGTTGAACCATGCTATCACCAAAATAAGGAACGCTATTCCACTAAGGATAAATACATACTTTACATTACCATAGTGTTGATAAGTGTCTGAAAAACTACTGGCTAAATGTATTTCAGAAAAGGGTTGAAGTCTGAAATTAGTAGCATCGTTTTCTTTACTCAATTCTTTTCTAAGGGTGTTTAATTTACCTTCAAGTGCCAAGTAATTGGTTTTTTCATTAAGCAAAAAGTACGTATCAATGTACTGTGAGTCTAAATTTTCAATACTTGCCCAATCATTACCATTTAAATTAGCTGGATTTTTTAGGGTTTCTAAAGAAAGTACTAAATCTAACTTTATATCCGAATTATCGCCCATGTCAGCAAAGACGCCTTTTACGACATAATCTTTTTTGCCAAATTGGTTATATAAAGTAAGTGTTTGCCCGATAGGGTCTGCTTTATCAAAGTACTTTTTAGCAGCCGACTCAGCCATGAAAATTACATCAGGTTTGTTTAATTCACTAGCCGAACCTTTGAGAAGAGGAAAGCTAAAAAAGGAAAAGAAATTGCCTTCGGCATAACCCATTTTTTTCTCTCTAAACGAAACATTTTTTGATTCATTTTTTACAATGCCTTGTGCTACTCCATCGGCTACTCTGCAATATTCTTTAATTTCTGGAAGGCGCTCTTTGGCTTTGGTTGCCCAGCCTGGTTCTACTTGCGCCCATGTTTCGCCTTTATTATTCTGGTTCAGTAGGCGATACATATTAGGTAAATTAGCATGAAATTGGTTCACGCTTCTTTCCAAGCTTACATATTCTAAAATCAACAAAAAGGCAGAAATTCCTAAAGCCAACCCCGCAATATTAATGAATGAGTAAACCTTGTTTCTGAACAAGACTCTCAAAGCTATTTTAAGATGATTTTTAAACATGAGTTATGACTTTAAGATTTTAGACACTAGATTTTAGACTTTAGTATTTGTGATTTTAGGATTTTTAGAATTTAGGACTAAAATATTTTGGATTTCGGTGAAAAATTACTCCTCAATCCATTCATTCTGCTCGTAAACTCTTTACAGGATTCATCAAGGCTGCTTTGATAGACTGGTAGCTTACCGAAATCAAGGCGATGATGATTGAAGCAATGGCTGCCAAAGCAAAAATCCACCAACTGATGTCTACTCGATAAGCAAAATCTTGTAGCCATTTATTCATTGCCCAATAGGCAATTGGCGAGGCTATTACAATGCCTAGGATGACCAACTTCAAGAAGTCTTTTGATAATAACTTCACAATCTGGCTTACTGATGCGCCTAATACTTTTCTGATACCGATTTCTTTCGTGCGTTGTTGGGTCGTAAAGGCTACTAAGCCGAATAAACCCATGCATGAAATCAGGATAGCAATGCCTGTAGCAGTATTTAATATTTTCGCAAAGCGTTCTTCTTTTTCATAGAATTTGGCAATGCTTTCATCAAAGAAAGTAGGACTAAATTCTTCATAGCTATTTGGATATACTTCCTTATAAGCCTTTTGTATTTTGGCTAATACAGCCTTGAAATCAGCAGACGATTGTCCTTTACTACGCACTTTCACGTTGAAGGCCGTTTCATATTTATTCTCCGACATCATGTATAAGGGCTGAATAGCCTTGTGCAAGGGTTGTAAATGAAAATCAGCTACTACTCCTACGATTGGTAAATTGATATCGCCCTTTCCTCCTGAATAAATCAAAAATTGACCAATGGCTTGTTCAGGATTATTGAAGCCCAACGCTTTTGCATAGCTTTCGTTAATCACAAATTCTTTGGCGGTATCGCTAGTAGTAAGATTTCTTCCTGCAACGATTTTCAAGCCATACATTGGGATATAATTGGCATCAACAGAGCGTCTGTGAACATCTAGCTTAACTTCTTTTTTCCCATTTCTATAGGTAACCCTGTTGGTAGAGTATCCATTTTTGGCTGGTTTATCACCGAGACTAACCATTTCTACTTCAGGAATTTGTTTTAGCTTTTGAATCAATACATTCTTCTTGTTACTTTCTGTATCGTGCCAATCGCTATAAAAATTAATGATAGCATCTTTCTTAAAGCCTAAGTCTTTATTAATCATAAACCTAGATTGCGTAGCGACGATGATTGTGCCTAAAATAAAAACTTGCGATGCCGTAAACTGAAACGTAATCAATGCTTTGCGGAGGAATGCCGTACGGCTTTGACCATTCACTACCTGATTTTTTAAAGATGATACAGGTTGATAGGATGAAATAATCCAAGCAGGGTATAAGCCCGATAAAACACAGGTTACGACAGTAATGAGTATTAAAAAAGCAATAGTGTTTGGGTCTAAAATATTAAAATGCAGTTCTTTAGGAACGAAATCTTCAAATATCCAAAGGATGGGTTCTACAAACAAAACAGACAGCAATACCGCTAAGGTAGTGATGATGAGTGTCTCGCATAGAAACTGTATAATCAAGCTTTTACGATTGCTACCCAACACTTTGCGTACCCCAATTTCTTTTACACGTGTGATAGATTGGGCTGTGGCTAAATTGACAAAATTGATAGCGGCAATCAATAGTAAAAATACTGCGATACCTAGCAAGGCGTAAAGTGTTGGTAAATGTACTTGACGGGAAAAATTATCACCGAATTCAGCATTGAAATGTATATCTGATAAAGCCTGTAAACTAAGGGTACGACCAATATTCCATTCGTCTTTTTGATCAAGATGCTTTTTTAGGAAAGTCGGAAACTTGGCATTGATATTTCCTGCTGTGGTATTCTGACTAAGTTTTACAAAGGCCATTGAACTAGAATTTGTATTGGTCCATTCGTCCAATTGAAATTCCTTTCTCCAGTTTTTTGTCTCGATGCTTTTAAAGGAAATAAAAACTTTAAATTTAAAATCAGAATTATCAGGCAATTCTTTTACAATCCCTGTTACGGTTGTAACCAAAGAGTCATTAAAGTATAATTGCTTCCCTAAAACCTGTTGTAAAGGAATTTTACCAAAATATTTTTCGGCTTCATTTTTTGTTAATATTACCTCATTAGGTGTTTGAAGAGCCGTTTTTTGATTACCTTCTAACCATTCGTAATTAAAAATGTTAAAGTATTGGGGCTGACAAATTAATATTTCAGCATTATTGCTTTTCCATGTTTTAGGCAAATTTTTATTGTCGTTTTTATCGTTTGGTACTGTTACTTTAGACTCCCAAACATGACAAGCCGTTAGGTATTCAATGCCTGGTACTTCCTGTAAGATAGATTCAGGCATAGGGGCAGATAAACCTGCATTAAAGAAGGACTTGCCATCTTGATTTTTAAATCCAGAGGTAATTCTGTAAATCCGTTCACGGTCGGGGTGAAAGTTTTCAAAACTCAATTCAAAGCTTACCAACAGGTAAATCACCAAGCACGCACTTACGCCAATAGCTAAGCCCAGAATATTAACCAAGGAATAGAGCTTGTTTCTAAACAAGATTCTCAAAGCGATTTTTAAGTAACTGTTGAACATAATTTTTAGACTTTAAGATTTTAGAAATAAGACAAAAGACTTTAGGGTTTACGATTTTTAAGATAGTAGCATTGATGACTTTAGGACTAAAAGACTAAAGCGTTTTGAGCTTAGGTAAAAAAAATCCCTCACTCCGCATTCAAAACTCCAAACTTCATTTATTCAGTTCTCAGGCTTTTTACGGGATTCATCAAGGCTGATTTTGTGGCTTCATAACTCACCGTTATTGTTGCAAAAAGTAGTGTAACAAAGAATGAAACCACAAAAATGTCAATGTTGATATTAATTCTATAAGCAAAATTCTGTAACCATTGATTCGCCGATAGCCATGCAACAGGCGAGGCTATCAAAAAGGCAATGATGACCAGTTTTGCAAACTCTTTACCGAATAGCCATAATATTTGTGGGACAGAGGCTCCTAAAACTTTTCGGATACCAATTTCTTTCGTTTTAGTTTCTGCCATAAATGCTACCAAGCCATATAAACCCAAGCAACCAATAAAAATAACAAGCAAAGCAAAGACATTCAGGAGTTTAGAAATCATGGTTTCTTGCTCGTAAAACTTCGCTATTCTTTCATCCATGAATGAAAACTCGAATACATTTTCAGGATAAACACTTTGCCAAATAGCTTTAATTTTATCAATTTTATCACTCGTCACTTGTCCACTTAGTTTTACGCCAGCAAACTGAAAGCTATTCTTTTGCATACCAATCACCAAGGGTTCGATTTTCTCATGAAACGAGCGTTGATGAAAGCTCCTGACAACACCTACGATGGGTGCTTTTATGCCAAATTCTCCCACTTCTATTTCTTTCCCTATTACTTCGTTTACATCTTTAATACCAAGTCGGGCTACTAGTTCTTCATTGATTAAAAATTCGCGGATGGTATCACTTCCGATAATGTTTCTACCAGCTATCAGGTTAATACCAAAGGTTGATAGGAAATTAGTATCTGCAAGCTTAGAGCGAGCTGGGAAGGCTTCCCAATCTCTACCCGCATACCTTATAGAACCTCCATAACCACTATTATCCGCAGGCGGACGAAAGCAAAAACTAACATTTTTTACATCAGGGTCTTGGCGAAGTTTATTCAATAACACATCTGTTTGGTAATGTCTTTCTCCAAAAACAGGAATGATTAAAAGTGCTTCTTTGTTGAACCCTAGGTCTGCATTTTTGAAAAAATCCATTTGTTGAAAAACTACAAATGTGCCGATGATTAATAATTGTGAAAGGGTAAATTGAACGACAACTAAGCTTCTCCTTATGGGAAAACCTGCAATTTGTTGATTGGTATTGTTACCCTTCAAAGCCTTGGTAACATTAAAACCTGATAATACAAAGGCTGGATAAAAGCCAGATAATAAAATAACTAATATGAAAAGTAAAGCCAAAAAACTAACTAATTGGTAGTCAATAGTAAATGTAAGATTCGTATGTGTCCATTCATTTAAAACGGGTAAGAATTGTTGTGTAAGTGCAATGGCTAAAACCAAAGATGAACTAACAATTAAGGCTATTTCGGCAATGAATTGCCAAAATAGGTGGCTACGTTTACTGCCAAGTAGTTTTCGGATACCTACTTCCTTATTTCTTTTTAAGGCTTGGGCTGTCGCCAAATTCACAAAGTTGATACAAGCTGTGATAACCAAAAACAAGCCAATGATTACTAAAGTCCAAATGGTTTCTATCCTGATAATGCCTCTATACAACGGATTAAAGTGAATATCACTCAAAGGTTGAAGATAGTGCTTAAAAACGTTGGCATCTGCGCCATGATATTTTTTAGAAAACGCTATCATTTTACGGTCAAAATCAGCGGAAGCAACATTGTTTTTTAACAAAACAAAAACTTCTTTATTGGAATCTATCCATCCCCAATCTTCAATATTCTGCTTTGGTTCTATGGTTTTAAATGACTCCATAGAGATAAACATATCCATTTTATTATCCGTATTTTCTGGATAATCGTTTACAACACCAGCTACTTTCAGGGTGAATTTATTATTAAGCTGAACGATTTTACCCATTGGATTTTCATCCCCAAAGTATTTTTTCGCTAGTTTTTTAGTCAGAACAACAGTGTTAGGTTCATTCATTACCAATGGGTTACCAGCAATCCATTGGTAATCGAAAATATCAAACCAATTTTTATCAGTATAAGCAATGCCTGTTTTTTCTAAGTAACGATCTATCTGAGTTGTACTTTTAGGAATACCAACGGTATAAGACATATTTTTGGCGATAAATGATGCCTTTTGTACTTCTGGTATATCATTCTGAATGGCTTTTACCATTGGGTAGGGGCTACCATTACCGTGTTCGAGATGGTCTTTACTGAATTGTAAATCACTTACTACCCTATAAATATTATCAAAGTTTTTATGGTACCCATCAACACTTAAATTGAATTTTACAAACACAAAAATCAATAAACCTCCTGTTAAACCAAGCGATAATCCCACGACATTAATTAGGGTATAATTTTTATGTCTTAGCAATGTCCTGAGGGCTATTTTAAGATGATTCTTTAGCATGACTTTTGAGGTTTTAAGATTAATGACTTTAGGACTAAAAGACTAAAAAAATTTGGGTTTCGGTAAAAAATACTCCTCATTCCTAACTCTGCATTCCTAACTCTGCATTCCTAACTCAAAACTCTACACTCCCTTTATTCTGTTCTCAGACTTTTAACTGGATTGGCAGAGGCTGCTTTAATGGCTTGGTAACTTACTGTCGCCAATGTTATCACCAAGGCTCCTAAGCCAGACAGTCCGAAAATCCACCATGAAATATCTGTGCGATAATTATATTTCTCAATCCAGTTGTTCATAAAGAAATATGAAATAGGGCTAGCTATCAAGATGGAAATCATCACCAAAACCACAAAGTCTTTAGATAACAATTGCCATAAATTAAATACAGAAGCTCCTAATACTTTTCTGACACCAATTTCTTTCGTCCGTTGTTCTGCGGTGAAAGATGCCAAGCCAAAAATCCCTAAGCAACTAATGAAAATAGCAAGAATAGCAAAGAAGGTAGCCAACTTTCCAATGCGTTCTTCATTACCGAATTTCCTAGCGTATTGGTCATCCACAAATTTGTATTCAAAAGGTGCCGCAGGATTATATTTTCTAAATACCGTTTCTATTTTACTCAATGCTTCTCTTGAGCTTGAGTTAGGATTAATTTTCAGAATGATTACATTTTCCTGATCTTTTGAGATGTGGAATAACGATGGTCTAACAGGCTGATAAGGCGACTGAACCACCATATCTTTAATGACGCCCACTATTTTAAATGGTTTGCCATTCCATTTCAAGGTTGTGCCAATTGGATTTTTCAATCCTATAAATTTCACAGCCGCTTGGTTTAGTACAAATGCCAAAGAGTCAGTAGCATATTCTCTGGAGAAATCTCTACCATCCACAAATTGCCATCCAATTGTTTTCCCATATTCATAGGTTACACCATTATTAGGAAAATCAACCGCTAGATTTGGGTCTTTCCCTTCCCATTCAAAACCGCCATTTGTGTTCCATACTTCAGTAGTAGGGCTTCCAGATTCTGTCATTTCAACAATGGCCCCCGAACTTTTTAGTTCACTACGGACAGTCTCAAAATGGTCATGAATATCAGGCGTTGCCATATTCATAATAATTAGTCCGTCGCGATTATAACCAATTGGGCGATTTTTAGCATGTTCTATTTGTCGAAATACGATAATGGTTCCGATAATTAAAGTAACAGAGACAGTAAACTGAATAACTACTAATACTTTACGAGGAATGGTAGCATAGCGACCTACCTTGAAAGTTCCTTTTAATACTTTTACAGGTTGGAAAGAAGATAAATAGAGGGCTGGATAACTACCTGCAATCAAGCCTGTGATTAAAGTAAAGAAGATACCTGTCAACCAGAAAAAAGGGTTAGTCCACAAAATATTCATCTTTTTGTCGGCCACTTCGTTAAAGAACGGCAAAAATAGCTGTACCAAAAGTATCGATAACCCAAATGCAAAAGCTACCACTAATAATGATTCGCTAAGAAATTGTGCAATCAACTGTGCACGAGCTGAACCGATAGCCTTACGGACACCTACTTCTTTGGCTCTTTTTTCTGAACGGGCAGTACTCAAATTCATGAAATTGATACACGCCAACAATAATACAAAGATGCCTATAATGCCAAATAGCCAAACGAACTGTATTCTTCCACCAATATTTACCCCATTTTTAAAGTCTGAATACAAATGCCAGTTGCTCATCGGTTGTAGAAAAACCTCAGGTTTGTATCGTTTTTCTTCTTTACCAAGGTTATTGAATTTTACATTGATGATTTTCTTTGAAACCTTATCGAAATCTGCATTATCTGCCAATTCAGCAAACGTCTGTGTAAAATTACTTCCCCAAGGATTATCCATCTTTTTAATCCAATCGTTGGTAATCAAGTATAACTCCCACGGTAAAATATAACTCATGTCTCTAAAGCTTGAATTATAAGGCAGGTCTTCATAAACCCCCGTCACTTTTACACTTGTTTTATTATCAATCTTCATCAATTTTTCCATCGGGTCTGTATCGCCAAAGTATGCTTTTGCGACAGACTCAGATAGCAGTATTGAATAAGGTTCTTTCAATCCTTCTCTGGTACCTTTCAACATTTTCAGCGTAAGCATCTCCGTTACTTTTGGTTCAAAGTAGTTGCCACTTTTAGTGAGCTTCTTTTCTCCAAAAGTCAAGATATGGTCCGACGTCCATGACGACTGTAACACATATTTAAAATCACTTCCATAATGACTACGAATCTCTTCAGCCATCACCGCAGGGTTAGATTCCTGAGTAGCTTTTTCGCCATTATAAATATTATGTTGCATTACTTGAGCGATACGGTCGTAATGCTCATGATATTTATCATAAGAAAGTTCGTCCCAAATCCAAAGCCCAATGAGCATGGCAACGGCCATCCCTGTTGCCAAACCTGCAATGTTGATAAAAGAATAAACCTTGTGTCTAAGCAAAGTCCTTAATGCGATTTTTAAATAATTTTTTAGCATGATTTTCAAAATTTAGTTTTCTGAGGTGATTAAAATGTTTTAAATAGATTCAGCGTTAAATATGTCATTTTGGGGTTGGAATTTTATCAGCGTAAATCTGCGGTATTTATCTGCTATATCTGCGGGTAAAAAAACTCTACACTGCTCAAAACTCCTCACTCAAAACTCAAAATCATTCTGTCTTTAAAGTCTTTACAGGATTCATCAAAGCCGCTTTAATTGCCTGAATACTCACCGTTAATATGGCAACCAATAATGCCAATGCACCAGCTACAGCAAAAATCCACCAAGAGATTTCGGTTCTATAAGCAAAGCCTTGCAGCCAGTTGCTAGATACATACCAAGCAAGTGGTGCGGATATTAAAAACGCTAATAACACCAGTTTCAAAAAGTCTTTTGAAAGAAGGTTTACAAGGCTTAGTACAGACGCTCCCAATACTTTTCTGATGCCGATTTCCTTCGTGCGCTGTTCTGCTATAAAAGCCGCTAACCCAAAAAGTCCAAGGCTTGAAATAAAGATAGCCAAGAAAGCAAACAGACTAGATAAAGTACTTACTACTTGCTCGCTTCTGTATTGTTTGGCGTATTCTTCGTCGGTGAAATAATAAGTAAATGGATATTCAGGATTTAGTTTTTTGCATAATACTTCCAATTGTGCAATGGCTTCTGATGTTTTGCCCGCTTCCACCCGAACAATGATGTTTCCTTGCTTGTATCTATCGCTTAGGTAAGTAATCATGGGTCTGATAGGTGTGTGTAAAGATTGAAAGTGAAAATCTTTCACCACCCCAATAATTCTACCTTTTGCTCTGCCCCAAGTAACTGACTCGCCAACAGGATTTTTAAAACCCATTGCTTTTTGTGCCGTTTCGTTGATTATAAAGCCTAATGAATCTGATGCAAAATCTTTTGAGTATTCTCTGCCTGCTATCACTTGAAGATTCATCGTTTTGGCAAAATCGTAGCCAACACCCACTGGCGTAAACCTTATTTTATCATTAGGATTACTGCCTGGCCAACTGATAGCCTCTGTGCCATCCCCAATACCTGCTGGATTGGCAGTCATGTGAGACATATATTTGATGCTCGATAGATGCGATATTTCTTCTTTTAGAATATTATATTTCTTATTCAGATTGCCCTCCACAGGAAAATAGAGCAAGTTTTCACGGTTAAAGCCTAAGTTTTTGTGTTGGATATAATCTATTTGGCGATAGATTACAATCATGCCTATCACCAAAATGATAGAAAGTGAGAATTGAAAAACAACCAAGCCTTGTCTTAACCAAGTAGATGCTGAGTCGAATTTCAACGTACCTTTTAATACTTTAATAGGGTTGAGAGACGACAGGAAGAATGCTGGATAACTACCAGCTACAATACCCGTGATAAAAGTCAGCCCTATTAATAAACTCCAGAATGAAATTTCATTGATAGGTAAAACGATTTCTTTGCCAGTAAGACTATTGAAAGAAGGTAATAATAGCGTAACGAGTAATATAGCAATAGTAATCGCAAAAATAGTAAGCAACATAGCCTCGCCGATAAATTGCTTGATTAGCGCAGTACGAACAGCCCCCACTACTTTACGAACGCCAACTTCTTTGGCTCTTTTTGCTGAACGTGCCGTTGCCAAGTTCATGAAATTGATACAGGCAATTAATAGAATAAACACTGCCACAATGCTAAATAAACGGACGTATTCAATGCGTCCACCTTCCATTTCAGCATTTTTGAAATTGCTATTCAAATAGTATTCATGAAAAGGCTGCATGGCCAATTCGGTTTTATCTAAACCCTTTCTATATTTATCTAGTACATGCTTAATCTTATTGGCTACTAGCGTAGGATTAGCATCTGGTCGAATCATAAAAAAAGTCAGTGGGTCTGTACTGCCCCAATCTTTGGCCCATTCATTATCAATAACGTAAGCATCCCAGCTACGTAAACAATCAAACTTCAAGGTGCTATTTTTCGGTAGGTTTTCAAAAACAGCCGTAATAACTAAATCGTTGCGATTATCATAACGGATTGTTTTGCCAATAGCTGCTTCTGGACTACCAAAAAAGATTTCAGCCATTTTTCTCGAAATAGCAAGGCTATTAAGGTCTTTTAATGCAGACGCTGGACTTCCTTGTAATAGTTTGAAGCTAAACATTTTAAAAAAGTCTGCTCCAGCTACGTTGGTTTCTTGTTTATTCACTTTGTCGCCCACCATAAATGTTTGGCTACTAGGCCAAGAAAAAGCGGTTGACATTTGTATTTCAGGAACTACTCTTTTTAATTCTTCTGCTAATGGTCCGGGTGTCCAGATTACTCCTTGCGTTTTTCCACTAAAAAATTCCTTCATGTAAATTCTATACAATTGGTTTTTATTAGCATGAAAAGCATCAACACTTCGTTCATCTTGAACCCAAAGCATAATCATTAGGCTACAAGTCATGCCAAGGGCTAATCCAAGAATATTAATCACTGAAAAAACCTTGTTTCTCAGCAAATTACGGAATGCGATTTTTAGATAATTATTGAACATGATTTTTGTGACTTTAGGATTTTAAGATTATGGACTTTAGGATGCTGGACTTTATGACTTTAGGATTTTTGTTAGAGAATTACAAAACATCTAATGACACTCCATTTATTCTGTTCTTAAGCTTTTTACTGGATTCATCAAGGCAGACTTAATTGATTGAAAACTGACGGTCAACAAAGTGATTAGTAATGCTCCAAGACCAGTTACAGCAAATATCCACCAAGAAATGTTTGTGTGATAAGCATAATTTTGAATCCAATTATTCATAAAATAATAGGAGAGAGGTGTGGCAATTAAAAAGGCAAGTAATACTAATACCACAAAATCTTTTGATAGCAATTGCCATAAATTAAAGACGGTAGCACCCAACACTTTTCTGATACCAATTTCTTTGGTACGCTGTTCGGCTACAAATGAGGCCAAACCAAAAAGTCCTAAACATGAAATAAATATGGCAAGAATAGCAAAGAAGGTAGCTAGTTTACTGATACGTTCTTCATTATCGAATTTTTTGGCATATTCTTCATCTACGAAATTATAGTCAAAGGGTTGTGAAGGATTATACTTTTTAAAGACAGATTCAATTCTACTTAAAGCAACAGTCGCACTTATTTCAGGATTTATTTTAGCAAGAATATACGCTACATCATCCTTTGTAAAGGTATAAACAGTAGGTTTTACTGGTTCATAAGGCGATTGTATGATTACATCTTTTACTACTCCAATTACCGTAAAAGGTTGTTGAAACCACGAGATAGTTTTACCAATTGGTTGTGCTAAGCCCATTAATTTAACAGCCGACTCATTCAAAATCAATGCTGTAGAGTCTGATGAAAAGCTTTTGGAAAAATCCCGCCCTTCTTTCATTTGCCAACCTATGGTTTTACCATAATCGTACGAAATACCAATGTTTGGAATTTCTGCTAGTATATTGGGGTCTTTTCCGGGCCAATTAAACTCAGTACTAGATGACCAATTTTCGGTAGTAGGAGCAGACGTTTCACAAAGACTAATAACTGCTCCTGTTTTTAATAATTCGTCTTTTACGACATCAAAGTGTTTATGAATTTCATTAATCGCTTGTGGTAAAGACACCAATCCATTTGTTTCATAACCAATAGGTCTATTTTTAGCATATTGTATTTGTCGAAAAATTACGATTGTACCAATAATTAAAGTGATTGATACCGTAAACTGCATTACTACCAACACTTTGCGTGGCATAGATGCAAAACGACCTACTCTGAAAGAACCTTTCAGTACTTTAACGGGCTGAAATGATGATAAATAAAAGGCTGGATAAGTACCCGCTATTAGTCCTGTAAATAAGCTAAAACTTATACCTGCTAACCAAAATAAAGGGTTTGTCCAGAGGATATTGATATTTTTATCAGCCAATTCATTGAAGAATGGCAAGCATAATTGTACTAAAAACAAACATAGAATAAATGCTAAGGTAACTACTAAAAAAGATTCACTAAAAAACTGTGAAATCAATTGGCTACGGGCAGAACCAATCGCTTTACGAACGCCTACTTCTTTGGCTCTTTTTTCACTTCTGGCAGTACTTAAATTCATGAAATTGATACACGCCAAAAGCAATACAAATATGCCAATGATACCGAAAAGCCAAACATATTGAATGCGTCCACCAATGTTAAAGCCGTCTTTAAACTCAGAATATAAGTGCCATTTGCTCATTGGTTGTAGAAATAGCGTTGGTTTTAATTTAGCTAGTTCTGCATTTACCTTTTTTAGTTTTGCGTCTTTTATCCTAAAAGATACTTTATCGAAATCAGCCTTATCTGCAATTTGAACGTAAATCTGGAATGCATTGGCTCTCCAAGGGTCATACATTGTTTTAACCCATGTGTAGCGATTGTAAAATAATTTGTATGGAGCAATAAATGAAACCGAATGAAAACTAGAATTACTAGGAAAGTCTTCGTAAACACCAGTAACTTTTACAGCATACTGGTTATCCATTTTAATAATTTTATTGATTGGGTCAGTATTACCAAAAAGAGCTTTTGCTACTGATGCTGATAACATAATAGAATAAGGGTCATTCAAACCCTTACGGGATCCTTTCAGTATATTTACCCCAAGCATTTCAATGCCTTCAGGTTCAAAATAATTACCTATTTTCAGAAACTTATTATTCCCATAGCTTAAAACATTCCAAACATCGCTTTCACAAAGCACCACATGCTTAAAGTCACTACCATAGGTTTTCCTAAGTTCTTCTGCCAAAGGATATGGCACGCTTTCTCTGGTTTGTACTTCCCCATTATTGCTGATGTGTTGCATCACTTTAGCAATGCGGTCATGGTTTTTATGATATGTATCAAAGCTCAGTTCATCCCACATCCAAAGCCCAATCAGCATCGCGACCGCCATACCAACTGCTAGTCCACCAATATTAATGAACGAATAAACCTTGTTGCGAGTAAGGTTTCGGAAGGCTATTGTTAGATAATTTCTGAACATGGTTTTCAAAGTTTTAGGTTGGTAATATCATTGAAAGATGCTGAAAGTTTTATGATTTAGATATAGCGTTTTTACCCGCAGATTTTCAGAGATTTTTTTCGCAGATTTTCACAGATACTATTTGTCAGCGAAAATCAGCGATATTAATCTGCAATATCAGCGGGTAAAACTTAAAGCGCTATATTATTCTACTCTGTTCTTAAACTCTTCACAGGGTTTGCCGAAGCGGCTTTTACAGCTTGATAGCTCACGGTTAATAGTGTGATTACCAATGCACCCAAGCCTGAAATTCCAAAAATCCACCATGAAATATCTGAACGATATTCATAGTTTTTCAACCATCCATCCATGAAATAATAAGCAATTGGGGTAGCTATTAAGAATGAAATCATCACCAAAATCACGAAGTCTTTAGAAAGTAATTGCCATAAATTGAATATTGAAGCACCCAATACTTTTCGTACGCCAATCTCCTTAGTGCGTTGTTCTGCCGTAAATGAAGCTAAACCAAATATGCCTAAACAACTGATAAAGATGGCTAAACAAGCAAAGAAAGTCGCTAATTTACCGATGCGTTCTTCGCTGCTGAATTTCTTTGCATATTGTTCGTCAGCAAATTTGTAATCAAACGGACTACCTGGATTATATCTTCTGAATACTTCACCTACCTTGTCTAATGAGGCTGTTGCACTCATTTTAGGGTTTAGCTTGACATTGAAAAAGTTAGCCCACTCGTAATTAATAAAGAAAATGGCTGGCCTGATAGGTTCATAAGGCGATTCCATCACCATATTTTTAACCACACCTGTTATTCTATAATTTTTATCGTTCCATTTGATATTTTTCCCAACAGGTTCTTTAAAACCAATGAATTTCGCTGCTGCTTCATTCAAAACCATTGCAGAGGTGTCTGTAGCGAAATTTCTTGAAAAATCCCGCCCTTCTACAAACTGCCAACCTACTGTTTTACCATAGTCGTGCGAGACAGCAATGATACCAAAAAGTGCTTGAAGATTAGGGTCTTTTTTCTCCCAGTCAAAACCTATCTGATTAGAATATACGCCAGTGGTCGGACTTGACGATTGAGCCATTTCGTAAACAGCACCTGTTTTTAATAAATCGTTCCTTAAAGCATCATAATGTCCTACTAATTCAGGGGTATTAATATTGATAGCAATCAATCCATCGCGACTATAACCAACTGGTCGATTTTTAGCATGTTGAATTTGGCGATAAACAACAATGGTTCCGATGATTAAAGTAACTGAAACGGTGAATTGAATAACAACTAATACTTTACGAGGAATTGCTGCAAAACGACCAACACGGAAAGTTCCTTTTAAAACATGAATAGGATCAAAAGATGATAAATAAAATGCTGGGTAACTTCCTGAAACTAACCCTGTAATCAGTGAAAATGAAATACTGATTATCCAGAAATATGGATTCCCCCAAAGGATGTTCATTTTTTTATCTGATAACTCATTGAACCAAGGAAGCGTAAGTTGTACTAAAATAATAGTAAGGATAAAAGCAAAAACAACAATCAATAATGACTCACTTAAGAACTGAGTAATTAACTGCGAACGTGCTGACCCAATAGCTTTACGCACCCCAACTTCTTTAGCACGTTTTTCTGAACGAGCGGTACTCAAATTCATGAAATTGATACAAGCCAATAAAAGTACAAAGACACCAATAATACCAAACAACCACACAAACTGAATGCGTCCACCTACAATTTTACCATCTTTGAATTCTGAATATAAGTGCCATTTACTTAATGGATGCAAGAAAACCATTGGCTTAGCTGCATCTTGCTTGTCGTGATTAAACTTCACATATTTAATTTTAGCAGAAACTTTATCGAAATCAGCCTGTGGATTCAACTCCGCAAATGTTTGAAACGAATTATTATTCCATTGATCTTGTGAATTTCTTACCCATTCGGCTGTAGCCAAGTATAAACTCCAAGGCAATAAAAAGGTAACGTCGTTCATAGTCGTATTATGAGGTAGGTCTTCATAAACGCCTGTTACTTTTACATCGGTCTTATTATCAATCTTAACTACTTTATTGATAGGGTCTGTATTACCAAACAAAGCAATCGCTACTGATTCCGAAAGAAGTATATTATAAGGGTCTTTCAAGCCCTGCTGTGTACCTTTCAACATTTTCAAGGTAAACATCTCAGGGAATTTTGGTTCTACAAAATTCCCTGTTTTGGTGAATTTCTTATCACCAACAGCAATAACGTGCTCAAAAGTCCAAGATGACAATACCACATTTTTGAAATCGCCAGCATATTTAGCTCTTAACTCAGGAGCTAAAGGCAAAGGCATTGCTGTTTGCGAGCCCGTCACGCCGTTCCAAGTTTGGTTTTGCATTACTTGTGCTAGGCGGTCGTATTTTTCATGGTATTTATTAAAAGAAATTTCATCATAAATCCACAGACCAATCAACATCGCTACTGCCATCCCTACAGAAAGCCCAATGATATTAATGGCAGAATATGCTTTGTTTCTCAACAAAGTTCTTAAAGCTATTTTTAAATAATTTTGTAACATAGTTTTAGGGATTGATGACTAAAGGATTTGGGGTTTTGAATTTCGGTAAAAAAATACGCTTCACGCTGCATTCAAAACTCCCAATTCAAACTATTCTGTTCTTAAACTTTTTACAGGATTAGCCAATGATGCACGAATAGAGCGGTAGCCGACTGTAATGCTGGCAATTAAAATGGTAGTGCCTATTGAAAGTAAGAATATACCTGCGCCTATGCTAATTCTGTATTCATAGTTTTGTAACCAACCGTTCATTATCCACCAAGCTGCTGGGGCAGCGATGACAAATGCGATGATGATTAGCTGTGCGAATTCTTTTCCGAATAGTGCCAAGATATTTCCAACACTTGCGCCTAATACTTTTCTGATACCGATTTCTTTGGTTTTCTGAGTAGCCATGAATGATACCAATCCGTAAAGCCCTAAACAACCAATTAGGATAGCCACTAAAGCAAAGAAATTAATCAGTTTGCCCATTGTTTCTTCTTCCTGATAGGCTCTTTGAATGGCTTCATCTACAAATTGATTATCAAAATAACTTTCTGGATATACCTGATTAAAGGCTTTTTCTAAAGATTTAACTACTTTCTGATAATTTGCCGAACGTAACTTTAAATTGGCAAAGTAAAAATTAGTAGCATCAGTAGTCATATAGAGTGGGTCAATGGTATTTGCCAACGATTGTTGGTGAAAATCTTTTACTACTCCTACTATATCTACGTTTTTACCTCGTGCTGTAATCTTCTTACCGATAATTTGGGCAGGGTCTTTAATCCCTAATTTCTTTACAAAGGCTTCGTTGACAATTACTTCTCTGACAGAGTCGGCAGGGTAGAGGTTTCGGCCTGCTACTAGCTTGATGCCATATAAGTCCAAATAGTTGGCATCTACGCCTTTAGCGTGTGTACTCCATTTTTCACTTTCTGGACGATTATCAAATTTTAGACTTGTACTACTTACCCAACCAGATTGTGGAGGACCAGACATTGAAAAACTTACTTTCTCAACATCAGGAATAGCCGAAATCAAGTTTTTAAAGGTGTTCATTTTTACAATATCTTGTGTAGGCACAAAAGGAAGTTGAACCGTCATGATTGCATCCTTTTTGAAGCCCAAGTCAGTATTCTGGAAATAAGATAGCTGACTAGTAACTACAGCCATTCCAATGATTAGCATTTGCGAAATGGCAAATTGAACTACTACCAAACTTCTTCTTACTGAAAAACCTCCAACTTGTTGTGTAGAAATTTTCCCTTTTAAAGCCATTACTGGCTGGAAACCCGCTAATACCAAAGCTGGATAAGCACCAGAAAGTAGAATTACGGCTATTACTATACCAACGATATAAAGAATGACTGAGGGATCGAAATAGAAAGTAAATCTAAATGCACCATCTAAATATTCACGTGCTATTTTCTCGCCAAATTGGAATAATATCAAAGAGATAGCTAATGCTGTAATAGTAATCATGGCGGTTTCTGCCATAAATTGCCAGAACAATTGTGATTTAGAACTACCCAAAACTTTACGAACGCCTACCTCTTTTGAGCGTTTCAGTGCCTGAGCAGTCGCTAGATTAACGAAATTGATACTTGCTGTGATGATTAAGAAAATACCAATGGCAAAAAGCGATAAGATTAAATTTTTGTTTACACCACCATATTCTTCTGAAAAGTGAATTTCTTTGAGTGGTTGCATCTGATAACGTATTGTTTTTACCTCATCTGGTCTGTATTTCTTTACGAAATTCAGCATTTGCTTATCCCAGTTGGCTTTAGTGAACTTGTCATTCAGCGAAACAACACAGCGAGTACTACTATTAGTACTGCCAAAGTCATCGTTGATTGAACCATAAAATTCTTTCAAACTAGCATAGGATGTCATTACTTGATAAGCAAAATCGGTGTTGTCTTTATAGTCTTTAAAAACACCAACGATTTTTAGATTCAAGCGACCATCATTTTTAATGATTTTGCCAATGACATCAGTTGTTCCGAAATACTTGATAGCATTTTTCTCACTGATTACCACAGTATTAGGGTTTTTCAACTCTTCACTACCGCCAGCAATCCATTCATAGTCAAAAATCTTAAAGAAAGAAGGCTCAACGAATGCTCCTTCTTCGGTTTCTTTAAATTTTTTATCTATGCCATTTCCAGAGGGAACTGCCACAAAATAACCCCCTTGTATTTCTGTCATCGAAAGGTTTTCGATTTCTGGATAAGAAGCTAAAACAGCCTTCCCGAATGGATACGGAATACCCGGTGTATGGAAGTTCTCCCCACCTTCACTTGATATAAATTCACTTACAATTCTGTAAGTATTTGCGTATTTACTGTGATGTTTATCTATATTAAAATGGTAGCGAACTAAGGCGAAAATCAACATTGCACAGGTAAGCCCTAAAGACAAACCCGCAATGTTGATAAAAGCATAACTTTTGTTTCTCAAAAGATTGCGAAAAGCTATTTTTATATAATTTTTTAGCATGGTTTTAAAGGTTTTTGCAATTAATATTTAGTGAGTTGTGAATGAGTGAATTAGTGATTAAATAATGGTGAAATCACTCATTCACAATTCACTAAATCACTCAATTAGGTTATCCCAAAATATTCTCCATTACAACTTTACCATCTAACAAACGTATGATTCTGTGCGCATAACGAGCATCGTGTTCAGAGTGCGTTACCATGATGACAGTCGTGCCAGCTTCGTTCAATTCAGTTAATAACTGCATTACTTCATTACCGTTGGTAGAATCCAAGTTACCTGTAGGTTCATCGGCTAATATTAATTTTGGTGTATTTACAACGGCACGTGCTACGGCACAACGCTGTTGCTGACCACCCGACAATTGTTGTGGAAAGTGGTTCCTACGGTGCATAATTTGTACTTTTTCTAATACTGCTTCTACTTTTTGTTTGCGTTCGGCGGCATCCACACCCAAGTATAAAAGCGGTAATTCTACATTTTCATACACTGTTAGTTCGTCAATCAAGTTGAAAGACTGGAACACGAAACCAATATTACGCTTGCGGAGGTCAGCACGGCGGCGCTCGTTGAAATGAATGATTTCTTCTCCATTGAACATAAAGCTACCTTTCTCGGCATCGTCCAACATACCAATGATATTTAATAAAGTGGATTTACCACAACCCGAAGGGCCCATGATGGCTACAAATTCACCTTTCTTTACTTCTAATGAAAGTTTATTTAAAGCAACCGTTTCGATGTCTTCAGTACGGTAAATCTTTTCTAAGTCTGTAATTTTTAACATTGTCTTTTTTGGTTTATCGTTGTTTATGAACCCTCAGTGATGAGAATATATTAGAATAGTATCAAGTAAATAAGTAACCAAAACAAAAGATTTTCCATGATGTTTAAGCTTGGTTGAAATATTAGTAATTATTATTTTATCTCCTTCTTTATAACCAACTCCTGCATATCCCCATAGTTTTCATAACTAGATGTTACTACTTTATCACCTGGTTTTAAGCCTTCCAAAACTTCATAGTATTCAGGATTTTGACGACCCAATTGGATATCTACTTTATACGCTTTTTCTCCGTTTTCACCCACTTTGAAAATCCAGTTTCCGCCAGTTTGTTGATAGAATCCACCTTTTGCTAATAAAACAGCCTGCGTTTGGTCGCTCAATGATAAACGTACTTGTAAAGTTTGTCCACGACGTATATCGCTTGGTGGTGTTCCTATAAATTCCATATCCACTTGAAAACGTCCATTGGTTACTTGTGAATAAACTTTCTTAACGCGTAGCTTATACGTTTTGTCTGAAATTGTAAACTCGCCTGTTAAACCAATGAATACTCTTGAAATGTAGTGTTCATCAATATCAGCACGTACTTTAAAACCGCTCAACACATCGATTTGTCCTAACCTTACACCACGTACTTTGTTTTCACCAACCTCCGCATTTCTTGAAGTAAGCTGACCAGCCACAGGAGCTTTTACTACTAAATCAGAAGCTTTCTTACGCATCAACTTCAACGTTTCTTGCGTACGAGCCACCGTCTCTTTCATTTGTGTTAATTGCGTTGCCGTTGTGATTGAATCTTGTTTTAACGTTTTTTCAATCAAAGCTTTACGGCGAAGATTATAGTTATAAAGGTTTAGAGATGATTTATAATCTTGTTCAGAAATTACTTTCTCTTTATGTAAACGGTTGTTCAAATCATATACTCTTTTAGCTTCTAACAATGCATTATCAATATCGGCTAAATTAGCTTGCTGACGAATGGTGTTTTCACGAGCCAAATTTTGAGTGTACTGCATTTGAGTAATCAACTGAAAAACAGAAGTTTCACGATTGGCAAGGTCTAGCTCAAGGTCTGTGTTAGATAGTTTTAATAAAGGCTGGTCTTTTTTCACAATAGCACCATCTTCCACAAAAAGTTCTTCTACTCTACCACCCTCACTAGCATCCAAATAGATAGTTTGAATAGGTAAAACAATACCATTGATAGGAATAATCTCTTGGAAGCTTCCTTTGCTTACTTCCGAAATCATAATTTTGCCTTCATCCACATTCAATTTACTTTTACCTGTGGTATTGAAATAACTTGCTGCAATCAGGCCAACTATTGCCACGCCCCCTACCCAAGGAAGAATGCGTTTTGCCGACCATTTGTTTTTTTCGATTACTCTATCCATTGTATTGAAATTAATTAATAAGATTAGATGTGTTTCATCATTTAATCATTCTGTTTGAACAATTTATTGAGAAGATAATGCCAAATATGTAAATTATTGATAATGAGAACATTGTGTTGTGTTTTTGTTGAAAAGTGTTCGGAAATGATACACTTTTTGTTCGGAAATGAACAAAGGATAAGAAGGGGAATATAGTTTTAAAAATGAGAAGGATTCTCATGATTAACCAATTAAGAGAGGGAGTATTTAGTGAAAATGATATGCGATGTTTTTTAACAATAAAAAAATCAGCTTTTGAATTAAGAACATGGTGTTATTCTTAACTCAAAAGCTGATTCAAAAGCTTTATTTTATGAAATATCTTATTTTTTTATCAAGGTAAAATTGTTTTTCACTGCTATTTTCTCAGCAATTTTTTCCCATACTAATTTAGGAACATCTATTTTGTAATCAACTAAAGCAATTTCAAAATTTGAATCTACTGTAATACCTTCTTTTCCAACTGTTAGTTTTCCAGTAATGGTTTTTTCTTTGGTTACTCCATGAATCATCATGAAACCCTTTACCGATACGTCATAGCTGCCCTCTTTTGTGAAATCTATCTTCTCTGCGATTTTACCTTTGAATGTTGCCGCAGGAAATTTCTCAGATTCTAAATAGTTTTCGTTAAAGTGTTCTTCCATTAACCTGTTCGGAAATTTGAATTGATTAATGTTCATTCTGACAGCAATATCGTTGGTAGTCGTGTTTAAAATAGATGAAACAGCACTGTTTACTGCTGAAATATCTTCTAAAGGCGTTTTAGAGAAAAAGCTGGTTTTGCCTGTTTGCGTATAAAATAACTGTGCGTAACTCGCTTGACTTATCAACAAAGCACCAATAAATGTAAGGAAGTGATTTTTCATATTAATTCTTTTTTTTGTTTGATTTTCCATCAAAACTAAATGTTCTGGAAATATTGAACCCATAAAAAATATCAGCATTACTCCACTGTCCTAGGGTTTGTGCAATAAAGTGGCGTTCAATCATTCCTCTAGAATTTGTGAAATGTAGCTGGAAAACGTGTCCGCCTGTTTCAATGTCAAAACCGATGGCTAAAGAATTGTGGTATTTGCTAGAAACACTGCTGTTGCCATGGTCGGTGAGGTAATATTCAGCATTTAAACTAAGCCTTTTAGAAAGTTTATATCTTCCTCCAAAACCTAATGACAACACTTCGCTTTTCATGTCTGCAACCTCCGTTTTATTGAAATGAATAATGGTAGGCATGACTTGTAATGATAGTTTTTCGCTGAATTTACGGGCAATTAGTATTTGTCCACAGTATGTCTGACGATCAAGGTTATCATTAAACTTAAGCGTTGACCCTGACGGAAGTGTATAACCCGTAATCATAGTATTGGTAGCACCACTTAGGTAACCTGTAACTGTAACTGGGACATGGTTAGACTGGCGAATAGCTTTATACTTTAGATAATAATCATACGTTTTTTCTTGTGAACTTCTACCTAAACCAATAGTTAGGTTATCACTTAAACCATATTCTAATCCCAATCTGATACGTGCTTCGTCTAATCCGAAAAAATTATCAATGAAACCAGAATTTACAGCTCCAAATCTATGAGAGATCCAAAAATTAAGATGATTTTTACTAACAGTTTCAATAGTTTGTCCATTGATTAAACGCGTAGCCTTAAATGTGGCGGTAGTGTATTCCGTTTGCTTCTCACTTTGCTTATTAAGCATATCCATTAAGTCATCCTGACAAAAGCTTTGGAAACTCAATAGGAAACTGAATACTAATAGATATTTTTTCATAATTTTGATTTTTTTTAAACGAAATGGCTTTCAATACTTCATGAAGCCATTCCGTAGTTTACTGTCATTAAAGACATACGTAATTTTTGGTAGTAGGGTCTAGCTTACCGTTAAAATTGTCCCGCTTTGCGTAACAGTATAAGTTCTTAAGCCACCACTTCCATTGCTATTTGTGCCTTTGCCGCTGTTATCGAAAGTTGCTCCGTGTTCAGTACAGTAGAATTTATCAGTTGCATAGGTGATTTTCTTTTGTCCTTCATGACTACAAATAAGGGTTACAGCAACGTAAGTACCTACATTAGTATAAGCCACAACGATATTATTGGTTCTATCCACAACGTATCCTCCCTTTGTTAGTAAGGCTGCATTAGCAGTTGCCGATAAATCAAAGGTTATACCGCCAGTAGGTAGTGGCCCTGCTATATCTCCTTCATTAGTACACGAAGTCATTGTTACACCACAATACACAGCCATTAAGCTTGCTCCTGTTAAACCTAATTGTTTTAGAAAAGTAAGGCGATTCATTTTTTCTTCTATAGTATTCATAATTTGTAATAATTAATTGAAAAAGTTCACTTTGGTACAACGATTAGAATCTTTTAAGTATATAATCTTAATAAGAATGTTTATATGATTTTTATCATATATTGAGATATACAGGACTTAGTTCTAAATGGTTGCGTCCAATAGAATTAATTAATTTTTACTTTATTCCGAACTAGCTAACATAGCTTGTAAAATAGAAGCACCTTGTTTTACAATTTGCTGATTATCAATATTTTTTTCAGTAAACACTTCAATATTGCCTTTTTCAGTAGTCCCAATTTTGACAGGAATTTGTTGAAAAGTATTTTCTTTGGTTTGTATAAAAATAAAGCCACCATTATTATGTATTACAACGGCAGTTTCGGGTAATGTATTCACCATTCGCTTTCCTGTAAAAATTTTAGTATTTACATATTGCCCCACAGTAAGTTTGCTTTCCATTATTTCATCATCAATATGCCCGTGAATATTAATGGTTTTGCTGTCGGCTTCTACGTTCTTACCTACCAGAAATACAGTAGCCATCATAGGTTTTTCAGAGAAAGTAGGATGCTCGACTACTATTTTTTGTCCTATTTTTATTTTATTGATGTCATTTTCAAAAACTTTTAGTTCTATGTGCTTATGCGTATTTCCTACGATTTCAAATAATACATCAGTAGGAGCAACGTTTTTACCAATAGATACATTGGCTGTTTTGATATAACCTTCGATGGGTGAAGTAATATTGATAGAAGACGAAAGTTGACCTTTTTTTAGTTTTTCTATCGAACAACCTATCAATTCAAGTTTTAACGCTAAAGCTTTGGTCTGGGCTTTCATAGAAGATACCTCTGAATCAGCTTGTTGCAATTTCTTTTTAGCACCTATATCTTCTTTACTTAGTACATTCTGGCGTTCTAATTCTTGTTCCAAGAATTTTAGGCGACTTACAGCCTGTAAATAATCTTGTTGCAATTGGATATAATCCATGCTGTAAATAGTGGCTAAAACTCCTCCTTTTTTAATAGGAGATCCCGGAAGAGTATTGGTGCTTTTTACATAACCACTAATAGGAATACTTACCGATGCCATATTCATGGGTGGGACATCTACTATACCATTGGCTTTTATTTCATCTGAAATAGTGGTTTTATCAAAAGCCCCCAATACTAAATGAGCATTTTTTACCTGTTCAGCAGATAATGTTAAGATGTCAGTTTTTTTATCACTATTCTCCTGTTCTTCTTCTTTTGGTTTAGAACAAGATACATTTATTAAAAAAATAAAGGCAATCACAACACACTTTTGAAGTGTATTGATATAATATTTTTGAGAATTATTCATTTCCGATTAATGTTTCGATGTTGATAATAATTTGGTTGAAATTTTGCAATTCAGCTAGATGCTTTTCTTTGATTTGCCAAGCTTGTGTGATATTCTGCACAAATTCTACATATTCTATCTCACCAGTCTGATAGCTTTTAGCGGCCGTTTTGGCTATTAAATCGGCTTGTGGAATCGCTGAATTTTTGTAATAATTCAAAGACTTATCAGCTTTTTCGAACTGAATTTTTAAGGAATTTAGCTGACTTTGTAGTTGATTTTCAGCATACTGATATTGCTGATTGATTACCTCTTCATTGATTTTAGAAGCACTGATTCTTGCTTGCTGAGCCTTCGTGAATATCGGTACATTGATGCCCACTTGTACATAATTTTGATTGAAATGTTTTTCAATACTTTGGTTGGTCAATGCCACTCTTACATCTGGCTTCAACCGTTGTTGTTCCAAATTGGTTTGTAATTTGCTTACCTCGCTTTGCTGTTTGATGATTTCCAAGAAAGGATTCGAGGCTAACTGAGCATCGCTCAATAAGAGGGTTTTTTGCGTATCAATGCTATAATCAATCACGAAGTTTTCACGAGTATTCATCAAAAATTGTAGGCTTTGATACAGATTTTGCTCATCAGCTTTTACTTGCTCAATACGATTTTGTATTTCTCTTAATCGTGTTTCTGAAGATACTTTCTCTAACAAATCCGTTTCACCAGTTTTATACCGTACAGAGGCTGCTTTGAATGCACTTTGATAAAGGCTGTCTTGTTGCTGAAGCAATTTGATGAATTGATTAGTATATAGAATCTGAAAGTAGATGCTTTTAACCTCACCAATCAATTGTGTTTTAGTTAATCTAGCACGCTTTTCAGCCGTTAAAACATTACCTTTTAACAGGTTTTCTTGGGCTTTATATAAACTCGGCAAAGCGAAAGCTTGCCCTACTGAAAAGGTGACATCATTGCCATCAAACACTTGTGTACGACCGTACTGCGCGTCAAAACTTGTTTTAGGCAATTCCCGAGCAGTTTTTACCAATGTCTGATTTCCTTTGATTTCTAAGGTAGAAATCTTTAAGTTTTGGTTCTGCTGAATAGCCTTATCAATACACATTTGTAATGTCTGTGGTGTATTGTTTTGTGCAAAAGTGGTAGTACTTATCAATAATAGCACAATAACAGTGGCTATACCTTTGGGTGTTTTAGGTATTCTATTAAAAACCAGACTATAAATAACAGGGAGTACTACCAAAGTCAGGATAGTGGCTGTAATCAACCCACCAATTACTACGGTTGCCAAAGGTCTTTGTACTTCCGCACCGGGCGAATGGCTCAGCGCCATTGGTAAAAAGCCCATAGAAGCCACAGCCGCCGTCATCATTACGGGTCTGAAACGTGTTTTAGTACCTTCTAAAATTCGGTCATTAATGTTTTTTATGCCTTCTTTTTCAAGGATTTTGAAGTATGAAATCAGTACGATACCGTTTAAAACTGCTACCCCAAAAAGTGCAATAAAACCAATGCCCGCTGAAACCGAGAAAGGCATATCACGAAGCCAAAGTGATAAAATACCACCAATTGCTGAAAGTGGAATGGCTACAAATACAATCAGGGCTTCTACAAAAGAATTGAAAGTGAAGTATAAAAGTGCAAAAATCAAGAAAAGGGCCACAGGCACAGCTATAAACAGGCGACTTTTAGCTGCTTGTAGGTTTTCGAAAGCACCTCCATATTCTATAGTATATCCAACGGGCAGTTTTACTTTTTTGTCTATAATGCTTTGCACCTCTTTCACCAAACTTTCTACATCACGGTTACGAACGTTAATCCCTATTGAAATTCTACGACGTGCATTATCTCTGGTAATTTCAGAGGGGGCATCTTCATAATCAATTTTGGCTACTTCCGCAAATGGAACTTTTCCGCCGTTGGGTAAATCCAAATATAAATCTCTGATATTTTGGATGTCTTTACGGTATGATGAATCCAAACGGATAACTAAGCTAAAGCGTTTTTCACCTTCATAAACAACACCTGCTTCTTCACCAGCAAAAGCTGATTTCAGCAATGTATTCAGGTTGCTGATTTTTAAACCATATTGGGCAATTTTCTGGCGGTCGTAAGTCACTACCATCTGTGGTACGCCATCTATTTGTTGTACCTTTAAATCTGCAATACCTTGTACTTGATGTATCTTTTGGGCAATTTCCTGTGCTTTCTGGAACAAAACATCAAGGTCTTCTCCAAAAACTTTAATCGCCACATCCGATTTTGTTCCTGCAATCAATTCATTGAAACGCATTTGGATGGGTTGTGTGAATTCAAAAGTTACACCCGGAATATCTTTCAAAGCATCATCCATTTTCTGAGCAAGCTCTTCCATGGTTTCTGCTTTTTTCCACACTTTAGCGTCTTTCAAATCGATAATTAAGTCGCAGGCATTAATACCCATTGGATCTGTAGGAATTTCGGATGACCCAATTCTGGATACTACTTGCTCGATTTCGTCGGGAAATTCACGAAGTAAAAGTTTTTGTGCTTCGGTATTCGAATTCACACTCTGTGTTAAGGAAGCATTGCTATGCAGTATTGTTTCTACCGCAAAATCACCTTCGTTTAATTCTGGAATAAATTCACCTCCCAAAGTACCAAATAGGAATAAACTTGCTACAAAAAATGCCAGCGAAGTACTTAAAATAATCGTTTTCTTGTTTAATGACCAAGTGATGATTGGTTGATAGAATCTGTACAAAAAGTTGATAATTTTGTCAGCAATCGTTTCAGAATGGTCAATCTTTTTGCTTAAACACAATGACGACATCATAGGCACATACGTCAACGATAAAATCAATGCTCCGACAATAGCAAAACTTACAGTTTCGGCCATTGGTCTAAACATTTTACCTTCAATACCCGTGAGAGCAAGAATTGGAAAATAAACAATCAAGATGATGATTTCACCAAAGGCAGCCGATTTTCGGATGGTTACTGCTGAGTCATACACTGACTCATTCATCTCGTTCTGAGTAAGTACGTATGCTTCTCCATTATGATTGTCTGGAATTGTGCGTGTATGTAATCTATGTACAACGGCTTCTACAATGATAACTGCCCCATCTACAATCAACCCAAAGTCAATAGCACCAAGTGACATCAAATTGGCTGAAACGCCAAATAGGTTCATGAGTGCAAAAGAAAATAATAAGCAGAGAGGAATTACCGATGCTACCACTAACCCTGCCCTAAGGTTGCCCAAGAGTAAAACCAAAATGAATACTACAATTAAACCTCCTTCAATCAAATTTTTCTGTACAGTACCAATAGACTTGTCGATAAGCTTACTTCTATCAATAAATGATACTACTTTTACGCCTTCTGGTAAAGACTTTTGAATTTCTTCAACTCGTTTTTTAACACTAACAACCACTTTTTCAGCAGATTCTCCTTTTAGTAATAGGACAACGGCTCCAACCGCTTCGCCTTCGCCATTACGAGTCATCGCTCCATAACGAACAGCATGACCGAACTGTACTTTGGCAACGTCGCTAATGAGTACCGGAATACCTGCACGAGTAGTAACAACGACATTTTCAATGTCTTGCAAACTATTTACCCTACCTTCCGAACGGATAAAGTAGGCATCTGTCCCTTTTTCGATATAACTACCGCCCGAGTTAGCATTGTTATCTTGTAAGGCCTGAAATACTTCTGCAATGCTGAGGTTCATTGCTCGTAGCCTTTCTGGATTAATGGCGACTTCGTATTGCTTTAAATGTCCGCCGAAAGAACTTACCTCAACTACTCCTTTTATGCCCAATAGCTGTCTTTTAACTACCCAATCTTGAAGCGTTCGTAAGTCGGCTAACGAATACTTATCTTTAAATTGGGGGTCAACCACTAAGGTGTATTGATAAAATTCGCCAAGCCCTGTGGTAATAGGAGCCATCTCTGGGCGACCAGCCCCAGGAATTAAATTTGGTTCGGCTTCTCTGAGTTTTTCTGAAACTTGTTGTCTGGCTTTTTCAGTAGGCACATCATCATCAAAAACGACTGTGATGACCGATAAGCCCATTCTTGATATAGAACGAATTTCTTTGGTATTCGGAACCGTTCTTAACGAGATTTCTAGTGGATAAGTAATGAATTTTTCTACTTCAGATGCGGGTAAAGCGGGCGATTGAGTAATTACTTGTACCTGATTTGAAGTAATATCTGGTAGGGCATCAATGGTCAACTGGGTTAAGGAAATCCCACCCCACGTCACCAATGCCAATACCAATAAGCCGATTGTCAGCTTATTGTATATGCTGAATCGAATGATTGAATCTATCATTGTATGTATTTCAAGAAGAAGAGCCCAAATTTTAAGACATCAAAATTTGTAATCCCGTCAAGGGAAAAGCTCATTATTGTAAATAAAGGTATTTTCACGAAGGAAACTTCGTGATGAAAGAAAGATAAGAAATAGCAAAGCAGATTTTTGCTTAAGGAAATTAGAATCGAGGAGGGTTGAATAGTGTCTGCACTATAGAGAAACGATAGAAATTTTTCCAAACGAAATTTGGTTCAGAAAAAACTTTGAAGATAGCAACAAAGGGGAGGACAATTTTTTTATCAAACGTAGGTTCACATAGCGTTGTAGTATTATGTGAATTCAGGTTTGGTAAATTTGAATGAGAATGTTTTGCTGTTTTGAAGTGTTTAGACGTAGCAGAATAGTGCATTGCCAAAAACTCTAGAAAGCTAATATTTTCATTCCAACTGTTTTTGTGTTGATTGTAATGTTTTACTAATTCTCCAACTTTGGCTAACTGCAAAGCATCAGCTTTGGGGAACAAACTCCCAACAAAGATGATAAAACTTAGCAATATGGCTGTAAATTGTTTCATTGAGCAAATGTAGTCAATAATGCGAAAATAAAAAAGGCGAACAATTAATTCGCCTTTGGTTTATTCTTTTAATGTTCTAATTTAAAATTACCTTAATATTATCTGTTTTCTGGTAGTTCTTTTCTGTACCAAGAATACTTCTAACAGCTTCAGCAATTCCATCAGGGTCAAAGCCACATTCATGATGCAACTCTATTTGTTCACCATGCTCAACTACTCTGTCTGGAATACCCAATCGCTTAATTTGTGCTGAATAGTTATTATCCAACATAAATTCAGCAACTGCTGTACCAAAGCCCCCTTGAATACAACCATCTTCAACAGTGATTACTTTGTCGAAATGTTGGAAAATCTCGTGGAGCATCTCTTCATCCAGAGGTTTTACAAAACGCATATCATAATGTGCTGGATTGAGTCCTTCTTTTTCTAATACTTCACAAGCTTGTACAGCATAATTACCAATATGACCTAGCGTAAGAATCGCCACCTTTTCTCCATCTTTAATTTTGCGTCCTTTACCGATTTCAATTTTTTCAAATTCAGTTTTCCATGCTGGCATAACGCCTTCGCCACGTGGGTAGCGAATAGATATACAGCTTTTCAATTGTTTGAATTCATCATCTGCAACGGTAAACATGATGTCTCTCAATTCCTTTTCATTCATCGGAGCAAACACTATCATGTTCGGAATACAACGCATATAGGCAATATCATAAGCACCATGATGCGTAGGGCCATCGGCACCCGCAAAACCTGCACGGTCTAAACAGAAAATAACGGGTAGTTCCTGAATAGCCACGTCGTGAATCACTTGGTCATAAGCACGTTGCATAAACGTTGAATAGATATTGCAGAAAACCGTGAGCCCTTGAGATGCCATCCCTGCCGAGAAAGTAACGGCATGTTGTTCGGCAATTCCTACATCAAAAGCACGGTTTGGCATTACTTTCATCATCAAATTCAGCGAACTTCCCGAAGGCATTGCAGGTGTTACACCCATAATTTTCGGATTTTTCTCTGCTAATTCTACAAGCGTATGCCCAAAAACATCTTGATATTTTGGAGGCTGTGGCGTAGAATAATACTTCTTTTTGATTTCTCCAGTAATCTTATCAAACTTCCCAGGGGCATGCCATAGGGTTTGGTCTTTTTCAGCCAAGGCATAACCTTTGCCTTTTGTGGTAATACAATGTAAAATTTTAGGGCCGGGAATGTTTTTCAAATCATTCAACACCGTTACCATATATTCTACATCATGCCCATCAATAGGACCGAAATATCGTAAATTCAAAGATTCAAATAAATTGCTTTGTTTCAGCAAAGTAGCTTTCAGTCCATTTTCTATTTTAGAAACAATATCCTGAGCAGATTTGCCAAATTTTGACATCTTGCCTAACAGGTTCCATACTTCATCTTTTACTCTGTTATAAGTATGCGAAGTAGTAATGTCTGTTAAATATTCTTTTAAAGCCCCCACGTTAGGGTCAATAGCCATGCAATTATCATTCAGAATGATAATCATATTATTTGGAATATCTCCCGCATGGTTCATCGCTTCAAAAGCCATTCCTCCTGTCATTGAACCATCACCAATTACGGCAATGTGCTGGCGGTCTGTTTCTCCTTTATAATTAGAGGCTACAGACATCCCCAAGGCTGCCGAAATAGAAGTAGAAGAATGCCCTACACCAAAAGCATCATATTTGCTTTCTTTGCGTTTCGGAAAACCCGAAATGCCACCATATAGGCGATTGGTATGAAAATTATCTCTACGACCCGTCAGAATTTTATGCCCATAAGCCTGATGTCCTACATCCCATATTAACTGGTCGTTAGGAGTATTAAAGACATAGTGAAGTGCTACTGATAACTCAACCACACCAAGTGAAGCCCCAAAATGTCCACCATACACCGATACATCATCAATAATGTACTGACGTAGTTCGTCACAAATTTGCAACAATTCTGAGCGATTACGCCTCCTCAAATCTTCGGGAGTGTTAATCTGGGCTAATATTTTTCCGGGTATAATTTGCATGGGTTTTTTCGAGTGAAAATTGTAAGTAGATAACCCTGTTTATCCTTAAAATGTTTGACTGAAAGTTAAATATAGAAAGAATCTAAGGTGAAACTTAGAAACAAGCTAACAAATTTACGGAAATATTTTAAGCTTAGTGTTAATTAAAAAAGTCAAGCAGATTTTCTACTTGACCTTTTTGATGAAAATGGTTATAATTTTACTTCTGTGAAGCTTTAAAAAGCTTTTGTTTTTCTTCTTTTGTCAGACTTTCGTAGCCAGAACGTGAGATTTTATCTAGGATAGCATCTACCTCGTCTTCATCTGGATAGCCCACGCCCACACCTACACTTGAGCTATTATAAGATGTTTCTTTTTGGCGATAAGCCACTTTGATTTTAGGTTTTTCGGTACGATTCACAATTCTTTTGAAAAAATCTACCGTGGCATCTATAGGTGTTCCCCAATCGTTGCCTGCCTGCAATTGTTTTACATATAAATAACCTAACAAAGCTCCGCCCAAATGCACAATACCTCCGCCAGCGTTGATGCCAATAGCACCTGCCAATGAAATCAAAAAGAAGAAGAAGGCAATATACTTTATTTTAACAGGGCCAATTAAAAACAAGAAGAATGTATAATCGGGTGCAAGAGTAGCTGCGGCAAACATAATTGCCATTACACTACCAGAAGCCCCAATGATAGTAGTATTGATGCCTGTTTGGTAATAAGAAATAAAGTTGAACGTAAGTAATGCAAAAATACCTCCGAAGATTGCCCCCAGAATGTATAGATTGATTAGCCTGCGGCTACCCAAAAACTCCTGAATGATTGCTCCAAACCAATAGAGCATTAGCATATTAGGTAATAGATGGGCAATGGGATTGACAGAATGGAAAAATGAGTAAGTCAGAATCGTCCACGGGCGGTACAAAAAAGTACCTAACGACGGCGTGAGGCTTAGGTATGACAAAGCATTGTCGAACAATTCAGCTTTTTTGAAGAAAATTGTAAGACTTATCAATACCAGCAACATCACCACATATACAGCTACATTCAGCCATATCAGCTGGATTAAACCATTATTTCGCTTGGAAAAAGCATCTTTAAAGTCATCTAAAATCCCACTCATTTTTATATTCCTTTATAAACTTTAATATTACTCAAAAATTATCAATGTTTCAATATAACATATTGAAAAACAAAATGTTAGTGCGTTTAATAGAAAGAATTTCTATTTTTCCCCCAGATTTTAATAAGTATAAAAGCAAAAACCATTCCACCAATGTGGGCAAAATGTGCCACATTATCACCGGGCATTTTATTAAGCCCCGCATATAGCTCGTATAGTCCATATAAAGCTACAAAATATTTTGCTTTTATTGGGATTGGAAGTAAAAAAAGCATAAGTTCTGTATTAGGGAAAAGCAAAGCAAAGCCAGCCATCACTCCAAACACTGCTCCAGAGGCTCCGATTAGTGGAGTATCCAACACAGATCTCAAACATTCTTGTGCAATTAGAACAGAATTCTGTACGGTAATATTGTTTGGATTCCCTTCAATTAGTACATAAGCATTATGAGGTATTCCGTCTGGAAAATACTGATACAAAAATTTACTGAACTGATTTAAGTCTGGATGTTCGATGTATGCCCTTGTGGCTGCTTCAAGTGTTGAATAATCATAATATTTCAATCCCATATATAACAAGCCAGACCCCATTCCTGTTATTAAAAAGAACGTTAAAAAACGTTTTTCTCCCCAATACATTTCCAACATTGGCCCTAAGAAAAACAATCCGAGCATATTGTTGAAAAGATGTCGCAGGTCGGCATGAACAAAAATAGATGTTAAAAACTGAAAGGGTAAAAATTTCTCAGAAGTAAAGTAATGAAGCCCCATTACCGACACAATCATCTCTTTATGACCAAAATATTCAACACCAAATACGATGATATTGATAGCCATCAATGCCCTAACAATAGGCGTTAAACCCGGAGTTCTCATTTTTATTATTTATAGATTAAGCGAAATTAAGTTTACGACTATTCTTCGTATGCCCAATCAATTTTAGTTTTCATATCCTTGATAACGAGCCCATTTGCTTTAAAGTAACCTCTTATTTCATCTACCTTATCGTATTGTTTAGCCTCTTTGTATTCACGATATAACGAAAGCATTCCTTTGGCAAAAGCCTCTATGTTTTCGTTAGGCTCTTCAATAAGACCCAATACATTTTCAATAATGGCGATAAAACTTTCTTTTAAGGATGTAAAAACTTGTTCTCCTAGCTGTGCCGTTTGTAGTTGACCCATATAAATTTGGTTTATTTTCTTTACCAAATTAAATAAACCTGCAATGGCAACTGCTGTATTTAAATCGTCATTCAAACCATCGTAACAAGCTTGAATACCTTTCTCTACTTCTAATACGTGTTTTTCATCAACTGCGATTAAATCATCAGCTAAATATTCGATATTTTTTATAATTCTTAAACCATTAATTAAACGCTTGTAGCCTTTCTGAGCAGCCTTTAGGGCTTCGTTTGAAAAATCAAGCGTGCTTCTATATTGCGACTGCAACATGAAGAAACGGACGGTCATTGGGCTATAGGCTTGGTCTAATAATGGATGCGAGCCTGTAATCAATTCACTAGGTAAAAACGAATTGCCAAGTGATTTAGACATTTTTTGTCCGTTCACCGTAAGCATATTAGCGTGCATCCAATAGCGAACAGGTTCAACGCCATTAACTCCTTTGGCTTGGGCAATTTCACATTCGTGGTGTGGGAATTTTAAATCCATTCCGCCCCCATGAATGTCGAACGTATCGCCTAAATATTTAGTACTCATGCAAGTACATTCCAAGTGCCACCCTGGAAAACCATCACCCCAAGGAGAAGTCCAACGCATTAAATGCTCTGGTGCTGCTTTTTTCCAAAGGGCAAAATCCAGTGGATTACGCTTTTCTCCAACGCCATCTAAATCACGCGTTTCCGTTAATAAATCATCTAAAACCCTTCCCGAAAGTTTCCCGTAATTTCCACCTTCAGCATTATAGCGAGCAATATCAAAATATACTGAACCTTGCGATTCATAAGCCAAACCTTTGTCGATTAAAGATTTAGTAGTTTCTATTTGTTCTACGATATGCCCTGTGGCAGATGGCTCGATACTAGGCGGTAATAAGTTGAATTGTAGCAATACCTTATGGAAATCGTTGGTATAGCGTTGTACAATTTCCATAGGTTCAAGCTTTTCGAGCTTCGCCATTTTACCAATTTTGTCTTCACCTTCGTCACCATCGCCCACTAAGTGACCAACGTCCGTAATGTTTCTTACATAACGCACTTTATAGCCAATATGAGTTAGATAACGATTGAGAATATCGAAAGTTAAGAACGTACGGACATTTCCAAGGTGAACGTAATTATATACAGTTGGTCCACAAACATACATTCCCACATGTGGAGCGTTGATGGGCGTAAAAAGTTCTTTTTCTCTGCTGAGGGTATTGTATATCTTTAGGGGTTGCATTAATTCAGAATGTATTACTGTGATTATTTTCTTAAAACTTTACAAAACTAATAAAAGTATAATGGATTGTGAGGCTTTTGAGTTCAAAAAGCATTAAGGCTTCTCTGATAACTTACTTTTGACTCTTTGAATAGATTCTTTTATGATTTCTTTTCTTTCTTTAAAATGTTCAGGCATTAACATTAATGCCTTTTCAAAGTTTTCTAAAGCAATTATATTATTTTCCTGTTCCTCATAAATTATCCCTATCAGAAAATAAGTAACGCCTAGCTCATGCTTCTGTCCAGTTTTTTTATTCCAATCAATACTTTTTTGATAATTATTTAAAGCTTTGTCCAAATTACTTTGTAGTTGATAAACCCGCCCTATTTGATGATAAGTATTTGCTAATTGATGTTCTTGTGCAGTTTTTTGATTCCAATCAATAGCCTTTTTGTAATTTTCTAAAGCTTTATCCCAAACCCTTTGTTCTTGATAGACCATTCCTATCTGGTGATAAGTACTTCCTAATTGATGTTGTTGTCCAGTTTTTTCTATCCAGTAAATAGCCTTTTGATAATTTTCTAAAGCTTTATACCAATTTTTTTGCTCTTGATATACTTTTCCAATATGATTATAAGTGCCTCCTAATTGATGTTGTTGTCCAGTTTTTTCTTTCCATTGAATAGCATTTTGGTAACTCTCTAACGCTTTGTTCCAATTTCTTTGCTCTTCATAAACTCGTCCTATTTGATGGTAAGTACTTCCTAATCGATATTCTTGCCCAGTTTTTTCTTCCCAATGAATAGCCTTTTGGTAATTCTCTAAAGCTTTATCCCAAATTCTTTGCTGTTCATATACCATTCCAATTTGATGATAAGTACTTCCTAATTGATATGCCTGTCCAGTTTTTTCTTTCCAGTGAATAGCCTTTTGATAATTCTCTAAAGCTTTATCCCAAATTCTTTGTTCTTCATAAACTCTTCCAATTTGATGATAAGTGCTTTTTAGATTATTCCAATTATTTTCTAAAAAATCTTTAGCGAAAACTTGATTATAAAGTTTTAGAGCTTTTAAATATCGTCGAAAATCTAAATTCAAAGTAGCATACTGATATAGTAGTTTGTTTAAAATGTACCCAGTAATTTTTAATTTCTCTGCAACTCCAATAGCATTGTCATAATATTTTTTAGCATTTAGATAGTCAAAGTATTTAGCATATTCATCCGCTAAAAGACTATAAAGATTCAGTCTTTCTAGCATGGCTCTTCCTTTATCAGAGTCATTAAGAGGTAAGTGCTCTAATTTATCTTTTAAACTTTTGATATATTCTTCACGGATAGGTAGTTTAGCAGGAATATCACTGGGTGCAGGACTAAGTTCTTTTTCTTGATGAATTTCATCTTGTTTAAACACAAAAAAATTAGTCACCCAACTCCAAAGGTCTGGAGCTTTGCGTTGGACTTGAATAAAAAAATCGTGGTCGCCCCAGAGTATAGTGATGTAATTGGGCTTTCTAAAAATAATTTCTCTTTCAAAATTCAATTGGGCAATCATACCTGAATCCACAATTTGTCCATCCTCAGAGCTTAATCGGCTATTTTCTAAACCAAAAACATTGACACAGTAAGTAATTCTTTCAGATTCTATAATAGATTTTGGTAATTTCTCTTGAAGTGTCTGATGCAAGGAGATAACTTGAAAGGGAGTAAGGTCTATATCATAAAATTGGTATTGAGAAAGTCTTTCTTTGATACTTGATGAAATCCTTGCTTGTAAAACATAGTCTGGTACGCTTATCATTACAATAGTCGGTTCTTTGCGGTCTTGTAATGTAAACTGTATTTCATCAAGTAGATTTTCGTTGTAGGCTTTTTCAAGCTCAAAGTTCGTTGGCATTTCTCAGGTATTTTTCAAGGATAGGATTTATTTTAATTGACTTTATACCATTGTATTTAAGTAAAAGTAATCCGTATAACATTTCTTTGACTTTAGCTTCAGCAGGTTCAAAGTCTCCTTTTTTTAATATTTCAATATAGCTCTTATTAATACTCTCACGCATAGTATTTCCTATTTCATCAACAACTTCCTCTACAATGGTCACATCGATTTTTTTCTTTCCTCTAGTTTTACGAATAGCAACATTTACTATTCTAAACAACTGCCTAATACATCCTCCTGAATAGTGAATACATCGACTAAGTGCATCTCTATCTTCAAAAAAAGTATCAAAATCAATACGTTTCGTAATGATTTCACAAAGTGAATCACAATTTTGAGAATTGGTTGTACGAATCATTGGGACTACATATTGACTTGTAAAGCGAACAGGTGATTTTTCAATTTGATAGAAAGCATCTATTCGTACACTCATAATCATATTTGCATTGATACCTATTAGTACATTGGCATCTTTTACAAAAAGAGTTTCGTATTTCTCAAACATGATTTTTTCAGAGCCATCTATAATAAATAGAATATCTTGTCCCAAGCCTTCCCTTTGTATATCAGCTCTAATATCTGAAAGATAATCGTTAAGTAACTGAGTCAGATGCAATAAGTTTTTACGAGTTACTTCACGAACTACCTTAGCTGTTTTAGTCTCTCCTGCCAAAAGATTTTTTAATGAACCTCCAAGTTTAAAAAAATTAAGAAAGCCGATATTGGCTTCTATATTTACGCCAATTTCATCTTTGATACTTTCGCTAATTTCTTTTTTTACTTCTGTATCACTGAAAAACATTTTGGCTAACTCTTTGAGCGATTCAGTATTTCTACTAATTCCATTTTCTTGAAGTTGGGTAATTAATTTTGTGATAAGCAAAACATAAAAGTCTTCAGGTTCAAACCTCGAAATTTCTAATTCTTCTTCAATACTGATAAAGACTGAAAAATATTGACTTGTTTGATTCAGTTCTTGGTGCAGACGTTTGAGTTCAATGGTTTTTCCAGAACCAATATGACCAGAAAAAATCAGTTTAACATATTCTTTTGTCAAATGAAAGGAGCCATCTTCACCAATTCCTAAATCAAACTTAATATCGTTAAGGTATTCATTGCCACGTACTGTATCAAGATTAACATACAAATTACTAGCAAAAATATCTTCTTCAAAAGTAGGCTCAGTTACAGCTCTCGCCTCGAAAGGGTCATTAACAGGATAATTAAATTTTGACATTAGGAATGATGTTTTTTGTTGTAAAAGTAAAGAATTTCATCAAGAGTTCAATATCAATAAAAGTCTTGCTCAAAAACTGCTGTAGGTTAAAAATATTAATGTAGTAATTCCAATTTGCCACTTAATATTTTTGAAAGCGAATAGCGTCTTATTTTATAACGCAAATCTCATAACAAAATCCTCTATCTTTGAAAAAAAATAATTCAACCGAACAACAATGACCATTTTAGAAGTAGCTAATCATAAACATCTCCAACAAGAATTTCTTTTATTACCCGTTCGCTTGTATCAGTATGATAAAAATTGGATTCGTCCGCTCGACCAAGATATTGAGAATACCTTTAATCCTGAGAAAAATAAATATTTTAAGCATGGTGAAGCCATCAGATGGATTTTGCAGGATGCCTCAGGTAAAACTATCGGTAGAGTAGCCGCTTTTATTAATCAGGAAACTGCGAACAAAGAAGAGCAACCGACAGGAGGGATGGGATTTTTTGAATGTATTGAGGATGAATCTGCCGCTTTTTTGTTGTTTGATACGTGTAAAAATTGGTTAGCTGGCAAAGGCATGGAGGCAATGGACGGACCAATTAATTTTGGAGAAAGAGATTCTTTTTGGGGATTGATGACCAAGGGCTGGCAATTTGAGCCTACTTATAAAATGCCTTGGACGAAGGCTTATTATATTCAGTTTTTTGAGAAATATGGTTTTAAAGACTATTTCCAACAATATGTGTATGTTACGCCAATTCGTGCGGCTACGGTTGCTCCAACGGTAGAGGAAAAAGCTAGGCGTATTTATGAGAACCCTGATTATACTTTCCGTCATATCGAAAAGAGTAAATTAGCAAAATACGGAGAAGATTTCAGGACAATCTTTAATGAAGGCTGGGCAAAATTCCCGGGTGTAAAAGCCATGACGGAAGAGCAAGCGAGCAACCTTGTAAAACAAATGAAGCCTATCATCGACGAGGAGCTAACGTGGTTTGCTTATGCTGGCGAACGCCCAATTGCTTTCTTTATTGTGATTCCAGATATTAACCAAATTGTAAAACATCTTAATGGAAAGTTTGGTGTATGGGAAAAAGCAAAGTTTATGCTTTTACTAATGCGTGGTGTGATTACCCGTACATGTGGCGTAATTTTTGGCGTAGTACCCGACTATCAAGGTAAAGGAGTTGAGTCGGCAATTGCTTTGCGTTTCCGTCAGGCTGGTAGAGATAACCCGCATTATCAGTATGAAACGATTGATATGAATTGGGTAGGAGATTTTAATCCTAAAATGAATCGTTTTGTTTCGCAACTAGGAACAACCAGAGATAAAGAATACATTACTTATCGTTACCTGTTTGACAGAACAAAAGAATTTAAACGTTGCCCGAGAGTGGGGTAGATTTAATTGTGAATGAGTGAGTTGTGATTTAGTGATTTATTTTAGTTGTGATTGAGTGATTGAGTGATTTTTTTCGAAAAAGTTAAAATAAAATGATTTTTGGGGAACTCATTTAGCATGAATGGGCTTTCAAATCACTAAATCACTAAATCACTAAATCACTAAATCACTAAATCACTAAATCACTAAATCACTAAATCACTAAATCACTAAATCACTAAATCAC
>NZ_JAVDUE010000014.1:0-152150 GCF_031456255.1 Arcicella sp. BE140 | reverse complement strand
CTTTTCAGGTTTATAATAAAGCAAAAGAAGGTGTATTGTAACTAATGAAATAGTTGAAAACCGTAAATTTTCGCACAAATGTTATGAGAACCTCGATTTGTGTAGCCATTCTTCAATAAATAATCTACAAAATGGCTTTCACCTGCCCCAACGTCTATAATTTGAGCATTTTAGGTAAATTCATTTCTTCAAAAAAACGAATAGATGTTTCGGGAACGGGTTGAAACCAACTCACATTTTCAAAGGTTTTAGTTTGATAAACATTTTCCCAATGTTGTTTTTGTGCTTTCATTTTTTTGATTTTTGAGTAAACAAAATATTTCTTTAAATCTAATCAAAAAATCCAAATATTCTTAATCTTTTTTAGGGCAACAAAAGCCCTCCCAAGTATTTTGAACACTTAGAAGGGCTAAAAATCTTTATTTTAATAGACAAGTTTGTTATTAAAAAAAAATCATTGACAGCACTTTTTAATGAATAATTTTTTGAATAACCATTTTAGGAATTTCATATTTGTATCATTCGTTTTTATTAAGTAGAGTTATTGCCACAAAAGAAATACGTTTCAAATAAGAATACCCCAACCAAACACAGACTATATACAGAAATAAAACAAAATAGGTAATTAAACTAAATGCCTGCAAATAGTTTGATATATTCGTTCCTACAATATCACTGGTGGCAAAGCCTACAATTATTCCGCTGACAATTAGCACATTACGGAGTTTTCTTTTACGCTCAATTGTCAAAATTTGGTATAACCCCACAATTGGCAATAACAATACTACATGATGACCTTCCCACGATACACCCGACACTAATAGAATTGTTAAATATATCACTATAATGCTTAATAAAGGAATCTGAATTTGTTTACGTGTTTTAAAAACGAAAAAATATGTTATTCCCAAAATAATTAATCGTACAATGAGGCTGATTTTTCCAACCAAATTTGGCGATAATTCAGCAATGTTATAATGAATCCCATTCAAATCAGGATGAGTCATTAAGAGTTTAGAAAGTGTTGCCGAAATCCCAAAAGCAATCCAAAGTGTATATACTTTTCCTTCTAACAAAAATGGTTTAAAAGCTATATTCCAAAAATCAAAATAGTCTTGTATTCCCAGACTTATTCCTCTAAACCCTATGATAATTATGAGCAAAGCTACGCTATACCCAAGCACGGAAATAAATGTATGAACTGGACGACGAATAAAAAGAACAATAATAATTAACAATGGCATAACCTTCGTCCACATCGCTAATGTTAATAAGGCTAAACCAAAATTTACATTATTTTTGAGATAAAAATATAATCCTGCGACACTCATCAAAGCGACTAACTCATTGACATTCACCCAAATGATATTATGCCAAAAGTATCTGATAGTAGTTATAATTCCAATGGTTAAGGCTAATTTGAGTTTGTCATTAGGAAAATATATTTCGAGAATTCGATAAGTCAGAATAATCAATAATAACCAAGCCGTGAAATTAAAAAAAGTAAATACACCTACCGCAAGTGGGAAAGGCATTAATGCCAATAATTGGAAAATTAAAGCTGCCACAGGTGGGTATAAATATTCCTGCGTTCCTGGGATAATCTCATATAAATGCTGTCCTAAAATAAATTTTTTCCCAACAGCCCAGAATATGTAAGGGTCGCCATGTATATCTTCTGTACGTGATTCCTTTATTGAGATAATAATAGCTAAAATAAGAAATAGAAGAAAAAAATACCACTTTTTTTTGATAAAAAGTAGAGTTGAATTCATGATTGCTTTGAAGTTTAAAAATATGGTTAGTTTATCAGCGTTTTATCAGATAATAGAAAGAGAAAGATAAATTTGTACAAATTCATCCTTCTCTAAGGTTGTCAATGCCACAATTTTTTGAAATGGAAAAAAAATGTTAATAGGCATCCATTCCTCAAAGGTTAGGAATGAATACATATTCAACTATTTTTTTCATACTTCTACCTCTTTGGGCTGTAAATAGGTTCTATAAATAAATGGCTTCTCGACTAAAAAATAAAATACGAAAACAAGTGCTTGATTAATTACCCCAAATAATAACCCATGCGTTGAACCATAATAAATTGCAACGGCATAAACCTGAATTTGCCCAATACCATACATGGGATTTGTGAGATATTTATAAGGTCCTGTTTCCACAAATTCACAAACCTTTCTCCCTAAAAACATATCTTTCCAATAATAAATTGGAGTACCAACCACATAAGCTGACCAAATTTTTACAACCATACCCACGATGAATAATATCCCCGAAAGTATTAGAATAATCAGTTCAGGAATCGTAGCCCAAAAAATATTATAAGATGTGGTCTGGCTCATAAAAGTTAAAGCAACGCTATTGTGAAAGAATAAAAATCCAAGTATAGCTTCGTAATGTAGATATGCTTTTCTTTCGCCAAATTTCTCTATCAATTTTAACCGAAGCCCATTCTCACGAAGAACACTGAAAACGAAAAGAACGTAGGCACTTGTGCCACACATAAAGTAGATAATGGCATAATCTAACCTTTTGTAATCTGGCAGAACGAAGGTTGTCAAGAGGAATGAGCTAATCATGAAAGTGAATCTCACAGGATTCATATTTTCTGGGACAAAACCAGACATTGAAAGTACGGTGTGTACTAACTTTCTAAAAGTTTTCATTTTAATTGAGACTATTTTAAGGGTGGGGATTTAATAATAGAATGTTATCGTTTTGTGCGATAGCTGAATGAGATAAAACATTCAAATCAATGACAGCACTTTTTAATGAATAATTTTTTGAATACCCATTTTAAGAATTTCATATTTCTGAGATTTGTTGTTGATTGTAAGAATAATTATTCAGCTTTATTTTCATTTTAATCCAAGCAATCTCATCAAAAGGAATTTTACTTCTTTTTAATGCGTTTCTGAAAAGATTATCCAATGCTTTATCAGAAATACTCAACCAGTTATTTTTCATCTTTTTTTTGCTTTGAAATAAGAAAATGTACCTAACATGGTATTAATTGATTGTAAAATCGTGATTTCTTTGAAACCAACTTCTTTAATAAAATCGGGTATTTTTCCTTTCACATTATCATTGGTCGTTTTGAATCCGTCCAGTAATTGAACAAAGCCAAAAGTAAAACGCATGAGCCAGTTTTGAGCTTTTCCCCAATCTGCAATAATGAGTGTTCCATTTGGTTTCAAAACCCTGTAAATTTCTTTTAGACAAAACCATTTTGTATCAGCATCCAATTGATGAAACACCAAACAACTATATACTTTATCAAATTGAGCATCTTGATAAGGAAAATTTCCCCCATCATACAAATTCAATGCGACTTTTAACTGTTGATTTGTTAATTTACGTTCGGTAATTTCATTTACTTTTGGGTCAATATCCAGCCCAGAAAGCTGTATTGAAGGATTTTTGGTTTTTAGTTGTATTAAATTTTGCCCCGTACCAAAGCCAAATTCTAAAATATTTTCGTTTTTTTGAGGGTTAATTTCATTGATTAATGTTTCACGAATTCTCTTTTCGGGCATCGTCAGACTGATGGTTAGGTCATAATAGTTTGTCAAAAAATCATATCCTAACGCTGGAATAAATGGTTTATCTTGCATTTTAGTCTCAATGTTTATGGTCAGTTTTATTCATGTCGCTTTCGGGCATACAGTGGTTTTCATATAGACAATGAACCGCACAAGCTCCTTGCTGTTTATAATTATTGTGTAATAGCATAACGGTTTCACCTTTGGCATTTTTTACTTCGCACATTCCCGAATGGTTCGCTTTTCCAACGGTATATTTATCTTGATTATCCTTGAAATAATAGACAAATGTTCCATTTTTAGGGGCTGTTCCAATTACCTTTCCATCTGAATCTACGATATTTCCTTTCCCGTCCACCTTAGTCATTGATTTCCCCGCTTGGTCGAATCCTCCTTCTGAGGTAATGCTTCCGATTTGGTTTTTTCCATTCAAAATATGCCCTTTGTAGTCCACCATTGGCGTTGCTTTTTGGGCAAACACGCTTAAAGAAGCGATAAAAAATAAGGCGATAATTGCGATTGATTTTTTCATAAATTTTTGCGTTACGTCGCCACATTTGGTTAAATTTTCAAACTTTTTAATCTCAAAGCATTTAAAATCACGGACACTGAACTAAAACTCATTGCTAAGGCAGCAATCATAGGAGAAAGTAAAATGCCAAAAAATGGATATAAAACTCCTGCGGCAATTGGAACGCCCAACACATTATAAATAAAGGCAAAAAATAGATTTTGCTTGATATTTTTCATCACAGCATGGCTCAATTTTTTAGCTTTCACGATGCCTTGTAAATCTCCTTTTACGAGTGTAATCTTGGCACTTTCAATTGCCACATCCGTTCCTGTTCCCATCGCAATTCCAATGTCAGCTTGTGCCAAAGCGGGAGCATCATTTATACCGTCACCCGCCATTGCCACTATTTTTCCCTCAGCTTGCAATCGTACAATTTCCTTCAATTTATCCTCTGGCAAACAACCCGCTTTGTAGGAACTCAAATGCAATTCCGTTGCTACCGCTTTTGCCGTATTTTCGTTATCACCTGTCATCATAATCACTTCAACGCCTTGTTGCATTAATTCCTGAATGGCATCTTTACTGGTAGCTTTGATGGCATCAGAAATTGAGACAAAACCCACCACATTTCCGCTAACTGAAATGTAAGAAACCGTTTTACCTAATTTCTGTTCAGTAATAATTTTCTGTTCAATATCTGCGGGAATTACTGCCCCTACTTGCTCCATTAGCTTTTTATTACCCAAAGCAACTTTATTACTATTTACCGTTCCGATAACGCCTTTGCCCGAAATAGCCTCAAAATCCTTCACATTTACCAAAGAAATATTCTTGGTTTTGGCATATTTTACTACGGCTTCCGCTAAGGGATGTTCGCTATATTGATTCAAAGAAGCGATATTTTGCAGGATTTCTGTCTCCTTATTTTCACTCGAAAATACTTTTTCAACGGTAGATTTTCCTTCGGTAATGGTGCCTGTTTTGTCGGTAATTAAGACATTTACTTTATTCAAACGCTCTAAGGCTTCGGCATTTTTTATCAAAACGCCCGAGGTTGCACCCTTGCCAACGCCCACCATGACAGACATGGGTGTTGCCAATCCCAACGCACACGGACAAGCAATAATCAAGACTGCAATGGCATTTATAAAACCGTAAACCAAAGCGGGTTCTGGTCCAAATTTTGCCCAAACCACGAAGGTAATGATGGAAATAATGACCACAACTGGAACAAAATATTTAGCAATATTATCCGCTAATTTCTGGATGGGTGCTTTGGAACGACTGGCATTATTAACCATCTGCACGATTTGAGAAAGTAGGGTTTCAGTCCCTACTTTCTCCGCTATCATCACAAAAGATTTATTGCCATTTATCGTTCCTGAACTGACAGAATCACCCTCCATCTTATCTACTGGAATTGGCTCACCCGTAATCATGGATTCATCAATGTTACCTTCACCCTCAGAAATTTTGCCATCCACGGGGATTTTATCGCCTGGTTTTACCCGTAATAAATCGCCTTTTTTAATGTCGTGAATGGAAATAATACTGTCGTTTCCATCTTTAATCAAGGTGGCTTCGGTAGGGGCTAATTTCAGTAATTCTCTGATGGCTCCACTGGTTTGGCTATGGGCTTTTGCTTCCAATAATTGCCCCAATAAAACTAAGGTCAAAATGACGGCGGTAGCCTCAAAGTACAGGGAAACCGTTCCATCCATGCTTTTGAACTCATTTGGGAATAGATTTGGGAATAACATTCCGATAATACTGAACAAAAATGCTACGCCCGTACCAATTCCTACGAGCGTAAACATATTGAGATTCCACGTAATAATTGATTTCCAAGCTCTCACAAAAAACATCCAACAAGCATAAAAAACTACTGGCAACGTTAGAACAAACTGCACATAATTCCACTTTTGCATATCCATAATTTTCATTAACGGATTATTAGGAATCATGGAAACCATCGCAATCAAAAAGACGGGAACAGTGAAAATTATGGCTACTTTCATTTTCTTCCATAACTCGTTGTACACCTTATTTTCATCGCTATCACTCGGTTGCATCGGCACTAAATTCATCCCACAAATTGGACAAGAACCAGCGACATCTCTAATAATTTCGGGGTGCATTGGGCAAGTATATTGTGCTTTTGGGGCAATTGTTTGTTCTTGAACCAAGTGCATTCCACAAACCGGGCAATCTCCCGCTTTATCATACATTTTTTCCCCTTCGCAGTGCATCGGGCAATAGAATTTACCCGTTCCATTTGCCATTGGCGTTACCGCCTCGGCTTGTTTAGATTCATATTTCATCTCATGGTGAGAATTCATTTCTGAACCATGAGCATCCGCAATAACATAGTTTCCTACCTTAGAAAGTGCCGATTGCAGCTTGTCAGTAGCAATATGTTGTTGCATCGTAATAGTTGCCATTGGTGGATTCAACGTTACTGCGACAGACAATCCTTCTATTTGATTGAGCGTTTTTTCTACCTTAGTGCGGCATCCATCGCAACTCATTCCTGATACTTGATAAGTATGTGTCATTTTTAAATTATTTAATCAAAAATGACATAGCTATTTTGTCGTTGAGCCAATAATTATGTCATTTTTGGAATTCAACTTTTACATTTTACAGGCTTCTGCACATTTTCTACACGCTTCTGCACAGGTCTTGCAACAAGCCATATGGTCTGCGTGTTTCTCACATTCTTCTGCACAAGCCTCGCAACTTTGCACACACAAGGCACAAAGAGCGTCCGCAAATTTTGAATCTCTGGCACATAGCTTGGCACACAAATCACAGATGTCGGCACAATCACGACATAATTTTACACATTCTTCATGCCCTGCCATTGTCAGACACATGGCGGCACATTTTTCACATTCAACCATACAGGCTAAACAGGCATCAATACATACTTTTGAATTTTTCATCTTTTAAATTGTTTACATTTCATAGATTAGTTTCTATGATATAGAGTTCTGAAAATCAGCACTTTATTTGTTACACAATTCGTGATGAATTTTATATAATTTTCTGTTTGTTTATCCGACCATTAAAGTTTTACCTGCATCCATCAACATTGTTGGATAGGTCTTTAAGCCATTACTTCCATTTTGATTTAACCCTTTTCCCATCGTATCATATCTTGCCTCATGAGCAGTGCAGTAAAATTCATTGTTTTTTGTGAAAGTAATTTGTTTAAATTGTAAATGACTACAAATCAACGTTACAGCTACATAAGTTCCTGTCATAGTCTTAGCAATTACAACATCATTTTTGATAACGTAGCCCCCGTTTGTTTTTAAATTAGCATTAGCTGCATCTTCAAGATTTAAACTGAATTGGGAAACATCTGGAACTACCGCAGTTTCATTTTTGCACGAAGTAAGTGTACCCGTGCAATAAACCGCCCAAAGGGCTGCACTTCCAAGACCAAGATTTTTTAAGAAGTCCTTACGTGAAATTTGATTTGTTATTTCCATTTTCTTGAATGTTTTATTGGATTTTTATTTTACTTCAAAATTCAGCATCATTCCATCGTCTCCGTGTTCAAGGTTATGACAGTGAAAAACGAACTTTCCTAATTGTCCAAATTTCATAATAACCTGTACTTTTTCATTTGGAGCAACCAAAACGGTATCTTTCCAACCTTTTTCTTGTGGCAAAATGGTATTTCGTCCGCCTGAGCGTGAAACAACTTGAAATTCAACACCGTGTATGTGCATGGGGTGGGCTTCATCTCCCGTTGAATTATCAAATTCCCATGTCTCAATTGCTCCCATACTCACGGTTTCATCTATACGATTACCGTCATAGACTTTACCGTTTATTTTGTGCATACCACCACTCATTGCCATCATATCCCCTGTTAAAACAAATTTTCTGGTCTTGGTTGAACCAGTAATTTTAGGGACAGGAATCAAAGAAGTAGGCATTTTGAAAGTATCGGTTTCTTGATTTTTTACGACAAAATCAAGGATTTTAAAGGAATCCGCCCCTTGTGAAGTTCCCATGGTGGAGAAAGTTTCATTGACCAAATAAACTTGTTCCCCTGTTTTTAAACTCGAAAAGTCAATCAAAATATCGGCTCTCTCTCCCGAACTTAACATCAGATTTTTTACCTTTTCAGGTTGTGGCAAAATACCGCTGTCTGAACCAATAATGTAAAAATCCGCTTTGTTGCTCAATGCCAAGTTATAAATTCGAGCCGAAGACCCGTTCAAAACCCTGAATCGGTAAAAACGAGTTGCTACGTTCAGATAAGGTTTGGTTGTACCATTTACCAAAACAGTTTCACCCATATATCCCGACATCACTTCCATCATCGTTGGATTATATTTGATACTGCCGTCCGTATTCAACCTTTTATCTTGAATAATTAAAGGAACTTCATAATTACCACTCGGCAGATTTAAGGCTTTTTCTTCGGGACTTTCCACGATAAATAGTCCTGCCATGCCCTGCATTACTTGTTTACCCGTTAGTTTATGAATGTGGGGATGATACCAATTTGTCCCTGCCTGTTGATTAATTGGGAATTGATAACTAAAATTCTCATTGGGCATTACCATTTGATCAGGATGTCCGTCCATATTGGCGGGTACAATCAAGCCGTGCCAATGCACGTTTGAATGTTCCGACATTTTATTTTGAAAAGCAATGCTCACGTTTGAACCTGATTGAACCCTAAAAGTTGGTCCTAAAATACTATTTCGATAACTTTGAACCATTACTCGCTTACCCGTAAGTAATTCATCTTGAACACTTTGGGCAATCAATGGGCTTGTTCCTGATATGGTTTCAGGGATTTTCAGAGCGTTGATAAACACACCATCGGAAACGATTGGAGCAACGGACTCTCCCATGTCCATTCCGCCCATGCAAGAAGATAAAAGGCTTTCACCAGCAATTAATGCAACTGTGCCGAAGCCCAAATTTTTAAGAAATTCATTTCTGTTCATTTTCTGTGTTAATCTACTGTTTAAAAACTTATTACCTTTTACCCTACATTTTTCAAAGGTTTTTTTTGATTAATATATATCGGAAACAAGACAATATTTTTATAAAAAGCGTGGGGTGAGGGCATAAAAAAACTCAATTTTCACAAATGATATTTTCTGAAAAATGAGTTAATTGACTGATTATAAAAATATTTGTATAAAACTATTTCTTTGAAAACTGATAATTAACCCCAAATTTCATGCCCATACCATTCACATAAGTTCTGATTGGCATATCATTTACAATACTGGTAAACGTTGAATGATAGGATGGTTCTACAAAAAGTTGAAATGCTTTCCCATAAATTAATTCAGCCCCTATGCCGACATTTAATCCTGTAAAAGTGTTTGTATTACTGAAACTATTTAGGGTTGTGTAATAATCTTTTCCATTGGGCTCATTAACTTCAATCATTATTTGTTGTTTAGTAGGCAGAGCATAATACCCCCCACCGATGGCGTAAAGATTTATTCCTGCACCTCGCCAACCAAATCCTCGAAGGATTCGCTCATAAAACTGGTATTTTAATAAGATTGGTATTTTGAGCGTTTGCTTAAAATGTCCACTTTCTCTTTCTACGAGAATTTCGCTTCCAACTTTTGGATTTGAAGTCATTTCGGAAACGGGAATTTGAGCAACCCCAAATACGGTATTTCTTAAAAAAATAGGTTTCCCATCAACCCCTCCAATGGCAGTAATTGATTCTTTCGTGGTACTTGAACCATTATGAGCAAAATTCATATTTTGTGTTTCTATTCCCGCTATAATAGACACCTTTTTACTAACCTTCAATCCAAGCCTTACTCCCAAACTTGAACAACTACCGATGCTTTCGTTTCCCAACGCAAATGCTTGAATATTATCTTTACGAATATCCTCTGTATTATGCTCTGGTGAATAATAGACACCCAAAGTCAATCTATCCATGAATGGAATCGTGATTTTTTGTGGTTTTGTCGTTGTTTTTACGGGTGATTTATATTTCAATAAAGGGATTTCCCAAACAATATCTGAATGGTAGGGTTTTGATTTTAAAAAATCGTAAGTTAGTAATTGTTCTATCTGTTTTTTGTTGATATTTTCAACATTAGCATTCAGAATATTTGTATTATTTTCAGGAATATATTTTCCGATTTCTGTTTTTGTAAAAATACTTTTATCTTTTTTATCTATAATAATTACAGGGCTTGAATTATTTTCAATTCCTTGATTATCAATGATTTGATTATTTTTTCCTTCACTCAATGATAAGTATTTGTGGTTTTGATTTATTGTACTATTATCGTTTGATAAAGTTGTATTTTCAAAGGGTAATCTATTGGTAAAAGTCTTATCATTTATTACAGAATTTGGTTGAATATTGGTAGTATACTGATTACGATTTTTTGATTCTTTTTTTGGATAAATCAAAAGGGGTACTTTAATAATTTTCGTTTGATATTTTGTAATGTAAACTGTATCGGTTTTGTAAACTTTAATAATTTTTTCATGGTTCAATATTTTATTAGTATCGTCTTGTTTATACATTAAAAAATATACACAACCGCCTAATAACATAATCATGGTTGCCAATGAACCTTTGAGCCATCGGTTTTGAAACTGAGAGATTTGAAGCGTTTTTTGCAAAACGTTGGCACGTACACTGTCCAGATTGGGCGATGGTGCTTGCAGAGACATTTCTTCAATCTTTTTACGAAAAGTCTCGTCTATGTTATGTCTTTGATTTTCGTTCATGTTAAACGAGTTTTAGCTTCTTTGTTGATGGCGGTGATTTTCTGTTGTAATATCCTACGGGCATCCTGTAAATTAGATTTTGAAGTACCTTCTCCTATACCTAATTGTTTGGCAATTTCTTGGTGTTTATAACCTTCAAACACATACAAGTTAAAAACCATTCTGTAAATTGGGGGCAATTTTTGTACTAAATTTAATAATTCCTTATTATTTAATTGACTCTCTACATCCACAAATCCATCATCTGGAACATCGTACTTCAATTGACTAATATCCTCAGTTTGATATCTAATACTACTATATTTTTTGTAATGATTCAAGGCGGAATTTACCATAATTCTCCGAATCCACCCTTCCAAAGAACCTTCATTTCTGAAACGATGTAATTCTTCAAAAACCTTAATAAATCCCTCTTGCATAAGGTCTTGGGCATCATCAAAATCACTCACATAACGAGAACACACAACCAACATTTTAGGGGCGTATTGTGCGTACAAGGCATTATAAGCGGATGATTCTCCTTTTAGACAGGATTTTATAAGTTGGTTCTCTTGCAAGTTTAACCGTATTAATTGTTGCTTTTTTACTTAATCTTAACTAATTGAGGTAAGATAGCCATAATTGAAAACTGTAATTTTTGCATGATTGAGTTTGGTTTAAATTTATTGATTTCCATACCAAGACAATTTAAAATTTGATTTGGTGGGGTGATGAATAAAAATAAATTAACAAGAATCAATTAAGCCTTAATTAAGCCAAAATTTTATAAATGTTCATGTGAGTTTTGCGTTTTGATTGTACCAATTATAAACCTCATTTGTATATGGTTCATGGAAAACTTAGTTCATTATTTTTAATAATGCCACGTTAATCCAACTCCCCATTTGTAATCGCTATCATAATTGGTACTTATTGAGATTGGTTTTGCTACCATATACCTAAAACCAACGGTATATTCTTTATCAGTATTGACTCGCCAATCGAAGAAAAAATTATTACTTAATGGTAAATCTCTTCTCTCTAATTGAAGGCGAACCTTTCCTGTGTGGTCTATTCGCCATTCTGAACGAACCAACATAGGTAACAAATAATAGACCCCTGCATCAAAAACATTTCGATTGTCTTTCGTATTAGATTCATTATAAAGCGGTAATGTTTTATTTGCTCGGGTATCATATCCAATATAAAACGCCAAAAATTGTCTTTTATCAATATATCTGAGTAAATGAGTTTCCGTTTCAAAATTACCATCCCAACTTACCCGTCCTTCAAATTCTAAGGCATTTTTATTGTTGGAAACATTACCACTCAGCCAAGCTCCTTGTGAGTGTACCGATAAGTCGTACCAAGGATAGAGGGCGTTATCTTCTTTTTTTAATTTTTTGTAATTTGTTTTGGCAAATTGATTTTGCTCAATCCCTTCATAACTCACTATTCGAGCCATACCACTCATCATGTGATAGAGAATATGACAATGAAAAAACCAATCCTTTTCTTCATTAGCTTCAAACTCAATTGTTATGGTTTCCATTGGTTTAATATCAAAGGTATGTTTCAATGGAGCATATTCCCCTTGGGCATTAATGAAGCGAAAATAATGTCCGTGTAAGTGCATTGGGTGTCGCATCATTGTGGTATTTTGTAACACAAATCGAACTTTCTCCCCTTTACGAATAAGAATTTTGTCTGAATTTGATAGAGTTTTATCATCAAATGACCAAATGTATCGAAGCATATTTCCAGTAAGTTTTAATTTTACTTCTCTGGGTATTAAGTTTGAATCTAAGGTAGTTGGAGTAATTGAACGCAACATATCATAATTAAATTCGCTGGGCATATCCATTTGACCCATATCCATTCCGTCCATTTTATTCATATTCATCTTGTTAGAATTTGAATCTCCCTTCATATTCATTCCGTCCATTTTATTCATATCCATCTTGTTAGAATTTGAATCTCCCTTCATTTCCATTCCTTTCATGCCGTTCATCTTCATTCCTTTCATACTATTCATGTTCATTCCATTCATATTCATGTCCCCCATCTCTCGCATCATTTTAAAATAATTAAGTTTGGGAATTTCAGGAGCACTAATGACTGCTCCTGTACCAAAATATCCTGATGAATAGCCTGTTATATCCCAAGAAGTAGCTCTCAATTCTGCTTTCCCGTTCTCTGGAACGGTAATCAATACATCGTAGGTTTCCGCAATAGCAATTTCTAATTTATTGACAGATACTGGACTGACATTCACACCATCGGCTGCAATTATACGCATATAACTATTCCCATATTGCAGATTAAAATAAGTTGATGCTGAACCATTTATAATTCTAAGTCGAATTATTTCCCCAGGTTTTGCGTCTTTAAACTCACTTTTTTCTTTACCATTCATTAAAAATTTATTATAATAAACATCAGATACATCCATTGGTGTCATTCGTTGCCATTCTTGCTTTACTTTGTCTTTAAAGTACCCCGCAGCAATAGCCTCACCATAACTTTGTAACGCTCCCTTTTTTATGGCATACCACTCTCCACCTCTCTTCAAATACCTTAAAGCTTGTTCGGGTTTTTCATCCGTCCAATCTGACAATAGCATTACATATTCTTTCAATTTTGGTTCTGGCTTTGCAGAATGTATTACTATTGAACCGTACAGCCCATTTTGTTCTTGCAGCATAGTGTGCGAATGATACCAATAAGTGCCACTTTGAATGATTGGAAAAGTAAAAGTGTATGTTTCGCCTGCTTCAACAGGTGAGGTAGTGAGGTATGGAACACCATCTTCTTTATTGGGTAATAACAACCCATGCCAATGAATTGATGTTTCCATGTGCATACGGTTGTGAACATGAATGATAGCTGTATCACCCTCAGTAAATTCTAAGGTTGGGGCTGGAATACTTCCATTTATTGCAATCGCTTTTCGGTTTTTACCCGTATAGTTTACGATGGTATCATTAACATATAAATCATATTCCACTTTTTTGCCTTTGTAGCTATTGACAGTTGAAACCAATGATTTCAAAGGTGTGTTATACGGGGTTGTTTTTTGAATAATTATATTTTTAGGCATATCCATCTGCATAGAATGCTTTACTTGTGCATTGCTCAAAAATGGCAAAAGTATAAATAGTATCTTTTTCATTGTATATTAGGTTTCTTCTTCTTCAAAGGATTATTGTCTGGAAAAGTAATTGTATCCATTTGGTTTTTTGTAGGCATTTTCATGTTTCCCATATCCATACCTTTCATATCCTGCTGCTTATCTTTCCCCATATCCATACCTTTCATGTCTTGGTCTTGTTTGCCCTTTCCCATATCCATACCTTTCATGTCTTGGTCTTGTTTGTCCTTTCCCATATCCATACCTTTCATATCCTGCTGCTTGTCCTTTCCCATATCCATACCTTTCATATCCTGCTGCTTGTCTTTTCCCATGTTCATACCCTTCATATTTTGCTTGTCCTTTCCCATGTCCATACTTTTCATGTTTTGCTTGTCCTTTCCCATATCCATACTTTTCATGTTTTGCTTGTCCTTTCCCATATCCATACCCTTCATATCAAGTTTTTGATTGCCGTTTTTGTCACTTTGTTTAAGTTTCATATTTGGCATATTATCCATTTCTGGCATTTTGCTATTTGAGTCAGAAAGTGAAGTTTTTTCATTATGGTTTTTCATTGATGACATACTATCAAGACCCCCTTCCTTCATATTATCCATCATTCCATTGCTTCCACCATGCTCATGCTCTTCCATTAGGTATTTACCTTGTGGACCTACTCCATAAACGTGCGTAAGCCTCGCACCATGATGTCCAGTAATTGAGAGAAAGATGGCTGTTATAATTGCTCCAACAAAAATTAAAATTTCAAAAGACCTTCGATTAGTTATGTAAAAAATACCTACTATTTTCAAGAGCAAAACAATCCCAGATGTCCAAAGGGTATATTGTGCAAATTCTTCATGATTAGCAAAAGTTTCTAATGCTAATTTAGGGGCATTGGGAGTTATCATGGCATGGAAAAGTGTGCTGGCTAATAATGAAGAAAAGAAACCACCTGCCATGAGTAGTAAAGTTGCCCAACGAATTTGTGTCCAGTTTGGATTCCAAACTGCTATTGCCTGAAAAGCAACTGAAATAAGAATTAGCACCACAGGAAAATGTATTACTAATGGATGGAGCGATGGAAAGTCTTTAAACATATATTTATGATTTTAGTGATAAAATTTTCTCAACTATTATTTTTTGTGCTATAAAAAATAATAGTTAAACATTTGAAAATCTTATCCAGATTTGAACTAAATAGACTTACTGTTTATAGTAAATTCCGTTGCAATTGTATGTAATTCTTATTTATTCTTAAATGGAAGCTCGACACTCAAATATTCCCAACTTAATTTTATCTTGCCTTCATTGGTTTTGGTCTGTAAAACTTCATACGTGAGGGCTTCAACTAATTCTTCACTTTTGACAGGTTTTACATTGATTCGGATGATGTCATTTTCGGGTTTGTAATCATCGGCTAAGTGCATATCCCATGTTTTACTCAAAATTAACGTCCACGTTTCTTTGTCTGGAATGGTGAAAAATCCGTATTTGCCTTTGGGAATTTGTTTTCCTTCAATTACTACATCTTTCCCAAATTCTATCCACGTAGCTTTGTGAGCTCCCGATGACCACACTTGGTTATAGGCAACTAAACCATTCCAAATATTACGCCCTCTCACACTCGGCGAACCGTAATCAATATGAACGTGGTTATCGCCCACCATTGCCATTGCCGTCATTTTAGGGCTTTTGGGTTTTACATCCGTTTTACTGGTATCGGCTTTGGGTTGATGGTTTTCGTGTTGAGCAAAAACACTGGCAGAAAGTGCCAAAAGGAAGTTTAATACAATAATTTTTTTCATGATTTAACCAATTTATTTGATTGATTTTTTCTACTAACAAAAAATAAAATAAAGCCTGAACTAATGGTAAATAAGCCAAAAATGGAAAAGGCTCTGAGTAACCAATTGGAAAGATTATCACGGGTTTGGTAATCCATCGTGTGCATCATCCACAAGAAATCAAAGATTCGCCATTTGTTATTTCTGAATTTCTGAACCGTTCCCAAGGCTGAACTCACGTAAACCGTTGTATTAGAAGGGTGTTCAAAAGTGATGGCGAAAGCTGGCAAAGGTTGTTCACGGTATTCGTGGTGTCCATTGGTGGTGGTTAAGTATTCGATTTGTTTGACTTTGGCATTATCAGAAAAGGCTTTTTGAGCTATTTCAACGGCTTCTTTTTTAGAAAGTGTATTGCGTAATTCTCCTGTGTTTGCATCCGCTAACTGTATTTTTTTTCTATCATTATGCCCTTTTGAATAAGTAATTTGATAAACGGGCTTATCCAAAATCTGAATCAATCGAATGTCATAAACGGAAGTAATACTGTCTTTTTGCTTGATTTTTTGGATAATTTCTTGGGGACTAACCAATTGAATATCTGCCGCAAGCGGATGGATATGAGCCTTTTGGTGGTCGCTGTGTACTTCATCCATGTTCGACCAACTGAAATACAAACCGCCAATCGTCCAAAATAAAAACTGGATTCCTAAGATTAGCCCTAACCAACGATGCGTTTTTCTGACTTTTCGATGAAGTTCTACTTTTTTCATTATCAATCTTGTGGTTAAAATTCTTGTTGTTTTTTATTCTTGAAATAGGTTTCCAATGCCTTTTCGCCAAATTGATAAAATACCACGGGCGTAACAATCATGTCTAAAAGGGTACTCGAAATTAATCCTCCCAAAATGACCGTTGCCACGGGATATAATATTTCTTTACCCGATGCCTGAGCGTCTAAGGTGAGCGGAATCAATGCCAAAGCTGCTACTAAGGCAGTCATTAAAACGGGGACGAGTCTTTCCAACGAACCTCGAATAATCATGTGAGCCGAAAACGTTTCACCTTCTTGCTCAATCAAATGAATGTAATGCGAAATCATCATAATGCCGTTTCGTGAGGCAATTCCCGTGAGGGTAATAAAACCTACCAATGTAGCAATAGAGAACGTTCCGCCCGTTAAGATTACGGCAATAACGCTACCAATCAACGCCAATGGCACATTTAGCATAATTTGTAAAACAATTCGGGAAGATTTGAAATGACTGTAAAGCACCAAAAATATACCCGCCAAAGCAAAAATACTCAGCAAACCAATGAGCTTAGAGGCTTCTTGTTGGCTCTCAAATTGTCCGCCGTACTGCACATAAAAACCCGATGGTAGTTTTACTTCTTTACCAATTTTTGCTTGAATTTCTTTTACCGTACTTCCTAAATCCCGTCCTTGAACATTGCAAGAAATTACGATTCTTCGCTGGGTATTTTCGTGGTAAATCGAATTGATGGCATTGGTCGCTTCAATATTGGCAATTTGATAAAGTGGAATGGTGTTTCCGTTAGCCGTACTGACTTGCGTATTTCTAATTTTCTCAATATTGCTTCGTTCTTCATCGGTGGTTCTGAGGAGTATATCAAAGGTTTTTTGACCATCCAAAATTTGCCCTTCAACTTTACCGTTGTAAAAAGTTTCCAAGATTTCAGAAACCTTCCCCGCTTGAATGCCGTAACGCTGCAAAGCCTCTCGATTGACTTTGATAAGTAATTGAGGAACAAGCACTTGTTTTTCAATTTGCACATCAACTGCTCCCTGAACACTACTCACCACTTGCTTAATTTTTCCTGCATTTAACCGTAAATCATTCAAGTCTGGTCCAAATAATTTGATGGCAACTTGTGAACGAACCCCCGAAAGCAAATGATCAAGTCGGTGGGAAATGGGTTGTCCAACGTTTACCGAAACCCCTTTCAAAATGGTCAATTCCTTTCTAATATCCGCCAAAATTTCGTCTCTGGTACGTTTATTATTATCTTTTAATTCTACTTCAATTTCTGAATTACTGACGGGTTCAACGTGTTCATCCAATTCTGCCCGTCCCGTTCTGCGACTTACGTATTCCACTTCTGGCACTCTAAGCATCAATTTTTCGCCCATCGTTCCAATGCGATTACTTTCTTCCAAGGACGTTCCCGCAGGGGTGGAGAAATTTATCGTGAATGAGCCTTCGTTGAAAGGTGGTAGAAATTCCGTTCCGAAAAAGGGAACAATGCCAGCGGCTGCCACAATTAACAATACGGCAACGCCAATAATAAATTTAGGTCTTGCCAAACCCCAATGCAGGAGTTTAGTATCTTGGCGTTTCAGAAAACGAACTAAAATACTGTCTTTTTCTTCGTGAGTTTTAACATTATTCAACAAATAACTACACAAAGCGGGGGTAAGCGTAAGCGAAACCACCAACGATGCAACAATAGAAGTGATATAGGCAATGCCCAAAGGAGCAAAGATTTTGCCTTCGATTCCTTGCATATAAAACAAAGGCAAAAACACTAATACAACAATGATAGTAGCGTAAACAATGGAGTTTCTGACCTCAGAACTGGCGTGGTAAATAACTTGTAAGATAGGTTGTGGCGTTGGGGAAAGGCTATTTTCTTTCAATCTTCGGAAGACGTTTTCTACGTCCACGATGGCATCATCCACCAATTCACCAATGGCAATCGCTAATCCTCCAAGCGTAAGGGTGTTAATGGAAATATCAAAAGCTTTGAAAATAATTGCCGAAATCACCAACGATAAAGGAATGGCGGTTAGCGTAATAATGGTGGTGCGGAAATTTAGTAAAAATAAAAATAAAATAATAACTACGAGAATAAAACCGTCTCTGAGGGCTTCTTCTACGTTTTTTAACGAATTGACAATAAAGTTTTTTTGCTGGAAAATCTTTGAATTTAATTTTACGTCCTTCGGCAAAGTGGTTTGTAATTCTAAAAGAGCTTTTTCAACTTCATCGGTTAGTTGAACGGTATTGGCACCTGGTTGTTTTTCAACCGTTAAAATTACAGCAGGTTTGGCATTAATACTGGCATCACCCCGTTTGAGGGCTGAACCAAATTTCACGTCTGCCACTTGCGAAAGTATCACGGGTAAACCGTCTTTGTTGCCTACTACGGTTTGGGCTAAATCCGCTAAGGTATTGGCTCTACCTACGTTTCTGATAAGTACCTCAGAGCCAAAACGATTGAAAAAATTACCCGTTGTATTCTGATTGGTGAGTAGTAGAGCATTATCAATATCATCAACGGAGAGGTTATATTGTCTTAATTTGTCGCTCGAAATTAAGATTTGATATTGCTTACGTTCCCCACCGATGGGAATTACTTGCGACACCCCTTTGATACTCATTAATCTTCTACGAATCGTAAAATCCGCAAGGGTGCGTAAATCAGCAGGGCTGGTGGTATCGCTACTCACCCCAATCAACATAATTTGTCCCATGACCGAACTTATCGGACCCATCACGGGCGTAATACCGTTGGGCAGTTGGACAGTCTGTAATTTTTCAGCCACCAACTGCCTTGCACGATACACGTCTGTTTTCCAATCAAACTCAACAAACACCATTCCGATACCAATTGCCGCACTACTTCTCACGACTTCAACCCCAGGAGCCCCATTCAAAGAAGTTTCTACGGGTAAAATCACTTGGGTTTCTATTTCTTCGGGAGCTAACCCGTTAGATTCCAAGAAAATAGTTACCCTCGGACGGTTTAAGTCGGGCAGTACATCAACGGGCAAATTAATAATCGTAACGACTCCATAAACCATAATCAAAGCGGCAAAAGCCACCACAAATAAGCGGTTATGAAGGGAGAATTGAATGAGTTTATTAAGCATTTTTTTTGATATTTATTAGATATTTTCGTTAGTATTTATAACACTCTTTTACTGCACGACAATCACAAAATCTGCCGTATGTACCTTACCGTTAGATTGAAATTGTACCCAACCACGATAAACACCCGCTTTTTCAAAAGTGGTGTGTAGGTCAAATTTTCCATTCACCACTTCTGGATGAACGTGTAGGTATTGCTTTTCTTCTATGCCAATTACGACCATGTGGGCTTTTGCTCCTAAGTAATTTTCAAGAGTGCCAGCATCAACTGCCTTTCCATTTTGAGTTAAAACGCCTTCGATATGTGCCAATTTACCCACTTCAAATTTACCACCTTCTGGCACGAGTGTAAGTGTATAACCGTCCACGGTTGAAGCCAATCTTGGGGCTGAATACGTTACAGGCGTATAAGCACTTCCGCCCACATTTAAGTTAATTTTCTCCAATTGATTGTTACCACCCGATGGGAAATAATCGGCAAAAAGCATATAATCTCCCCCTTTTTCAAAAACCGTTTCATTATGTCCTGCCCCATTGGTGTAGGCTTTTCCTTTCGCCAAAACCGAAATATCATAACTTCCCGATGCGTTATATTCAGGGTGAATATGATTGAAATAGGAAAGGTCTTTTGAAACCACAATCAGGTGTAATTTCTTCTCGTGGTGGACATCTAACGGTACGGATTCGGTTTCTTTTCCTACGATTTTAGGCGTAAATGATAACATGGCGGCTTTTCCAGCTTCCACGGTGGTAGGATTTGCCTTAAATTCCATTTTGTAGGTGTTGCCATTTCCTTTCCCTGCATTATCGTTATGCTCCAATTTCATTCCGCATTTGGGACATTTATCGCCCTCTTTGCCCGTAACTTCGGGGTGCATCGGACAAGCATACGTGTGTTCGCCACCACTGTGTTCATCGTGGTTTTCCATTCCTTCCATGTTTGCCATCGTAGAATCTTTTGAACCTTCTGATTTTGTGGCATTACCGCATGAACCTAAAAACAGAATACTGCTAATCATTAGCGATGCGAAACCTAAAAACTTTACTCCTTTTTTCATGATATTTTGTTTGTTAATTATTTGATTTTTTTACTTGTGATTATGACCTGAATGTTCATCTTTTTTTTCGGTTGCTGCCACTAATTTCATTCCGCATTTTGGGCAATCACCTGGCTTATCGCTGGCTGAACCTTCGCATTTCATCGGACAAATGTAAGCGACTGCGGCAACCTCTTTTTTAGCTTCGGCTTTCTTTGGAACTAACGCCATGCCACAGGTTGGGCATTTATCGCCTTTTTTACCCGTCATGTTGGGGTGCATCGAACAGGCATAAACCGCCGATGTTACTTCTTTTTTAATTTTGGCTTTTCCCTTTGCTTTTTGGGCAAAAACATTACTCGTTGAGACCGCTACGATTAAGCAAAATGTAGCAAGGATTTGGATTGATTTCATTTTTTGAATTGTTTAAATTATAAATTATTATTGATTTTGATAAATCATTTTCAGTTGGTAAGTTCCGTTAATTACCACTCTTTCGCCTTCTTCAATGCCTTTTTTGATGATGGTGTATTCTCCATTATCATTGCCCGTTGAAACGTAAGCCACACTAAAACCTTCGGGCGAATCTTTTAGAAATACTACGGGTTTACCGTTAATTTCACTAATGGCAGAGCTCGGAATGGTGATTCCTCGAACGGGTTGCCCCGCAAAAACTCGAATATTGACAAACTCGCCAATTTTGAAATCTCCCGTAGGATTATCCAATTCAAACAAAACTCGCTGTGATTGATTGGTTGGGTTTACCGTTAAAGCTGGGGCAATCAATCTGAGTTGTGCCGTTTTATGAGAATCGTTACTACATTCTGCCGTAAACTTTTTAGCTCCGTTTACCAAGGTTACATCTTTGTCATACACCTGAACTTCGATGTAAACTTTCGCTAAATTTATAACCGTAAAAATAGTATCGCCAATATTGACCGTTGAACCCAACGAGAAGTTAAAATTGCCAATTGTTCCACTGATGGGTGATTTTAAGGCAATTAGTTTTGAGCTTCCATTGCCTTCTGAACCAACATTTTTGAATACTTTTAAATTTTGTTGGGCTTTTTGGTAACGGGCTTCGGCTTCGGAAACATCTTTTTTAGCGGCAATATCTTCGATTCCTTTCAGACGGTCATATTCCCGTTTGGCGGCTTGTAATTCCGCTTCTAAATTGTTACGTTCCGCTTGGAAACTCACTTGGGTAGAAGCATCAATATTTTGTTCAATGACCGCCAAGGTTTGCCCTTTGCTTACTCTTTGCCCTACTCTGGCATTTAGTGATACAATTTTACCCGTTTGTGGGGTTTGTACTAATGCTTGTCCATTTTGAGAAGGCATTACCGTTCCAAAGAGTTTTTGGCTTTCGGTAAATTCTCCGTTACCGATTTTTTGGGTCAATACTTCAAACAAAAATTGGGTTTCTTTGGGTACTTCAAAAGCGTTTGATAATGCCCCTCCTGTGCTACTACCTGCCCCTTCATCTCCGTGAGCGAGTGCCTTTTGCCAGTTGGCAGTTGGCAATAAACAAATGACAATGATAGATGCAATGACGGCTTTTTTATTCCTAATTTTACTCAATAAAAACATCAATAACATTCCAATAAGTAAACCCGCACCGACTAAAAAATACGGTTTTTCGTACCAATGTGCCGAAGAAATACCCTCCGTTTCTGCACTTGGTTTCGGTAATTCTTTTCCAATTTCAATATCTTGAAGTGAAAACAAATCCGCCCCTGATTCCGCATCGATACTAACCGATAATGAATATTTCTTTTTGGCTGGAAACACTCCCGAAATCTCGTAAACGCCTTTTCCATTAGGTTTTATCTCAAATTTTATGTTAGCATCTTCGGGGCTTGAAATTTTTAAGGTCGCCTTTTCAATCGGACGATTCGTGTTAAAGTCGTTGATATACAAGCGTAATTTGCCCGCTTCACCCGCTTCCAAAGGTTCAAATTTCAATATCAATTCGTATTTTTCGGAAACCGCTTGGCTCGAAAAATACGCTTTCACGCCTCCCGATGGAGCTTTTGCCGCTCCGTGGTCTTCGCCTCCGTGAGCATTCACTTTTTGCAAGTTGCCTAATACCAAAAAGAGAAGAAGTAGGTTTGTTAAAATGGATTTTTTCATTGGTTTCCTAATAAATAATTGATGTTTAATATCGTCTGATTATGATTGCGTAAAGCATCAATGTAGCGTTGTTTAATGGTATAAGCATCGCTGAGCGTTCTCAGAAAACTCAGATAATCGTTATGTCCTGTCTTAAAAAGTCGGGTAGCGGTTGAAATAACTTCTTCGGATTGTTTCAATCCTTTGGTTTCGTAATAGTCAAGGGCTTGTTTATACTTTTGGAAATCGCCCTGTGCTTGTTGCAAATCAATTGAAAGAATTTGCTTTTGGGCGTTGGTACGTTCTTGGGCAAGTTCAAATCCCGTTTGGGCTGCCTTAATACGACTTTTATACTGACCTTGCCAAAGTGGTACACTCAATCCAATTCTAAATCTTAAATAGGCGGGTGTATCTCTCAGTCCTTGATTAAAATAACCCACGATTAATCCTGGCATTGCCTTGGCTTTTTCCAATTCAATCAAGTTTTTATTGATTGCTTCGGTTTGTTTGAAAACGGCAATGGATGGATTTTCGGGAAATGTATTTTCCTCAAAATTAATGGGGGATAATATCGTATTTCGCTGAATGTTAGTCGAAGTAATATTGTCCGTTATTCCCAAAAGCTGTTGAAGTTGCTTAACGTTGGTCAGTACATCGGCTCGTGATTGGTCTAATTTATTACGAATTTCCCCAGACTGGCTTTCGGCAAAGGTTTTTGCTAAATAATCAATCTGACCTGCCTCAAACTGACGTGATGAACTTTGTGTGATTTGGGCGTACAAACTATCTTCAAACTGATATAATTTTACCAAAGATTCGCTGTATTGTAAAATTAAATATAGGCTTTTAACCCTAAATTTTATATCATTTTCGGTAATTACTTTTTCCTTTTCGGATAAAATAATCTGTTGCTTTTGGAGAAGACTTTGCTTTTTATAAACTGTTGGATAATCAAGGGTTTGTGTTACACCAATTGTGTAAAACTCCCCCGTTGGACTTTCCAAAATAACATCAGGATTTTTAAAATTCTTGGCACTTTTCAATAATTCGTTATTCTGACGAATCACTAAACCCGAAGCTCTCAGGGCAGCACTATTTTTAAGAGCGGCTTCAATGGCTTCCTGTTCGCTCAATGGTTTTTGAGCAAAACCATTGAGCGTTGACATACTGAATAAAAAAATGAGTATTTTTTGCATTTGATTTAATCTTGAAACAGTATTAGACTTGTTGTCTGTTGTATAAATTAGTGTTTGTGTTCACTGTGTCCATCTTCAACAAGGTCAAAAGTAGCATTGGCAGTTTTGCCGTTAAAACTTACCGTAATGATTGCTTTATGAAATTTTTTATTTTTATCTATCATTGCCATAAAACCATCTTTCTTGTTTGAAGGGAGTGCTAACGTTACTACTTGTCCATCTTCGGTTTGCAAGGTTGCATTAGCTGTGGCATTTCCAATAGCCAATGATTTTTCGTTTCCGTCTAAAAGATACACCATTAACATTCCACTACTTGTCTTTATTTCCAGATGATAGTCACCTGCCGATTTTACAATTCCACCATGTGGCGAAGAATGTTTGTGATTCTCCTTTTGAGCAAATATTGATAACGAACTTATCAATACTAATGCGAATAACATTGTGATTTTTTTCATTACTTTGATTGTTTAATTGATTTGAAATATTAAAATTATTTATAATAGCAAAATTTACTTAATCACAATCCCATTGGGTTTTTTACCTACCGAAATGGTTTTTGTTACTTTGTGTGTCATTACGTCCACCACCGAAACACTGGCGGCTTCTTGATTGGTTACATAAGCCGTCGTCATATCTTTAAAAGCGACTGCATGAGTTCCCGCCGCCGTGGCAAAAGCCCCCGAATGAATCATTTTTCCAGAAGCATCTTTTGTCCACCAATGCACTTTCCCAGCCATTGGGTCTGTTACCCACATTTCTTTCATATCTCCTTGATAAGCCACATAACCTGGCATGAAACCTAACGCCACGGTTTCAACTACTTTCAAGGTTTTTACGTCAATAATTGAAACGGTTTGTCCATCTTCATTATCCACGTACATACGATTATCCGAACCAATCCATGCACCAACTGGATTCATCCCAACTGGAATTGTAGCTAAAATTGCCTTGGTGGTTGGATTGATGGCAGTAACTGAATTATCCATTCCATTAGCCACAAAAGCAACCGTTCCATCATTAGAAAATGTTACTTCGGCTGGCTCTTTTCCTACCATAATCGTATTTTTCAAAGCAAAGGTAGTAGCATCATACACCAATACTTTACCAACTTCATCCATTTGAGAAGTCCATATTTCTTTCCCGTCCGTCGAAATAAATAGCGTTGTGATTCATAATAGGCGTTTCAACAATCTTTACGTTCACACCCGTTGTCGCATCTAATACCGCAATTTTTCCTGTCATACCCGCCATACCGCCCGTATGCCCAGCACTTAAATCCATACCTGGGGCGGCAATCGCTACCTGCGTTTTTGAGGCATTCAAATAGATATGATGGGGAAAAGCAAGCGATTTTCCCATATTCATTCCTTGCATCTGAGTACCTGTACCATCCGTTAATTGCACCAAATCCGCCACTTCATTAGTATTCAGATTAATCACAGAAACGGTACTACTTTCTCCATTGACCACGTAAGCGGCTGGATAATTGATATTTAATTGTGGTTGGTCTGAATTCATATTCATACAACCGCCCAAAGTGATAGCAAAAATGGGAATAATTAACTTTTTCATGTACTTGTTTTGTTTGAAGTTTAACTAATTATGTTGTTCACGCTTTTTTGATTCTTTAAATTGACTCGGGGTTAAACCCGTTATTTTTTTGAACTGCATCGAAAGATGTTGTACACTTTTATACTGCAAAGCATCCGCTATTTGACTCAAAGAATGTTCGTCATAAATCAATAATTCTTTGACTTTCTTAATCTTTTGATGAATCAAATAATGCTCAATCGTATTTCCTTCGACTTCCGAAAATAGTGTAGTTAGGTATTTATATTCCTTTCCTACTTTTTCAGCAATGTATAACGATGGATTAATTTTCCGTAAAACATCGGGTTGTTGTTGGACTAATTCAATGATAGTTGTTTTGATTTTCTCAATTATTTGACCTCGTTTATCATCTAATATTGCAAATCCAACTCGTTCCAAACCATTGCGAAGCGTATTTTCTTGGGCTTCGGTCAGTTCTTCCGAAATCTCAACTTCGGTCAAATCTATCCTAATGGGTACAATATTGATTTGTTTAAAGAGGTCTGCCACTACCATTTTACACCTTTCGCAAACCATGTTTTTGATATATAAAATCATGCTTGTTTCTGTAAAATACATTTGATTATCGAATGCAAATGGCTGAAAATAGAAAATTGATTTTCAGATTAAAACTGGCATTACGATAAATAAAGACATAAAAAAATACAGTTTGTCATAAAATTGAATTGCCTTCATGCAAAAGCATAGAGACAACTTACAATTTTAATAAACTGTATCAGATCAGAAACGATTGGATAAAAATGAGAAGGCTACGCCCTGAAAGTGGGGGTGCGGGACTATGGAAATGAGGAACTTGGAAAGATACGGCTGCGGACACCCAAGTTGAAAAAGACAATACCTTTGGAGTAATGGCAATCCAATTGGGAGTTTGAAATTCTTGTGCAATTTCATGCCCTTGTGAAGCATTAGGATTTATTTTGAGAAGAGTCGTTTGTTCATTGCAACATTTCGCTCTCTTCAAAAACGAATTTCCAGACTTTCTTTCGTGCTTAATTTTGTTGAAACAACACTTAGGAGGAGAAGAAAAAATGAAAGTTTGTTTGCCTTTTAGCTTACAATAATGTTCAATCATGGAAAAGCCCGTACTCATGAAAAGTACCTGCATTGCCATGAGCAAACAAAATATGCGAGTCAAACGTGATTTCATTTTCAATTACTAAAACGCAAAGATACTAATAACCTTGTATTCAAGGTGTTATATTTTGAGGTGTTTGTTTTATATAATTTTCGGGTTTGAGAAAATTTACATATTTTGAGATTCGTATAAAATATTTATGTGTTTATCAAAACGTTGCTATGAAAATAGTTTAATAGCTTCCATTCAGATTTTTTATTTTTACAACTTTTATATCTTATTTTATTCATTCATAAAAGTTATATAATTATTATTATGTTAAGTAAAGAGTTGATAAAGTTCCGCCTCCTTAAACGTGGTTTGAATCCATCAAATTTTTTTTCTGGTAAAATCTGCCAGACTGTGGTAGAAAGATATTCTTAATCAAGTTAAAACTAATTGGTATGCTATACATTAGAGCAATTATAGCTTTTAAAGGTTTGTTACATTGAGGCAACAAACCTTTAAATCTGTTAATTTCAGAAAGATAGTTTTCGTTCCAGAAGAATTTCCAATATCTCATATTCAATTTCGTAGACTTCTCCTTCAAAATGATAGGTATCAGTTTCTTCGTCAAACGAAAATAATTCCAATTCTTCATCGCTTAAACATACATCGTCCAGTATTTCATTTTGGTAACTTGCTCTACCGTATATATTGTTGCCCATTTCCTCATAGTCATGAGTAAAGTTCAAAAGATACCGTTCTGCTATCGTTCTTAATATTTCGGAATTGGGTGCCCATCTTGTCTCATACTGAAATATGCCTTCGTCTCCCTCGTTCCAATAGATATTGAAAAAATAACCTCCGTTAGTATTGTCTGTAAAGTCGGGTAGTTGCCCTTTTTCGGTTTTCTCTTCGTTTTCCTTCATTGCTTCGAAAAGCTGTTGTATCTGTTTGATTGCTTCGGTACTTCCCTCGAAGACAACCATATTACTGCACCAATTTGCCATATTTTATATTATTGAATTTGATGTGATTTATTTAGATTTATTCGGCAATGAGAGGTGGTGCTGTTTCGTTTCTCTTTATTGCCATTTTCAATACTGTATATTTTCATGTCTGACATTTTTTTTATTCGTGTAAAGAGCCGGAGTATGCTTTGTTTCGTTTCATGAGCATAAAAGGTTAGTGTTTAGCAGGAACAAGGTTTTACCAAATAAATACGACCCGCATGGGTGGAGATTTTTTGGGCAAACACAAGGCTTGACCTTGTTTCTGGGTTAAGAACACGTTCATACCTTTGCTCTTGAAATGGGACAAAACAGCATCTGGCTCTTGAATAAAAGCCTATGTGGAAGCCAATGGAAAAAGCGTTTAGGAAAGGGGGAACTTGTGATGACAGAACCTGCATTTTCATGTAGCAGGATTTCTAAATAGGTGATTCTGATGACTTAATTCAATATGGCTTAGTAGCTACGTAAACGACACAAAAAATGCTGATGGAAAGAGGAAATATTTTCAAGTGCGGTTTGTTAGGAGCTTCATCGGCTTCTGTACGATCGTGACACTCTTTAACATTTTGAGTCGTAGGAAGCAACCTAGGGTCAGTTTGAGATTGACAATAATTCCATTAATTTCATATTGCAAAAGGAGATAGTTAAAATATTAGGTCTATCTTAGCGACCATTTTTCAAACAGACATGAAGAGCATGAAAGAAGTATTGGAAGAGAGATTAAACCCAAAAGATTTATTAAAAAATGATAAGTACAAATCAACGAGCAGAATTACAAGCTAAAATATGGAAAATAGCCAACGAGGTACGTGGCTCAGTGGATGGGTGGGATTTTAAACAGTTTGTATTAGGAACGCTATTCTATCGATTTATCAGTGAAAATTTTACTAATTATATTGAAGGCGGTGATGACAGTATCAAATATGCCGACTTATCTGATGAAATTATAATGCCCGATATAAAAGATGATGCCATCAAAACAAAAGGGTATTTTATTTATCCCAGTCAACTTTTTGTAAATATCGCTAAAACTGCCAATACCAATACTAATCTTAATACCGACTTAAAAGATATTTTTGATGCCATCGAAAGTTCAGCAAACGGTTATCCTTCTGAAGAAGATATAAAAGGATTATTTGCTGATTTTGATACGACAAGTACACGGCTTGGCAATACCGTTGAACATAAAAACAGCCGTTTGGCAGCGGTTATCAAAGGAGTTGCTGAACTGAATTTTGGAAATTTTGAAGATAGCCAAATAGACCTTTTTGGCGATGCTTATGAATTTCTAATTTCTAATTATGCCGCTAATGCAGGGAAATCGGGGGGTGAGTTTTTTACGCCACAAAGTGTATCAAAGCTGATTGCACAATTAGCCATGCACAAGCAGACCACCGTCAATAAAATATACGATCCTGCGGCGGGTTCGGGCTCTTTATTGTTGCAAGCCAAAAAACACTTTGATAACCATCTTATTGAAGAAGGCTTCTTTGGGCAGGAAATAAACCATACGACCTATAACTTGGCTCGTATGAATATGTTTTTGCACAATGTCAACTACGACAAGTTTAATATTGCCCTCGGTAATACGCTCACAGACCCACACTTTGGTGATGATAAACCTTTTGATGCCATTGTTTCTAATCCGCCTTACTCTATACCATGGATTGGTGACGGTGACCCTACGTTGATTAATGACGACCGTTTTGCTCCTGCTGGGGTGCTTGCTCCTAAATCTAAAGCCGATTTTGCTTTTGTATTGCATGCACTTAGTTATCTTTCTGGTAAAGGTAGGGCGGCTTTGGTTTGCTTTCCGGGTATCTTTTACCGTGGTGGGGCTGAACAGAAGATTAGAAAGTATTTGGTTGACAATAACTTTGTAGAAACTGTTATCTCTTTAGCTCCCAACCTTTTCTTTGGTACTTCTATCGCTGTTACTATTCTGGTACTTTCAAAGCGTAAGCCTGATACTAAAACGCAGTTTATTGATGTAAGTGGTGAAGATTTCTTCAAAAAAGCCACCAACAACAATGTGCTTAATGATGACCACATTGAAAAGATTATGGCAATGTTTGATAGTAAAGAAGATGTTGAACACGTAGCAAAATCTATTGACAATGCCATCATTGCAGCAAACGATTATAACCTTTCGGTAAGCTCTTATATAGAAACAAAAGATACCCGTGAGAAAGTAGATATTGTACAATTAAACGCAGAGATTGCCACAACCGTAGAGAAAATAAATGCACTACGTAGCAGTATCGATGCCATTATAAACGAAATTGAAGGTTAAACGATGAGCCAAGAAATAAGCCTAAATAAGGAAGAATACGAAAGTATTTTGAAACAAGCGGTTGAGCAAATTCGTACAACCAGAATAATAGTAGCCAAACAATTAAACAGTGCCGCACAATCTATTTATTGGAATCTTGGTAAGTTGATTGCTGAAAAACAACTAGCCGAAGGTTACGGTAGTGCTGTGGTCAATCAACTTTCGGTTGACCTCAAAAAAGAATTTCCCGATATGGGCTTATCGCCCCGCAATTTGTGGAATATGAAACTATTTTATGAGCGTTACTATCAAGCAGACCAAAAACTGCTACAAGCTGTAGCAGTTTTGCCATGGGGGCATAATTTGTTGTTAATCAATAAGGTTCAGTCGCTCGAAGCTGTACTTTTTTATGCCAACGAAGCAATAAGCAAAGGCTGGAGCAGAGACTGGTTGCTCAATGCCATCAAAATGGATAGTTTCAGCCATCATCAAACACAAATTAAATCACACAATTTTAATGAAACACTTTCCGCCATTGATGCAGATTATGCCAACGAAGTGTTTAAAGACCGTTATAATCTTGGCTTTTTGGGCATTACCGAGAAAGTAAAAGAAACGGAGTTGGAAAAACGATTGGTAGAAAAAATCAAAAACTTTGTCTTAGAATTAGGCAAAGGCTTTACGTTTATCGGCAACCAATACCGCTTAGAATTCAATAACAAAGAGTATTTTGTGGATATGCTTTTTTTTCATCGTGGTTTGCGAAGTTTGGTAGCTGTTGAATTAAAAATAGGCAGTTTTAAAGCCGAATATGTAGGCAAAATGAATTTATACCTGTCGTTACTTGATAAATTGGAGAAGGGCGAAACCGAAAATAATTCTATCGGAATTATTCTTTGTGCCGATAAAGACCATTTAGATGTAGAAATTGCCCTCCAAGACATCAATAAACCTATTGGCGTGGCAGAATATCAGCTTTTATTACCAAAAGACCAATTGCAAGACTTGTTGGTAAATGAAATAAAAGCCTATAACAACTAATTATTACGATAATAAAAGCATGAGCTATTTAGATAAATTATTAGAAGGAGTTGAGGTGGAGTGGAAAACTTTGGGGGAGGTAACAAATGTACTTCGTGGACGAAGATTGACTAGAGAGCAACTATCAAGTGATAAGAAGTTTCCTGTTTTTCATGGAGGTTTGGAGCCTTTGGGTTATTACGAACAAAAAAATAGACCCGCAAATTCCGTAATGATAATAAATGTTGGAGCTTCAGCAGGTACTGTGGGATATAGTGATGTTGACTTTTGGTCTTCTGATGGTTGTTATAGTATTGAACATTCAGAAAAGTTAAACAATAAATTTCTTTATTACTTTCTAATCGGGGAGCAACATTTCTTACAATCCAGAGTTAGAAAAGCTGGTATTCCTACATTAGATGCACCAGTTATTGAAAAAATTCCTATTCCCATTCCATGCCCAGAAAATCCGAAAAAATCACTTGAAATTCAACAAAAAATTGTTCGTATTCTTGATACTTTTTCCGAGCTTACAGCAGAGCTTACAGCAGAGCTTACAGCACGTAAAAAGCAGTATGAGTATTATCGAGAGCAATTGCTAAGCTTTGAAGAGGGAGAAGTGGAGTGGAAAACTTTGGGGGAGGTAGCCTTCATTGGCACAGGTAGTCATGATACTCAAGATGCTATTCCTGATGGAGATTATATCTTTTATGCAAGAGGTATTACGCCTTTGAGGTTGGACACATATGATTTTGATGAAACGTCCATTATTACGGCAGGAGATGGCGTGGGAGTTGGTAAGGTTTTTCATTGGGCTGTTGGTAAATATGCACTACACCAAAGAGCCTATAGGATTGTACCGAATGTAAAAGAAATTAGTCCAAGGTATGTTTATCATTATATCGTAGCTAATTTCTATTCTTACATAGAGAAAACTTCTGTTAGCTCCTCTGTTACATCCATGAGAAAACCTATGTTTCTTAAATTTCCTATCCCCGTTCCACTACTAGAAGAACAAACTCGTATCGTTTCCATTCTTGACAAATTCGATACCCTCACTACTTCAATCAGTGAAGGATTGCCAAAAGAGATAGCCTTACGGAAGCAGCAGTATGAGTATTATCGAGATTTATTATTAACTTTTCCAAAAGAGTAATTTAAAAGTATAATATGGGTCAGTCATTAACCGAAATAGCAAAGGAACTAAAGAATTCTACAAAAAAAGTGCAGTTAATCTACGCATTTAACGGCACAGGAAAAACACGCTTATCACGTGAATTTAAAGAATTGTTAGCTCCCAAAGAGACTGATACAGAAGAACAAAAAGAATCAAGTATTAAAATAATGTACTACAATGCGTTTACAGAAGACTTGTTCTACTGGGATAATGATTTGGATACTGACCTAATTAGAAAACTTACCATACGTCCCAATGGTTTTACTAATTTAGCTCTCGGTTTTCTTAAAGACCAAGGTCTTGATAGTAACATCGTCTCTAACTTTCAACATTATACTAATCAATTCTTAACACCAAGATTCAGCTCAGATTTTTCTGAGGTAACCTTTTCAATAGAACGAGGTGATGACCAAAGTGTTAATAATGTAAAAATATCTAAAGGAGAAGAAAGTAATTTTATTTGGTGTGTATTTTACAGCCTACTTGAACAAATTGTTGAGATTTTAAACGTTCCAGAACCAGACGAACGAGCCACCAATCAGTTTGACAATTTAAAATATGTGTTTATTGATGACCCCGTGAGTTCACTAGATGATACACATCTAATTGAATTGGCTGTAAATATTGCGGAGTTAATTAAGTCAAGCACTTCGGAATTAAAATTCATTATTACAACACACAATCCTTTATTTTATAATGTGCTATTCAATGAATTTAACAATGCTGATTCTCGTTTTGGTTACAAACCCAAACACTGTGAAAAGAAACGATTAGAAAAATTGAGTGATGGTACTTTTTCACTTGATGTCCAGCCCAAAGACTCACCTTTTTCTTATCATCTTTTTCTTTTATCTGAACTTGAAAAGGCAATAGCTTCTGGGAATATTCAAAAGTATCACTATAATTTTCTTCGTAACATTTTAGAAAAAACGTCCACCTTTCTTGGATACAATAAATGGGAAGACCTTTTGCCACAAGAGTCACGTGAAGCATATTATAGACGAATAATCAATCTCTCAAGTCATTCTAAACATAATGGAGAAGAAATTTCAATTATTGATGATAATGACAAGAGAGTGTTAAGTTTCTTAGTGAGTGAAGTAAAAAGCGTTTACCACTTTAATACAATTGTTAATAATAGCGAAACAGAATAAAATGTCACAGTATAATACCATCGCAGAATCAAATAACTTCATAGTCCTTGATAGATATACTAAACTTTCAGAAGTTTTTGAATTATCTGTTAGCTATCAAACAGAAGCAGCTTTAGAGAAAGAGCTAATCCAAGATTTACAGAATCAAGGTTATGAATATCGCTCCGACCTTAGCACGATGGAAGCCATGTTTGCCAATGTAAGAGTTCAATTACAGGCACTCAACAACATGAGTTTTTTGGATAGTGAATGGAAACGATTTATAGAGGAATATTTAGACAAGCCAAGTGATAACCTTGTTGAAAAAACAAGGAAGATACATGATAATTATATTTACGATTTTGTATTTGATGATGGACATATCCAAAATATCTACTTAGTTGATAAAAAGAATATTGCCCGTAATAAAGTACAGGTAATATCACAATTTGAACAAAAAGGCACACAAGCCAACCGTTATGATGTAACCATATTAGTCAATGGTTTGCCTTTAGTGCAAGTAGAACTAAAAAAGCGTGGAGTGGCTATCCGAGAAGCTTTTAATCAAGTACACCGTTATACTAAAGAGAGTTTTAATAGTAAAAACTCTCTCTTTAAATATGTACAGATTTTTGTTATCTCAAATGGTACAGACAGCCGTTATTTTGCCAACACTGTAGAGCGAAATAAAAACAGCTTTGACTTTACGATGAACTGGGCAAGGGCTGACAATACCTTGATAAAAGACCTAAAAGACTTTACGGCAACGTTTTTTCAGAAACAAACACTTTTAAATGTATTGCTCACCTATTCGGTTTTTGATACCAGCGATACGCTGCTAATTATGAGACCCTATCAGATTGCAGCCACAGAAAGAATATTATGGAAAATAGCTAGTTCGTATCAAGCTAAAAATTGGTCCAAAACCGAAAGTGGCGGTTTTATTTGGCATACTACAGGCTCAGGCAAAACCCTTACGAGTTTTAAAGTCGCACAGTTAGCCACGCAAATGAGTTTCATTGATAAAGTATTCTTTGTGGTAGATAGAAAGGATTTAGACTATCAAACCATGAATGAGTATAAGAAATTTTCGCCCGATAGTGTGAACGGTTCAGACAGTACAGCAGGCTTAAAGCGGAATATTGAAAAGGACGATAACAAAATCATTGTCACCACCATTCAGAAGCTGAATAACCTCATGAAAAGTGAGAGCGATTTAGACATCTATCAAAAGCAAGTAGTATTCATCTTTGATGAGTGCCATCGCTCACAATTTGGCGAAGCACAAAAGAACTTAAACAAGAAGTTTAAAAAGTTCTATCAATTTGGTTTTACAGGAACGCCCATTTTCGCAGGAATAAACGCTCTTGGAGCAGAGAGTACCCAAAGTGTATTTGGTAGAGAGTTACATTCTTATGTAATTACGGATGCCATTAGAGATGAAAAGGTACTAAAATTCAAAGTTGATTATAACAATGTTCGTCCACTGTTTAAGGGGATAGAATCAGAACAAGATGAGCAAAAACTAAGTGCAGCAGAAAACAGAACAGCTTTACTTCATCCTGCTCGTATCAAAGAAATTTCTCAATATATTTTACAGAATTTCAGGCTAAAAACCCATAGAAATCAAGGGAGTAACAAAGGTTTTAATGCCATGTTTGCAGTAAGTAGTGTTGATGCCGCCAAATGTTATTATGAGGAACTAAACCGTTTGCAAAAAGATGGCGATAAGCCACTAAAAATAGCAACAATCTTCTCCTTTGCAGCCAATGAAGAACAGAATGCCATAGGTACTATCGTGGATGAGACTTTTGAACCCTCAGCAATGGATAGCAGTGCCAAGGAATTTTTAACAAAAGCCATCAATGACTATAATGCCATGTTTAAAATGAATTATGGTATTGATAGTAAAGGGTTTCAAGATTATTATCGTGACCTTGCCAAACGTGTAAAGAGTAAAGAGGTTGACCTTATCATCGTTGTTGGTATGTTCCTTACAGGGTTTGATGCCCCTACACTTAATACGCTGTTTGTTGATAAGAATCTGCGTTATCATGGCTTAATGCAAGCTTTTTCACGTACCAACCGTATTTATGATGCCACAAAAACCTTTGGTAATATTGTTACTTTCAGAGATTTAGAAAAAGCAACTATTGATGCCATTACGCTGTTTGGAGATAGCAGCACCAAAAACGTAGTCCTTGAAAAGAGTTACAAAGAATATTTGGAAGGCTTTACGGACATTGCCACAGGAGAAGCACGCAGAGGTTATAGCGATATTGTAAAAGAATTAAATGAGAAGTTTCCAAATCCTGATGAAATAGTTACGGAGAAAGACAAAAAAGAGTTCTCAAAGCTATTTGGAGAGTACTTGCGTGTAGAAAACATATTACAGAATTATGATGAATTTACACATGTCAAAGCACTTAAAACAATAGATATACATGATGCCGAAGCTGTAGAGGCATTTAAAGCGACTCATTTTGTAACGGATGACGATATCTCTGGTATGCAAGCAATTGAATTGTTAGCAGAAAGAACTGTTCAAGATTATCGTTCTACTTATAATGATATTCGTGACTGGCTAAGACAGCAAAAAAGCGGGGCAGCAACCGAAGAATCAAAAATTGATTGGGATGATGTAGTGTTTGAAATAGACCTGCTTAAATCACAAGAGATCAACTTAGACTATATTCTTGAGTTAATTTTTGAAAACAATAAAAAAAATAAAGATAAAGTTGAGTTAATAGAAGAAATTCGTAGGGTTATCCGTGCCAGCATAGCCAATAGAGCAAAAGAAAGTTTGGTTGTTGATTTTATTAATGAAACAGAGCTTGATGCTATTCAAGATAAAGCAAACATTATAGATGCTTTCTTCTCTTATGCTCAAGATAAACAGAAAATGGAGGCTTCTGAACTAATTACAGAAGAGAATTTGAATGTAGAAGCAGCAAAAAGATATATTACAACATCCTTAAAGCGTGAATATGCTTCGGAAAACGGAACAGAACTGAATGCTATTTTACCCAAGATGAGTCCATTAAATCCACAGTATTTGACCAAAAAACAGCGTATTTTTCAAAAGATTACCACCTTTATTGAGAAATTTAAGGGTGTAGGTGGCCAGCTTTAACGACAGGAAGCTATTTGTAAAAATAGTACTAACTGGTCAACATTTTCTTATACCATCTCGTTAGATAGTTATTTTTACTCCAACTAGTCTTAGGCTCTCTAAGACCAAAAACAAGGAAGAGCCTCACACTCGAAAGGGCTTATTGAATATATTAAAATGCTGCAAAGCAAAAGGAATATTTATCCCTGATACATTGTACGAGTGTGACGCTCTTTAACATTTTGAGTCGTAGGAAACAACCTACGACTAGTTTGATGTGTTATGCGCTTTTATTTACTTTTTTTCTAATATCCATTTGTCAAGAAACTCATTAACTTTCTCAATATAGTTTATAGCGTCTTGTTTTGTCTTTGTTTGTCCTGAATGCCCCGAATCATTCCTCCCAACCCTGATTTCCTCAAGTAATTCAATTTTTAAACTTTGGGGATTTTCAAATCTGTTCGACATTTCTGAGGGTAATTGGACTAATTCATTATTACTAAATGGACTTTGAGTTGTTGTTCCTGTTTTATATTTTTCAAGAGAGCCTTGAAATTTTCCAAGCATTAATTTTTTAACATCTGTAATTCCAATTGCAATAAAAATCTCCTTTAGCTCATTCTCTATAGTTCTCCCATATTGAATTATGACTGGTGAGAAATCGCTTAATTCATGAATTGTATTAAGTAAAAGTTGACCAGAAGACAAATATTTAGCACTAATTGAGGATATTTTGGAAACATCAAACCGAGTATTTATAACCGTTTGATACATCTGGATGTCCAATTTATTAATATAATCGTCAATTTTTTGTTCTAATTCAGTTATTTTATTTTCATACTCTTCTTTATTCTTTTTTAATTCATCAAAGTCATGTAAAAATCTATCTCTTTGAATATTTAACAAACTTAGTTTCAAATTAGTCTGTTCGTCAAAAAATCCTTTCCCAAAATACTTGTCATAATCAACACTACCGTCTTCACCTATCTGTACATGACTGATGTACTTATCTTTCACCCCTTCTCTGACATCATTGGGATGATTGAAGTAATACATCTTAATTTCACTTGGAGATATTATTTTTTGACCTACATATTCTTGAAATTTATAAATTAGATACTCACTATGTGTTTCTATAAGAAACTGAATATTGAACCTTGAGGCAGCATCAATAAATAATTCTGCCATTTTTGATTGTAAAGATGGATGAAGGTTCGCTTCAGGTTCTTCGATTAATAAAGTTGAAGGGCTAAAATATATTGTTCGTTCTTCATTAAATCTATCTTGATCATCCCAATCATATTCATGTATTAATTGATGCTTTTGGGCAATAATAGCTATTTTCATAATGATTGGAAGTAATTGGGATATTCCATACCCCAAATCAACCAAAGGCGTTTTTGTGTCGTCAAAATTGATCAAAAAAATCTTAGTTAACCCTATCGCTTCATCTCTATAAACTGAAAGTTCTTTTCCAATTTTGAAGCCTTTAAGTTTCTTTTCTCCATTTTCATCCAGTTCGTTAGTCTCTCCTTTCCCAATCCAAAAGTTTATAAATTCTTTGATTTGTTGGTGAGTTTCTAAATATATAGCTGAGAAATCTCTTACAATCTGGATGTCTTCACTATTCTGTTCGTCAATAAACCATTCTCTATTTCTACCTCTTGTAGTTGGTAAAAAGTAAACCTTTTTTAAACTATTAATTTTTTTCTGAATAGCATCTAAAAAATCTTTTTCTATTGCTTCCAAAAGACTTGTAAAAAGTTGGCTGTTAGGTGTTGTTTTTATTAATAAATTACTCAAATTCAATTTAATGCTAGTTTCTTTTTTTTCATCAGGACTCTCTTTTTTTAGTTCAGCTCTCACAATGTCTCTTTCCATTCCGTTAAACATGCCAGAAAAATTATTCCTTTTGAAGCAATCTAAAATGTTGAATTGGCTATTATCTCTTCCTTTAAGAAGTTCAGCAGTAACCTTTTGTTCTAATGCTAATAGTTTTGACTTTTCTTCTTCTTCTGTTAATTCCGAATAATCAGAGAATAAGCTTTTCCCTTTGATAAGTTTTTCAGTAAAGTCTTGGTAGTTATCTTTTTTGTATTTGGAAAAAGGAAAATCAAAAAATACACCCTTATACTTTTCAATCCTACTAAATAAATCAATAGTAAAATAGTCTTCAGTTTTTTTATTAGGTTCAATTTCTTCCTCTATTTCTATAAAAGGTGTTTCTATGATAAGTTGAATGATTTTTTTCAAATCAATACTTGTTTTCATTTCCCATTCAGCAGCATCATCTTGATACTCTTCCCTATACCTGATTATATTCGACCAATGTAGATATTTCCCATCCTTTACAATAGCAATGCTTTTAATATTATGTGAAACAACAGATTGTTCTTTATCTCCTTCCTGATGTTTAAATTGATTCAACTCATATCTAACCTCTAAAGTCGCACTTATCTCTCGACTACCCCCAAATTTTATTGGAAATGCAAAAACTAAATCTTCGTCCTCTTCAAAAATTGGAAGTTCAAGTTCTCTGGATTTGTTGTCATATTCTCTATGAAAATCCGAAAGTCTCGAATACATACTTTGGCTTTTGATATTTTTTGAGTTTTTAAATGTTGCCATTGAAACTCTATTAAAAATACGTTCAAGATTTCCAAGTTCATGTTTCATAGACTTAAAATCTAAGGTTTCTGAAACAATTCCGTCTTTAAAATTATGAACCAAGAATTGTATTGCTTTGAAAACAGAGCTTTTCCCAGCATTATTTGTACCTGTGATTAATGTAATTGGTGAAAACTCAAGATTTTCTTTGTTATTGAAAGTCCTGAAATTTTGTAAACCTAATCCCTTTAAGTTTGGCATTATTATTTTAAATTTAAATCCAATATTTGCTTGGTTTCTTGAGTTATGTCCAAATCGCAACTATGCGAAAGTTTTGCAATACTTTTTGTATTGTTGTACCAGTTTTTATACTTCCTAAAGTAGTTGTTTTCTCAGTCATTCTAAATAATTAACTTATTTTAAATTTAATTGGTCAAACAGACGAACAACTTTCAAAAGACTTACTTTAAAACATGGGGATTACTATAAATGAGAAACAAGCACTAAAAAAAAGCAGGCAAAACCTGCTCTTCCAAAATCTTCAAGTCGAACAATAACTCCATAAAATAAACCACTGAAGCCGCCCGATGCCCCAAGTTAAGTTCTTCCCTCATTCCTTCATGGTTTGGCTTGCAGCCACGACGAAGGCTTAATTATTACCTGCCATTATTTGTCGTTGTAGAATTTTTCCTCTGCTTCTACTAATGGTTTATACCAGTCCCACATTTCTTCTAATGTTTTGAAATTTTGTGGTACGGGATTGCCGTCTTGAAATGCCTCGCTTGGTGTCATTGGCATTGACCAGTGATGATAGCTTTCGACGCTTCTTCTTGGATGACGTGCTATAGAAGATTTAAAAAAATCCGTGTGGTAATCATAATGGTGACTATGAATAAACTTATCCCATGAAGCTTTCACATCTTCCTCTTTTCGTATGTCAATTAGTTCAAATTGCTCCATTGCCCTATCATCCGGAGTTCCCCAAGCATTTTGCATTATTTGAATAGCCTCAATATCGGATTGAGGCGCTCTATATCCAAAAACTGTAACCCTTTGTGCAACTTTCAATTCGTCTTGTAGGGCTTCCCATTGTCCTGTAGTAAAAGTGTCTGAATTGTAGTTCTTTTTTTCAACAGGATACAACAGCCTTGTAGGTTCAAAATCTTTGAGAGTAGCTTTTGATGTCCAACCTGCCGGACCAATTGTTCTGTCAAACTCACAAAACCCTAAAGCAACATTACCATGCAGATGCAAGATGCCGGGAGATTTTGTGAACTCTCCATTTCGTACATATGCTTGATATAAAAAAGGATCCCAATTAAAAGTTGCAATTACATCTTTGTTGTGGCGAAGTGAAATAACAAGATAATCATAGATTGTAGGCGTTTCAGGAAGTTTTAAATCTTTGAAATAATCATAAATCCTATTTTCTATTTCTTCTTTTTCCGCTCTCAAATTTGCTGCATCATAAAGCTTACTATACATTTTCTCAAAGTCGTTGCTGAGAGCTTGCAGGTCTTTCGGTAATGTAGAAACTATGTCTTGCAGACCGACAATATCAACAATGTTATTCATTGCTGGCAAGACTTTTCCGTTGAGTTCTGGGTCTCTCAATGTGGAAGCGATACTTGCACCAGCTCCAAGAATTACTAAATGAACACCGTTTCCGTGTACTTTCTCAATTTCGTCTTGACTTGTCATGATGGTCGGTTTAATGGCAGGCAACTCGCTAATATAAAAAGTATTACAAATACTTTTTATATTGTTTTGCCAGTTTTTGTAACTCCTAAAGTAGTTGTTTTCTTAGTAATTCTAAACAATTCCCCTATTTTAAATTTAATAGGTCAAACGGACTAACAATTTTCAAAAGCCTTACTTTGAAACATGGATATAACTATAAATGAGAAACAAGCTTTAAAAACAAAAAGAGCAGGCAAAACCTACTCTTCCAATATCTTCAAATCGAACGATAACTCTATAAATAAACTACCGAAGCCGACCACTACCAGAGCCTAAGTTCAATATTGCTTTCTAGGCTGTAGTTTTCATCTTCCAATTGTTCGTTTAAGTCGTCTGATTATTTCTGCTATGTTAATTGTCAGTCCTTTAGTTTCAAACTTATCAACTGTTACAATTCCTTTTATTATGTCTTCTTTGTTTTTGTCCTTTGAGTCGCTGTGTGATTCAAGTAACTGTTTATATTGATAATTTGAAAGTTGAAGCATTTCTATTGTTGTTTCTTTTGCTTGAATGATACTTGTCACTAAAGCTAATTGCGATTTCAAGTGAAAAATGTTGGCTTCCCACTGTCGAATGGCAATGTCGGAATTGTTTGCAAATTGTGTCGATAAAGTGTTGTCGCTTGGTGCTTGCAGATATACTGAAAGGGCTTGTCGAATTTGTTCCAAACTTTGGTTTTTGTCTGTCGGTATTACCTTAAAAAGTGTTTGCTGTAATTCTTCTTTTATTTCTGTGTCGGCATCAACTCCTATGTCAGCTAAAAATTGAGCGAAGTATAATAAGTATTGCTTACATGCAGTTTTTGACTCATTAGGGAATTGAAAAAAAGTCACAACGGAATTATTGTCTATTGAAGCTAACAAATCTCGATTTGTCTCAACAGCAAGGTTTTCTAATAAGGTGAGAACAGTCTCTAACTCATCATCAATTATGGTCAAATCATTTTCAGGAAAATACTCAACACCAAATCCATTAAGTATACCTTCTTCATCTTGCCAATATTTTAATGTCTTGTTATTCAGCTTAACGACATTAGTTTCAAACTGTTTTGCAACGCTTTCTATACTCCAAGGTTTCGCCCAGTGTTCCAATTCTTCAATATGTAAGTCAATCCTTATTGCAGGGTATTTATTTTCAAAATAATCATTTGTGATTACGTCAAATCTTATTGTGCTTTCCCACCAATTGAAGACATATGAAAATTTCATTTGTGAAAAGAATTTTCCAACTTCATTGAATGAATGTGAAGTCAAAATATTTTCAACATCTTCATTATATATATAGACAGAGGGATAATATCTATCTGAATAATACGAATCAATATCTTCAACGTCATTTACTACAACGTATTTGTTGTTCGAGTTCTCATTTTTATGTCTGATTTCAATTTTTAGCATACATGTCATTTTACTATTGCCTATCTCGTAAATATACACATATTTGCTATTTTTTTCTAAAACTAAGTAATAGACATTAAAAAGCCATTATTAGCTTTTCATAATTAATAAGTGACTTATTTTTAAACATTCTGTTGTAAAATAGCTTTTGAATATAAATTTGTACCCTTCTTTTCGTGGTGAGGTTTCGATAAGATTATATTTTTCATCTTCTTCAATTCTTTTGAAACTGAAGGGCTTCTATAATCCCAACCATATTTTCTAAAGACTTGCAGAATCTGTTTTACCTCAAGTTCTGAATTTTCAAATTCTGAGTCAAAAACAAGTATGAACTCAATAGCATAGGGTATTGAAGGGCGGTCTTCCAATATCTTACGATACTCAACATTTTTGCGATGTATATTTAGAAGTTCATTCCTGAAATTTCTATCAACTTCAATTTTTTTTGTTGTAATTTCTGCAAAACTCTTATCAAAGAATATAGCGATTTTACTAACATCTGCTATCGAAAATTCAGATTCTCCATTCTTAACATATTTCAATTTTCGTAATGAAATTTCAAGAATATTAGCAAATTGTTCATATGTAATACCTGAAAAACGAAGAAGATTAAAAACGTTATTTTGTAATATTTCTTTACTGTAATTAGCCATGTGGCTAATTTGAACAAGTAAATGATTTCAAAACGTGCAAATATTTGCTTTTTTAGAAATTGTTTTGTAAGTTTAATTCATTATTTCTCGTTATAAACGAAAAATAGGTGTCGAACTAAAAGTCTCGTTAGCAAATTCCGACAATTTGAACTAGGACGAGAGAGGTAGATTTGACGCCCAGAATGATATTTTGTCTATTTTTGTAGGCACTGTAGCATCTGGGCTGCTACCCTCAACCGTTCCTGAAGGCGTCGGAACCTTGCTAAGCGGTGGGTAGCTCCCAGAGCTACATTGCTTTTATAGCCTTCTGCAAGAGACTCGTAAAATAGGTGCGAGTTATGAAACATTTCTTTTTTTATCCCAATCATGCTAAGGCTCTGTACGGCCTTGATGTCGGTGCATGCCCTAAACAGCGCTATAAGAATATCATCAAAGCGCCTGTGTAAGGTGGCTTATCCTCTATTGTTTTAATACATTCATCTTAACAAAAAACCCATGAACGCAAAAATCTGCGTAAGGGCATTGCTATGCCTTTACTTTTTCATATCTGTACATTATCTAACCGCTCAGGCGCTTAAGGTGGGAGACAATATCCCACCTGAGCTTTGGAACTTGTCCCTTCAATTGGCTAACCATCCCCAAGACAAACAAACCTTGACCCTAAGGGACTATAAGGATAAACTAATCATCCTAGACTTCTGGGCTACTTGGTGCGCACCTTGCATTAAATCACTCAGTAAGCTAGATTCTTTGCAAAAGCAGTTTGGCTCGGCTGTAGTAATCCTGCCTGTCACTTATGAAAACAGTAGTAAGGCTCTTACTCTATTTCGTAAAAGGGCATGGAGCCTCCCTACCGTGGTGGAAGACACTTTGCTAAAGAGCTATTTCCCCCATACAGGTATCCCTCATCAAATATGGATTAGAAATGGTGTGTTCTTTGGAGCGTCTGCTGCCTTAGAATATACCAATACCTATAATCTACACCGTGCATTAAACGGAGAGGCTTTTGTACTTTCAAACAGTACCCCGCCTGTCAGCTTTAACCGTGATATACCCCTCTTTTTGGATGGAAACGGTGGTAGTCTGAAGGATACCCGAATACGGTCTCTACTCTCCAAACGCATCAACGTCAATATCGGAGGAATCACCAGAAGTGCTAGCAATATTCGGGCTTACAATGTACCATTCCGTAGTCTTATTTATGAAATGTATAGACTCGATATTCCTTACGCTGGGAGATTTAACCGAATCGTTTGGGAGATAAGTGATTCTCTCAAAGAAGAATTGATTGGCACACATAGGCAGAAAACAGGTATTTATGAAAAGGATCTAGCCTACTACCAATGGCTAAAAGAACATTCCTACTGTTACGAACTAGCCATTGACTCTTCCCTGAATATTTCAAGAAAAGCACTCTATCAGTTGATGGAGCAAGACATCAACCGCTATTTCAAGCTTGAAAAGGGAATCATCGCCGTATTGGGAAAAAAGAAATTGCCTTGTTATGCGATTATCAATCGAGATGGTTCATCATCTGTTGCTGGGTTTTCTAATGCTGTTTCTTCTGATAAGATAGAGAACTACTTTGTCATGGAGAACCAACCCATTGAGCAACTCACCAATTACGTCATCGCTGTACTGGCACAACAGCCATATCCCATTATTGACAGGACTAGCACTAAACAAAATGTATCCATTCGGCTAAACAAAGCAAACTTGACCATCCCCACTATCAAACAGGAGCTCAATAAGATTGGGCTTGATTTAGTATTGCAGCAGCAGGAAATACCCGTCATCATCGTGAAATATGCAACGCTTTAATTCATTCATCTAATCCTTATCATTTAATCTTCAAGCTAATGAAAAAATTCTTCTTATTGTTTATGTTATTGATGGGAAATTGCGCCATGCTCTATGCCCAACGATTAAAAAGCAGGGTGCTGGACGCTACAGACGCCCACCCGATACAAGGAGCTTCTGTCAGGCTGGTGCGTGCTGCTACTGGTACCATCACAGATGCCAATGGCTCTTTTGAGATAATGAGACTTAGTAAATACCCAGTTGATACCCTTGTCATTTCTAGTATCGGTTTTAAGACAATGGCTATCGCTGTTGATAACCGTTCACTCCCTGAAAGTTTGTTGATGCAGAGACAATCCTTTGCCCTTGATGAAGTGGTCGTTTCTACAGGATATTCCAAAATCAGTCGGGAGCGTGCCACTGGTTCTTTCACTCACATCAGCAATGAGCTAATCAACAGGAGTGTAAGTCCCGACATCATCAGTCGTTTAGAGGGGATTACGCCCGCTCTTCAGTTCTACAGAAGCGCTGTAACACCCAGAGGAACTAGCTCGGAGCTTAGAATCAGAGGGGTGAGTAGCATTTTCTCCGATACTGCTCCATTAATCGTGGTAGATAATTTTCCTTATGAGGGAGACATTAATAGTATCAATCCTAATGATATAGCCGATATTACGATCCTGAAAGATGCCGCAGCAGCGTCCATTTGGGGTGTTCGGGCAGGAAATGGCGTCATCGTGATCACTACTAAACAAGGAAAATACAATCAAAAAACTTCGGTCAGTCTTCAGTCTAATTTCACTGTTGGGGAAAAGCCAAATTTGTTTTATAATCCTTCCTTCTTGGCTTCACAGGAGCTGATAGATTTCCAGCGATTGCGCTTTGCGCAGGGAGGTTTTCAACAAAATAACTGGACATTACTGCCTGAGGCGATTGAGATTCAGATTGCTAGACAAGAAGGAAAGCTTTCCTCTGAAGAAATGGAGCGGCAATTGAAACGGCTAGCCACGAAGGACATTAGGAAAGAGATGCTCGCTAACCTTTATCAAAAAAGCCTGAATCAGCAATATGCCTTAAATATTTCAGGAGGAAACAATAGCCTGAAATATATTACCTCTCTTGGCTTTGACAAAAATCTTTCTGGGAACGTTGGATTTAGTTCTTCGAGAATAACCCTGAATAATCAGTTTACCTACCGATTAAGCCAAAAGCTAGAACTCTTTACTAGTCTGTATTATGCCCTCCAGCATTTTAGCAATAACGGACTAGAGAGAACAGACCTCATTCCTCGGGAAGGTGGTGCCATTCAGTCTTATACAAGCCTTGGGGATGACAATGGAATGCCAACTGCTATTCCGTATAAATACCGTCAACCTTACATCGCCTCAGCAGAATCTCAAGGATTACTCAACTGGGCTTTTAATCCCCTTGATGAACTTGCTCTTTCTGATAAAACTTCCAAAAATAATGAAACAAGGGTGAATGCAGGAATTCGTTATGCGCTGATTCCAAATCTAGCCTTGGAAGTAAAATATCAATTTCGTCTTGCGCAAGGAGTATCCCGCCAATATTACGCTCCACAAACCTATTACGTCAGAGACCTCGTGAACCGATTTACCCAAGCGAATGGCACCAGTGTGATACCTTCTGGTGGGATTCTATCGGGGAATCAAAGCAGTGGAGATAGTCATTATGGAAGAGTACAACTCAATTATAGTTATGCTGGACATAGTGGACTTTTTCAGTCTAAGCACCAATTGGATGCCCTCGCAGGTGCTGAAGTCAGACAAGACCGCTCTCAATCTGGTCCAGGTTACTTGCTATACGGGTATGATGACCAAATACTCACCAGTGCTCCTTATCTCAATTATGAGACGAGTTATCAATTACGCCCTATTTCATCTGGAAGAATACCTTCTCCTGTCAACGATATTGGGTATTTGACTGACCGTTATCTCTCTTACTTTTCTAATCTAGCTTATACTTACGATAAGAAGTATACGCTTTCTCTAAGTGGTCGGTGGGATGCTTCTAATATTTTTGGCGTAGCAACCAACCAAAAGGGTGTTCCCCTCTGGTCGGTGGGTTTTCTTTGGAATATAAAAGAGGAGTGGATGCAAGGTATTGAATCTATTGACTTACTAAAAGTAAGGGCTACTTATGGGGTTAATGGGAATATCAATAAGCAAGTAAGTGCACTTCCTAATATCTCTCTGTCATCTGGTGTCATTACCAATTATCCTTATGCACGTATAACCACTACCGGCAATCCTAACTTACGCTGGGAAAAAGTAGTGGTCTGGAATATGGCTACTGACTTTTCTTTCTTTCATAACAGAATTAGAGGAAGCCTGGAGTATTATGAAAAAGCTGGAATAGACCTCATCGGCTATGATTTTCTGGATCCTACGACGGGTATTTTCCAATCTGCTTCTGGTTTATATACCATTGACAATCGAATCAATTATGCGAATCTGCTCACCAAAGGTGCAGATGTTGAAATCAATGCTGCCATTACTACGGGTAAGTTTAAATGGTCAGCAGTGCTAATGGCCTCTTGGACACAAAACAAGGTAACCAAATACAATGCAGCGGAAGCTCCTACCTTGCTTTCCTTTCTTCCAGCCTCCAACGCTGGGCGTGCGCCTGCAACGCAAGGTAAATCTTTGGATATACTCTATGCTTTGCCTTGGTATGGGCTAAATCCTACAACAGGTGCCATGCAGGTGTATGATAACAAAACTGGTGCTCTGAGTGAAAACTATGCTGCTTACTGGGCTTCATTACAGCAAGCTAATCTCAAGGAAATGGGGGTTACTGTGCCGGTATTCTTTGGCAGTATTCGAAATACCTTTACTTGGAGGGGATTGACTGCTAGTGTTAATATGGTTTACAAAACTGGCTATCAGTTCAGAAGAAGTAGTATCAACTATTCCAATCTGATTAATTATGGCGGGGGACATCGGGATTATGAAGCAAGATGGAAATCTCCTGGGGATGAATTACACACAGCTGTTCCAGCAGTTACGCTTATTGCCAATACGACTCGTGATAATATTTATTTAAGCAATGAAAGACTGATTGAAAACGGAGCGCATCTTAGGTTGAAAGACATCAATCTAAGTTACAAGTTATCTGCTCCTACACTAGGACTCAGCAATGTGTCGGTTTTCATGTATGTAAATAACATAGGAATACTATGGCGTGCCAATCAAGCAGGCTTAGACCCAGATTTCCCAACCTCAGATTATCCTCCTATCAGAACTTATTCTTTGGGATTTAAAATGGACATGTAATACTTGAATGCTTAAAAAAATCAACAACTTAAGAACATGAAAAATATTTATTCAATCCTATATTGGGTAGGCTACTGTGTACTCAGTCTCTTGATGACTTCCTGCTATGGGGATTTTTTGGAAATTGAACCCAATCGTAAGCTGGCTGTACCTGCTACCTTAAAAGACTTAGATGCTTTAATGGACAATACTACTTTGCTGAATGCTAATGCTTTATTAATCATGGGTGAAATAGGGACGGATGATTATTATTTGAACGAAACAGACTGGAATTCACTGACCAACCCTTATCAAAAAAATGGCTATGTCTGGGCTAAAGACATCTACGAAGGGCAGCAGTGTCCTGGATGGAATAATGCCTATCAGAAAATTCTCTATGCCAATGTTGTGTTGGAAAGCATTACTAAGCTTGAACGAAATCACAAAAATGAGGTGCAATGGAACAGGATAAAAGGAACGGCTTTGTTTTGGAGGGCATGGCAGTTTTTCCAATTGGCTCAGATTTTCTGTGATGATTATCAAAAGCAGACGGCTAATCAAAAAATGGGAATTCCGATTAGATTGTCTTCCGACATCAATCAGCTCAATGTAAGAGCGAGTATTGAAGATACTTACAGACAAATTGTGCAGGATCTTACTGAGGCTGGAGACTTACTTCCTGTCATGGCTGAGGAGAAAACTCGCCCTTCTAAGCAAGCGGTATATGCGCTACTGGCTAGAACTTATTTGCAAATGAAAGAATATGCGCTGGCCAAAGAACAGGCGGAGAAGTGTTTAGCTATCTCGGATGTATTAATAGCATATAGTGAGGTGAATAGTAATTTAAATTTCCCTTTTCCCCTGTATGCTCGTGGAAATACGGAGCAAACTTTGCTTGATGCCATGATTAGGACGCAGACATTTGCTTCTTTCCTGAAAATAGATACAACTTTATTACGCTCCTACGGGGCTGGAGATTTAAGAGCGGCTACTTATTTTTCAGTATCAAATGGATACTATGTTTTTAAAGGAACATACAATGGTTATGCCACTTACAATCCTTTTCCTGCCCTTGATGAGGTCTATCTCATTAGGGCAGAGTGCAACGAGCGACTGGGGAATCATGAGGATGCACTCAAGGATCTTAATCAATTGCTGATTCATCGCTATCAAAAAGGTGCTTATCAACCTAAAACGATGAAGCATACAAAAAATATCCTGACGGAGATTTTGAATGAAAGACGTAAGAGTTTAATCTTCAGAGGAGTGAGATGGAGTGACCTGAGAAGGTTAAGAACAGAAACTGCTTATGCCAAAACAATTGTTAGGGTGCTGGGGAATAAGAGATATGAATTATCTCCTGAGCAAGAACATTTATATACTTGGCCTATCCCTGACAATGTGATTAATCTGGGCGGTATTGCTCAAAATACTAGATAAATGTGATACCCGGTGCTTCTAAAATAGAAGCACCGGGTAATTTTTAATCAAGGTGTTCTATGAGCATCCCCTGTAACGAGGTTAGATGCGTTGGCTTGTGTTACTGTAGCTGGTGCACTAGCAGTATTCAAACGAATTTTACAAAGGTTTGAGGAGTTTTCTTCATTACAGTCATCAACTGGTGATGGGGCATCTGTAGAACCTATAATGGTGTCACCATCAACATCTACAGCAAACCAATAATCGACTACATTTCTTTGCTCTGCCAATTTAAAGGACATGGTGCTTGTCGCTATAAATAGGGCAAAAACAAACAAGAGGTTTTTCTTCATTAAATTTTTCATGATTTTTTGAATTTATAAGGTTTGAAAATTTATTTAGCCATTAGGCCGGCACGCCCTCAGCGGTAACGTCTCCTGCGTCACTGCTTCGCTTTAGTTTCACTAGATAAAAACCCCATCCGCTTAGAGTAGTAAAACATAGGTTAAACCAGAAGTGTTGTTTCCAGTTCATCCAACTAATTACAGACCCGCATCCACAGGGTAGTTCTTCCCAAGCTCCGCCTAGGGCAAGACCTACGTAAGTCGTAAAGGCTAACATCAAGCCAAGAGAAAGTAGCATCCCATAGTATTGCATCCGTGGGATGAGAAGAAATAGTATTGTAAGACCTTCCAGCAAAGGCAGGGTGTAGATAAGAATATACCCCAAAGTATCATCGAAGGGTTGTTTGAGGATGCCTGTCTTAAAGATTTCAAAATCCATGACTTTATCTACCGTTACGGGTATCCAAAGTGTCAGCAATATCAGGAGTATCAACTTTATCTTCATATTGGTAATGATTTTACCTGACAAAGTTCATAACCTTCCTTGATATACGAAACAGAATATTGGAACGGTTTTCAGGGTAATCAGCCTCCCTCCTTTCCAATTTTTCACCTTATTTCGTTTCAATCATTTTTCCTTGTATTTTGACACACCTATTTACTGTTTATGCCATCCGTATTTTGTACTTTTTCATCTCATACCTGAATGTACTTTCATCATTATACCCCACTTGGTAAAAGACATCACTCACTGGTAGATTTTTACTTTTCATCAATAGTAAAGCCTGACGTAAGCGGCACGAAGTATAGTAATCTCGTATGGTGATATTAAAAGTTGCCTTGAAATGATTTCTGAGTGTACGTTCGGTTCTTCCGAAATAGTCAGCCACTTGCTGGGAATTAAGGTCTGTATCGTAGAAATGTCTGTCTAGGTAATTCTTTACCTTATAAGGGATACTGTTCAACTGCTGCTCAGCCAATACATTGTACCGCTCCAATATTCCTGAAATTTGTAGTCTTAGCAAGCCGTCAAGAGAACCAACACCGTTTGAAATCTCAGAATAAATCGTTTTGAGCCTTCTTTGTATATGTAAATCCATTTGACAATAGGGCAACATGGCGTTTGGATATACTCCTGCTTCCAATGTAGTCAGATACTCCTTTAAAACGGGTAAATCTTTAGTCACAAATGTTAGCCATTCTGGCAATATGGAGATACATAAGACGATGTTTCTTCCAGGTGGCATCTTTACCCGATATAGACCTATATCATTATAAGTCATTGCATAATACCCCTGTCTGGCATGAGAGATAAAAAGCCCTTCAGTATCGGTGAAATCTATGCTGCCATGTAGTACAAAAAATAAGAAATGTTGCTTTTCAGTAACCCTATAAGTCATTCGGAAAGGCAAATCATTGTTCACTTCCAGCAACTCAATGTAAAAGGGTCGAAAATTGAGTCTCTGGCTTATCAAACTTGCTGAATCAAACAAGGTGTACAGTGATTTTTGAGCCTTGGCAAAAGAATAAAGGCAACTTTCAGGCAATGCCTGTTGAATGCTTTTGGGCGGATAGTCATATAGAAATTCATACGGCTCATTCATAATTAAACAAAAAGGATAATTGTGAATAAAAGCTATTTATTCACTTTTGCCTCATCATACATGGCGTTTACATTATCCTGTATTGCTTTTTGTAAACGTTCCAAATCCGTCACTTTATTAATATCTATTCCACAAAATAAACTGCCATTATACTTGGCATGAAGGACAAGATAATAAATACCCGCAATCTGAAGAGCCAGCTTAGCTCTTATGTCCACGCCAGTGTCTGTGAAGTCTGGTTCGATAATCTCAAATAAATGCTCTCCTATTTTTTCTCTTTCGTCTGCTACCTTACGAAGTGTTTTATTCTTTTCTCCAATTTCCCAATGAATAATCCGTTGTAGCACTTTGTCTTTCATCATCCGCTCCAACTGCCCATGAAGCAAGGCTGTGATGTCTTTTTTCCCGATGTTTTCTGGGTTCTTTAGTAATTCCGAAATAATTTTCTGGTCAGCCATATTCCAAAAGTCCCTTTGCAGAATATAGGTTTCCACCAGATTGTCTATACTACCAAAATAAGTCCAGATAAGCTTTTTATCTAAACCAGCTTCTTTGGCTATATTTGGTCCAGTCAGACCGGTATATCCTTTCTTTTGAATAACCCCACCTACTGCTGCTACTAATCTTGTTATTGATCGAGCTTTCTCTCTGATGGGACCAGCCGTTACTTTTCTTGACTTTTCACTTTTTTGTTCGGAATCTGTATTTTTTTGTTTGCCCATTGCTTTTATTTCATAGATTTCGCAATGTTCAACTTTTTATTGACATAATCAAACGCATTTAGTGCTTTATCTAGGTGTTCTTTGGTGTGGGTGGCAATCAAGCTCATTCTTATCCTTGAGTCCTTGAGTGATACCGCAGGATACATGATGGGGTTAGTATAAATACCGTATTCTAGTAGTAACTTTCCCGCCTCACAGTTTTTCTGTACATCTCCGATTTTTACAGGGATGATAGCAGAATTTGTAGTACCAATATCCAATCCCAAGTCTGTTAAACCCTTTTTGTAATAGGTTATATTTTCCCATAACTTTTTCTGCCAATGAGGCTCTTCATCAACTAGCTCAATAGCCCTGCTCACCGCTGAAATAGCTGGAGTCGCTGCCGCTGAAAAAGCATACTGTCTGGATTGAAACTGTAAGTAAGAAATCAGTTCAGGGTTTGCTATCAAATAACCTCCTACATTACTAAATGTCTTGCTGAATGTTCCAGTAATGATATCTACTTTGTCCATCACTTCAAAGTACTCCATCGCCCCACGTCCAGTATTACCGATTACTCCAATCCCATGAGCATCATCTACCAGAACAACGCCTCCATAATGATGCGTAAGGGTAATAATTTCTTTTAAGGGAGCTAAATCTCCATCCTGAGAATAAACCCCGTCAACAATGACCATTTTAGTTCTGTATTTATCCTTGACGTTTGAGAGTATACGCTCTAAGGCATCCAGATTATTATGTAAGAAACGCTTGACCGTGGTTGCTTGTATCCCTTCGTAAACACTAGCATGTACAGCCATATCTACAATAGCGATATCTTCTTGTTTTAACAAACATTGCAAGGACGCACTATTAGAAGTATAACCAGTAGTGTATGCAATAGAAGAACCCTTAGGCTTTTTGAAAAAAGTGGAAAGCTTATCCTCTAATTCCTGATGATAATCAAAATAGCCTCCTATTAGTGGAGACGAGCCAGCTCCAGTACCATATTTTTCAATTCCTGAAATAGCTGCCTTTTTAATTGCTGGATGTTGTGTAAAGCCCAGATAGTCATTGCATACGAAGCTCACATAACTTCCCTTTTTAATATCTCCATCCTCAGCTAATTCGACTTCAGGGCCACAACCTGAGTTTACTAGTAATCGGTAGTTCATGTACCCGCTGACTTTGAGGTAATCAAGGTACTCTTCATGTGCCTTTGCCCTTTGGAATATATCCAAGTTAGGGATGTCTTCATAATCTTTGAAGCTTTTGTTTGATAGATAGTTTTCCATACTGCTTAATATTTGAAGAATTAACATTTTAACAAACTCGTCGCCCTTACAGGTAAGTATTACCTTCTAGGCAATCAATAATTCATGGATATATCAAAGCAGATAGAGAAGTAAACGCAATCCTTGTTAAGCATCAACTATGAATTTGAAGGCGGTGGAAGTACCTACAAATCCATAATCAAAAATAATTCTCTATCAAATGAAATAAAATATCTAACGAAATCAAAATTAAATAGAATATTTTATAATAAAAGTATTGATTATGAGCTAATTATGCTATTTTTTATAATTATAGTTTTATTCATTAGATGTCTGATTAATAAAAAATCATATAATATATCTTCTTTAAGAGATATATTATATAGTTAAAACACAACCATTCTGCGATTCTTGCAAAATCAATAGCTATCCAATGAAGTTTGTGATTGATTGAACCAATTTTGTAACAAGATTTACATTCTTTGAAAGGGATTTTAATCTTTGAAGATAATTATAAAGAAATAGCCTAAGGGAAAATCCCTTAGGCTATTTTAGTTAATAGTTCTACACCTATTGATATAAAGTTAATCAATTTTTTTAAAATAGCAAAAAAGGGATGTGATTTTTTCACTATTCCAATAGCAATTAAAAGGAAAAAATATATTCGTTTTAATTTATAAATCAGGTATTCATATGCTAAAAATGTAAATTTGAAACGGTTTTATTTGAAAATCTATCAGATAGGAAGCTTATATGCTTTAAATACAGTAGCTAAAAACTTGGACACAAAGTATGGTCTAACTTTTACTCTTTGGTGAATTCAATTCATGATGGACTAAAAAATCATATTCATCAATCTTTTTGGCATAAAAACTACATAATTCTATAAATATCGTTTTCACTTTGCCTAAACTATTATTTCTCAAGCATTAAAAGCCCATCAATTGATGGGCTTTTCTCATTTTAAGGTATTTCAATTTATTCGATTTTGAATACATTTTTTATTCAAATAAGCCATTTTATTTATTTTTAATAACATTATTATTTATTTTGTTTGGCATTATGATTAAAAATGAATAATATTTGTATTCAAAATAATAAGAAGTAATGATTGATAAAGCTATTGTCCACATGGACTTGGATTGCTTTTTCGTAGCTGTGGAAAGGTTGCGAGATTCAAAGCTTAATGGCAAACCTGTCATTGTTGGTGGTCTTTCAGATAGAGGTGTTGTAAGTGCATGTAGTTATGAGGCTCGTACTTTTGGGGTTCGCTCAGCTATGCCTATGAGAATGGCTCGTCAATTATGTACGGATGCTGTTGTTTTGAGAGGAGATTATGAAGCTTATTCACAGTATTCATCAATGGTTACGGACATTATTTATGAAAGTGCTCCCATCGTTGAAAAATCTTCAATAGATGAATTTTATGCCGACCTAACAGGCTTTGAACGTTTTTTGGGTACATGGAAATTTGCTTCAGAATTAAGACAAAAGATTATTACCGAAACGGGTTTGTCAATATCGATGGCATTAGCAACCAATAAAACCGTTTCAAAGGTGGCCACTAATGAAGTAAAGCCAGCTCGTCAAATTCAAATATTACAGGGAGATGAAAAAAGCTATTTAGCTCCACTGTCAGTTTCTAAACTTCCCTTTTGTGGCTCAGTTACTACCCAAACATTGAGAAATATGGGTATTCTGACCGTTGATACCTTAAGCCAAATGCCAGTTAAACTACTTCAAAACACTTTTGGCAAAACTGGAAAGCTATTATGGGAAAGAGCAAATGGAATAGATGATACACCGGTTATTCCTTATTCTGAACAAAAATCAAAGTCGAAAGAAATAACCTTGGAAAAGGATACAATTGATATTGTTTTTTTATCCAGATTGATTAGCAAATTGGCAGAGGAACTGGGCTATGATTTACGAGAATCTGGTTTTTGTACTTGCTGTATTACACTTAAAATTAGATATAGCAATTTTGATACATTAACAAGACAAATAAATGTAGCTCCAATTTCAGCAGACCATGACTTAATACATCATGCCATTGAACTATTTAAAAAGTTATTTGATAGAAGAATATTGATACGACTTATTGGGATTAGGGCATCTAAATTAGTACGTGGGCAACAACAACTTTCACTCTATGACAACAGTGCTAAATTGGCTAGCTTATATGGAGCAATAGATAACATTAAAAACAGATATGGGACTGATTCAATAGGAAGAGCTTTTAACTTCGATTTAAACAAAAGAAAACCTGAGTAATTAATGTACTTAAACTGTCATACATATTTTAGCCTTCGGTATGGTACTATTTCGATAGAGTTATTAGTTGAAACTGCTGTTAAATTAGGGATTAAAAAAATCGCACTAACTGATATAAATAGTACTTCAGCAATTTTTGATTTTGTATCGCTTTGTAAAAAAAGAGGCATTGAGCCTGTTGTGGGGGTTGAGTTTAGGGTTGACGACAAGCTACAATTTATCTGTTTAGCAAAGAATCAAGAAGGTCTAAGTGAAATAAATGAGTTCAGAAATAAATATAATCTTTCAAAAGAGCCATTCCCCAACCGTGTTCCTTCTTTTTTAAATGTTTGTACAATTTATCCTTTAGAATGTAATGAATTTGTGTTAAATGAGAATGAGTTTATTGGTGTTCAACTACACGAAATACATCAACTTTATAAATATGACTACAAGAAATTTGTGGTAATTCATCCTGTAACTTTTTTAGATAAATTAGGTTATAACCTTCATCGTTTACTACGTGCTGTTGATGGTAATTGCTTGCTTAGTAAACTCCCAAAATCAAAGGAAGCAAAAGAACATGAATATTTTGTTACTCCAGACGAACTGATAAACCATTTTAAAAACTATCCAGAGCTTGTTGAAAACTCTAAAAAGCTAATATCAAAATGTGATTTTATTTTCAAATTCGATACTCCTAAAAATAAAAAATTCTATACCACTTCTAAAGCAGATGACCTTGAATTACTGAGAAAACTTACTAAAGATGGTTTGATTAAAAGGTACGGTGTAAATAATAAGGAGGCTCAATCAAGAATTGATAATGAACTTAGAATAATCGACCAACTTGATTTTTGTAGCTATTTCCTTATAACATGGGATATTATAAAATATGCACGCAGTAGGGGGTACTTCCACATAGGTAGAGGCTCAGGAGCAAATTCAATCGTTGCTTATTGTTTAGAGATAACCGATGTTGACCCTATTTTACTTGATTTATATTTTGAAAGGTTTATTAATCCAAGTAGAACCTCTCCCCCAGACTTCGACTTGGATTTTAGTTGGGATGAAAGAGATGAGATAATCGACTACACGTTTAAACGATATGGTGCTGATTATGTATGTTTACTTGCAACTCATGTAACCTTTCATTATTCATCTGCATGCAGAGAACTCGGAAAGGTTTTCGGGCTTCCCAAACATGAGATAGATGAATTGGTAAGTAGTTATAGAGAAAACCCATCAAATTCATACACAAGACTTATTCTTAGATATGGCAAGCTAATGGAAGATTTTCCTAACTATTTAAGTATTCATGCAGGGGGTATCTTAATAAGTGAAGAAAAACTAACAAATTACACATCATTGTTAGCTATGCCAAAAGGTTTTGTAATAGGTGAATTTGACATGTACACATGTGAGGATATTGGTTTTGCAAAGTTTGATGTTCTCTCTCAAAGAGGTTTAGGGCACATTAAAGATACAGTAGATTTAGTGTGGAAAAATAAGAGAATTAGTATTGATATCCATGCGATACAGGATTTCAAAGATGATGAAAACATCAAAAATCAACTCAAAAAGCATGAAACAATGGGGTGTTTCTATATTGAATCTCCTGCCATGCGACAACTCATTTGGAAGTTAAAATGTGAAGACTACATTACATTAGTAGCCGCTAGTTCAATTATTAGACCTGGTGTTGCCAGTTCAGGAATGATGGGAACTTTTATAAAACGACACCTCAATCCAGAGACTGTAGAATATATTCATACAAAAATGGAAGAACTGTTATTTGAAACCTATGGTGTAATGGTTTATCAAGAGGATGTGATAAAGGTTGCTCATAGTTTCGGAGGTTTATCATTAGCTCAAGCTGATGTACTTAGGCGAGGAATGTCTGGAAAATATCGTTCGAGGTTAGAATTCGATAAAATAGTTGAACAGTATTTTGAGAATTGTAAAAGATTTGGGTACGATGATGATATTGCTAAAGAAGTTTGGAGGCAAATACAAAGCTTTGCTGGTTATAGCTTTTCAAAAGCACATTCTGCAAGCTATGCTGTCGAAAGTTATCAAAGCCTTTACTTAAAAACATATTTCCCTCATGAGTTTATGGTTGGTGTTATAAATAACTTCGGTGGCTTTTATGAAACGGAGTTTTATATACATGAAGCAAAAAGAGTAGGTGCGATAATTGAGCTACCAGATATTAATGGTAGCAATTTACTGACAGACTTAAAAGGTAATATTATTACTTTAGGCTTCATACATGTCAAAGGGCTTGAAAAGATAACAATCAATCAAATAATTGGGCAACGCAATATTAGACCATTTAGCTCTTTTGATGATTTCTGTAAAAGAGTTTATATCGGACTTGAGCAAATGATTATTTTGATTAGGATTTCAGCATTTAGAATGTTTGGATATTCAAAAAAAGAACTGCTTTGGGAAACACATTTTAAAGTAAACAAAAAGAACACATTGCAAACTTCAGAATTATTTTATGTAGAAGACGTACATTATCAATTACCATCACTCTATCATCATCCTGCTGAAGACATTTATGATGAATTTGAACTTCTTGGATTTACTTTGCAAAAGCCATTTTTATTAGTTTTTCAAAAGCCAAATTGTGAATATTTTGCGAGTAATTTGTCAACTGGAATCGGGAAAGTTATTGAAATTTTGGGCTATTTAGTTAGTCTAAAACCAACAAGGACCAAAAAAGGTGAACGAATGTTTTTTGGGTATTGGGTTGATGAACAAGGAGAATTTTTTGATACAGTTCACTTCCCTAATGCTACAAAGATGTATCCGTTTAGAGGGAAAGGAGTTTATCATTTAAAAGGAAAAGTTTGTGTCGAGTATGGTCATTGCTCCATTCAAATAAATTGGATGCAAAAATTGCCATTTATAGTTGACCCACGAATGGAATAAGTATAATTTAATAAAAATGATATGTGCTATTACACACTACTCAACAGTAAGAAAGAGAAGTTAGAATTAGCCTTTAAGGCTGAATTCTATGAAGGTACAGAGTATGAGCCAAAATTATTGGTAAATGGATTTGATAATCCAAGAACTCCAATAATCATGAATGATAACCCTAGATTAATTGCGAATGTTTATTGGGGTTTAATACCTCATTGGGCATCAATTGAAAAAGCAAAAACTATTAGAAAAAAAACACTAATTGCCAGAGCTGAATCAATTAATGAGCTTGCTTCTTACAAAGATTGTGTAAATAGAAGGTGCTTAGTTATTGTTGATGGATTTTACGAAAGAAAATCTGAGAATAAGAAAGAAAACAGCATCAATTATATATTAAGATTAAAGGATGAAGATTGTTTTGCAATCGGCGGAATTTGGAGTTTTTGGAAGAATCCTCAAAAGCAGGGTAGTTACATTAGGTCGTTTGCCATTATTACAGTCCCAGCAAATCCTCTAATTGCTGAGATACAAAAAAATAATCAAAAAACTGAAAAGCGAATGCCACTGATTATTCCAAAAGAGCATTATCAAGATTGGCTAAATCCTGAAGCAAAAGATTTGGGATATATTATTAAAACCTTTGATGAGAGATTGATGGAAGCAAAGGTTGTATTTTAAATCTCAATGGATTATTTTATCTCTAACCAGCTCATCATTTTTTTATGGAATTATAAAAGCGATATTTGATTGGCAACGATTTTCAATGCAGGATTAGACAGATAAGTTTTTTAGTGAAATGCATCAGATGCTTGAAGATAAACCAAACGATTTATTACATTTCAAAAATTGTATCTCGAAAACGAAAGTTATTCACTTAATGAAAATAATATGATACCATTATATGAATAAAATGCAAGCATCTGAAGATCTACCACAAAAACTACACTAGTAGCACTCCTTTGAGATCCAAACATTCAAAAGCTTTAAATACAGCTTTAGCAGTCTCAAAAGAAAGAAAATCCTCGGCAAAAAAGCTATCTCTCCTTCGCTTTTTCTATCTTTACAATCACTTCATAATCAATACATTGAATTGATATTTTGTTATATTTTGTCGCAATAAAAGGTAGTTTTTGCGACAAAATATAGTATTCTTATCTTACTTCTGGCATAATCAAACACTCTATCATTTAAATCATTCAATTTAACAATTTCAACACCAGTTATTCTGTATATTAAAATAGAATTATATTTACCAAGCACTAAAAAAGAAATATGTCGTGAAGATTAGGTTTAATTAAACAAAAAATTGGAGATAAGATTCTTGGGCATTTTGAAGATTTTTATTCAATAAATTATTCGGATTCATTTTGATCTATGTTTGAATTCAATAACTTCGGAACGAACAATTTATTCTATATAAAAATAATAAATCAGATTAGTTAAAACAGGTATAAATACCTGATACTTTTACTGAAAAAGATAATCCAGACCTCTACTTTTCGTTTGGTGTAGAAACCTGTCCATGCCTTCCTTTTGTTATTTGGAGTATTTTTCTGAAGTAATTTCACAAATCTTTTTTGTTGAAAATAGCCAAGGCTCTCCACGCAGGGACTATAATCCACAGTATCAAAAGTACAATAGCGATAAATATTCCTAAGATTGAGCTAAAAAATTGCTGAAAGATAGCTCCAGTCATTCCCAAAAGTGCCGAAATATCGAGTTTCATCAATATAATAATACGAGCTAAGTCAGATGGATTGAGAGTAGTAAAAAATAAGGATGCTTTTTCTAAAGGATAATCGCTAAAAGACAACAAGGCTGTAAGTACAAATCCGTCGTAAACAATGCTAAAGTAAAACCATATTGCTAAGGCTATACCAATACCCTTTGCTTTGTCCTTGGTACAAACAGACGCTAACAATGCCAACGAAACAAAAACTAGCGTCAACAACAATCCACACAAAATTAGTGTAAGTCCTTTGGTTGTACCTTCTAATAAAATCGTAGGCAAGCCCACACCAATAACAAATGCTAAGCAAAGTGATATTCCTATACCTAAATATTGGCTCAGAAAAATTGTTTTGCGCCCTATAGGCTGTGCGGACAACAGCTCCAAAAACTCATAAGAGTTGTAAAATTGTATAGTTGTAAAAATAATACTTACTAAAGGGACAACCATCAAAATGATATTGAGCAAACTCAATAAGCCCTTGTTGGCGTCGGCTTCAAAACCAAAAAAAGCCAAACTTACCAATAACAGCAACAGCGTATAACTCATCACAAACTTGTTGCGAAGAATATCATAGATTACATATTTGATAACTTTATTCATGATTTCAGAAATTAGAAAGGGTTGTGAGTTTACCCACAGAAAGCGATAAATATTTTATTGGGCTTACTACCTAAAGCGCAACAATGCAAAACACAATTGATTTAATTATTGATATAAGTATCTGGTAATCAGAAACTAAACCCGAAAAAATCACTCCTATCTATGCACTTCTGTTTATACCCAGTAAGGTTGTGGAAGACTAGGACTTAATTTTACTTGCATGAGTCGAGCTATAATTTTGCTCAAACGCGTTTCGTCATACTCCTCCTTCAACTGACTTAGTTGCTTAAACAACTGTATTTGACCATCTTGGATATAAAGAAGATGACTAGATAGCTCTTCTAAGTCAGAAAGAATATGAGAAGTAAGTAGAATTAGTTTCCCTTTATTTTTTTCCTTAAATATCTTTTGCTTCAATATTTCACTAGCAAGGGGGTCTAATCCTGCTGTAGGTTCATCGAGAATTAATATTTGTGGATCAAATAAAAAGGCTAAAGCTGCACTCACTTTTTGTTTGGTGCCTCCAGAAAGAGTCCCTAATTTTTTTTCATAAATTTTTTCAAGCTCGAAATCTTTAATAATGTCAAAATCAAGCTGTTTGCTGTCTATAATACCTTTTCTAATATCGGTCATCATCTCAATAAGCTGACGAATAGATAAATTGGGGGGATAATGCCCTATCTGAGGCATATATCCTATTTTGGAGCGATAGGAGAAATCATGTTTAATATTCTGATTATCAACATATATAGATCCTGTATCTGGTATAACCATACCAAGCAAACTTTTGATAAGTGTAGTTTTGCCAGAACCATTTGGACCGACAATTGCCACAGCTTGTCCCTGCTCAAAGGTGAGAGCTATATTCTGTAAAACGGTATGTTTTCCGAATGTCTTGCTGATATTTTCAAATCTTATCATTGGATTATGATTTTTGGACGGTTACAGCTTTTGGGTTAAATGGTACTAGTCGAATAGGCTTCATTAGCGGAGATTCGTCTTTTAGGTTTTCAGGGGTAAGGCTAGGGATAATTTTTTCTATTTTATCCAAAAGACTAGCCGTAAAACTCCGTAATAGCATCATGGTTTGAGGAACCCTTTCGATAAGGGTCGAAAATAAACTCACGGGTCTATACGCTACATCCCCGATGCCATCATGATTGAGGTCGTAGCCATCATATTTTTCCCAATAATTCTTTGAGATAGTATTATATACAGAGTTTCCGTTGGTTGCTATATCAAAAGTATTAGCAATAAAATTGTTATTTTGAATCAAATTGTCATCGCAGCTAGCCTGAATTCTCATGGCGATACCATCATTCGAAAATTCATTTTGAGTGATATTGGTTCGGCTACACCCCTCAAGATATATTCCTACTGTGTTGGAAATAAACTGATTGTGCTGTATTTGACTATCCGAAATATCTTTCAAGAGAATACCATAGGCAGCGCCACCCCAATTATTTTTAAAAAGGTTACTTCGCATAGTAACATGCTTGGTGTACATGACTGCCACTCCTGCTCCATTATTCACAAACTGGTTTAGTTCGTAAGTATCGTTGTGTGAGAACATAAAATGTAAACCATAGCGAATATTTTGAGTGGTAAAGTTTTGGCGAATCAAAGAGTTGGTCACAAATTCAAAATAAATACCATCACGATGCCCCTGCACATAATTATTAGCAATCTGAATACTGTCACATTTCCAGGCATGGATACCATTGCCTGTAGTTTGCTCTTCTTTAGGATGCCCAATAACCGTATTGCCAAGCACTTGAATTTTGGTACAAGCCGATAGATAAACACCAAAGTAGCAATCTCTAAAATAATTATTTTTAATAGTCACATTACTGGACTCTAGCACTTTAATACCTGCCCAGTCGATTGAGCTGGTTTCGCCAACATGCCGAAATTCAATTTTACCGATATACACTCCCGAAGATTTTACCGTAATAATTTCGCCTTTATAGTTGGCATCAAAGATGGGGTAATTTTGTGGTTGAGACTCGCCACCAATCAAATAAATAGGTTTGTCAATAATAAGATTTGTAATATGATATATTCCTTTTTTGACAATGACACTATCATTTTTTGATGAATGAGCAACACTCTTCAATAACTCCGAAGTATTGTTTACTTTCCACGTTTTAGCAAAAGTTAGTTGTGAAAGTAAAATGAATATGACCGTTAGTTTTTTCATATCGAACTATTAATTAAACATTTCTTGGATTTGAGTCCACGAAAAAAACTTTATAGTTGCATCTTTTTCTTTCAATTTTTGAGAAAATTGAGGGCTTTTAAAAGCAGCCAAGTCTCCTCTCATGGGACTTCTGAATAGAGTGCCTTGTCCAAAAGTACCCTCTGTAACATTGATAAACTCTTGAGGATTATCAAAATTATTGACAACAAGATGTGCATAATCGGCAGAAGATGTATGGTTGGTTTTCATAAAAATAACCATACATCTTAAATCATCAAACTTAAAGACCTTACCTTTAGGAGTTACTAATTCGGTAGCATATTTGGAATCCATAATAGTCATTTTACACAAACCACAGTTATCTTTTCCATAATAGATGGGTTCTGTTTGGGTTGTACATGCCGACATGGCTATTCCAATGCAAAGTAGGATTATGATAGAAAATTTCATTTTAGCGATTGTATTTGAATTCATAAACAGTAGTACCAACACAGATTAAACCAAGTAGTATAAAAAACCAACCGCCTATATCAGGAATAGAGTAAGCGCCAAAGTTGAGGAGTTCTTTGTAGCCCAACATAGGAGGCTGATAAGACATACCAGGAACTTTTATGGCAGCATCTGGACTAAGATTATGTCCATATTCGTAACCCCATTTCCAATAGTCATACAGAGCCAAAACGCCTCCAAGAACAACAAGTATAAAAAAGCTCAGTAAAATTTTCTTACTTTTTGAAATAGCTGTTACAAGCCCCGCAACAATATAGAAACCAACACAATAAGGTAAAATTTTGAACTCAGGAAACATCTCTTCCTTGATATGTGCCATACCAATGTAGTGATTCAGACCATTGATAATATCAACTTGTCCTGAAAGTTTATTTAGCCAAATTTGCATAGATAGCCCTTCTGGATATTGTGGTGCCCATAAGTCAATGCGCCACAAGGGAGTAAAATAGGTGGCTATTAACCCAAGCGCACCTAGAGCTATAAGAACTTGAGAGATTTTACTAAGTGGCTTCATTTTTTGATGATTTTGAAGTCTATGAGCCTATTACAGCTCATAGACTAGTTATTTTACAAAGTGAATTGGCGCTTGCTATTTTTTAGCTACTTTTTGTTCAGCCTCAGCAACAGGATTTTTGCCAGTACCCCATGTTAATGGCACGTTACTTCCTGCGGGAGAGACTCTTACGTATCCTTGCATTTCTTGGTGCAATGCCGAACAAAAATCAGTACAATACATTGGGGTTACACCTACTTTGGTAGGAATCCATTTGAGGGTTTGGGTTTCGCCAGGCATAATCAATAGCTCAGCATTGAGTGCTCCTCTGATAGCAAAGCCATGTGGCACATCCCAATCTTGTTCAAGGTTGGTTACATGGAAATACACTACATCTCCCATTTTTACACCTTCGATATTGTCAGGAGTAAAGTGCGAACGAATGGCAGTCATGTACACGTGTACCTCATTACCTTTGCGTACTACTTTAGCTTCTTTTTCGCCTTTGGCAGCATATGGGTGTGCATTTTCTTCTATTTTGAAAATTTTGGTTGAGTTTTTCTCAATCAAACTAGCAGGTATAGATTCGGCATAGTGTGGCTCTCCTGTGGTTGGGAAATCGAGTAATAACTTCATTTTATCTCCCGATATATCATATAACTGAGCCGATTGCGCTAGTTCAGGGCCTGTTGGCAAATAACGGTCTTTTGTGATTTTGTTATAAGCTACTACATATTTACCCCAAGGTTTGGCTGTTGGTCCTCCAGGAATACTCAAGTGTCCAACAGAATAATAAGTTGGTACACGGTCGATAACTTCTAGCTTTTCGATATTCCAACGAACAAGTTCAGACGATACAAAAAACGAGGTAATGGCATTGCCTTTTCCATCAAATTCCGTGTGAAGTGGTCCTAAACCTGGTTTTTGTACTTCTCCGTGCAACACTGCATCGTATTTGAGTACAGGGATTCCGTCAAAGTTTCCATCAAAAGTTTTTGCTGCAATGGCTTTTTGCATTTTATCAAATGAAAAAACAGGAATTACCGCAGCCAATTTGCCCGATCCAACAATGTATTGTCCTGTTGGGTCTACATCACAACCATGTGGCGACTTAGGACATGGAATAAAATAAAGCATATCTGGACATTCTTTGGGGTCAAGCGTCATTACTTTTGTCATAATGGTTGATGTTGCCGAATGTACTTTGTCGCTATACACATTATGTGCATATTTAGCAGCTTCTTTTTTCCCTTTTCCTTGTGCTAGGTATTGTTCAGCTTTTTTCCAATTGACCGCCAGAATAAAATCTTTGTCTTTTTGTGAAGCATTTACCTCCAAAAGCGAGTTGGCTTGCTCAGTATTATAGGTAGAAAAGAAAAACCAATCTGCCGACTTCCCTTTACCAGCACGAGCCAAGTCGAAGCTTACGCCAGGTGTTTTGAGCTGAAACTTGATGCCCATGCGACCTGTATTTTTATCAATACTTACAAAACTGATATAACCCTTGAAGTTTTTCTTGAAAGAACTAATTGGTACATCAGCCTTGTCGTCGGGTGGTACCGAAAAACGAGTACCTGCAACAGCATATTCGGTATTGGCGGTAATAAATGGCGAAGAGTGATTACCGCCTGAGTTAGGCAATTCTATGATTTCTTCAGTTCTAAACGTTTTTAGACTGATTCGGGCTATTCTTGGAGTATTATTGCCATTAATAAATGCCCAACGACCGTCGTGAATACTGTTGGTAGTGGATAGGGCAATATGGTGCGAGTCGTCCCAAGGTACAAATCCATGTGAGGTGTTGAGCATAGGTTTGGTTTCTTCACTAAAACCATAACCATTTTCTGGGCTTTGAGAAAATACCGGAATAACTCTAAGTGTGCGTCCTGAAGGAAGCCCTATAATAGAAATTTGTCCATTAAAACCTCCCGAAACGATATTATAAAACTCATCGTGTGTGCCTGGCGCCACATATACTTTTTGAGCTGCGTCGCCTGCTAGTTCAGAACTGCCACTGACACCTCCTTTGTTGTTGGGTTTACAGCTGATTTGAGCAACTGCAATAATACCTACTGCAACTCCTCCTATAATAGACTTTAAGTTCATATTAAAAATGTTTTTATTTTTCGCCATCATTTTTACGCATCAATTCCAATACACTTCTTGCCTCTTTTTCAGTTATATTTTGGTTAGGCATACGTACCAAACATTGCTCTAACAGCTTTTGAGCCTCGGTATCTTTCTCTAACATCATGTCTACATTGGTAATCATATTGATAATCCAAGTAGGCTTACGTCTTTTGGTAACTCCCAACCAGCCTGGGCCAACCAAACGCTCATCAGTTAGTTTATGACACGAAGAGCACTTCATATCATAGATTTTTTGACCTTCGTCTACCATTAGCTGACTGAGCGGGTTTGTCAGAGCTATTTCTTTTACTTCTGTACCATGGACTTCTTCTTGCTGTTGAAGTACCGAATCACTGGTTTCGGGTTTTTCGGCACGTTGACTGGCGCCACCGCATCCCCAGAGCGTCAAAGTCACAATTGCGATAGTTAATAATGATGTCTTCATTCGGTAAGTAATTAAGATTAAATAAAAGATAAAAAAGTCTTTTATTGTGCAAATCTATATAGGCCTCATAAGATAAATTCTGATTTTTATTAGTTCTTATTTTGATATTAGTCATAATAGAAGATAAAAAAGTCTTTTATTTTTGTAGAAAATTTTAACTCAAATACTTTATGGAAACGATAAATTTTGATACTAAAACTGTAGGCGAAATAGTAGCCCATAACCCCAAAGCAGCAAGTGTATTTAGAAAGCTAAATATTGATTTTTGCTGTGGGGGCAATAAGAGCTTTACTGAAGAATGTAAGAAGAAGAAGCAAAATCCAGCAGAAATTTGGGAAGAAATAGAGTTGCTATCTAATACAGGAGACAAGTCTTTAGATTTTAATAACTTAAAACTAGATTTTTTGATTGATTATATCTACAATGTACATCATCAATTTTTGTATAAAAATTTACCCGAAATCAGATATTTTGTAGAAAAAGTCTATACCAAACATAAGGATAAATATGCTTATCTGACAGAATTAGCTACAGTTTATAAGATACTTGAAGAAGATTTATTATCGCATTTGCCTAAAGAGGAAAATGTAATATTTCCTTATGGCAAGTCACTCGTAACTGCCTCTGAGGAGCATGCCCATGTATCTCCTCCATTTTTTCGTACGGTCAAAAATCCAATCAGTATGATGAATAGCGAGCACGAAGAAGCGGGAGAGTTATTGTTCAGACTACGAGATATTACCAATAATTATACTCCTCCCGAAGACGCCTGTAATTCGCATATTGTAATGCTATCCAAATTAGAAGAATTAGATAGTGATTTGACGCAACATGTACATTTAGAAAACAATATTTTATTTCCCAAACTGACAGCACTCGAAAAAACAATATTAGAAAATTAATGAAAAAGTCAGTTTTAGTATTGCTTTTGCAGCCTAGTATATAATTCAATGTAAGTAATAGGAAAGATTAAATTAATAGTATATCTGAGGTGTAATTTGAATATAACCTTTTGATTATGAATACCTTAAATAACCAATATGCGATTAACTAATAACGTCTTCCTACTTACGTGTTAGTAATTAATAATGATACCCTCCATCATAAACATTAAGTCGTTATGATGGAGAGTATTATTATGCTATCAAAATAGTTATGGCAAGAAATAGTCTATAGATTCTACAGACTCGATATTCTCAGCACCTAGTTTAATATGTTTTTGGTGTTCTGGCGACTTACCATAAGCATCTTCTTCTTTCTGGCCTTCGAAAGTAGTGACATAAACATGTTTTACTTTTTTTGTGTTTTTGTCATCTTTAACAATTCCCCATTCATAACCTTTTACCATGGACAATTTAGATAAATTCTTGAATGAAATATCAACTTTTCGAATCAAGTCAATAGAAGTATTAGTTTTGAAAGTTACCACAACTACATGGCGTAGTAGTCCTTTGCTTGGAATTGCTTTTGATGTAGGTTCTGGGCCTTTTGTCCAAGTCAAACAGCCTGCAATGGCGATGATTTTGATGAGCATAGAATACAAATTATTAGTTAGTTTATTATAAAATTAAACTAAGGTAACTAGAGTAGTTAATATTGAAGTCATCTTGACTTTTTAATTTTCTTCAGTACTATAGCAATGAATGTAATGCGATAAAGTTAAAGCCCATACAACTTGAAGGCCTTGCATCCAAAGCGATTGCATAGAGACTATTTGGAGCAACCCTACAATGTCAACATCGGGCTGGAATCACCATTTGGGCCAAATCTAAACTAAGTCTTATAACCTACTGATTATCAATATTTTGAGGCAATTTTATTTCTAATGGTTTTTGATATTTCCAAGCCTTCAATTTTGCCATATCAAATCGTAACTCCTTGTCATTTAATAAGTTAGTAAAGTCATACTCCCCAATAAAGTTGATATGCTTCCAAGTAAGAGCGGTTGAATTCCTAACCGTTACTATTATCTCCTCAATTTCTTCCTGCTGCTCCACTTTTGAGAGTAAATCTGATAAATACAGATAGTTCCACAGCACAATAGCATTTTGAATGATACTTCGGCACAAAATAATGCGTTCTTGTTCCTCTTTGGTTGCAGCCTGAAACTCTTGATTTTGTCCAAAGAAGACCACCTTTGAAAAACGATTCATTAATTCTACGTGGCTCAATTGTTTCTCAATTGCCTGTCGTAAGGCTAAATCATCGTAGTATTTGAGAATAAAAATGGTTTGAATAATTCGCCCAAATTCTTTGAAAGCGGCTTCCAAAGGGTTTTGTTTGGCGTAGGAGTTTAACCGTTTGAATACTTGATAGGCAGTAGTCTTACCTAATTTTAACGATACCATCAGTCTCAATATATCATCCCACGAATCTATTATTTCATCTTTATCAAGATATTTTGTTGGTAGAAGTTGGTAGTCAAGTGCTGCATATTTCTTGAATGGTTCAAAACTGTAAAGCACTCTATCGGGTAAATCCATTAATCTTGGAGCATTGAACACATTCAAAAAATACATCATCCCAAAAACAATATCAGATGAGCCGTGTGTATCAGTTGAATGCGTGTCGGCTTTGATAACTGGATTTCCTAAGTGCATCTCTACCACGTTGATGTGTTCTCGTTCCGAAGCACTAATAACATTGATTTTAAAAACACTCATTCGCTCGTCAATAGCCGTATTGATTACTGATGCCTTGGTAAAGCCAGGATATTTGTAGGAGTAAGAGGCATTTAAAGAATCTCGTTTGACTAATATTTTTTGCCCATCGCTGGCAGTATGAATTTTATCAGATTCCCTCCTATGAATATCTGGTAAGGATAATGTATTCTTAAACTTAATAATGGCATCATTCACGTCTTGTAAGGCTTCTTGATTGAGATACCAATCGGCAATATGTTTCAAGCTATGTCCCTGTATTCCCTTGGCAATTCTTTCCATTTTATCAATGCCAACATTACATCCTTGGGCAATCAAGGTGGCAAAAAATGTTTCATCACTGGGACGAAACTTCTCTTGTATTTTGCCTTGATAACCAAATATATTCAAAAAAGGGCTAACTTTTTCAACTTCCGATAAAAGCGTTGAAACCGCCACAAACCGAACGGGTGTAAAATAATTAGAGATAAGTTGCGTATCTGGTTTTTCAACTTTGGGCGTTTCTATGTAAGGTTTCCCTTTCTTATTGATGCTAAAATAAGGATTTTCCCCTTTATTAATCTTTTGATTTACCTCATGAAAAAGAGTATCTAATTCCAATGCAAGGGATTCTATGACTACCTTTGGGTCGCTCCAAGTACTTAGGTCTGCATCCTGTAAGAGTTGCTTTCGGTTGAGTTGGAAATATTCTTTGTCAATTAAATATTCCTCTAAACTCCGATACCGATACGAATATACAGGAAATACCTCCCCTGATTTAATGCCATTTTCGAGAGCTTGGAAGAAGAACATTTTGTACAGTTTTACCTTGAATTTTTCTTTTTGAGTGTCTGTATCATAGGTAGTGAGAGCATCTTGTTCTGCATTTGAGAGCCACGAAATATCTTTGGGCGGTTTGGTTAATTTCCCTTTATTGCTTTGGAAATGGGTAATCGCTTGAAACAAAATGGGGTCGGTTGTTTCAGCATTAAAGGGTAAATGTTGAATAATCTCAGCCACCCTATTTGACAACCAAATACTACGTTTTTCCCAAATATCATGGAAAGTCTTTTCCTTACTTTTGGTTAACTCAGCTTCAATTAAAGCTACTAACGCTTCATCTTCGGGCTGTAAATCTGTATCAATTTCAAAGAGGTCTTCGATGAAATCTACTTTTTGTTGAGCATCATGGGGACTTTTGACTATGGTCTTGATGGCTTCAACTTGTTGCTTATAATCCTTACGAGAATCCACCAATAATTTCATAGCTTTTGTTCGCTGTTTGCGATTCTCGAAATAATCTTTCACCTCCAATCTTTCCGAATATTTCTTGGCTGAATTAACACATTGGAGGATAGTGTCCATGAAATAATCGTTCCTAATTCTGACTTGATGGATAAGAAAACAAAGTAAAAATAAGTATTTATCTGAGTGGGCCACTAACTTTTGGGTATCAGCAATACTTGCCCAATGGGCGTGATAATCAATGACAACATCCGTCAAGTTTAATTTTTTTACCAAAGAATCAAGCCTTACTAATCGGTCTTTTAAGGTTTTGAAAATAACCACATTTTCTTTTATATCCGAAGGTCTTAGGGACTGGATAACCGTTCTGAAAGAAGCTATTTCTGTTTTTTGATAACTTTTATCACGAAGGATGAATAAATCCAAAACTCCTCTATCTTGGTCTGAAAGGTGTTTGAATAGCGTTGCCGAAATCTCTTCCGATGAATCAATGAGAGCTTGAGAGATAGTCCTTCGATAAGTATCATAAGAGGGGGATTCTATTCGATTATTGAATAAGTATTCCTGAGATTTCCAGAGAACTTTTCGGGGTAATAATTGCTGGTCAATCAACAAACGAATCCGATGATTGAATTCCGTTTGTTTTTCTTCAAAAGAAGACCAGCCTGATAAAGCTAAGATTTTCAATCGGTGTTTATAGGATGCCTGATAACTATAATTGTCTTGAAAAATAGCAACTTTATTTTCCCAATCTTTCCAACCCAATTGCTTAATTACGAATTCAATATCAGATTTGTGAAACTGATTTGCCCCATAAAATCGACCCGAATATTTGAAATACCCTAATTGTAAAATAAATCCAATTTTTGCATATCCATCTCTGAGCTCTTTGAACTCTTCATCGAAAGGCGATGGCAAGGAAAAGAAATAAGATTTTTCATCTAAATTAAGCAAGGGGGCTTGGTTGAATAAAATTACTTCTTTGGGTTGCAAAAGTTTAATCCGACTCATAAAGTTAAAATGATTTTAAAACGGGTCTCACAAAACGAGCATTCTATGAGAGTGAGACAAGCAATGATAAAAATACAAAAATACGCTATTATGCCGTCTCAAATTGCTATCTTGTAAAACAAAATTAGATAAGTAAAATATTGATGAGTTAATGAGACAAGCTTAACGATAAACCGAAATGATTATAGGCTACGCAAGGGTTTCAACCCAAGACCAAAATTTAGATTTACAAACGGATGAATTGACAAGATTGGGATGTCAGAAGATTTACCAAGAAAAAGTGTCTTCGGGTAAAGAACGCCCTCAATTAATGAAAATGATTGAGAATCTTCGAGAGGGAGATTCCGTGATGGTTTGGAAGTTAGACCGATTGGCACGGTCATTAAAAGAGCTGATAAATCTGGTAGAAACTTTTAGATTAAAAAAAGTAAATTTTACCTCTATCAAAGATTCCATTGATACATCTACCGTTCAAGGGCGATTATTATTGAACATTTTTGGTTCATTAGCCGAATTTGAAAGAGATACTATCCGTGAACGCACCAAAGCGGGACTTTCGGCAGCCAAGGCAAGGGGTAGAATGGGTGGGAAAAAGAAGGGATTAAGTCCAGAAGCCAAGAAAAAGGCAGAAACGGCAGTAATGTTATACAAACAGAAGAAATCTGCCATCGAAATCGCAGGAATTATTGGAGTTGGTAGAGCTACTGTTTACCGATATTTAGAAGAAATGGGACAAGAACGAAATTTGCAAAATATTGAAAATCAATAACTTGTGAGACTTAGTTTAGATTTGGCCCAAATGGTGATTCCAGCCCAATACTGATAAAGAATACATGGCAGGTTTCAAATATATTGTAAGTCGTAATTTGGGTATTTCAACGCATTATGACAGTGACATGGGATTTGGTGCAGGGATTACGTTGGGTTATTGAGGTATTATTTCTTTTACACCATCAACACTACTCATGTTCATGTTACAGAAAGCTTCTGTAACAGAAATTAAGAGGGCTTAAGGTTTAGAATTAGAACAAACATTTTATTGAGCAATATGAGGCTGTACAAATAATACAGCCTCTATTTTAACAAAAAGGAAAGACCTTTATATTTTAAATTGTACTGTAAAATAAAAACTTCTACCATCAGACGGCAAAATTCCTGGACCTGGATAACCTGTAGCTCTTCTGGTAAAATACATTTCATTAGCAACATTGTTAATACTTGTTTCTAGCTTAATCTTCTTGAAGTCATAAGAAAAGCTTAAATCCATAATTTTATAAGCTGGAATTAATCCTATTACAGATGATATTCCCCCATCTCTAGCATTTGTCGCATCCGAAAATTGGTCTGTTAAGTAGGTAAATTGAAATGAGCCTTTCAGTTTTTTGTAGCCGACTTTTAGGCCTGTTTTAAGGTTTATTTTAGGTACAAATTCAACCTCATTGCCTTTTACTCCTACCATCTTACTTTCACGATATTCAGATTTAATCAATGCAAGGTTACCGAATAGCACTGTACTTATATCTTGATTTTCTGGCTTAAATAATCGGAAGAAATCAGCTTCTGCATACGATTCTATCCCCATAATCACAGCTTGCCCTACATTAGTTCGTAAACGTAATATTCTGTTGCTCTCGTCATAAAATTGTATTTCACCTATCCTGTTATTATAATTTAGGTAAAACAAGCTAACATCGTAATTGTAAAAAGATGTTTGGTGACTTCTAATACCAAGGTCTATTGAATATCCCTTTTCATCCTTCATGTCAGGGTCTATCACCGACGAAGGATTTGAAATACGCATATCACTAAAGGTAATCGAACGATAGTTTTGCGAAATGTTACCATAGATTTCAGTCTGTTCAAATGGTTTAAAGCTAATGCCAATTCCAGCCAACACAAATTGGCGGTTATTTACACGTACTTCATCTGTTCTGGTAATATTGATTACGTTTCCTGCTAAATCACGCATGATACTCCCATAATAACCATCAGCTTTAGTACTAATATATTCATAGCGTATACCAGGAGTTACGGAAAGTTTATCGTTTAGGTAGAAAATATTTTCAGCAAACAATGATACATTTCGGTTGGGGAAACTGTAATCGTATGTAATAAAGCGTTCGGGCTCTACAAAATTAAAGTTCGCATCTTTTCCTGTACTTCCTAGTCCTTGTAAACTGTGGTTGAATCCATGATAATATCTTCCTCCTACTAACAGTATAGATTGTTTTTTGGCGATAGAGTAACGTTTTAAATACCTTGTTTCTGTTCCCCAGTTTTCAAATTCTCCTTTTATTAAATCTCGGTCGCTGTTATCATCAATAGTTGCTACACGGTTTGGTCTAAACCCTAACGAATATCGGTGAGCTGACAGCCCAAATAAACGGAGATTAAACTGGTTGGTTTCGTTAAACTTATGATCGAAATGAACAGCCAACATATTCCAATTTACATCAAACCAATTACGTTCTCGGTTCGTTTGTCTTGGATCTTGTGCAAACATAGCATCTGACAGCCCCCCTGGTTGTTTGGCTAGGTAATCCATGTGGGTTACATCTAAGCCAACAGAGGTTTTTTCTGATATTTTATAATCTATATATGAATAAAATGTGTAGCTATTAAAATGTGAATTTGCTCTCCAGCCATCGGCTTTTTTATATTGAAAAAAAGTATAATAGCTAAGTTTCCCTACAGTACCACTTGCACTGGTAAAAGCATTATAAAATCCAAAAGAACCTACAGTTTGCCTCGCCACTACTTCAAGTTTTTTATCAAGAACGGGTTTCCGCATGATAAAATTAATGAGCCCTCCAAACTGAGTACCATATTGAAGTGACGCTGCTCCACGAACAATTTGGATTCGTCCCACGGCTTCTACCGGAGGGGTATAATAACTTTCTGGATAACCCAAGGCATCGGCACTTATATCATATCCGTTTTGTCGAACATTGAAGTTCGACGTTCGGTTGGGGTCTAATCCTCTTCCTCCGATACTTAGTTGTAAACCACCACCCTCATTTTCCCATATATTAAGACCAGCTACTCTTGAATAAATTTGTCGGGCATTGTTGGTTGATAAATTAGCAACTAGTTGATCTGGTGTAATTACTTCCGACTTCTTGCCTTCATAAATACCCATATTTTCAACACCTCTTAATCTTGAAAAACCGAAATCGGTTTTCTTATCCGATACCACAACTTCATTCAGTGTTTCATCACGTGAAGAAAGGTAAATTACTATTTCTTCATTTTTACCTGTGATAACAATTTTGTGTTTTATGGGCTTAAAATCTGGAGAAATAACTTGTAAAGTATGTTCTCCGTTAGTGATAGAAGGGAATATGAATATGCCTTCAGCGTTAGAAAACGTTTTATGATTGCCATCAAGATAAACCGCCGATGCTGCCACCAAGGCACTATCGTTTTTTGATTTAATAATACCTTTCAAACGGTATTGAGCAAAAGTATATGTTGCAAAAAAACAGATTATAACTGTACTAAAAACCTTTAATTTCATTATTGAGGGGAATAATCCAGGATTTATGCTGGAAGGATTCTATTTCTTTGGCTAAATCAGTAGTAGGATTAATAAATGTTTTACCCAACCTACCATTCAGGGTAACATAAGCATCGACATATACCTGAGGTGATCGAAAGCCTTGGCTTTGATAATAATCTCTCAAGATATGTGCATAATATAAAATCATATCTGGCTGAGTAGCCATCATTTTTTCTTGTAGGGTTGTCAAGAACTCTGTATTATTAACTATCTGTTGGTGTCCATCATTATCCTTTACAGTAAACTGTGCATTACCTGCCTTTTCCATCAACATTACTCTCCACGAAAACCGATAGCCTTCTTCCGTCCAAAAAAGTTCATCAGGATACATCAGGTACCTAAATGGAAATATCAACTGGACAGTGAAGAATATCACAAACCCACCTATTAAAAGCTTATTGGCTACAGGAGTAAACGAATAAGTTTTATCAGCCTGTAAAAAACTGGCTGGTACTTTCAACACTCTTGCAAGTTGTTGAATAATGCTTTGGTGGAAATTAGGAGAGAAAAAAATCAATGCTGTCACTATCATAATATATGGAAACATACCGATAGGAAACAACAAGGCCGTAAAAACATGAAAAACTACAACAGTTAAATAAGCGATTGGCCTTGTTGTAGAGTTCAATAGGAAAAAGACGATAGTTAAATCATATACACATCCGAACCAACTAAAAACATAGGGTGCCCATGAGTAATTGAACAAAAAACCTATGATAGGCATATCATTACGTGCTGGAAGCCATATCTTTAGAGGTAAAGCTTCTAGAAGCCAATCGCTATTTAATTTGGCAAGCCCAGCATAGAAATAAAGTATAAAAACCAACAACTTGATAACACCTATACACCATGCAGGCACTTTATCTACCAATAAGGCTTTGTTCTTGTAGGCATCTATTGAAAAATACCTATGGGCTGGTAGAAACACCATGATTAAACAAAGTAAACTGATAAAATAATAGTGGTTTAAATAAGTGCTTTTGTCCATGAGTTCTATATAAGTAAAACTCAGGAATAAGCTTACAATGGCTATTCTATAAAAATAGCCTATCATTACCAAAATCGACGACGCAATACACACTACAAACAGCATGTAAGTATATTGCCCTAAAGGACGAATAAACTCGAATCCGTAAAAAGGGAAAAAATAATGAGGCTTTATGTACAAATCATAAATCCAACCTTTGCTCCAAAAGCGCAAAAGACTTACGAAAAGCATAAAGCCCAGAGCAATTCTGAATACTGCCAATGGTGCAACAGAAGTCTCTTTTTTAAAATAATTAGTATATAAAGTGTTGTTAAGCCAAGGATTAGTCACCGTCATTATCAGTATAAGTAATGGTTATGCTCATAGCCGAGGTCATATCTACTTTTAGCATTCTTATCGCTTTTTGTAGTTCAGTATAAACAGCCTTCATCGCTACGTTATTATCTACCACTTCTTGGTAAAAATTAGGCTTTAACGCATCTATTTTAGCTTTATTAGCCACAAACTGTGTATTGATTATTTCACTTAATAATTTTCCTGTAGTAACATCTTTTGCCACTAAACCATCAAGATAGCTTTTGAAAGAAGGGCCTTCTGCACCAGTTTTTACATTTTTACCATTAAAAAAGTCAACAGCTGCTTGATGTGCACTTAGTGCCAATGCTTTAGAAATATTCTTTTTATAAAATGCTTCTACTTTATTTGCCGACACAACACCATTGAGCATAGCTCCTGATGGAATACCGAATTTACCAGAACGGATAAATCTTTCATAATGTAAAATATAGCCATTTATCATTTCACCCATTGGCGAACCAATATCTGTACCCGTCTTTGAAATAAACTCACTGCGATAAGTACCCCAGCTGCTTATTACTTTGGTAATAAGCTCATTCATGTGGTCAACAATTCGTTTAACGTATGCCAAACGCTTGGCACCATCTGTAGATGATTTAAAATAGGCTATGATTTCAGCATCGGTACTTCCTGTTCCATTCAATAAATAATCTAATGCAGGAAAACCTTGTTTGTCGTAAGCGGCAGTTACTTCAAAATTTTCAGACGGATTGTTTATGTATGTTGCAATGCCAGCAACATTTGTTGGATATATATTGAAATAATTACGAATCCCTGTCTTGGTTCCTGGACCAAAATCAAAACCTTCAACAGTTTCCCAACTGATATAAGCATCTACCCATGCTTGGCGAAATTCAGTAAGTGTAGAGGCTTCAGGCTTGGCAATAAAAGCTTGAGACTTAGTAGACATCAAATCCAATTTTGCTTTAAAATTGGTATAGGATGGCACAATGACATTATCGGCCAAATTGGTCAATATTGCGGCACGATCTTTATTCAAATCTGGCGTTGTATTTTGTGGGTCATCAGTTTTTGAACATGCCAACATCAATACAATTGCAATCAATAAAATACTTACTTTTTTTAAGTCTATTCTAGTCATCACATTAAACGATAATATGGGTTGACAGCAATACCATTGCCACCAACCCACTTGGTTACTATTATTAAAAAATAAGTTCTTATAAAGCGAACTTTGCTTTGATGGCATCAGACGCTGCTGAAATTTTAGCAGGAGTTAAGTCCCAATATCCATTTGCTGAACCTAACAATGCTGTTAAAATATCGTCTGAAAACTTAGCATTTGCACCATTAACTGTACAGAAACGTAAAGAATAGATAAAACCAGCACCTTCACCAATATCATGAACTTTGTCTGCTTCAGAGGTTCTATTTCCCCATTTTCCTAAATAACCTACTGCTGCTGCCGCAATTGCTTTTTCAAACGCTGCTTTAATAAAATCAGCTTGTTTTTTCAATTCTGTTTTGTCGTTATTAACAATCGCTGCACGACCTTTCAAGAACGCAAGGTGAACTTGTGGATAAGCCGCTTGGTTGTATTCCCATACATAAGAGCCTAACGCAAATTCAGTTGTACCTCTTACTGTATTTGTAGAACCAGCTAAATACGCTTGGTTTAATGTTAAAAAAGCATAGGCTTCGTCCCAGTTTTGCTCTAATTGAGAATAGTTTTTACCTGTTACAAGCTTGCTATTATCAGCATCCAGCCCTTTGGTTAACAATACATTACCAATATAGTCATACTGTAAAGCACCAATTAATGATTTTTGAATAATTTGGTTTGTTTCAATACCTTTAGCATCAACCAAACGACTCCCTAACTTTCCTGCTTTACCTTTTTCAGCAGTCGAAGTAATTGATTTACTTGCTTCAGCAATTTCACCAAAAAGCGTTTCTATTTTTGCTTTTACTACTTCTGCCTCGGCTGTTGACCAAGAAGAAGCTACAGTATTACGTAACTGTACACCTGAAGTATTTAGTTTAGTACTATCAACAAATGGGTTATTAGTATTAGCAAACATATTTTTCAACACAGTAGCATTTATCACTTTATTACCACTAATTGATGAACTCATTGAAGTATTTAATGCCTGAAACATTTTATAACGGTTATTACCATTACTTAAATCTACTGTAGTTTTTCCTCCGTCAACAAAAGCATTACTATATGGTGTGGTAGCTGTCAATGTTGCGTAATCAATTTTGGTAGTACGTAATGGTGCCACTACTGCATCATCATCTTTACACGAGGTCATGCCTGCAATTGCTAAAGCAACTAACACAAATTTCATTTTGTAGGTTCTCTTAAACATTGTAATAAGGAATTAGTTATTTATTTATATTCAAAAATTTATTTATTCTTTGTTAATTATATTTAGACTTATTCCAAACAAATAGTCAAAAAAATAGGGCTATTTTATAGCACCTCTATAGTCCTCCCATTTATAGCCAATACCGTATATAGTATTGAGGTATATTTTGCATCCAGCATCACTCATCTTTCTTTTAAGATTCTTGATATGTGCATAAATTATATCTGCATTACTTTTGGAATCTTCTAACTGTCCCGACAAATATGTCAGCAGAACATCTTTGGTAACTACTTTATTTTTATGTTCTAAAAAGAACACGAGTAATTCAAATTCTTTTTTTGTTAATCCAAGCAATACTTCATTCACCAAAACAGACTTCGCTAACAAATCAATCTGCAATTCATTATACCTGATAATATTTTTACTGCTCAATTTACTTCTTCTTAGCAACGAGAATATCCTGGCTACTAATTCTGATGCTTCATAAGGTTTATTCAAAAAATCATCTGCCCCTTGATATAAAGCATCTATCTTTTTTTGAAAAGAATTATCTGAAGAAATAACAATAAGCCCAGCATGCTTATTAGTTTTCTTTATTTCTTTAATGAGTTGTAAGCCTTTGTTTTCCTCGAATGTCAAGTCAACTACAATACAATCGTATATAGAATTTTTAATTTTTTGCTTCAATTCTAGGGCGTTTATTACGAACTCTGTCCTATGTCCCATTCCTAATAAATCATTGGCAATCTCATCGCTAAACTTCCCAGAACTTTCCATTATGAGAATTTCCATGTCACAAAATAAAGAGTGAATTCTGAATTTTTTTTAAATTAATCTAATTCTAAATAATATTTTTGACGACTTTAGCTTTTAGAATCATTTGGAAAACCTTTTTTATTGCTGATAAACTTACTTTTGAATATTTAAAACCAATATACAACCCAGAAGGATAGAGCAATCAAGTAATTTTATTTTCTCAAACGAGTCAAGCAACTAATGAATATTTAATTAAATAAAACCCTTTACGGTAAATTGTAAGCGTTCGTTGCGTTACTAAAAAATATTTTTAATCTTGTGTTCACAAGTAATAGCACTTTATTTATAAACTTTAGCAAACTATGAAGCTTTTATTGGTAGAAGATGAGCAATTTCTTTTAGAAGAAATGGATACTTACCTGACTGAACAAGGTTATCGTTGCGAAAAAGCAACAACATATACTGAAGGGCAGGAAAAACTACATTTGTATCATTACGATGCCATCGTATTAGATATTACTCTTCCTGGTGGTAACGGATTATCACTACTTGAAATATTAAAAAAGCAACATAAAAATGTGGGAGTCTTGATTTTATCAGCCAAAGATTCTTTGTATGACAAAATAACAGGTTTGGAAATGGGTGCTGATGATTATATTACAAAGCCTTTTCATCTGGAAGAACTCAATGCTAGAATTTTCTCCTTGCTAAGAAGAAGAACTTTTGATGGAGAAAATGAAGTAAAGTTTGACAGTCTTGTTATTAATATGGTTACTAAGACTGTAAGTTATAAAGACGAATCTATTGTTTTAACTAAAAAGGAATATGAACTGCTATTATATTTTATTGTCAATAAAAATCGTGTTGTAAGTAAACAAGCTATAGCAGAACACCTTTGGGGAGATCATTATGATATGGCCGAAAATTATGATACTGTATATGTTTATACGATGAATTTACGAAAAAAAATCACCACATACACAGGAATTGACTATATCAAAACGGTATATGGAATGGGATATAAATGGATTGCGTAATGAATAAATAAAACGTTTTAGTTTAGAAAATGACTTTACTTCATAAAACTACAAGAGACTATTTAATTGCCTCTGTATCTATTCTAATATTTACGGGATTTACTCTTTTTGTGATACTCCAAAAAGCAGTAAGTGATGAAATGAATGAGCAATTAGAATTGCAAGCAGATCAAATTTTTGAGAGCATCAGGCTTGGTAATCATGTCAATGCCCCATTGATTAAAATAGAAAAAGTTACAAATAATACATCCTTAGGACTGATTTTTGGAGATTCTATGGTTTATGACCGAGTTCAAAAAGAAATAGAAGAATATCATTACCTTAAAGAAACCCAACGAATAGGAGACTCTCGATACCATGTAACAGTAATGAGTTCGCACATTGGTTGGGATAATTATTATCTGACTATCTTCTTCATTTTTCTATTGACGGCTATTTTACTTACTCTTTCTGGCATTTTAATTAATTATTATTCTAATAAGAAGATTCTGAAACCTTTTTTTGAAAATTTAAAGAATGTTCAAGCCTTTTCGGTTAGCTCACCTCATAGTCTTCAACTTCATGATTCAGCTATCACAGAATTTAAAGAATTAAATTTTACACTAAAAGACCTAACAGAAAGAAGCAAAAAAGAGTATTTAGCTCTCAGAGAGTTTACAGAAAATGCTTCTCATGAAATTCAAATCCCTTTAAGTATTATTCAATCTAAGCTTGATAGGATGAGCCAACTTGAGATTACAGAACAAATGGCTAGTTATATTACACAGGCAAAATCTGGTGTAAATCGTTTATCAAAGATGAACAAAAGTCTTTTATTACTGGCAAAATTAGATAATCAGCTATTTACGGAACAACATGAAATCGTTTTTAACGATGTTTTAGATTCACATCTTCGAAATATGGAAGATCTTTTTTTAGCTAAAAATATTAATTTAATAGAAACATTAAACAAGACAATTATCCATTCCCATCAATATTTGATAGATATATTAATTTCAAATTTTCTTTCGAATGCACTTAAATATACCTCAACAAATGGTACAGTTAAGATAAGTCTGAAAAACAATATACTCATGATTTCCAATACTGGTTCTCCCTTAGGTTTTCCAGATGAATACATTTTTGATAGATTCACCAAGAATCCAGAGAATACTTCATCAACGGGATTGGGGCTAGCTATTATTAAAGAAATTTGTGTGTTAAATCGTTGGACTTTAACTTATCATTTCCAAAATGGTTGGCATACATTTATCATTGTTTTAAAACAAACAAGTTAACTAATACATGTTCGTTCTGAAGTCAACAATAAAATAAAAGGTAGTCTCAAATTATATTATTGGGATAGTCTTACTTATTCCTTCCATTTTGGAAGTTTTAAACGGACACAAGATCTACTCATGTCTGTCACTTTTAGTCCAATTTTGCCGTAATTTTTTAGTGCTATTTTGCGTATTTTTAGCAAAAAAACTTAGCGTTAAATTTGACACACATCAGCCCAATTTTGCTGTAAATTTTTAGTAGTATTGGGGTGTTTCTATCTATACATTTAGACTTGATTTTTATGAAACACAAGTCTAAATTTCATGTAGTAAATTCGGAGTGAATCAGCTATTCTACCCTTTCCTTTTTATTGGCAAAAGCTAATATCTGGTAAAATATTGCCTTATTTTTATTGAAAAGATTTCTCTGATGGTTTTATTTGAATACATCATCGAATCATGGACTTTCTTAACTTCGGGAGCAATTATTTGGTATTGTTTGTTTAATCCAATAAATTTTCTTCCTCCTTGCATACCCTTTTCCTTGGCAATTCTTAACCCTTCTAAAGTGTTTTCTCTTCTTAAACTTCTTTCGGTATCAGCCAAAATACACATCAAACGATAAAATAAGTCTCCCATTGGAGTGGTGGAATCAAAAGACTCGTTCAAAGATTGTAGGTGAATTCCTCTCAATTTCAATTGTTCAATCAGTTTAATAAGTTGAACCATATCTATTCCTAAGTTTAAGAATCTACAAACCACAATGGTATCGCCCTCTTTTGCCAAAGTTAATAATTACTCAAACTCAATTTGAATAAACTTTACACCCGAAACTTTATCCGTAAAGATTTTCCAGCAGCCTTCCAGACGAAGAATATCTAACTGCAAATCTATATTCTCTTCCGATGTCCAAGTCAGTGCATACCCAAATTTTATCATGGTAAATGCTTATCAAAGTGTTTAATTTGAGGTATTCAGTTCCATCATAAATTGTTTTTATTCAACCAGTTAAATAGATTAGATTCAGATGTTCCGTAGCGTTTGGCTATAAACTTTTTGGTTGAACCATTTTTTATCAAAGCTTCTATTTCTACTTTATACTTATCAAGTTTACTTTTTCCAGCACCTTTGGGTCTGCCAAGTTTGACTCCACTAGCTTTTTTGGTTTGCAATGCTTCCTTAGTTCTTTTAGAAATCAAATCTCTTTCAATTTCTGCCACCATCGAAAAAACCATTGCCATCACTTTACTCTGGATGGTATCATCCAATTGCCATCCACCTTTTACGGTGTACATTTTAATTCCTTTTTGAGTAGCTATGGCAATGATTTCCATACATTCAAGCATACTCCTACCCAAACGAGAAAACTCACTTAACAACACTGAATCTCCTGCTGAGAGTTGATTAATAATTTCTCCTATTTTTCTTTCTCGCCAGTTTACCCTTCCAGACACTTTTTCTTCGACAAATTCAACTTTACCTAAATTTTTGTCATTAGCTAAATGTAAAATTTGGGCTTTGTTCTTTTCAAGGTCTTGGTCGATGGTCGATACCCTTAAATAAGCAATATTTCTTGTCATAATCTTGTAATTCTATGAAAAGGTATTAAATTGTATTATAATGAATTTATTCATTCTGTAATAATAGTAATATACATCGAATAATTCAATGTTACAATACGACCGTTTAAAATGGAGTATAAAAATACATTTTATCTTAAAAATTTATAAAATGGAAAAATGAACATTCCTTGAATTTATAGAATAATTGAACCTATTTTACAAAGTCGGGCAAGCATTAGTACAGTTGCTAAATATCACGATATTCCTATTAAGAACCCTTCAACATTGAAACAATGTTTTCCAACAAGATGGGATAAGTTCCTTGGAAAGAAAGAATGGAAATTCCTCAAAAAAACTTCATATCATAATGGCTGTGGTTCCATCTCAGCATATAACTTATAAGTTTGTTTAAAACTAAAAATTGAACCAATCCATTTCTTACCTGTTAATCCACGCAGTATTGGCAAAAGCATTGCAAATACTGCCAAAAACTGTTTGATTACTGGTGACTTCTTGAAGGCAAAGTAGCACTGAAAATTCACGATAAGAATGAAGTAAAAGTGAGATGTTTAGGCCCAAATGGCGATTATATTACTTTTATTTAGCCATATTCTTTTTTTTTGTAGATTCTATACTTAAAAATAATCTTAAAAATATTGATTAGACTGAACTTTTTTGACAAACCTTTTGTAGTTTTGTAGAACGATTACTTAGAAATAAAATTGAAAAAACTAATTAAAGAAATATCGAGCCTACAAACAGGGTTCTTTGGAAAGCCTTCTGGCAAAGGAAATGTGATGTATTTGCAGTCCAAGCATTTTAATGAACATGGACAGTTACAAAATATACTTTATCCAGATTTAGAGGCTGATAATATTTCAGAAAAACACCTTTTAAAAGAAGGTGATGTGCTATTTGCGGCTAAAGGAACGAAAAACTTTGCAGCCGTTTTTGAGAATCATAATGAACCAGCTGTGGCTTCAACGTCCTTCTTCGTTATAAAACTGATGGACAATAGAATATTGCCTCAATATTTGACTTGGTTTCTGAATAGCTATGAGACACAAACACTTTTAAAAGGACAAGCAATTGGCACTTCTATTCCTTCTATTTCAAAACAAGTTTTGGAGAATCTGGAAATATCCGTACCAAATATCGAAACGCAAAAAGCGATTTTGCAAATTACAAAGCTTCGCAACAGAGAAAAGGAATTGAAACAGCAAATCGAAATGCTTCGTGAAAAACAAATTCAACAACAAATCATTAACGCAATAAAATAAATATAATGACAAAAATTACACAAAAAGACATTAACGATGCAGTTTGGAAAGCTTGCGACACATTTAGAGGTAGCATCGACCCGAGCGTTTATAAAGACTATGTGTTAACTATGCTTTTTCTAAAATATCTTAGCGATGTACATGATGATAAAATGGAGGGCTACCTTGAAAAATACAATGGGGATGCTGAACGTGCCAAACGTGCCATGCAACACGAACGTTTTATTGTGCCTGAGCAAAGTCACTTTAAATATTTGTATGACCATCGGAATGAAGCCAACATTGGCGAATTGATTGATATTGCTTTTACTGATTTGGAGGAAGCCAATCGAGAAAAGCTATATAGCGAAGATGGTTCGGGGATATTTAAAAATATCAGTTTTAACAGTAGTTTGTTGGGTGAACCAAAAGACAAAAACACTCGATTGAAAAATCTTTTGCTCGATTTCAACAAGGATGCCTTAAATCTTCGTCCTTCACATTTGGATGGTGTGGACATTATTGGTGGAGCATATATGTTTCTGATTGAAAACTTTGCCAGCGATGCCGGGAAAAAAGCTGGAGAATTTTTTACGCCAAAAGAAGTATCTACCCTCATAGCCAAACTTACTAAATCTAAGCCAGGTTCTCGAATTTGTGACCCTACTTGTGGTTCTGCTTCGTTGTTGATTAAAGCAGGTGAAGAAGTTGGTTCGGATAACTTCTCGTTGTACGGACAGGAAGCCAATGGCAGTACTTGGGCATTGGCGGTAATGAATATGTTTTTGCATGGCTTTGACAATGCCACTATTCGTTGGGGTGATACCATCCGAAATCCAAAATTGAAGGAAGGCGATATGTTAATGAAGTTTGATACTGTGGTGGCAAATCCTCCTTTTTCATTGGATAAATGGGGAAAAGTTGAAGACAAGGATGGAGATAAAACCACCGTTAGCTATGACCCAGAGACAGACAAATACAACCGTTTTTGGAGAGGTGTACCACCCAAAAGCAAAGGCGACTGGGCATTTATCAGCCACATGATAGAAACGCTGAACGAACATGGCAGAGCAGGAGTGGTAGTGCCACACGGTGTGTTGTTTCGAGGTAGCAGCGAAAGCCGCATACGCCAACGCACCATTGAAGAAAATCTGCTCGAAGCAGTGATTGGCTTACCTGCAAACCTGTTTTTTGGTACAGGCATACCAGCAGCAATTCTTATTTTCAACAAGCAAAAAAGCAGTAATAACTTTTTATTTATTGATGCCAGCAAGCATTTTGAAAGTGTCAAAAACCAAAATAAGCTGCGAGCGAGCGATATTGAACAAATAGTAAATACCTACCGTGACTTCACAGATGGTAAACTTGAGTTTGGGGTAATAGAAGATAAATACAGTTATGTAGCCACTCCAGAAGAAATACTGGAAAACGATTTTAACTTGAATATTCCTCGTTATGTGGACACCTTTGAAGAAGAAGCCGAAGTGGACATTGCAGACGTGCAAAAAGAGATTGTGCAACTGGAGGAAGAGTTGGTGAAAGTTCAAGCTGAGATTAGTCAATACTTAAATCAATTGGTGAAATAATGAATAATGATATAGCAGAAATAGAAGCGTTGAATTTTAGTAGTATTCCCAATGATTGGAAAAGTGCGAAAATTAATGAGATAGCTGATATCAAAGGTGGTTTCGCATTTGACAGCACCAAATTCAAAGAATTTGGAAAGTATCAGGTAATAAAGATGAGTAACCTTTATGAAAATCAACTTGATTTATCTAGGTCTCAATCCTTTCTTGATGATTTAACCGAGCAGGAGAAAGAATATGTCTTAACCCAAGGAGACATTATTATAACATTAACTGGCACAATAGGTAAGCGTGATTATGGATATTCATATCAAATAGAAGCGGAAGAGAATTTGCTGTTGAATCAGCGAGTGGCTAAAATAAAAGTGACCAAGGGAGACCCAACTTATGTTTCTTATCAAATTAAAACTAATAGATTTTTAAATCAGTTTTTCTTTTCTGCTAGAGGTGGGACTGGGAACCAAGCTAATGTTGGTATTCAAGATTTAGCTTCAATGAAAGTTATTCTGCCCCCACTCAAAGAGCAGAAAGCCATAGCCCAAGTGCTGAGTACGGCAGATTCTGCCATCAACACCACCGAAAAACTCATAGCTCAAAAAGAACTCCGCAAAAAATGGCTCATGCAGCAATTGCTTACGGGGAATAAAAGGTTGAAGGGCTTTGGTGAGGAGTGGAAAGAACATTCTTATGAAAAAATACTGAAAGTGGTAAAGCGAAATTTTGATTGGGATGAAAACGAATTATACAACCTGATTAGTGTAAGACGAAGGTCTGGAGGAATTTTTTACCGTGAGGCTTTGTATGGGCATCAAATTTTAGTCAAGACTTTACGCACTGCTAACGAAGGAGATTTTTTATTTTCAAAGATGCAAATTCTTCATGGGGCATCAGCTTTAGTTACAAAGGAGTTCGATGGAGCAAAGATTTCAGGCTCATACATAGCTGTGGTTCCAAAAGATAAGAAGCAATTGAATATGGAATTTTTTCAATGGTATTCACAAACACCATATTTCTATCATCAAACTTATATTTCAAGTTACGGCGTGCATATTGAGAAAATGACTTTTGATTTTGATACTTTCCTCCAACTCGAAATGAAACTTCCATCTATCCAAGAGCAAACCGCCATTGCCCAAGTTCTGCAAGCGGCAGATAAAGAGATAAGTCTGCTCAAAGCCAAAGCGGATAAGTTAAGAGAGCAAAAGAAGGGCCTAATGCAACAGTTGTTGACCGGAAAAATAAGATTAAACGTAAACGAATAATATGAATGTAGCAGAAAACTTTAGTCAATTTCTTTCAAATATTAAAATTAGTGAAGATAAAGCGGATACAATCTCATATAGGTATGGTCGTATTACTAAGGCTTTAAATATAGAATTTCGTGAAACGGAATCAAAAACAGCAAACAGTTTACAAGTTGGTTCGTATGGACGATATACTGGAATAAACGGTATTTCGGATTTAGATATGTTGTATATTATACCTGCTTCAAAATGGGCAGATTATATTAAATCAGGTGGACAAACTAAATTGCTACAAGATACAAAAGCAGCGATTGCGAAAACCTATTCTGAATCTGATATTAAGATTGATAGATGTGTAGTTACTGTAAACTTTACAGATTCTCATATTGATGTACAACCAGTATTTGAACTTGAAGAGCAAGACTACAAATACCCTGATACTTATGGAGATGGTTCATGGAAAATTACAAAGCCAAGAAAAGAAATGGATGCTATGGTAGAATTTGAGCAGAATAAGAATCGAAATCTTAGGAGGCTTTGTAAGATGGCAAGAGCGTGGAAAAATAAACATGGCGTTTGTATGGGAGGGCTTTTAATTGACACTTTGGCTTATAATTTCCTAAAATCAACAACTACCTACGATACAAAGAGTTTCTACTATTATGACGAAATGTGTAGAGACTTCTTTGAGTATCTATATGACCAACCAAAAGACCAAACAGAATATGGTGCATTAGGTAGTAAGCAACGTGTAAAAGTCAGAAAACCCTTTAAAAAGAAAGCAAAGAAGGCTTTTGATTTAGCTGTAGAAGCAATTGAGACTACTTCTGACAAAACCAAACACAATAAATGGAGAGATATTTTTGGGAATGATTTTCCTAAATACGAAAGTGAAGAGAAGGAAGCCAAGGCGATTAATGAAAGCTACCATAACACGGAAGAATTTATTGAATCACAATACTCGGTTGATATTAGGTACGATTTGAAAATAGACTGTGAAGTAAAGCAAAATGGTTTTCGAGATGGCTTATTACGGGACTTTCTCGATAATAAGATCAGGTTAATGCCTAATAAGTCTTTAAGATTTTACATTGATAAAGTAGATGTACCTGCACCATATACAGTAAAATGGAAAGTAATGAATCGAGGGGAACAAGCAATAAAGCGAAATTGTATTAGAGGCCAGATTATGAGTGATTTGGGGTCTCTTGAAAGAAGAGAAAGTACAAATTTTAAGGGAAGTCATCTTGTCGAGTGCTACATAGTTAAGGATAATAAAGTGGTTGCGAAAGATACAATTGATGTACCCATTTCTGAATAACAAAAAATTAAATTATGAACGAACAAAAAAGAATACTTGAATCGCAAATCAGGGAGATTTATGGTAGAGTAGTATATACCCATAAAACTCATGAAAAGTGTGCAGATGTTCTCAAGAAAAGAAGCGACTATATGAAGTTCGCTGAAATATTGCTTTCAGCGACCACAACAACAACTATTTTGGTTGTTGTATTTGGTAGTGGAAAAGTATTTGAACTGATAGCTGCTCTTTGCTCAACAATTTTGCTTGGACTCACCCTTTATTCAAAAGATTTCAATTTATTAGCAATCGCTGAAAAACATAAGCAAGCTGCATTAAATATTCTTGAAATACGGGAGAAGTTACTCTCATTACTTGTAGATATTAGAATTGGGAATAAAGAAATTGAGCTCCTTCAACAAAAAAGGGATGAGTTAAATGAACAACTTTTGAATACTTATCGAGGAGCACCCAAGACGATTAATAAAGCGTATGCAATCGCTTCAAAAGCATTAAAAGAAAATGAAGAGTTTACATTCTCTAATGCAGAGATTGATAAATTTTTACCTGAAAGTCTAAGATTAAGCTAAATGGAAACACCAAGTTTTAAAGAAGACCATATCAGCCAGATACCTGCATTACAAATGCTGGTTAATTTGGGTTATACCTATTTGAGTCCCGCAGAAGCTGAACGGCTGAGAGGTGGTAAAAGGTCTAATGTCTTGTTGGAAGATATATTGCGGAAGCAGTTGAAGGAAATCAACAGTATCAAGGTAAGTACCACGAAAACCAGTATTTTTACTGATGAGAATATCGAACGAGGCATATTGGTCTTGAAAAACCTGCCTATGAATGAAGGTTATATAGTCGCTTGTGAAAAGGCATATAACTTGCTTGCTTTGGGTCATGCACTTGAGCAAAGTATCGATGGCGACAAAAAGAGTTTTACGTTGCAATACATTGATTGGAAAAATATAAATAATAATGTATTTCATGTAACGGAGGAGTTCAGCGTTATACGGAGCAACAGCAAGGAACATTATCGACCTGATTTGGTGTTGTTTGTCAATGGTATTCCGCTTTGTATTATCGAATGTAAACGCCCCGATATGAAAGAGCCATTGAAACAAGCGATTAGTCAGCATTTACGAAATCAACAAGAAGACGGTATCCGCAGTTTGTTTGTGTATTCTCAATTGACACTGAGTATTGCCACACAAGAAGCAGCCTATGCTACCAATGCCACTCCCGAAAAATTTTGGGCGAAATGGCAGGAAAAATTTAGTAATGAAGAAGAAGAACGGAATTACAAAACCCAATTAATAGAACTAAAAAACAAACCGCTTTCAGATAAAGTCAAAGAACAATTATTTTTCGACCGCTTTAAGTACGTTCGTGAATACTTTGATGCCTTAGAACTAGAACAAATATTACCAACAGAACAGGATAATTACTTATTTGGGTTGTGCCGTCCTGAAAGGCTGATGGACATTATTTTCAATTTCATTTTGTTCGATAATGGTGAAAAAAAAGTAGCCCGATACCAACAGTTTTTCGCCATAAAAAAATCTATGCAACGCATCAAGAGCGTTGAAGGTGGTAAACGTAAAGGTGGAGTAATCTGGCATACGCAAGGCAGCGGGAAATCATTAACGATGGTGATGCTCGCACAAGCCATTGCAATGGAATCAAGCATTCGCAATCCTAAGATTGTATTGGTAACTGACCGAACCGATTTGGATAATCAAATCACAGGAACATTCCGTAAATGTGGCAAATTTGTAGAAAATGCCACCACAGGACAGCGATTGGTGGATTTGTTGGAAAACAAAAGCGACGCAGTGGTTACTACCATCATCAATAAATTTGTGGCAGCGGTTAAGAAAATTAACATACCATTGGAGAGCCACGATATTTTTGTATTGGTTGATGAAGGACACCGCACACAGCATGGAACGTTTAATATAGATATGCAAAAGACATTGCCCAACGCTTGTTTTATTGCAATGACTGGAACACCACTTTTCAAAAAAGACAAAAGTACAGCAGAAAAATTTGGAGGGTTGATAGATGCTTACACAGTTGACCAAGCCGTAAAAGACAAAGCCGTTGTTCCTTTATTATATGAAGGAAGGTTGGCTTTGCAAAGTGTAAATGCAAGTCCGATTGATACATTTTTCGGAATGGTTTCAGAGCCATTAACCGAATATCAAAAAGCGGATATTAAAAGGAAGTTTGCCAGATATGACCATTTGAACTCAGCCGAGCAGAAAATGCGAATGATTGCATGGGACATCAGTTATCATTTCCGTGACAACTGGCAAGGTAGAACACCTTTTAAAGGTCAATTAGTTTGTGGTAGGAAAGACAATGCCATCAAATACAAAGAGTATTTAGATGAAATTGGTATTGTAAGCAGTGAAGTATTGATTTCAAGCATTGATGAAAGAGAAGGTGAAGAAAGTGCCTACGAGAAATCAACCGAGAAGGAAAATAAGTTTTGGAAAAAGATGATGGATGAACATGGCAACTCAAAAAGCTATGAGAAGAACATTATTAGTCGTTTTAAAAATCAGAAAGACCCTGAAATCATAATAGTAGTTGATAAGTTGCTCACTGGTTTTGATGAGCCTAAAAATACAGTTTTGTATCTCACCAGAAATTTGCAAGGCCATAAACTTTTGCAAGCCATTGCAAGGGTAAACCGTATTTATGCAGATAAAGAATTTGGGTACATCATTGATTATTATGGTGTAATTGAAAATTTGGATGATGCTTTACAGATGTATTCATCTTTTGAGGAATTTGATGATGAAGATTTAGCTGGAACACTCAACAACATTTCGGATGAAATCAAGAAGCTCCCACAAAAGCATTCTAACCTTTGGGATATATTTAAAACCATTGCTAATAAAAGGGATGCAGAAGCATATCAGCAATTATTGAAAGATGAAGTGATAAGAGTTTTGTTTTATGATAAACTGGCAGCTTTTGCAAAAAGTTTAAAACTTGCCTTATCATCTATTCAATTCCATAAAAACGTTGAAGAAAAGACGATTAATCGCTACAAAGAAGATTTGACTATGTTCTTAAAATTACGATTGGCGGTACTTGAAAGATATAGCGATGTGATTAACTACAAGCAATATGAAGGTCAGATTCAAAAACTGATTGATACCCACATTACTACTGAGAAAATAGAAACCATTACGGAACTAGTGAATATCTTTGATAAAGATAAATTTCAACAGGAAGTTGAAAATACAACGGGAAAAGCAGCTAAAGCGGATAAGATTGCTAGTAGAACAGCAAAGCATATATCTGAAAAAATGGATGAAGACCCTGCTTTTTATAAGAAGTTTTCGCAAATGCTTAAAGAAACCATTGCCGACTACGAAGCTAAAAGAATCAGTGAAGCCCAATACTTGATTAGAGTGCGTGACATCATGAATAATGTATTGGCTTATACCGACAACGATATACCCACACAATTGCAATACAAAGAGGTGGCAAAAGCATTTTATGGTTTGACCGTTGAAGCATTAACCGATAAAATTCAAGACAATAAAATTCGGAAAGAGGTTTCTACTCAGACCGCTTTGTACATTGATGAACTCATACAAAATTATGTTCTCGACAATGGTAAACCTATTGTTGACTGGCAGTTCAAAACCAATATCACAGGCAAGCTGCTTATTGAAATTGGAGACTATTTGATTGATGAAGTAAGAGATAAATACAATGTAAGTTTATCGTTCCAAGAAATGGATAAGATTGCCGACGATTGTATAGACGTGGCCAAAATCCGATATAAGTTATGACAGAAGCGATAGAATTCGGAAGCAAAACTATTCGTTTTCATTTGGAATATTCGAATAGAAAATCCCTTGGTATTACCGTAACTCCCGAAATGGACGTGTTGGTAAAAGCCCCAATAGATACTTCTGTGGAAATTGTAAAAGAGAAAATAAGAAAGAAAGCTTCTTGGATAATAAAACAACAAAGCTTTTTTCTATCTTTTCAGCCAAAGACACCATTACGGAAATATGTTAGTGGTGAAACACATTTGTATTTAGGGAAACAATATCGTTTGCAAATTCAAATTGGAAACGAAGAGTCAGTAAAATTAAAAGGGAAGTTTATTGAAGTAACTGCAAGTGAAAAGTCAAGAGCAAAGGACTTATTGAATAATTGGTATTTGCAACATGCACGTACAAAGTTTCAATCAATTGCCCAGCCATTGATTGATAAATTCAAAAAGTATGAAGTTGTGCCGAGTTCGATTGTGTTACGTGAAATGCAGACACGTTGGGGAAGCTGCACACCAAAAGGCAAAATTATTTTAAATCCCGAATTGATTAAAGCTCCCAAAGCCTGTATTGAGTACGTAATCATCCATGAACTTTGCCATTTAGTTCATCACGACCACACTCAGAAATTTATAGATTTGCAAACCAAGGAAATGAAGGACTGGGAAAAGTGGAAAATGAAATTGGAGACACTATTAGCCTAAAAAAATTATGGACGTGTTTCAGAATGTATACTGTTAGATTAAGGCATTTTTAAGCAATATGTAAGCCTTTATAAACCCATAGTACATATCATATTTTTAAAAAAACAGAAATTTTTACGATATAATCTTTTCAGATTAGTTCTGACGTTGATGTTTTGTCTCTCTAATCTTTTGTTTTTTTGCTTTTAAAATTGTGGATTTTTCAAGTGATTTTGTTTATTATCAAACCGCTAGTAATCAGTGTAGGGGAGTGTTGACTCATCACATACATTCTGTAACACTACCCTTTATTTTATTTAATCTAGTTTCTTTGCCATCAAAAATATTATTTACCAAGCTTTACGTATCAATCCCAATTCCTCAGCTTGTCCTAAAGAAATATATGCTTTGTATGTTTCAGTAATTACCGAAGAATCTTGATTTAGGGATTGCCAAACCGAAACTAAATCGTTTTCTATCAAAAACTCTCCTTTGATTTCTACTAAAATTTGGTCTAGCTTGGCTTTCTTTACTTTCTCTCGTATTTGTTTTACTAAACCTTTTCTCTCCTCCATTTCAGGCGATACGTCTATAGCAATATTGCCTAGTTCCTTTGCAATACTATCAATCATCTTTGCAGTAATTACTTTTCCAGATGATTGATTTTTTTCTAATGCTTTTTCCCACACTTCACTTCTAAATTCTTCTGGAACTTTACTCAAAGCAGCAGCATGAGATTCTTTTGTAGGAACAATAATTGACACTTGACTATCTTGCTCATTTTTGTCGGAAATTTCCGACAAAGTATTTACGACAGCTGCTGCATCCATTAATTCATAAGCTCTTTGTCTTTTTAGATTCCATCTATCTCGGCAATAGCTTTCAAATGTTGTGAATTTATCTCTGTATAATTTATTATTTCTAATTTCAAAAAGAGCATTTCCAACCTCAACAAAGGTATTTAAACCCTTCTCTATAACAGACTCACACAATGATAATCTATCTAGTTCAATTGTGTTTAAAGCTGAAAGAGTTATCGATTCTTCTACCTGTGGGACAATATCTGTTAACAGTGATTCGCTATGCAAATCTCTTAATAAATCATTACTAAAGCTTTTCTTTGCCATTTTTATGCTCAATTAAACTACTAAATTTTCTACCTCTTTTACTTTTACAAAAAGCTTCCCTCCTATTGATTGAGTACTTCTTCACAAAGTACCATATAATCGCTCGCTCCTCTTGATTCAGGTGCATATTCGAAAATACTTTGCGCAAATGCTGTACATTCCATCAAAGAAACGTCTTGACGAATGTTAGATTTATAAAGTTTGATGTCGGAATTTTCCGACAATTTTGTATAAATCATCTGACTAAATTTTGTTCGCATATCAAATTTATTCAACAGAATTCCACCTAATTGAATATTTGGATTCATTCGCTTTCTGATTTTAGCACATAATTGCAAAATTTCATCTAAACCAACATAAGCAAAGTTTTCTCCTTGAATGGGTACAATAAAATAATCACTTGCCACAAGTGCATTTACTGTCAAAGAACCCAAACTTGGTGGACAGTCAATCAAAACGTAATCATAATCTTTTCCTTCAAGTTGTTCCTGTAAAAAATAACCAGAGTCTGGTTCCATATTAATTCTATACTCAAAACTCAAAAGTAATCTACTCGATGGTAAAATATCCATCTTATCTTTTTTAATCAAGGTTTGCTCAAACGTTGACTCTCCTACTAGTAATTCCCCTATGTGATTGGCGTTATTCTTCACTCCTAAGGCAATACTAAGGTTGCATTGGGCATCTAGGTCAATCAAGAGCACCTTGAAGCCTTTATGAGCCAAAGCTGCCCCTAAATTCAGCGTGGTGGTGGTCTTCCCTGTTCCGCCTTTATTATTGGTAATTGAAAATACTTTCATATAATTTTATACTAGTCTTTAATTAAATATTCCTCTCCATTTATAAGTTCTAATCTAAATCCTTCTACCAATAGAGAAGCCACATAAGTATCAAAATCTTCTGCGGGTGCTACTCCCCTTTTTAGCATTGCCGTAAAACCTTCTTCCTGCTCTTTTACTTTTAATTTAACAGTTTTTGGGCTAGCTTCTTTACTTTTTACTGAAATTGGTTGCTTATATATTTTATCATTTTTCTGGCTAATATATGTTTCCATTAAATGTTGTTTCGTAATGGCAGAGTAAATAGCACCTGAAAGCGACTTAATACTTCCTTTGGATTTTTTATCTTTTAATTCTTTAATAACATAGTAAATGTAATCTTCGTCTATTTTTCCACTGTTGAGCATTTCGCTAATTTCTTGCATAGAATTTAGACTCACACCAATTTCAGATAGCAGACTCTGAAGATGATTCGGTAAATTCAACTCTTCTTCCATTGGTAACGAAAGTTGCCTGTTGATGAAAAACTCCACTTGCTTCACTGAACGCCCTTCCTTTATTTCATTAAAAGAAAAAGCCATATCTGTTTGGGTTAATTCACGCTGCGAAACCAGTAACACCCATTTTTTAAAATCATAAAAATTAGGATACTGTCCTTCAATGCCCATCATTGTTTTCAAATCATCAACCTTTAAGCTAAAGGTATTTGAATTATAAGAAAATGACTTCAGTAACCAGTAAATTCGATATGAATAATAACTACGCAATTGAAGAAGTACTTTGATTTCTGCAACTGTAAAGTTTCCTTTTAATTGTAAAAGGTAGGGCTTTACAAAACTATTTAACTGAGCAACAATAAAACCAGAGCCATCTTTATAACGACAAGTAGCCATCAACGGGTCACTGATAATTTCACGTTTGCCATTATGGTCAACAGTCTCTACTGTAATAACTTTACTCGATAGTTTAATAACAGCTTCTTTAACATCTTGATATGCTTTCCCTCCATCAACATTAGAGGAAACTTCTGAGATAGGTATTCTGCATAAAGAAAAATCTGTGTCGCCTTTATTGATGCGACCTAATAAAGCAATGAATAGGCGAGTTTCCATCAACGACATATTGAATCTGGCTTTTACTAACTCATTGTGCTGTGCAACAGTTATATCTGATTCTAGAATTGTAGGTTTCTTTTGCTGTCTCATAGGTTCAAAAATAATATTTTATTACGAGAAAACACAAATCTACTCGCAATAAAATATTATAAATTTAATTGACGGGGTTTTCCTCGTAGTTCATACGAATACAATCACTAGAAATACTCAAAACAATCATCTATGACCTTTGAAAATTAAGCATTTAAAAACTAACGGGGTTTTTCTCGTAGTTGACGGGGTTTTTCTCGTAGTTAACGGGGTTTTCCTCGTAATTGACGGGGTTTTTCTCGTAGTTAGACGGGGTTTTTCTCGTAGTTGACGGGGTTTTTCTCGTAGTTAGACGGGGTTTTTCTCGTAGTTAGACTTTGTAAACATTTGACTTACAGATACTTAAAAGAAAAAATCCATACAATAGTATAATAGTATTAATAATAGTATAACTACTAATATTAGTTAGATTTTTTTTTTTTTAATGTAAATAATTAAAATAAATGCTGACGGGGTTTTTCTCGTAGTTAGATTTTGGACTGCTTTATAAAATGAGCCAAATAGGAGGGAGTAAATACAAAGATAAGTTACTATGTAAAATAGAATTCAATTTACATAGCAACTTCAAGCATTGTTATAATTGATAAATAAACTTTTACCTTTTGCTGTGGTAAAATACTTTTGATGCTTACTTGTTGGCTTGTCAGGTTGTGTTCGTTCAATAAGTCCTTTACTTATCATTGGTTCCAAGTATTGATGAAAATTCTTCGATTGCTTACTTAGGGAAATATGTTGTAGAATTTCTACTTTCGATTTCGCTGTAACACAATATTCCAATACCTCTAACATTCGTATCAATACAGATTTTTTGATAGTTTGCTCTGGCATCAATAACTCATTCTCTAGCTTTTGAAGAGTATATTCTTGAACTTCCTTTTTCTGTATATCTTGGTTACTTTCTGGCTTATCTTGGTTACTTTCTGGCTTATCTTGGTTACTTTGGACTGTTGTTAAAGGAATAAAATCTGGATGAACAGGAATAGTAACGATAAAAAAACGTCTATCTACTCCATCTGTATCAAAGTAAGCAGGTTGTGAACCATTGTTTTCAAGTGCCTTTCTAATCGTTGGAATGCCTGTACCTTTACCTTCTGTTAGTCGAAGTTCTTTTAAGTATTCGCCAATACGCCTATTTCTGTAGCGTCTTGCACGAATAACGCCATTATTAAGGTCATCTTTACGGATAGATGGGTCTGTGCCTCCATAACTAATAATTTCAAGGCAGTCAGGAAGAATTCGTATTTCTATGGGTTCTCTAATTTCATAATTTTTATGATAAACAGCATTAGCTAAAGCTTCTTCTATCGCGGCAAATGGATAATTATGAAAAGATTTTGCGATGGCTTCTCCCTTTATCTTAACCGTTTTTGATTTGATAACCTGATTTTTTATGTAATTTGATACATCAACTAATTGCTGTTGAATAGGCCCATCAAAATTCTTTTCAATGAAGCTTTCTCCTGCCAAACCATTAGGAAATTCAGTAAGATTAATGGTAGTTGCTGGAAAGAATTTCTCAGGATGAGGATTAAACATCATTAACGCTACATTTTTTGGCAACACGTACTCGTCTGATCCTTCAACCAAATTCATTTGACGACATAGTTCTAAATGCGAAATCCGAAACGATTCTTCGTAAAGCCGACTATTAATACCGTTGAGATGCTGTTGTATCAAAATAGAGGAAATATCAGCGATACTAGCTCTGTGGTTTACTCTGTCATCAAAAGGAATGTTAGCTGTTAAATTGATTAGCTCTCTGCGTTCTTCAGTATTGGCTTGCACTGTACTTGAAAACCGACGAATGAAATAAGCGTACTCTTTTTGATTACTAAGTACATCTTTAGGAACTTCATAAGGACGATTGCTACCAGCATTCACCCAAATTAGTAATACATGTTTTCCATCAATTTCTTCAATTGATAATTTTGGGAAATAGGTAGGACGAATTAAATTACAAAAACCAAGCATTTGCTTTTGCACTTTGTCGAAGTCCTCTGTTGGAAAACCATAAACAGGACGCTTGGGCATACCGTTTTCTTCTTCGATACCTACAACAATATATCCACTTCCTAAATTTTCAAAATCATTAGCAAATGCTCCAACAGTTCGAATGATAGCAGTTGGATTCCAACTTTTTTTAAATTCTAATCGTTCTGATTCTACTGTTTTACCTTGTAGAATGGTGGATATATTTAAGGGTATCGACATGTTTTAATATTTTTTAGCAGTATCGGAAAAGTACAAAATATTATGTACTAATATACAGCCGTCTAAGCTTAACATAACTGTAAAGTTAGAACATATATTCTACATAAAAAAAATGAATGTTTAGTCAGAAAATACCTAAGACATCAAAGAATAACACTTGGAAGGAACAATCCGTAAGTAGGAGGGAGAAGAGTTTTAATGAAGTAAGAATAGCGTAAATACTGAGAGAATATAGTTGGTGGTATGTGTAAACCTTGTAGCTACTAAGCTAGAAAAAAGGGCTTGGATAGTTGTTTAATTAACAGCTAATTTACCTGCTTTATCCCCTAAAATAGAGATGATTATATGATATTTATACGAATTCTGGCAAAAAGATTCATAATGTAAAATTTATGTCAAAATAGTGTAAGATTAGTATAAGACTATTGTCAAATTAGTGTAAACAAGGTAGTTAATGTAAAATTTATGAACAATTAGTATAAAGTTAGTGTAAGATTAAGGAATTGAGATAGGAGTATTGATTTAGTATAGCGTTAAATAATTTTTCACTACTTGAGTAGTGAAGCAAGATGGAGATTATGTATACATAAACTACCGTGCAAGCACTTTTGCAGAAAAAATAATTTTACACATCAACCTAAAATATCAAAACCTATGGAAGTAAAGAAGCCAAAACAATCAGGACGATTTAGCTTAGAAGACGCCTTAGCAGGTGTTATTCCATCGAGACTCTCCCAGACATAATTTGAAGAGATTAAACAAAAGGAGAAGGCTTAAAAATATCAAGAGCAGCCTACATTCGTTAGATGATACTCTAGTGGAAGGTTCAAAATCTGTTTACAAAAGAAGAGCAACCTCCCCAAAAACAATTGATAGGTATTGTCAATAATCTTAATCAGCGCTAAAAAATTCGCATATTCATAGCACAGAAAGAATGATTAAACAAGTGAATTTACCGCTAGTGAATATTGATACAATCTTAGATAAGTACAATCTTTGGGTTCGATTAAAAATTACCCAGTGCTTCTACAATAGAAGCACCGGGTATCACATTCATCTAACATTCTGAGCAATACCACCCAGCTTAATCACATTATCAGGGATAGGCCAAGTGTACAAATGCTCCTGCTCAGGGGATAATTCATATCTTTTATTACCCAGTACCCTAACAATCGTTTTTGCATAAGTAGCTTCTGTTCTTAATCTTCTCAAATCGCTCCATCTTACCCCTCTAAATATTAGACTCTTACGTCTTTCATTTAAAATCTCCGTCAGGATGTTTCTAGTATTCTCCATCGTTTTAGGTTGATAAGTACCTTTTTGATAGCGATGAATCAGCAAGTTATTAAGATCCTTGAGCGCATCATCATGATTCCCCAATCGCTCATTACATTCAGCCCTAATGAGATAAACCTCATCAAGGGCAGGAAAAGGATTGTAGGTAGCATAACCATTGTAGGTTCCTTTAAAAACATAGTATCCATTTGATACTGAAAAATAAGTAACAACTCTTAAATCTCCAGATTCGTAGGATCGTAATAATGTAGTATCTATTTTTAGGAAAGAAGCAAATGTCTGCGTCCTAATCATGGCATCAAGCAAAGGTTGCTCAGTATTTCCACGAGCATACAGGGGAAAAGGGAAGTTTAAACTACTATTCACTTCATTATAGGATATTAATACATCCGAGATAGCTAAGCACTTTTCCGCCTGCTGTTTGGCCAGTGTATATTCTTTCATTTGCAAATAAGTTCTAGCCAGTAGTGCATACACTGCTTGTTTAGAAGGACGAGTTTTCTCCTCAGCCAAGGCAGGCAATAAGTCTCCAGCTTCAGTAAGATCCTGCACAATTTGTTTGTAGGTATCTTCAATGGTTGCTCTTGTATTTTGCTGATTAATATCCGATGCAAGCCTAATCGGAATCCCCATTTTTTGATTAGCCGTCTCCTTTTGGTAATCATCACAGAAAATCTGAGCCAATTGGAAAAACTGCCATGCCCTCCAAAACAAAGCAGTTCCCTTTATCCTGTTCCATTGCACCTCATTTTTGTGATTTCGTTCAAGCTTAGTAATACTTTCCAACACCACATTGGCATAGAGAATTTTCTGATAGGCATTATTCCATCCTGGACATTGCTGCCCTTCGTAGATGTCTTTAGCCCAAACATAGCCATTTTTTTGATAAGGGTTGGTCAGAGAATTCCAGTCTGTTTCATTCAAATAATAATCATCCGTCCCAAGCTCACCCATGATTAATAAAGAATTGGCATTCAGCAAAGTAGTATTGTCCATTAAAGCATCTAAGTCCTTTAAGGTAGTTGGTACAGCCAGCTTACGATTAGGTTCAATTTCTAGGAAATCCCCATAGCAGGAAGTCATCAAGAGACTGAGTACACAGTAGCATACCCAATATAGGATTGAATAAATATTTTTCATGTTCTTAAGTTGTTGATTTTTTTAAGCATTCAAGTTTTAAATGTCAATTTTAAATCCCAAAGAATAAGTTCTGATAGGAGGATAATCGGAGGTTGGGAAATCAGGGTCTAAGCCTTGTTTATTGGCACGCCACAGTATCCCAACATTATTGAGATACATGAAAACCGATACATTGCTTAGTCCCAATTTAGTAGCAGAGAGCTTGTAACTAAGATTAATGTCTTTTAACCTTAGATGCGCTCCGTTTTCAATCAGCCTTTCATTACTTAAATAAATATTATCACGAGTCGTATTGGCTGTAAGGGTAACTGCTGGAACAGCAGTATGCAATTCATCCCCAGGAGACCTCCATCTTGCTTCATAATCCCGATGTCCCCCACCATAGTTAATCAGATTGGAATAATTGATACTACTTCTTCTGAACTGATAACCAGCTTTATAAACCATATTAACACTAGCACTCAATCCCTTCCAAGTAAATGTATTTCTGATACTGCCAAAGAATACCGGCACAGTAACCCCCATTTCCTTGAGATTTGCTTGCTGTAATAAAGCCCAGTAAGCAGCATAGTTTTCGCTCAGCGTACCAGCACCACCACCTTTGCTATCATACACCTGCATAGCACCAGTAGTAGGATTCAGCCCATACCAAGGCAAAGCATAGAGTATATCCACAGATTTACCTTGCGTTGCAGGCGCACGCCCAGCGTTGGAGGCAGGAAGAAAAGAAAGCAAGGTAGGCGCTTCCGCTGCATTATACTTAGTTACTTTGTTCTGTGTCCAAGAGGCCATTAGTACCGTTGACCATTTAAACTTACCCGTCGTAATAGCCCCATTGATTTCCAAATCTACTCCTTTGGTGAGTAGATTGGCATAATTGATTCGGTTGTCAATGGTATATAAACCAGAAGGAGACTGGAAAATACCCGTCGTAGGATCCAGAAAATCATAACCTATCAGGTCTATCCCAGCTTTTTCATAATACTCCAGACTTCCTCTTATCCTGTTATGAAAGAAAGAAAAGTCAGTAGCCATGTTCCAGACCACTACTTTTTCCCAACGTAAATTAGGGTTGCCGGTAGTGGTTATACGTGCATAAGGATAATTAGTAATCACACCAGATGAAAGAGAGATATTGGGAAGCGCACTTACTTGCTTGTTGATATTTCCATTAACCCCATACGTAGCCCTTAATTTAAGTAAGTCAATAGATTCAATGTCTGGCATCCATTCCTCTTTGATATTCCAAAGCAAACCTACTGACCACAGAGGAACACCTTTTTGATTAGTGGCTACGCCAAAAATATTAGAAGCATCCCACCGACCACTGAGAGAAAGCGTATACTTCTTATCGTAAGTATAAGCCAGATTAGCAAAGTAAGAGAGATAACGGTCAGTCAAATATCCAATATCGTTGACAGGAGAAGGTATTCTTCCCGAGGAAATAGGGCGTAATTGATAACTCGTCTCATAATTAAGATAAGGAGCACTAGTGAGTATTTGGTCATCATAACCGTATAACAAGTATCCAGGGCCAGACTGAGAACGATCTTGTCTGACTTCAGCACCTGCGAGGGCATCCAATTGGTGCAGCGGCTGAAAAAGCCTGCTATAATTAAGCTGTACTCTTCCATAATGACTATCTCCACTGCTTTGATTACCCGATAAAATACCACCAGAAGGAATTACACTAGTGCCATTCGCTTGGGTAAATCGGTTCACGAGATCTCTGACGTAATACGTTTGTGGAGAATAATATTGTCTGGATGCTCCTTGCGCAAGACGAAACTGATATTTTACTTCCAAGGCTAGATCTGGAATCAGTGCATAACGTAAACCTGCATTGATCCTCGTTTCATTATTTTTGGAAGTTTTATCAGAAAGAGCAAGTTCATCAAGGGGATTGTATTGCCAGTTAAGTAATCCTTGAGATTCCGCAGCAGCGATATAAGTCTGGCGGTATTTATAAGGAATATAAGTCGGCATTCCATTTTCGTCTCTAAGACTTGTATAAGACTGTATGGCACCACCCTCCCGAGGAATGAGGTCTGTTCTCTCTAGTCCGTTATTGCTAAAATGCTGGAGGGCATAATACAAGCTAGTAAAGAGTTCCAGTTTTTGATTGAATCGGTAGGTAAACTGATTATTGAGGGTTATTCTCAAAGAATTAAACCCGACGTTCCCAGAAAGATTTTTGTCAAAGCCAAGAGAGGTAATATATTTAAGGCTATTATTCCCCCCTGAAATATTGAAAGCATATTGCTGATTCAGGCTTTTTTGATAAAGATTAGCAAGCATCTCTTTCCTGATGCCTTTCGTGGCTAGATGTTTTAATTGTCGCTCCATTTCTTCAGCTGAAAGCTTTCCTTCTTGTCTAGCAATCTGTATCTCAATCGCCTCAGGGAGTAATGTCCAGTTATTTTGTTGAAAACCACCCTGTTGAAATCGTAATCGCTGAAAATCAATCAATTCCTGTGAAGCTAAGAAGGAAGGATTATAGAATAGATTCGGCTTTTCCCCAACAGTGATATTCGACTGAAGGCTAACCGAAGTTTTTTGATTATATTTCCCTTGTTTAGTATTAATCACAATGACCCCGTTTCCTGCCCGAACACCCCAAATGGAAGCCGCTGCGGCATCTTTCAAGATCGTAATGTCGGCTATATCATTCGGATTGATACTATTAATGTCTCCCTCGTAGGGAAAATTATCTACCACGATTAGTGGAGCAGTGTCGGAGAAAATGCTACTCACCCCTCTGATTCTAAGCTCTGAGGTGGTTCCTTTAGGTGTGACAGTACTTCTGTAGAACTGAAGAGCGGGCGTAACCCCCTCTAAACGACTGATGATGTCGGGGCTAATACTCCTGTTGATTAGCTCATTGCTGATGTGAGTGAAAGAACCAGTAGCACGCTCCCGACTGATTTTAGCATATCCCGTAGAAACGACCACTTCATCAAGGGCAAAGGATTGCCTGTTCATCAACAGACTTTCAGGCAGAGAACGGTTATCAACGGCGATGACTGTTGTCTTAAAACCGATACTAGAAATGACAAGGGTATCAGCTTGGTATTTACTAAGTCTAAGTATCTCAAAAGAGCCGTTGGCATCTGTAATGGTACCAGTAGCAGCCCGCACCAGCCTGACAGAGGCTCCTTGTATCGGGTGTGCATCTGTAGCGTCCAGCACCCTGCTTTTTAATCGTTGGGCATAGAGCATGGCACAATTTCCCATCAATAACATTAACAATAAGAAGATTTTTTTCATTAGATGAATAGATTAAAGGTTTGCATATTTGACGATGATGACTGGTATTTCCTGTTCCTGCAATACCAAATCAAGCCCAATCTTATTCAGCTCCTGTTTGATAGCGGGGATGGTCAAGTTTGCTTTGTTTAGCCGAATGGATACTTTTTGTTTAGCGGTAGTTCTATCAATGATAGGATATGGCTGATGTGCCAGTACAGCGATGATATAATTAGTAAGTTGCTCGATAGGTTGGTTCTCCATCAAGAAGTAGTTCTCAGTCTTTACGTTTTCCTCCTTATCAGAAGAGACTGAAACAGATGGTGGACTATCTCGATTGATAATTGCATAACAAGGCAATTGCTTTTTTCCCAGGACGGCGATGATTCCCTTTTCAAGCTTGAAATAGCGGTTGATGTCTTGTTCCATCAACTCATAGAGTGCTTTTCTTGAAATATTCAGGGAAGAGTCAATGGCTAGTTCGTAACAGTAGGAATGTTCTTTTAGCCATTGGTAGTAGGCTAGGTCATTTTCATAAATACCTGTTTTCTGCCTATGTGTGCCAATCAATTCTTCTTTGAGTGAATCACTTATTTCCCAAACGATTCGGTTAAATCTTCCAGCATAAGGAATATCGAGCCTATACATTTCATAAATAAGGCTACGGAATGGTACATTATAAGCCCGAATATTGGTAGCACTTCTGGTGATTCCTCCGATATTGACGTTGATGCGTTTGGAGAGTAAAGACCTTATTCGGGTATCCTTTAGACTACCTCCGTTTCCATCCAGAAAGAGGGGCATATCACGGTTAAAACTGACAGGCGGAGTAATTTGAGAGAGTACAAAAGCCTCTCCGTTTAATGCACGGTGTAGATTATAGGTATTGGTATATTCTAAAGCAGCAGACGCTCCAAAAAACACGCCATTTCGAATCCATATTTGATGAGGGATACCTGTATGGGGAAAATAGCTTTTTAGTAAGGTGTCTTCCACCACAGTGGATAGGCTCCAAGCCCTTTTACGAAATAGAGGAAGAGCTTTACTGCTGTTTTCGTAGGTGACAGGCAGGATTACCACTGCCGAGCCAAACTGCTTTTGCAGAGAATCCAGCTTATTGAGGGATTTAATACAGGGTGCACACCAAGTAGCCCAAAAGTCTAGGATGATTAGTTTATCCTTATACTCACTGAGTGTCAGGGATTGTTTGCCTTGTGGGTGGTTAGCGACTTTGAGGGACAAGTTCCAAAGCTCAGGTGGGATAGAGTTTCCCACCTTAAGCGACTGGGCGGTTAGATAATGTACAGATATGTAAAAGTAAAGGCATAGCAATGCCCTTACGCATATTTTTGCGTTCATGGGTTTTTTGTTGAGATGAATGTATTAAAACAAAAGCGTGAAAGCTACCTTATACCGGTGCTTTGATGATATTCTTATAGCGCTGTTTAGGGCATGCGCTGACATCAAGGCTGAACACAGCCTTAACATGATTGGGATAAAAAAAGAAATGTTTCATAACTCGCACCTATTTTACGAGTCTCTTGCAGAAGGCTTTGAAAAGCAATGTAGCACAGGGAGCTACTTACCTACCGCACAGCACGCTTCCGACGGCGACAAGGACGGTAAAACGGTAGAACCCGTGTGCTACACTGCTAAAATTACGCAAAAGTAGCCACACAGGCATCAAATCTACCGTCTCGCCTTATCAAATTGTCGGAATTTGCTGTCGAGACTCTTTAGTTTAATGCCAAAAAAATAGTGAAATAGCTATTAGCTATAACTTATTCAAATATAAAATATATTTTTCAAAAAAAAGTAAATATATGATAATTATTAGCGTAAATATTTTCATCCTTTTACTGGATGAAAGAAGAAAATATTGAATATTCCGAAAAAATAGCCAACAAATTACGAAGGCTTATGGAAATCATAGATTTGGAAGTTCCGGGTTTTGCTGAATTTTTAGATAAATCTCCCTCACATTTATATGGCATTTTGAATGGTTCTAGATTTCTAAGTGAGTCCTTTGCCAGAGAAATAGGTGATAAATTAGGGTTTGATGGAATGAAAATATTCAACCTAAATTCTAATATTCCCAATTATGTCAATAAATCGGAAGCTCTTATAAGATTCAAAAATGACAACAAAAAGAACGTTGAGTATTTTTTAAGTGCTAAATCTAAACGAAGCATTGATTCATTTATTAATGAAGTTTTACTGAATACAGGTCTTTTTAATGACCGCTACAAATACTTAAAAGAGATTACGAATTATTGTAGAGAAGAATTGAATAGGGAATTTCAGCAAGACGAACTCTCAAAAGGACTCAGATATGCTGTTTCAAAAGGTGTCCTAAAATCAATGAAAAGACCTATTTTATTAAATGATGGAAGTTTAGGGAGTAGGATGGTGGATGTGTATTTTAAATAATGGGATTAATGTGATTTTAACTATAAGATAGGGTTGGGTATATCTTGAAAAAAACACTCAAAGCAATCTAGTATAAATGTAATTATTTGAAAATAAGTCACTTATAAATTATGGAAAGGTAATAATTGCTTTGTTTATATCTATTGCTTAGTTTATGTAAAAACAGCAAACATGCGTATATTTACGAGATTGGCGGCAAGCGTATCAGACACACCCTAATAATCAAAACAGACAAAATAAATTATGGCAGATTTACACGTTAGCAAAAAGACGGTTGGAAAATTATTTAGCGAAATGCAAAATAAAAAGTTTGTAATTCCTGATTATCAAAGACCCTATAAGTGGGACATTGAAAAATGTGAAACCCTTTGGAATGACATAGAAAACTTTGCACAAACAGACGCAAAAGGCGGTGCTGATTATTTCTTAGGAACAATTGTTTCTTATGTCAATGAAGATAAAAATCAAGAAATAATTGACGGACAACAGCGTATCACTTCGTTCATGTTGTTACTAAGGTCGTTTTATAAAAAACTTGACGACATGGCGGCGGAAGATGAGGATGTAATTGGTTTGAAAAATCAACTTGCACCTTGCATTTGGGACATTAATCCAATTTCACAAAAAGTAACAAATAAAACCAAAATTCATATTGTTTCAGAAGTAGCAACGGAAGAAGATAACGAAACATTTCATAAGATTTTGGAAACAGGAAATGTTATAGACAATACAGAAGACAATTACTCAATGAATTATCGCTTTTTCAAAAAAAAGTGTGATGATTATGCTACTTTAAATCCAATGCAATGGAAGGAGCTTTGTGTAACAATTTTACAGAAATGTATCATTTTGCCTATTGAGTGTGACGCACAGGATACAGCGTTAACAATATTCTCAACACTTAATGACAGAGGAATGCCGTTGGCAGACAGTGATATTTTCAAAGCACAAATTTATCGTAGTTGCAGTACAGAGGAAAAGAGAAAGGAATTTACAGAAACTTGGAAAGAGTTAACTCAAATATGCAAACAAGGTTACTTTTCAATTGACGACATTTTCCGCTATTACACACATATTTTAAGAGCAAGGAAAAATGATAAAACCAAAGAGGTTGGTTTACGAAAGTTTTACGCTGAAAATAAATATGAGCGATTGAAAGATGAAAACTTAATTACTGAAATTCTGGATTTGGCTTATTTCTGGCGATTTATAAATAAGGACATTGAACCAGATATTGACTTCACTTACTCATTTACAGACAAGACACATTCTCATTTGCATTGTTTGAGTTGTTACCCTAACGAATTTTGGAAATATGCGACAAGTGTTTTCTTTATGAAAAACAAAGACAGTAAAACTTTTGCCATTGACATTGAAAACATGTTACAAAAGCTAGTCGCATTCTTATTTGCAAAGTTTATTGACCAACCTTCTGTCAACGCAATTAAAGACGACATTTATAATTCTTGCATCTCACTAAATACAAACAATGAATTGCAATACAGATTTTCATTAAACGAAGAATTATTAAGTCAGCAAATTGATGGACACTCTTCTTCAAGAATTTCAAGAGCATTATTATTACTGTTTGCTTATCAAAACCCTAATCAAACACAAGAAATACCATACACCTTTGACATAGAACATATCTTCCCTAAAAAATGGCAAGACACAAATTATAATGGATGGACAAAAGCCGACGCAGATTTGTATTTAGACAAGTTTGGTAACAAAACAGTATTTGAGAAAAAATTAAACATACAAGCGGGCAATGGGTATTTTGGAGTAAAAAAGCAGAAGTATAAAATCTCAAGCATAGCAACTGTAATTGAACTTTCAAATTATCCCAAAAATGATTGGGTGAAAGAAGACATTGAAAAGCGAGAAGCCGAGTTTAAAGAAACTTTATTAAACTATTTCAGGATAAACTTGGCGAACAACAATGCGTAGAACGCCTGCCACCAATAACATCGCCTTCGTCGTGGCTGCAAGCTAAACCATGAAGGCGGTGTTGAACTTAACCTGAGCGGTCGGCTTCGGTGGTGTCTTTTATGGAGTTGTTGTTCGACTTGAAGATTTTGGAAGAGCAGGTTTTGCCTGCTCTTTTTGTTTTTTAAGACTTATTTCTCATTTATAGTTATACCCATGTTTTAAAGTAAGTCTTTTGAAAATTATTAGTCCGTTTGACCAATTAAATTTAAAATAAGTGAATTGTTTAGAATTACTAAGAAAACAACTACTTTAGGAATTACAAAAACTGGCAAAACAATATAAAAAGTATAACATTATTAGTACAACGTAAAATAAGAATAACATAAAATAATACAAAAAGTACTACAAAACTTTCGCATATTAGAGAGTTGGCTGCAAGCATATCTAAACTTACTCAAAACTACATTAACAATAAACTATACACTTTAAAGGTGTTTTTAGTTACGAACTTATATATATTTGTAAATAAAACGAAAAAAAAGATATGTTGATAGAGTTTAGGGTCTCGAATTATCGTTCAATTGGTGAAGAACAAATTTTAAGTTTGGTTCCTGATAAGAAAAAAGGAGATCCAAATGACAATATTATTGAAAAAGGTAAACATAAAGCATTAAACTCAATTGCCATATATGGCAATAATGCAAGTGGAAAAAGCAATCTCCTTCTCTCTATGAGTTTGTTAGATAAGCTAGTACACTTATCTGCAAGATCTTCTTCAACAACAAAGCTTCCTTATGATCCTTTTTTATTAAGAAAAGGATTTAACCAGAAACCAACAAAATTTGAAATAACCTTTATCTTAAATGATGCCAAATATAGATATGGTATTATGTTTTTTGAAAATGAAATAGAATCTGAATGGTTGTTTAAAAAATCTAAAGGAAGAGAAGTTGATTTATTTTTAAGAAAAGGAGAATTAATTGACACATCATCTGCTTTTAAAGGTAATCCCAAAATAATTGATTTAGCAATTGAAGCAACTAAACCAAATGCTTTATTTTTATCTACCTGTGATATGTTCAATATAGATGAAGCTAAAGAAATTTTTCAATGGTTTAAACACTTTGTTATGATTGACGGTCTAAACACGGAAGATGAAGTCCTTAATACTGTAAATCTGTGGGAAAACGAAAACTATAAATCTAAAATTGGTGAGTATTTTGAAAGACTAAACTTAGGCGTGTTAAATATTGATGTCGCTTTCAAAGAATTTGATTCATCTGAATTACCCAAGAACTTGAATGAAAATACAAGGGATGAGATTATCAATCAATTGAAAGGAAAAAAAAGACCTATTATCAATACGATTCACAAACTCTACGATGAAGAAGGTAACATCACAAATAATAGTATTAATTGGGATATAAAAGAGCGAGAATCAGCAGGTACAAACAAAATTTTTCACCTTAGCGGTCCTATTCTATGGGCTTTATCAAATGGAGGTGTTTTAATTGTTGATGAAATAGAAGCTAAGCTACATCCTATAATGACTTTAGATACAATAAATTTATTTCTTAAAAAGGAAACAAATCCAAACAATGCTCAATTAATTTTTGCAACACACGATACAAATCTATTATCCTACTCAAAATTAAGAAGAGACCAAATTTATTTTTCTGAGAAAAACAGTTGGGAATCTACTGAAATATATTCTCTTTCAGATTTCATATATATCGACAAGGCGAATAAATCGAAAAGAGAAAGACCAGACTCAGATAAGGGGAAAAGATATTTTGAAGGTCGATATGGTGCAATCCCGATACTTTCTGATTTTTTTCTTTAACATTTATAAGAAAATGGCAAAAAAAGGTAAAATTGAAAAATTTGCTTTCAGGGAAACACAAGAACGCCCTGAAAGGATTAAGCGATATAAATACTTGTTTCTAATTGTTTGTGAAGACGAAAAAACAGAACCATTATACTTCAGTAAGTTTAAATCGAGAATTCCTGAGGATACTTTGTATTTAAAAACTGTTGGAACCGGAAGAGACCCAAAAGGTGTTGTTAACAAAGCAATAGAAGAGAAATTATTACTTGAAAATATTGTTAAAAAAGAAATCGATACAGTTTGGGTTGTCTTTGATAAAGATAGTGCAGATGAAAATTTAACTAAAATCAAAAATTTTTATGATGCTTTCAAAAATGCTAGGGAAAATAAATTTAAAATCGCTTATAGCAACGAAGTTTTTGAATTATGGCTTTTACTTCATTTGAAAGAGATTAACTCTGAGAAAGCAATTCCACGCAATGAAATTTATAAATTGTTAGAATCACAGATACAAAAAACACATAAGTATAAATCCTATACTTATGATCATAAAAAACCAAATCCAAAAACTATTGATATTATTTTTGAGTTAGGTGATTTAAAATTAGCTATTCAAAGAGCTAAAGTTTTAGATGAGAAAATGAAAAATATTAAACCTATTGATGCGAATCCAAGTACAAGGGTTTATTTGTTAATTGAAGAATTAAATGAATGGATAGAATTTTATTCTTATAAAGACAAATAATATATCAAACTGGTCGCAGGTTGTTTCCTACAATCCAAAATGTTAAAGAGCGGCACCACGTACAATGTATCAGGCATAAATATTCCTTTTGCCTTTAAACATTTTAATATTTTCAATAAGCACTTTCGAGCGTTACGCTCTTACTTGTTTTAGGTCTTAGGATTTCCTAAGACTAGTTTGGGATTGATACGTCAGAATTAAAGAAAGGGATTGTCGCTTTTCTCATTTAAGGGAATGGATAGGGATAGGCAGATTGTGAAACTCTGTCAGGTCTGGTATTATTAATTTGAGTGTCGATGGCTTCTATTTTAGTTCTTGCCTCTTTGAGAGGCTCTTCAGGATGGCTTAACTCTTCAGGTAAGATTGTCTTTTCTTCATCTTCAGTTTTTATACTCCAAATTTTATAGATTAATGATAGAACACAATAAATATAAGAAAAATATGGTTCTATAAACCAAAACTAAAGTATTAAATATTCTAAAAGCTAAACAGCAATTTTTCAGTCAAACATATTAAGATTAGTGATTGAAACAGATATTCTAAATTCAAGCTTAGATAAGTTTCTAAAAGAAATAGGCTGTCACCAAATACAATTGGACAGCCTATTTTTAACCTGTTTTTTTGCTAGTATTTGAACAAAGAAGGTTTATGCGTTAATACTTAATCGTTACATTTTAGTTTTTTTCTCAATCAAATCCATGCCACATTTCGAGCATTTTCCAAGTTTATTACTCATTACATCTGGATGCATGGTGCAAGTATAAATTTGCTTTTTCTTCTCGGACAATGCCATGCCACATTTTGAACATTTGTCTCCATTTTTCCCTTTAATATCTGGATGCATAGAGCACACATAGCTTATTTTCGTTTCTGTTTTGGATTTCTTATTGGTATTGGGTTCTTGTCCAAAAGAATTAATAATTGAGGTGCTCGCAAAGAGCATAAAAACAGCAATAAATTTGGTGGTTTTCATTTTATCTTAATACCTCACCCAAAGGAAGTTTTTTAGTATGCTTAAAATCATTTCTGGGGTTGTACTTGAAATGATTTATGTAAGATTATTTTTTTTTGCTATGTGTTTTCATGTCCATTTTATTGGTAAAACAATGTAAAGAGCAGGCTACGCCTTTATAACTGTCATGTACATTCCCAATTTTTTTCCCCTTAGCATCTAATATATCACAGGTTACACCATCGACGTCGTTTACAGAGAAGACAACCAAGCCGTTTGCATCATAATACGTTTTCCCATCTTTCCCCATTTTTCCTAGATTCTTTCCATTGACATCCAACAAAGAACCATTTGTATTTACGAAAGCTATTTTCTGACCATTAGCGTCTTTTATAAGACCTTCTCTGGCGACAGACCCTATTTTCGTACCTTCCAAATAAACATCACCCTTTGAATCAATTATATGACCTTTGAAGTCAGAACGAGTTTTTTGACCAAATGAGTTCTGTGTAAAAAAGCTCATTAATATAATGAGCACTATTGCTAATTTTTGCATTGTTTTGATAATTTAAATGTGAAAATTATACTTTACAGGAATTGAACTCTCAAGAAGATTTATTTATATTAACTGTTATGATACAAAGCCTATACTTACAAAAGCACTTGCATTGCCATTAGAAAACAAAATATACGAATTAGCTTCTTTTTCAGAAGTCCTATTTATTATAAAGTAAAATAACATTTGAAAAGATAATTCTACATCATACATTTTTCGCTCATTATTATATAATTTTCTGTTTAAATATTTAAATATAAATACACTACAAAACCTGTGAGCCCTTCTATGCTATTCAATGTAATAATATAAATAAGCCCTTTAAAAATAACTAGAAACCCCTAATTGTATTACACCCATCTTAGCTGGTGGATTACCTAATAAATCCCATTGTTTTTGGAAACGATAATTGAATCGGATGACGGTTGATGGAATCGGTCGCCAACTAACAGCGGGCATAATTGAGAATACTTCATCATAAATTTTATCTCCTGTTTCAGTAAATGTGTCCATATTCCAATCAACTCGCTCGATACGACAAGCGATACTAAAAGAAGAATTTGGAAAGCCTGCTAGTGGTTTTTTATAAATGGGTTGTACAATATCTACAAAGCCCCCATTTTGTTTACTGCCATATTGTACTGCGTAATTATTAGGCAAATCTACATTTACCCATGCCCATTCTGCGATAATGGATGTTTTGGTTTTTTTTATAACAGTATTAAAATCTACTGCAAAAACATTCAAAGACCTTTTTTCTGCTAAAATAAAGCCATCATCTTGAAACTTATTATAAACTCCCCCCATGTATGAAAGTCCCAATTCCCCAATTTTACGGTTTCTAATCGCTATTTTGCCTGTAAAAAGAGCTTGTCCGTTGCTACTTTCTTCAAAACGGTCTTTATTGGCTTTTGCTGCTGGCAAAGAGGTACGGCTGTTTTCATTATCAATGATGGTTTCATCAAAGCCATTAGTCAAATAAGTTTCGTAGGCAAATACCCATTGCTTCGTATATTTTTTACCATAGAATCCCATTCCAACATTACTAAAAGTAGCAGGAAGCATTTGTGTTGCTGATATGGGTCTATCGCTAAATTCCCATTTCGGACCATCATGATTTTGGTTAAATGCTCCAATTGGATTCATGATGATACCCCCACGGAAATTAAAGAGGTTTGCAAACTGAAAATCTAGGGCGGCAAATTCTATATTGATTTCCTTTGTACCATCTTCAAATTCAATTTCCGACATGAATTTTATTTTCTGATGTAGGCTTCCTCCTAAAAATAAAGTCATTCTACGCATTTGAAAAGAAAAACCTTCTCCAACGCCGTCAGTAACCCCATAAATGGTATTGAATTCTGCATATCCACCAACCCCTAATGGGGTACGACCAACCTGTAAAAACGGGCGGTTATATACAGCATCAAGGTTCATTTTGGTGGAATCTGAAATCGGTTTTCGTTTAAATAGTGTGGTATCAATCTGAGCAAAATTATTTTGAGATAGTACCAATAATAGTATCAATAAAAGTAGTTTTAGTTTCATTCTTGTTAGGCTAAAGTGATATAAATATATTCCTCGTCTGTTTTCACATTAAATGTTCGCAAAGCCTTTTCCGCAGGACCTTGTGTTACTTTACCTTTGTTATCAAATTCACTTCCATGACCTTCACAAACCAAATAATTGCCATGTGGTTGTACTTCGTTGCCTTGGTGCGTACACTCTAAATAGATAGCTGAGTATTGGTCTTCTCCCAAACGAAAAACGGCAATTGGAAATCCTAATTTCTCATATTTTGCCACGACTACGTTTCTAATATTTTGCTTTCCATCTTTTTTTACTTCGATAAACTCGCTTTTTTTTATTACCAAGTTATTTTGTTTCAAATCTATTTGCTTGGCATAGTATGCCGAACTACAAGCCTGTAAAGCTAGCGTTATAGCAGTACCCCCAATACAAGTCAGACAACCTGTACGAATAAAATCACGTCTTTTCATGTTAAAGGCTTTCTAAAAATGTTATTAATGTTTGTTTTTCTTTAGCACTCAATGCGCTGTATTGCAGACGGCTCTTTTGTGCTTCTCCACCATGTAAAACTATTGCTTCATCAATGCTTTTGGCACGCCCATCGTGTAATAAATGAATTTTACCTCCTTGTGAATCTTTTGATAAACCTAAACCCCAAAGTGGGGTTGTTCTCCATTCGTAAGTTTTAGCAGACCCTTCTGTATAATTATCATCTAAAGCTTTACCCATGTCGTGCATAAGTAAATCGGTATAAGCAGCAAAGGTTTTATTGCTTAATCCTTGAATGGTAGAATTACCTGTTTTCATTATTGGTGTATGGCAGTTACCACATTGAATCTTGATAAATAATGCTTTCCCTTCCTTCACCTCAACTATGTCAGCATTTCTTTGAATGGGTGCTTTTAGTGTATGCAGGTAATGTACCAAATCGGCTATTTCAGCATTACTTACTTCGGGGTCAAGCTCCTCACCACTGTATGTATCTTTTGGTGAATATGTACTAACCACGCCCATGTCTTGATTGTAAGCATTTACAGTTTGGTTGAATAAATCATACGCTCCTGCTTTTCTACCAAAACGACCAATATATTTACCATTTTTAGTAATTGCATTGGCTTTAGGAGTTACAAAGTCCGCTAACGTAATCCAGTTCGGAACACCAGAAATATCATCATTATCTTTATCATCTGGGTCTGCTAAAGCCAAAATGTCATCATCAGTAACAGCCTCTAAAAACCCTAACCCTGTATTTGAAGGGGCAATAAAAGTAGCTTGGGAAACTCCAAAAGGAATATTTTCAGGAGAAAAACCAGTGATGGCTCGATGTTGCAACTGAGGACCACCTTGTGTCAAAAAATGATTTCCAGTTTCATCCGTTTGTCCAAAACGAATTAAGCTTGTAGCAGGATGCCCCTTTCCATCACCTGCGTGACAACTAATACAAGAGTTTGAAACAAACAAAGGACCCAAGCCTGTATTGGCTGTAAAAACCTTTGCAAAAGCTATATCGCCACGAAGGAATTTAGCCGTTTCAGTAGTGGACAATTCTTCAATTGTTCCATCTAAAACTGTATTTTCATCGGGAGAGTCAGGAAGTAATTTTTCACAAGCAGTTGCGAAAAAAAAGATAAATGTCATTATTAAAAAGGTACAATTTGCTTTCATAACGCTATAATTAAAATATTAGAAATACAAAGGTATAATATTTAGACTAATCTAAATATTATATTAGTCATATTGTTTTTATTATTTTCGTCTTATTTTAAAAACAAAAATGGGTTACTCAAATACTCTGAGTAACCCATTTTATTTATCTTGATTATGTTAGAATGCTTAAAACTTCATATTCTGAATTCTAACAGCATTTAGAATAGCTAATAAAGCTACACCAACATCTGCAAAAATCGCTTCCCACATATTGGCTAATCCTCCAGCACCTAATATTAATACAATGGCTTTTACGGTAAAGGCGAGAACGATGTTTTGCCAAACTATCTTTTTGGTTTGTTTACCAATATTGATTGCCATTGGTATTTTTGAAGGTTTATCATCTTGAATGACAACATCAGCCGTTTCTATGGTAGCATCACTTCCTAAACCACCCATCGCAATACCAACATCACTCAAGGCTACAACAGGAGCATCATTTACTCCGTCGCCAATAAAGCACACCGTTTCATGATTGGCTTTTATTGCTTTAACCTTGTTTACTTTGTCTTCAGGTAGTAAATCTCCAAAAGCATTAGTAATCCCTAATTTATCTGCAACGAATTTTACAACGTTACTTTTATCTCCACTGAGCATAGTAGTTTTTACACCTAATGCTTTTAGTTGATTGATGGTTTCCTGTGCATCTTCCTTAATACTATCGGCAATGGTTAAATAACCCACAAATTTTTTATCGTAAGCAATTGCAATCAAGGTATAAACAATCGAAGTAGGGTCAATATCATAAGCAATCGAATTAGCATCCATCAATTTGAAATTTCCTACTAACAATTTCTTGCCATTTATTTCGGCTTTAAGTCCCTGTCCAGCTATTTCCTCTACATTTTTCAATTCGATACTGTTATCTACATTCCCTACAAAGTCATGAATGGCAGTGGCTACTGGATGTGTGCTTTGGCTTTCCAAGGCATTTACCATTTGCAATATTTCATCTTTATTAAAGTCAGATTTAATGACTACTTCCTGTACCTTAAAAATACCTTCGGTCATTGTTCCTGTTTTATCCATTACTACGTTCTGAATATTAGCGATGATGTCCAGAAAGTTACTCCCTTTAAAGAGAATACCATGTTTACTAGCAGCACCAATCCCTCCGAAATAGCCTAAAGGAATACTGATAACCAATGCGCATGGGCAAGAAATTACCAAGAAAATTAATGCACGGTACAGCCATTGGCTAAATATATAATCACCAATAAAAAAATAAGGCAATAAACAAGTAGCAGTGGCTAAAAACACGACAATTGGCGTATAGATTTTAGCAAACTTTCTAATGAATAACTCTGTTGGTGCTTTTTGTGCGGTGGCATTTTGAACCAACTCCAAAATCTTTGAAAGTTTACTATCCTTGTATGCTGTCGTAATTTTTACTTGTGAAACAGTATTCAAGTTTATCATTCCTGCTAATACTGTTTCGTCCTTAGTTTTGGTATCTGGTTTACTCTCTCCAGTAAGTGCTGCCGTGTTGAAAGAGGCTGTATCTGAAAGTAATTCGCCATCCAAGCCTAATTTCTCACCTGCTTTCAGTTGAATAATGTCGCCAATATTAGCAGAGACTGCTTTAATTATTTTCGCCTGATTATTTTGCACGATTGTTACTTCATCAGGTCGTTGGTCAAGTAGCGATTTAATGTTTGCTTTTGCACGTTTTACAGCTAAAGTCTGAAACACTTCCCCAACAGAATAAAATAACATTACCGCAACCCCTTCAGGATATTCGCCAATAGCAAAGGCTCCAACTGTTGCAATACTCATCAATAAAAATTCTGAGAATATTTCACCCTTGCCAATACTTTCACCGGCTTCTTTTAACACAGGAAAACCAACAGGTAGATAAGCAACACCATACCAAATAATACGTATCCAGCCCGTGAACCAAGATTGAGGAAAATAGTTATCTATCATAATGGCAATTAGTAATAAAAATAAACTAATTGTCGCAGGCAAAAACATTTGAGTAATGCTTATACTTCCACCAGCATAATCATGTCCGTCATCGTCTGAATGTTCGTATTCATGTTCATTTTGGTCGTCGCTGGCACAACAACTATCTTTTGGGGCTTTATTTTTTAAAGAGGGGTTTGCCATTCTATTTACTTTTTCCTCTTGTGTACAACAAAGTTGTTTCCCGTCTTTGTCGTAAGTGTGTTTATGTTCCATGTTATTAGTTTAAATCAATGCCCATGCTCATCGCCACCTTCGGCATTGGCAATGGATGATTGCAGATAATATGAACCCTTTATAACAATTTTTGCTCCAACAGCGATGTCTTGTAGAGGTGTAACCTGAACAAATCCTAATTGGATTGCTCCTGTTTTTACTTCTATTCGCTTGAAATGGACGCCTTCGTCATGGCTATTTTTATTAGCTTCTCCATTTTTCAAATCTTCATGTTCTTCTTGAATAAAAATAAATTCTTTTCCTTCTGCCTTGATAACCGCATCAATAGGAAGCGTATTTACATCGTTTTTGCCAATGTCAATTAATGCACTTACATACATTCCAGAAATTAAGCCTGCTTTGCTATTGTTAATGTCGGCATGAACAGCCACCGATTTTGTTTCATTTTGGAAAGCTTTACCAACGCTAAAAATCTTTCCTAAAATTTCTTGATTACCTTGATTGGTAAGTACAAAACGAACATCTTGACCAATCTTGATTCTAAAAAGGTCTTTTTCATACACTAACAAATCTACGTGCATTTTTGAATTATCAACGATTGAAAACAAAGAGGTATTGGGAGAAACACTGCTACCAATTTTTACCTCTACAGCAGTGATATAACCAGAAATAGGGGCTATAATGGCAATCGTGGTACCATTCCCTTTGCTACTAAGAGCAATTGTTTGCTCCAGAATCTGAATTTGATGTGCCAAATTTTCGACTTTACCTTTGATAGCTTCAAAATCAGCACTCGTTTTTTGAAAGGTTTTTTTAGCTGTTACGTTTTCATCACTTAATTCTTTTTGGCGAAGAAAATCTAGGCTTAAATAGCCCATTGAGGCTTTAGCCTGTTGTAATTCATCCATCAATTTTACTTTTTGCAAACGAAGATTGTTGAATTCAACACTTTGGAATGTAGCTAGGCTTTGTCCTTTTTTTACATACTGTCCTTCGATAACGGCAATGGATTTAATGATACCTGCCATAAAAACAGACACATCTGCTTGATTCTGGGGTGGTAGCTTAGTATAACCATTGGCTGTGATTACCTCACTTAGATTTTTTCTCTCAAAATTTCCAAAAACAATTTGTGATGCTTTTACCTGAGCAGGAGTAAGTTCTACCGTACCTTTTTCATCTTCATGATGCTCTTCTGTTGCTGTAGTTTCGGCACTTTTTTTACATGACAAAACAGTCATGATTAAAAGAAAAACCGTAATATATTTTGCTATGCTATGATGATTGAATTTCATTTTTCAAAAATTTAATTGTTCAACAAATATTGAATATTGATATTATTTTGATTGAATTGGCTAATAACACTGAGGTTATTTTGCTGAATGCTCAATACTGTTTCTAGTCCTTGTAAATATTCAACATAGCCAATCTCTCCATTTTGAAAGGCTTTTTGAGCATTACTACTAATAATCTCGGCATTGGGTAAAGCCGTTTGGATATAATAGTCTATCAAGGATTGATTGACCTTTTGCTCTTCAATCTGTTGCAGTAACTGGCTGTTTAGTTGATTTTTGAGATATTCTACATTCTTTTGCTGAACTAATACTTCTGTTCCCGAAGCTTTAATACGAGCATTGCTTGCTTTGCCAAAGAGTGGAATGCTGATACCTAAATTAACTCCTTGAAAGCGTGGTGAACCATTGTAATAAGTGGTTTTACCTTCAATATCCTGATTCCCTGTGAGTGATTGCAAAAAATATCCTGCTGAAAAATCAGGCTTCCTTTGAGCTTTTTCTACATTTTTGAAAGCATTAGCAATCTCTACCTGTTGCATCGCTACTTGAAGCATCGGATTTTGATTGATATAAAGTGAATCAGCATATAAGGCTTTTGAAGGAGAAAAGTTATTTTCAGCCAAAACAAAATCTTCTTTCAAGTTCAAAATATTTTTTAGCTTGATTTTCTCACGCACTATCAATCCATCGTTTTGCTTCCTGATTTGCGCCAGTTCTTGCTGTTTAGTTTCGGCTGTTGTTTTCTCTAATAAATTACTTTCACCTGTTTTAAACCTCAATTTTGCAGCATCTACAAATACCTTTAAGTATTCCTCTTGTTTTTGTAACAACTGATTGACAGCCGACCAGTACAAAATCATATTCCAAGACTGCCGAATTTGATAAATAATATCATGTTTAGTCGAAGCTAATTTGAGTTCACTATTTTTGATATTTTCGTTGATAAGCTGTTTTTTTGCTTGAAACTGAAAAGGACTAAAGCTTTGTGCAATAGTATAACTCTGGTCGAAACTTCTGGTATTGTATTGACCAAACATCGCATTGATGGAGGTTTTGGGTAATTCAATGGCCGTTGGTTTTAGTTGACTTTGCGTTTTTATCGCTAACTCGTTGGCTTGAACCAACGTATTGTTCTTAGTTCCTAATTCAATAGCTTGATTCAAGTTGAGCGTTTGTTTTTCCTGTGCATTAGTAGCATTACTCCAAAATAAAAACAACAAAAGGCTTGCAACGATACTTGCTTTTTTAGGAGGTTTTATTCCTTTTTCTAAAAGAAAATACAAAATTGGAAGGACAATCAAGGTTAATAAAGTAGCTGTAATTAAACCTCCGATTACTACTGTCGCCAAAGGTTTTTGTACTTCAGCACCTGCTCCGCTACTCAAGGCCATTGGTAAAAAGCCTAATGAAGCAACTGCGGCAGTCATAACTACTGGACGAAGACGTACTTTTGTTCCTTCTTTGATTCTGGCTAAGATATCGTCCCATCCTTCTGCTTTTAGTTGATTGAAATAGCCAATCAATACTATGCCATTTAGTACAGCCACTCCAAAAAGAGCAATAAAACCAATACCAGCCGAAATACTAAAAGGCATTCCTCTTAGCCAAAGCGCAAAAACACCGCCGATAGCCGAAAGAGGGATTGCCGTAAAAATAAGAAGGGATTGCTTGACAGAATGAAACGTAAAATAAAGCAAAACAAAAATCAAGAGTAAAGCCGCAGGAACAGCTACAGCAAGACGTTTATTGGCTTCTACCAAGTTTTCAAACTGGCCACCATAAGTAATATAATAGCCTTCTGGCAATTTGAGTTTAGCATCTAGTCTTGCTTGAATATCGTTTACTACCGACTTCACATCTCGTCCACGAACATTTAAGCCTATAACTATTCTACGCCTGCCATCTTCACGACTTATTTGTGCTGGACCCTGTTCAAAATTTACATCTGCTACTTGTTCAAGAGGTATTTGATTACCTGAAGGTAGGCTAATAAAAATATTTTTTACGTTAGAAATATCCTGACGAAAATCTTTATCAAGACGAACCACTAAATCATAACGTCTTTCTCCTTCATAAACCTTTCCTGTGGCTTCTCCAGCAAATCCTGTTCTTACTACTTTGTTCAAGTCACCTACATTCAAGCCATAAAGTGCCATTTTATCTGGATTATAACGTACCGTAATTTGAGGCATTCCAGTTACTTGTTCTGCTTTAATATCCGCTACGCCTTCAATATTACCGATGAGTCCGATGGTACTATTGGCAGTTACTGCTAATTTTTCTAAATCTTCTCCAAAAATCTTGATGGCAATATCACTTCTTACACCCGTCATCAATTCATTAAATCGCATTTGAATCGGTTGAGAAACTTCAAAACCAACACCTGGGATTTGCTCTAATTCTTCTTTCATCATATCTGCTAATTGATAGAAATCCTTCGTGGTTGTCCATTCTGATTTATCTTTTAGAATGATAATTAAATCTCCTGTTTCAATGGGCATTGGGTCGGTTGGTATTTCGGCTGAGCCAATTTTTGATACAACTTCTACAACCTCTGGGAATTTATTTCTCAGTCTTTTTTCTAATTGTATAGACGTTTCAATACTCATACTTAAAGAACTTCCATTGGCAATTCTAAAATTTATAGCATAGTCGCCTTCCTCCAAGGTTGGAATAAACTCACCTCCCATTCTGCTAAAAATAAGTAGGACAACCCCAAAAAATACGACAGCAACACTTAGAACGACAGCTTTTAAGCGTAAAGCACCATCTAAAATAGGCTGATAAAAACGATATATAAAATCAATGATTTTATCAGAAACATTCTTTTTGTGGCTAATCGTTTTACTCAAAAATAGAGCCGATGCCATTGGTACGTAAGTAAGTGAAAGAATAAATGCCCCTAAGATAGCAAAGGATACAGTTTGTGCCATCGGTTTAAACATCTTTCCTTCTGTACCAACTAAAGCCAAAATGGGTAAATAGACAATAAGAATGATTATTTCTCCAAATGCTGCACTACTTCTGATTTTGGTAGCGGCATGTAATACTTCATCATCCATTTGTTGATTATCCAATCGTCCTTCTTTGTTTTGTTGAAGTCGATGAATAACGGCTTCAACAATGATTACCGCTCCATCTACAATAAGCCCAAAATCTATTGCACCTAAACTCATTAGGTTACCACTCACGCCAAACAGGTTCATCATAGTGACGGCAAAAAGCAAGGCTAAAGGGATGACCGATGCTACTATCAAACCAGCACGCCAGTTCCCTAAGAGTAAAACCAAGACAAAAATGACAATTAAAGCTCCTTCTAATAGGTTTTTTTCAACTGTTCCAATAGCATTATTTACGAGTTTTGTTCGGTCAATGAAGGGCTCAAGTGCTACGCCTTCTGGCAATGATTTTCTGATTTGTTCTACTTTGGCTTTGGTACGGTTAACCACCGCCGATGAGTTTTCTCCTTTTAGCATCAGCACCATACCCCCTACAACTTCCCCTTTCCCATCTTTGGTAACAGCTCCATATCGCAAAGCAGACCCTTCTTGCACTTTGGCTACATCTCGAATTAAAATAGGGATACCATTGTTATTTTTCACCACTATTTTTTCAATATCAGCGATGTTTTTCACCATACCCAAAGCCCTGATAAAATACACATAAGGCTGTTTGTCTATGTAGGCGCCTCCTGTATTTTCATTGTTTTTTTCTAGCGCAATAAAAATATCAGTGATGGTAACATTCATACTTTTGAGTCGGTCGGGCTGAACGGCTATTTCATATTGCTTGAGATCCCCGCCCAAGGTAGTTACTTCTGCAATCCCAGCAGTTCCTAGCAGTTGAGGTTTAACTACCCAATCTTGAATGCTACGAAGTTTAGACGCATCATACTTATCTTCAAAGCCTTTTTTAGCGAAAATAACGTATTGATAGATTTCACCCAGACCAGTACTGATGGGAGCTAGTTCTGGAATACCTGTACCCTTGGGAATGAGGCGTTCAGCATCTTTTAGCTTTTCGCTCATTTGCTGCCTTGCCCAATAAATATCTACATTTTCTTCAAAGACAAGGGTAATAACACTCAAACCAAAACGACTAATTGAACGCATTTCTACGATTTTTGGAATCGTTTTCATTGTTTGTTCGATGGGATAGGTAATAAACTGCTCAACTTCTTGGGTAGCTAATGTAGGAGCAGTTGTAATGACTTGTACCTGATTATTGGTAATATCAGGTAGGGCATCAATAGGTAATCGGCTTAAATTATAAATGCCGACCAGTACTAATGCCAACGTAAATAAACCAACGATAAATTTATTTTTTATCGAGAATTCTATGATTTTATCTAACATTCTTTTGAAATCTAATTTTTAAAAACTCATGTAATGCCACAAATAATATCCATGCTGATTAATCAATCAGGTGCATAATAGTGACCATAAAATTTTTGAAATTAGACTTTGGGCGGTTGCCAGATATTCCCGTAGAAATTTGAAAGGGGAGATTCGTTTTTATAAACAATTATTGTTTTTCCCGTGTAAAAAGAGCTTTCATTTTCAATCGTCAAGGTAGGGAGATAGAAACGGAAAGCAATATTCATCCCACAACAAGCACAAGTACAAAAAGGAGAACAGGTTTCCGTATCTTCAGTATGCTCTGTATGGTTTGTTTTAGATAATGAATAGTGAGTATCGCCAGAAACCTTATTACAGTCATTCACATCTCCGCAAGGCAAACATGCAAGTACTAGTATGTACATTGATAATATGACTGAATATATTTTCATGAAGCAAATTTACATTAAAAACAAGTGCAACAGGTTTGCAAAAAGTAAATATTATTTCTGCAAAAAACATAATGTTATTCATCATTATACTTCTGTTCTACTTACACCAGCCATTTCCTATCTGTATTGGGGGACAAGGTAAAATAAAAAAACAATCGAAATATTATTTCGATTGTTTCACTACTACATCAATATGAGAATCATAAAATGATTCAACAAAATTATCTTTATTCAGAGTACCATTTGTTTTTAAACCAGAAGGCAACTCTTACCAATAAAATTAAAGCAGGAACTTCCACTAAAGGACCAATAACACCTGCAAATGCTTGTCCACTATTGATCCCGAATATTCCGATAGCAACAGCAATCGCTAATTCAAAATTATTACCTGTTGCTGTGAATGAAATCGCAGTATTTTTAGAATAATCGGCTCCCATTTTTTTGCCAATTATAAAACTTACCAAAAACATGATAAGGAAATACAGCACTAATGGAATTGCGATAGTCAATACATCGAATGGAATTTGTACAATGAGCTTTCCCTTTAAACTAAACATTAAAACAATGGTAAAAAGCAAGGCAATTAAGGTTATGGGAGAAATAAACGGAATATACTTGTTGTTAAACCATTCAATCCCTTTCCACTTTATCAATACATATCGACTAATAATTCCAGCAAAAAATGGAATACCTAAATAGACCAAAACACTTTCTGCAATCTGTTCAATGGTAATGTTTACTTCCATACTTTTTACTCCAAAATATGGTGGTAAAACAGTAATAAAAAGATACGCATAGATACTGTAAAATAGAATTTGAAAAACGCTATTTAAAGCTACCAATCCAGCGGCATATTCTCGATTTCCTTCTGCTAATTCATTCCAAACGATAACCATTGCAATACATCTTGCAATACCGATTAAAATTAAACCAACCATATATTCTGGTTGATTATGGAAGAAAATAATTGCTAATGCAAACATCAAGATTGGTCCAATTATCCAATTTAATAAAAGTGATACACTTAGTATTTTGGTATTTTTAAATACTTCCCCCATATTTTCAAAACGTACTTTTGCTAAAGGTGGGTACATCATCAAAATTAAACCAATAGCCAGAGGAACGTTAGTTGTTCCACTTGAAAATGAATTAATAAATTGGGATGAATCTGGAATAAAATAGCCAATCCCTACGCCAATAAACATGGCTAAGAAAATCCATAAAGTTAGGTATTGGTCTAAAAAACTTAGCTTTTTTCGTTGGGTTGGATTACAGTTGAGAGCACTCATAAAAATTGATTTGTTACTTGTTTATACTGTTGAGCAGAAAGTAAATTTTTCACTTCCTCTATATTTTCTATTGCTACTTTGATTATCCAGCCTGTTGCAAAAGGGTCTGAATTAACAAAAGTTGGCTCTTTTAATAACTGCTTGTTACTTTCAAGTACTTGACCTGAAACTGGCATAAACAAATCACTGACTGTTTTTAGTGCTTCGACTGAGCCAAAAATCTCATCTTGTTTAAATTTATATCCATCGTTGGGAAGGTCAACATACACAATTTCTCCTAATTCGCTTTGTGCAAATTCTGTGATGCCAACGATACCAATTTCGTTTTCTATTCTTAACCAAGTATGTTCTTTTGAATAGTAATATTCTTCTGGTATTTCCATTTTGTTTTAAGATTAAAAGTTAGAATGCCTTCTTGAGCATTTCTGCAAATTCATTTGGAAGAGGACTATCTTCAATCGCTTTAATGGATAAATCAATATCATAGTCAAAGCGAATAAATTGTACCTGAAGGCTTTCTTGATATAACTTCCCGCTATTCTTGTGAATGTGTAAGACTACAAAACCGCCTTGTGGGTTTCCGTCTTTGGGTTTACCCACCGATCCAGTATTGATTGCATGATAGTACCTAGTCGTATTATCGACGGTTTCAGATAAAATGCGATGGTAAGGTTTGTGAGAATGACCAAAGCATAAAATATCAACTCCTGCTTCTTTAAAGACATTGATGAAATCACTTTCATCTTTATTCTCTAAAAGATACTCTTCGTTACTCGTGGGGCTACCATGCACCAAAAGCATTTTTAGAGAACCTTCATTTAATTCAAAATCAACTCGAATATGAGCAGGTAGCGTCGCTAAATACTGTTTTTCAGTCTCTCCAATAATCCTGTAAGCATAGTTCTTTCCCGTTTCAGCTAATTGCTTTTCAGAAAGTTTTTTGACTTTTGCATCATGATTCCCTGCTATGGTTGGAATACAACGTTTCCTAATTTCATTGATTACTTCGTTAGGAAAAACGTGATAACCAACTAAATCGCCTAAACAATAAATCGCATCAGGCTTTTGTTTTTCTATCTCTTCTAAAGCTTTTTCAAACGCTGGTAAATTAGCGTGAACATCAGAAAAAAGTACAATTTTCATTTCGTATAGATTAAATTCCTTTTCTTAAGCTTTCTGCATAAGCATTCGGTAAACGAGATTCTTCTACAGCTTGAGCTGCCTTTTCAACATCATAATCAAAGCGAATAAACTCTACCTGAATGCTTTCCTTATTCAGTATCGAGCTATTTTCATTGATAGTAAGCATCACATATCCACCTTGAGGATTACCATCTTTTGGTTTACCTACTGAGCCAATATTAATTGCATGTCGAAAATGGTCTTGTCCTTTTATACCTGAGTTCAATATACGATGGTATGGTTTATGCGTATGACCAAAGCACATAACATCAGCATCAGCTTGCTCCATAATGCGTATCATACTTTTTTCTTCACGGTCTTCAAATAAGTATTCGTTTATTCTTCTTGGGCTACCATGTACTAACAATAAATTTAACTTATCGCCATTGAGTTGAAACTCAACTTTAATATGAGCAGGAAGAGTACGTAAATAAGACCTTTCTTTTTCTCCCACAGATTCATTGGTAAATGAAATAGAGACTGCTCCATTCGCCTTTTCGTCATCTGTTTTGTAAGCACATCCACAATCATCACTTGCTCGCCCTATACCAAAATCATAGTTCCCAGCAATGGTAGGAATATTACGCTTTCTAATTTCATTGATTACTTCATTTGACCAAATGTTATAGCCAACTAAATCGCCTAGGCAATATATTGCATCTGGATTACGAGTTTCTACATCCGCAAAAAACGCTTCCAAAGCAGGAAGGTTTGCGTGAATATCACTAAATAATACGATTTTCATTTTGAAATGGATATTAAAGACTTACTGCACCTATAATTAGTGTTAACGCCCTCTGCTTTTTCTAAGCTATTTTCAGAAGGCGTTTTCTATTCGTTTTTATTAGCAACAACCACCGCCAGGCGTACAGGCGTTAGGACTTGCTACTGCCAAGTCTGCCAAAGAAATCTTCTTTTTTACAGGAGGGATGCCACATTTATCTTGTGCTAAACAGTTTGTTTGCTGAGAAACCAATATAAATTTTTGACCATTGAAGGACAATCCATATTTCCCAATCGTTTCTCCTTGATATTCAACTTCGATAGGTAAATCTTCCATTCCTAAAACTTTTTCAGATAACGCAATGATACCTAAAAGTTTTTGTGGTGCTAAACGATGGTCAAAATCATCTGCATTCCACAATTGGAAATTTGCCACTTTTTCATTGCGAACCGTTCCGCCACAATCAATAAAGTTTTTAGAGATAACACCTACTTCTGTTACATGAAAATGCGCAGGCACTCTTTGACCATTTTCTAATTCAAAACTTACTTCTTGAGCAGTTTCTAATATTGCTTTGATTTCTGATAGTATCATTTTTGGTTTTCCTTTTAACAGCAGTTTAATTTTTTACTTCCTAGTTTCTTCAAAATACCATCAAAGTAATATTTCAATCCTTCAATGGCAGTTTCATTGATACAGTAACAAATAGCATTTCCTTCAATAGTACCTTTAATAATTCCAGCATTTTTGAGTTCTTTTAAGTGCTGTGAAATAGTGGGCTGCGCTAAATGCAATTCATTTACAATATCACCACAGATACAAGTATCAACAGTTAATAAATAATCAACTATCGCTATTCTTGCAGGATGTCCCAATGCTTTGATAATACCTGCTAATTCGTTTTGTTCAGTGCTATAATGCTCTGCTTTCGTTATTCCCATTAATTTATTGTATTATTGATATATTGCAATATTACGATATATAATTAAAATAAAAAAGATAATAGATATAATTTTCTATTATCTAATTGTTAAATTAACAACACTTCGTAATTCCTTTTTGGATGGGAGGACATTTAACAGTTCCGTAGCTACAATATACACAACAATCACCACTATTTGGTTTTAAAATCTGTTTGCAATTTTCGCACTCATAGAAATACTGACAAGCATCTGTTGGCATTATTTCATTTTTTTGGAACAGACAATGTGGGCAAGTTATTGTAGATGCTAAAATTATATTCTTCATTTTTTTATTTTGATACAACACTGTATCCTGTTGAATTTATCGCTCTTATAATGTCCTTGATACTCGTCCGTTTCTTGTCAAATACAACTACTGCCTTACTTTTTGAGTAGGATACTTCTGATTTCTTTACTCCTTTAATCTTATCTATTTCTGTTTTCACATGATGTTCACAGGCAACACAAGTCATGCCACTGATTCTTAATTCAACTTTATCTTTAAAAACTCCTTCATTAATAATTATATGACTATCTGGCTTGTGTAAAAATATATGTGCATAGTTCGGAAATGATAAAAATAAAATTGATAAAATGGTAATGATACCCAAAAAGCGTTTAGACTGCCAAAATGATAAGGTCTCATTATTACAATGACACAATTCTTTTCCGCTTACTTTTAATTTTTGATACCATGCAAGACTCAAAGTTAGAACAGTTGAACTCCAAAAGTAAGGTCTAGCAGATTCAAGCCATAAATAGTTAGAAGCGATTCCACTTGTGCCAGCAGCTAATATGGCGAAAATCGGTATTATACAGCATAGCGAAGATGAAAATGCTGTAAAAAGACTTAGCCATCCAATTCTTTTGAGGGGCTCAGATTTAATTTTAATATTATTCATTTTCCTCATATTTTTAAATTTACATTTGCAAATGTAAACAGTGGAGTGTAGTCCATTGTCAAGAGAAATTTTAAATATTTTGAACAATGTTAATAGGTGAATTATCAAACAAAACGGGATTATCAAGAGATACTATTCGTTTTTACGAAAAGCAGGGGCTTATAACAGTTAGTAGGAAAGAAAGAAGAGAGAATAATTATAAAGAATATTCTGAACAAACATTAGACAAACTACTTACAATCAAACGGATTAAAAGCTTTGGCTTTACACTTCATGAAACATCCGAGCTATTGAATTTAATGAAAGTTGGAAATGCCTCATGTAAAAATGTTTCAGATAAATTAGTAGAAAAAACGAAACAAATAGACAATACCATCAAGAATCTACTTGAACTAAAAGCTCAAATGCTTAATGGTATTAGTGATTGCGCTAATAATTATTGTGAATCAGAAAAAAATAATTGTCAAATACTGAACGCCCTTTAATTGTGTTTGTCCATTGGCATCCGTATTTGAATAATTATAGATGAAATAATTGTTATCAGTCCAATCAAAACGACAGCATAGTGAATACCGAAAATATCAGCAATAATCCCCGATATGATTGCCAAAAAAGCATAGCCTAAATCACGCCAAAGTCTAAATGTACCAATACTTTCTGCTCGTTGGTTGGGATTGGTAGCTTGGGCTATAGTTAATAAAATGTAGGATAAACTAATACTGTTCCAAACCCTCACGATGCAGATATGAGAGCGAGCAAGTAAAAGTCTTTTGTAAAAATCAATAGTACTATCGCTATTCCTTGCAAGAACATTCCCAAGAAACATTTTCTTTTTTGAATACAAGTCGGATATTTTTCCTGTGAAAAGCTGTCCAATACCCCAAACGGTTGGATAAATTGCACTGATTATTCCAATATGCTGATTGTTGAGCTTTAATTGCAATAACAATATAGGTAAAAGCCCCCAAATCATACCGTCGTTAAGATTATTAACCAGCCCTGCCTGAGTTACAGAACTCAATGTTTTATTCTTAAAAGTGGTGTTCAAAAATACGTTTTCCGTATGAGTAATGATTGAAAATTTAGCTTCTTGTGAAACAAACACTTTAGTATCTTTCACCCAAATTATAGTCAGCAAAAGCCCTAAAACAGACATGAAGATACCAATGTAAAAAGGATAAGGACGAACACCATAATTTTCGGCAATATATCCTGTCAGAAAGGCAACAACACCAACAGCCAAATATCCAGCAAATTCATTGATTCCCATTGCCAAACCTCTCTGCTTTTCCCCAACCAAGTCCATCTTCATTACGACAGTACTACTCCATGTAAGTCCTTGGCTAAGACCTAAGAGAATATTTGCTCCAATAACCCATGACCAGCTATTGGCGTAAATGAGAATAATGGAAATGGGTAATGCTAATACCCAACCAATTATCAAAAGTTTTCTACGACCAATTTTATTAGCTAATCGTCCTGTGAAATAATTAGCCATAGCTTTCGTAATACCAAAAGCAACGATAAAAGATAGAATAGCGGATTTTGAAGATAGTCCAAATTCTGTCTCAGCTAACTGTGGAATTATTGAACGCTCTAGCCCAACCATGCCGCCTACAAAGGCATTTACGATAACCAATAGAGTAAACTGTTGCCAGTTTTCTTTGAGTCCTAACTTGGTTTCCATGTTTTCTTTATGAAATAGCACAACGATTAGCCCCTGCTTCCAAATCAATTGGATTGATGTCGTTGAAATCTCCCTGAAGATTTTTTTCAACAATTGAAAGATAATTCGCTGGCGTAGGAGGGATACGACTAATAAGCATTTCAATAAACGCATCTTCGCTCAATTGTAATATAGCCATGCTTTTAGTTTCTCCTAAAGTGCTACTAATTGGCTTCTTGTCAAATTCGATAGGTTTATTTGAATGTGCAGGAAGAATTATTACGTCGTCATCAAAACGTAATAGTTTTTGAATAGATTGGTATAAGAGCCTTGCCTTTACTTTCATTGTATCGCTATCCGCTTTTAAATCTGGTCTTCCAACACCATTTGTAAATAGCGTATCACCTGTCAATAATAATTTATTGTCAATATTAAAAGTCATACTTTCTAGTGTATGTCCAGCCGTTGAAATAGCTGATATATAAATGCCCCCACAGGTAAAAACAGTATTGTTTTCGATAAGCTGATGTTCAAAATTTAAATGATTATGGCTTGGTAAAAACAGTGCCGCATGATATTTATCTGCTAATGATTTCGACCTTGAAAGATGGTCGGCATGAGTATGCGTTTCTATGACATATTTTAAAATTGCTTTATTAGCGTTCAAAAATTGCTCATAGACTGATATTTCTAAAGAAGCATCTACAATGATTGCCTCATTATTGGCAATTATCATATATGATAAACAGCCCTTTCCTGTTCGACGAAATTGGATAACATTAAAATTTGGAAAATTAATCATTGCCGTATTCCAAGCCAAACTCCAAGCTTTCAAACCACCCTCTAAAGAGTAAGCTTTATAGCCCTGCATTTGTAAAAATCGTGAAGCTACTAAGCTCATTTTTCCACCACCGCAATAAACAACAACTGGTATTTTTTTGTCAAGATGTAAGCTTAAGAATGCCTGTGAGTCGTTGTTTTTCAACTTTTCATAGGCGTTAAAATGTATGCTTTGAGGAATGTACCATTCCGCTCTCTCTTCAATAGGACGAATATCTAGTATAGAAACAGGTTCTCCAATTTCTAGCCAATTACGCAAGGTTAGGATATTAAGTGTTTTAATCTCTACCATTTTTATGTTTTTTATACAAAGGTAGGGACTTGATATTCCTATATATTTTACATATGATAAATAATCAACGGATGCTTCTAATTCTGCTTAGGCTAACTTGAGTAATTCCTAAATAGGATGCAATATATTTTAAAGGTACTCTTTGTAGAACACTTGGGTTTTCTTTTAGTAATGTATTATACCGTTCTTCGGCAGAATTGAATTGAATACTTTCTACTCGATTGACAGTATCAACATAAGCAGATTCAAATATTTTTCTAAATAATCTTTCTATAGAAGGAAAGGAGTCGTAAAGTGCAAAAAGTTTGGAAGAATCAATCGCAATTAACTCTGAATCTTCTATCATCTGAATGGCTTTGCGTGATGGTTTTTCGGTAAAAAGACTTTCAACTCTGGCTATAATGGAGTTTTCAAATGCAAAACACTCCGTTATCTCAATATCTTCTTTGAAATAATATATTCGTGCGACTCCTCTTTTGATAAAATAAATGGTTCGGCAAGTATGTCCTATCGCTTGTAAATCTTTATTTTTCTTGACTTTAATTGGTGTACAGATTCCAGAAAGCGCATTGACCGCCTCTTCTGAAAGAGGATTGTAATGTTTGAAATATGTGATTAGTTCTGTCATTCAAACATTTAATTTAGAATAAGATTGAATTTAAAATTAAAGATGCTAAAATAAGGAAAAATATTCCTTCAACACTAGAGTATTAAATGTTCTCTGAATCAGCAAAATAAACATACTAACTATTAATACTTTTATACTATAGCAGTAGCCTACAGCCTAGAATAGGCATAATATTAACCCTGTTCATTAAAATATACCTAAGTAACAAAACGAAGTGGTTTCAATAACACTGTTTTACTGTAACCAGTATGAATCTTTTTTTGGATTTTGCTACAATATATAATATTTTCAGAGAGGTTCTATTCACTACCAGAACATTCTCAATTATCCAAAGCCTTTAAGAAAATGGTGCTAGAAGCTAGAAAGTACAATTCCATTTATATAATCCGAAAATTATATAAAACAAACACCTCAAAATATAACAACCCAAACATAGGCTTATTAGTATATTTGTATTCAAGCTAAAGTAATGAAAACACGTTTGACTCGCATATTTTGTTTGCTAATGGCAATGCAGGTACTTTTTATGAGTACAGGCTTTTCCATGATTGAACATTATTGCAAGATAAAAGGTAAGCAAACGTTCATTTTTACAAAACCACCACAATGTTGTGCGAATAAAATTCAGCACAAAAAACAATCAAGTACATCCGTAATTAAGAAGAAAAAGTGTTGTGAAGAACACAAAACTTTTCTAAAAATTACGACCAATGCTTCTCATGGTCATGATGTAGCGCAAGGGTTTGCACATCATGATTGGATTGATATTACCCCAAAAATATCATTTATCTCTATCTGGGCATCTGAAGCTGTATCTTTTCAGATTCCTCATCGTTACAGTCCAGCACCGCCACTTTCAGGGCGAAATCTTCTTGTTTTTATTCAATCTTTTCTTATCTGATACAGTTGCTTAGAATTGCCTACTATTTTCTTGATTTCACCAAGAAAATGAACTCAATTTTTTAGCCTAAACTGTATCGTTTCTGTTTCATACCACTCTTGTTTCTGTTTATAAAAATCAGAGTAGGCTAATCGAATGTACGTGGACAATGAAGACGGGCAAACTGTATCAATTATTGATGTAAAAACCTTGAAAGTGGTAGAAACTATTGTGTTAGGCTTTATGCCGGGTTTTGTAGCATACCAAGGCGGTATGAAAGAAATGTGGGTAACAGACCCAATGGCTGGAAAGGTGCATTGGTGGACAAAAGATGCTACAGGAAAAATGGTTTACACAGGAGCATTTAACACCGATGCGGGTAGCCACGCCATTGCGTTTAAAGATATGATGGCTTACGTTACTAACCAAGAAGCAGCCAATGTTTCAGTAATTGATGTGATGCAACACAAGGTTACAAAAACGATTTCGGTTGGAAAAAAAACCAATGGGATTGTCATTATATAAAAACCCAATACTTAGCAAATCAATTAAACTTAAAATTTCCATCTAATGAAAATTACAAATTTTAACCCTCATGCTAACAATGTCTTCCGTTGTTAGCCTCGATTCTGCTCCAAAATTAGAAATGTTAAAAAAAGCAATCTCTGCCATTTGCTAAATGTGTAAAGCAACGATTGAAAAAATGTGTGTTTCTAAAGGTGTAATGGAGTACAATTTGAATTTAGATGAAAGTTGTTGTAAAAAGATGCCAAACCACATCATTGATTAACGCTTATCTGTTCGACTATTTATAAAACATAAAATTCAAAAATTATGAAAAAAATATTAGTTATCTGTTCATTGCTCGCTTGCTTTTCAGCAGAAGCACAATTGAATACTCCAGAGCCGAGTCCATCGGCTTCATTTACGCAGACTTTGGGATTCACCAAAGTCAAAGTGGATTACGCTCGCCCAAGCGTAAAAGGACGGGATATTTTTGGGAAAATGATACCTTATGGAGCGATTTGGCGGACAGGTGCGAGTAACTGTAGCACGATTAGTTTCAATGATGAACTTACCATCGGCGGAAAGAAAATAGCTAAAGGGAAATATTCGTTATTTACCATTCCCAATATTGAGCAGTGGACAATCATCTTGAATACTGACACGACTTTACACGGAACAAGTGGTTACGATGAGAAAAAGGACGTGCTTCGTTTTACTGTGAAACCCGAAAAAGCCCCCCGTTTTTACGAAACCTTCACGATTGAACTCTCTGATATTGTGAAAGATAACGGAATACTTTACATTTTGTGGGAAAACACAATGGTTAAGTTTGATTTGGTAAGTAGTGCCAAAGAACGCATTTTGGTAGATATTGACCACAAAATAAATAAGCTAAAAACAGAAAATGCAAAGCTCTATTATCAAGCTGCTGAATATTATTATAACCAAAGAATCGAACTCGACCAAGCAAATGTATGGATTGCCAAAGCTAGGATGATGGAAATGGACAATGTTTATTATCCTAATTTACAAGCTAATATTTTGGAAAGTCAAGGCAAATTTGCAGAAGCAATTCCAGTAGCACAGAAAGCTGTTGAATTAGCGAAAAAGCAAAATATCATTCCAATTGCCCAAAATTGGGAGAAAAAAATTGCTATTTGGCAACAAACAATGGGTGTAAAAACAACCAACATCAATGCTCACACTGGACACGATATGGATAAAGGGATGGGGGATATGAAAACAGAAAATACTGTACAAAAACCAAAATTGGATGCAGAAGTACAGGAAAGTATCACCAAAAGTTTAGGCAATTACTATGCCTTGAAAAATGCTTTAATAGCCGATGATGGAAATACTGCCAATGTGCAAGCTGGTGAATTAGTAAAGTCTATTTCTGCACTCCCAATGGCAAAATTAAGTCCTCAGCAACATACTTTTTTCATGGGATTATCCGAAAAAATTAAATTTGATGCTAGCCATATTAATGAAACGAAGGATGTAAAGCACCAAAGAGAGCATTTTAATGATTTATCGAATAATGTTTTTGCCCTACTAAAAGGCTTAAATGCTAATGAAAGCCCCATCTATCAACAATACTGCCCAATGGCAAAAGCCTATTGGCTGAGTGATAACGCTGCGGTGAAAAACCCGTACTACGGAAAAAGTATGCTTACTTGTGGAAAGGTATCGGAGACGTTGAAATGAACGTAAAAACCCGATAATTATATAAGACATATTCAAAATTGTATAATACTTTAAAGGTTTAATAATAAGAACTTGTTGTATGATACAATTCTGAATACTTAAACTAAGTAATTATGTCATTTTTGTAAAATAGTAAAGCTATGACTCACACGTATAATATAAATGGAATGACTTGTAATGGTTGTCGCTCAACTGTTGAGAATACTCTGAATCAAATTGAGGAATTGTCTGCCATAGTAACGTTAAATCCACCAATGGCAACCATTACGATGCAGCATCATATTACTACTGATAGGTTGCAAATGGCACTTTCTAAGGTAGGAAACTATATTATTGAAGATGCTCATGGCTCAAAAATGAATGCTCGCCATGAGATAAAAACAGCTGAGCTAGTAAGATCAATAGCAAAAGATATGGGTAAATTCTATTGTCCGATGCACTGCGAAGGGGAAAAAATGTATGATAAATCGGGAGATTGTCCAGTTTGTGGAATGCACTTAGTTCAAGAACAAACTGTCTCACAAAAAGCCCAATATACTTGTCCGATGCACCCCGAAATTATAAGAGATTCACTGGGAGCTTGCCCAATTTGTGGGATGAACTTAATTCCGATAACTAATACTGTTAGTGAAGAAAGCAATGTGTATGACGGTTTGTGGAAGAAAATGAAAGTCGCCATTTTTTTCACAGTTCCCGTTTTTGCTATTGCGATGATTTCTATGATTCCTAATAATCCATTAATGAAAACTATGGATATGCAAAAATGGAATTATGTTCAGTTTATTTTAACGTTGCCAGTAGTTTTTTACGCTTGTTGGATGTTTTTTGTAAGAGCTTGGAAATCAATTATCACTTGGAATCTGAATATGTTTACGCTTGTAGGAATTGGTACAGGCGTAGCTTTTTTGTTCAGTATTGTAGGGATGTTATTCCCAAATTTATTTCCCAATGAGTTTAAAAGTATGGATGGGACAGTTTCATTATACTTTGAGGCTACCGCAGTTATTTTGACATTGGTTTTATTAGGTCAATTATTAGAAGCAAAAGCCCATAGCCAAACCAGTGGCGCAATCAGAGAATTACTAAAATTAGCTCCCACCGAAGCTACCTTGGTTAAGGACGGGAGCGATAGTATTATTTCAATTAACGACATTAAAAAAGGCGATTTTTTACGGGTAAAACCTGGTGATAAAATCCCCGTAGATGGCAAGATTTCTGATGGTGAAGGCACAATTGATGAATCCATGATTACGGGTGAGCCTATTCCAGTAGATAAAATGGAGGGTGATTCTGTTAGTTCAGGAACGATAAATGGCAATAAATCTTTCGTGATCATAGCGGAGAAAGTAGGAGCGGAAACCCTACTTTCTCAAATTGTTCAAATGGTTAATAATGCCAGTCGTTCTAAAGCACCTATCCAGAAATTAGCGGATAACATTGCTAAATATTTTGTTCCAATTGTAGTTGTCATTTCAATCATAACTTTTTTGGCTTGGGCAAAATTTGGACCAGACCCAGCCTTAGTTTATGGCTTTATTAATGCAATTGCAGTGTTGATAATTGCCTGTCCTTGTGCTTTGGGATTGGCAACGCCTATGTCTGTAATGGTGGGCGTTGGCAAAGGAGCAACATCAGGCATTCTTATAAAAAATGCAGAAGCCTTAGAAAACTTGAATAAAATAAATGTATTAATTACTGATAAAACAGGCACAATTACCGAAGGAAAACCTACCGTAGAAAAAGTTTATACAAGTCAAAATGATGAGATAAAAATTTTACACTATATTGCTTCTTTAAATCAATATAGTGAACATCCATTAGCCGAAGCCGTAGTAAAATATGCTAAATCGAAAAGTATTTCTCTAGTAGAAGTTAAAGATTTTGAGGCTGTTTTGGGTAAAGGCGTTATCGGAACAGTGGCTAATAATAAAGTAGCTTTGGGTAATAAAAAGCTAATGGAGCAAGTAAAGGCAATAATTCCAGATGATATTGAACAAAAAATTATTGCTGAACAGAAATTAGGGAAAACCGTTTCTTATATTTCCATTGCTGGAACGGTAATAGGTTTTGTTTCAATAATCGATGCCATCAAAACAACCAGTAAAGATGCTATCAAAGAATTAATGCGACAAGGTGTTGAGGTAATAATGCTAACGGGTGATAATGAGAATACAGCAAAATCGGTAGCAACTGAACTACATTTGAGTTCGTACAAAGCAGGTTGTTTGCCAGAAGATAAATTGAAAGAGATTAAACGATTGCAAGTCGAAGGGAAAATAGTAGCAATGGCAGGTGATGGCATAAATGATGCTCCTGCTTTAGCTCAAGCCGACATTGGAATTGCTATGGGAACGGGAACAGATGTGGCAATTGAAAGTGCAAAAATAACACTTGTAAAAGGGGATTTGCAAGGAATTGTAAAAGCCAAAAATTTGAGCCATACCGTGATGAGAAATATTAAACAAAATCTATTTTTTGCTTTTATTTACAACGCATTGGGTGTTCCAATTGCAGCAGGAGTTTTATATCCATTCTCTGGTATTTTACTTTCCCCAATGATTGCTGCCATTGCCATGAGTTTCAGTTCAGTATCCGTAATAATAAATGCTTTGAGATTAAAAAAAATTAAAATTTAAGAGTATAATTTAATCAAACGTGGCGACGAACCGCATAGAAAAATGAAAAAATTAATCGCAATTATCGCCTTATTTTTTATCACTTCATTAAGCGTATTCTCACAAAAATCAACACCTATGGTTGATTATAAAGGGCATATTATGAACCACAATTCGATTATTGGTAAAATGACCCCAGAAGGTAGTTTTGACCCATCGGGTAAATCAATGACCCGAATTGATGGTAATGGAAATGTGGTAGATTTAACGGGCAAAGTAATCGGTAAAGCTCCTAAAAATGGTAACTCATTTGTCTACTATTTCAAAGGTAATCAAGAGAAATATACCATTGGAAAAGCGAACCATACGGGAATGTGTAAGGTGACAAACGCTAAAGGTGAAATAGTGATGCTCTTACACAATAATTATAAACAACAAGCTGCCTGTGCAATTCACTGTTTACACGAAAACCATTGTATGCCCGAAGATGAAATGAAAGAACATAAACATTGATTTTTAGAATAAAGATAGGAAACATAACCGATAGAGTTTCTTGTTTCCTATTTTAATGTGAGCTAATAAATACACAGCCGATACTCAAAGCACATCCAACCCTTGGTTTATTGATAAGGACCAACTCTTAAAAGTCTTTTGGAATTCAGAAAGAAGAGTTTACATGTGGTGCTTAATATAAATAAAATAGTAAGCTTTTCTTTCTGCCTTATTTGCAATTTTCATGTAATTGTTACCCTAAAATATAAAATTGAAATGATAATAGATAAACTAATAATGATATTCGATAGACAATTCTATATAACTTCAATTAACCAAATCTCCACAAAATTGAATATTCCAATTTCCGAAATAGACAATCTGATTAATAGATTAGAATCTGAAAATATAATTTATAGACTCAATCAATGTAATTTTATATTAACGGAAGAAGGTAAAAAAATCAGAGAAGTAGGTTATTTGAGATGGAGAATTGAAAGCAAGTTAGAAATGAAATATTCCATTAATTATTTATACTATTCTTTTAAATCATGGTTATTTGATGCAATATTCTTTTCTACAATTTCTATAATATATATAATATACATGTTGAATAAATTCACAAAATACCACAACAAAGTTTTAACAAAAAATAAAATTGTCTTTTTTATAATAAAGAGTTTTTGTTAAAAATAATAAAACTCCATAACCTGCCTATCCCTTTGGATAGGCAGGTTATGGATTGATGTTAAAAATACTTTTTCGGTTGATATTCCCTTAAGTAGGAACCCCGAACAGAAAGTAAAATACCACCTACAAAACAAAGTATTTATCTATTGAACCGCATCAACTATGAATACAGATTTAAACCACATTATTACTCAATATAAAAACGATAATCAAAGTGTCTTTAATACGTGGTTCATTGATAATAACCAGCGTCTAAAAGCTTTTCGGACTATTAGAAGAGGTGTTTTACAGGTGGTAGAAGACATAAAAAATAAAACCTTTCCAAATGATTTTAAAGGTAGTTCTCTCGAGTTTGTGTTGAGTTGTATAGCTGAGCAGAAACAAATATTTGTGGGTATTTCACACCCTTTTTACTGGAAACCCAAACTGAGAATTCCTGATATTTACGAGCACCAAGCGAATAAAATGGCTTTTGGACAATTTTTGGAAAACTGTATCAATGCTAAATCGGAAGAACAAATTATTAAAGAGATTGTCCGATTAGATGCTTTGAAAATAAAAGGTTTAGGTCCAGCGGTTGGGAGTATTTTGTATTTTCTGCATCCCACTTTATTTCCGCCATTCAATACTGCGATCGTGAATGGATTTAATGTGTTATTCAATGATAAAAAGAAGTTGGGTTCTTGGTCTGAATATCTAAAAATCAGAGAAGTGCTATTGGAGACCAATAGCAAATACAAAACCCAACTTTCTAATGATTTAGGAGCAATAACTGGGCTTTGTTTTGAGATTGGAACGCAAAAAATGTTGATAGGAAAGGATGAATATTTGAGTGAAGAAGAAAGAAAGAAATTAGAGAAAAGTGTCGAAAAACGCCAAAAGGAAATACAGGAGGAAAAGCAAGAAGATAATCAACACACAGAAATGCAATTTCACCTCTTAAAAATTGGACAAAGCTTGGGATATGATGCTTTTGTGGCATCTAATGACCGTTCAAGATCTTATGAAGGGAAAAGTTTTTCATTTATAAGCCCAGATAAATTTCCAATCATTAATTGCGACAAAGAAACGGCTAATACCATTAAATTGATTGATGTTTTATGGTTTGAAAAAGGAACTAACAACGTGATTTGTGCTTTTGAAGTAGAGAAAAGTACCAGTATTTATTCAGGCATTCTACGATTAACAGACCTCTCTTACTCGATTGCTGATGGTGATGAAGTTTTCTATCTAATTATACCCAATAGTCGAGAAAAAGATGTGATTGTACAACTTTCACGCCCATCCATCAAACAAATCAAAACGCCCATTAAATATATTTTATTCTCAGAACTTCGCCAACATTGCGAAGCTCTTTGTCGGTTTGGTCATAATCATCAAATCATGGAAAAGATTGCTAAATAAGTGTAAAAATTATCAAAAATGGTAAAACAATCACATTAATAATCATTTCAAGTATCTTTTGATCCTGTAATTCAAATTCTAACTCACATGGATCTCATTCTCATAATACTGATTCTGTCAAAGCTGAAGTGGGAACTGCTGTGTCTGCAATGGAGAGTAATCATCAGGAACATTTGAATATTTCTGAAAAGGGGAGTTTTGATATCTTATTAAATGATTATACTAACTTAAAAGATGCCTTAGTTGATGATAATAGCAAAAATGCAAGCGAGGCTGGTAAGACGTTATTGGCTTCACTCGAAAAGGTAAGTAAAAGTGACTATAAAGAAATATCAGAAATACTAGATAGTATCAAAGAAAATGCTGAACATATCAGAGATAATGTAGGTAAAATAGACCATCAACGAGAACATTTTGCTTTGATTAGCAAAGATTTTATTGATTTAATAAACCAAACTGGTACCTTGAAAAAACTCTATCTGAATTTTTGTCCAATGTATGATGACAATAAAGGAGCTAATTGGCTGAGCGAAACAAAAGAAATAGAAAATCCATTTTATGGTACAGAAATGCTAAGGTGTGGTACTTTAAAAAAAGAATATTAAAATAAAATAATAATGGTTGAAAAATTAATATCATTATCTCTAAAAAATAGGGCAATAGTGATGCTTTTATCAATGGCACTATTTTCCTATGGTGTTTATTCCATTCAAAAAAATCCAATAGATGCTATCCCTGATTTAAGTGAAAATCAGGTGATTGTTTTTACTGAATGGATGGGTCGAAGTCCTCAAGTGATAGAAGATCAAGTGACATATCCTTTGGTTAGTAATTTACAAGGTATTCCAAAAATTAAAAATGTACGTGGTACGTCAATGTTTGGAATGAGTTTTGTTTATATCATTTTTGAAGACGATGTTGATATTTATTGGGCAAGAACAAGAGTATTAGAAAGGTTGAATTACGCCCAAAGACTTTTACCGCAAGGTGTTACTCCATCCTTAGGTCCCGACGGCACGGGAGTTGGTCATATCTTTTGGTATCATATTGATGCACCCAAAATGGATTTGGGCGAACAAAGGGCTTTACAAGATTGGTATGTAAAACTTGCCTTGCAAACAGTGCCTGGGGTGGCTGAGGTAGCATCATTTGGCGGCTTTGAAAAACAGTATCAAATAATAATAGACCCTGTCAAACTTCAATATTACAATATCACTTTGATGGATGTGATGAATAAAATAAAGGCAAACAATAATGATGTGGGTGGGAGAAAGTTTGAAATGAGCAATATGGCATATATTATTAGGGGACTTGGGTATATTAAAAATTTAGAGGATATAGAAAATACGGCTATTAGTAATAATAATGGCATTCCTGTCAGAGTAAAAGATATTGGTTCGGTGCAAATGGGTGGTGATTTACGTTTGGGCATTTTTGATATGGATGGTAAGGGTGAGGTTGTAGGAGGAATTGTAGTTATGAGATATGGAGAAAATGCCGATAAAGTAATTACAGGGGTAAAAGAAAAAATGAAAGAAGTTCAAAAAGGCTTACCAGAAGGTGTTTTATTTAAAACGTCTTACGATAGAAGTACGCTCATAAAAGCGGCTATTGAATCAGTAAAAGGCACTTTGATTGAAGAAATGATAACGGTATCTATTGTAGTATTCATTTTTCTGTTTCATTGGCGTAGTGCATTAATAATTCTTATACAATTGCCAATATCGGTTGCCGCTGGCTTTATTTTCCTTGAAATGTTTGGTATCTCCTCAAATATAATGTCATTAACAGGGATTGCTTTGGCTATAGGCGTAGTAGTTGATGACGGAATCGTAATGGTTGAAAATGCGTACAGACATATAAGTCACGCTCAAGAATTAAAAAAATAAAGCAATGAACTTAAATAAAAAAAAAATATTTGCCAAACAAATAGACCCATTGAGTGCGGATGAAAAAATGCAAATTATTGAATCCTCTTCTAAACAGGTGGGGCCAGGCGTTTTTTATTCAACTATTATTGTGGTTACTTCTTTTCTTCCTGTTTTTATGCTAACGGGTATGGAAGGAAAACTGTTTCATCCATTAGCTTGGACAAAAACTTTTATCTTACTCATTGATGCTTTTTTGGCAATTACACTTACTCCAGTATTAATCTCTTTGCTTTTAAAAGGTAAACTAAAACCTGAAGAGGCGAACCCCATTACTCGTTTTTTAGAGAAAATATATACTCCAATATTAAGGGTTTGCCTAACATGGAGAAAAACTACAATTTTATTAAATGTAGTGGCTTTAGTAATTGGGGGGATAATGATGACCAAATTAGGTTCTGAATTTATGCCTCCTTTAGATGAAGGTTCGCTACTATTTATGCCAGTAACGTTACCTGATGTTTCAAATTCTGAAACTAAAAGAATATTGCAAGTGCAGGATAAAATCATAAGGTCTGTACCCGAAGTAGTTCACGTTTTAGGAAAAGCAGGAAGAGCAAACACCGCAACAGATAATTCACCTATCAGTATGATTGAAACAATTATTTTACTAAAACCACAAAATGAGTGGCGTAAAGGGATTACTAAAAATGATATTATAAATGAACTGAATGCAAAAATTCAAATACCTGGCACAACCAATGGCTGGACAATGCCAATCATTAATCGCATAAATATGCTTTCAACTGGTATTCGTACCGATGTAGGAGTAAAGGTATATGGTCAGAATTTAGATACTATTTATGCGTTTTCTCAAAAAATAAAAAAAGAATTACAAGGAATAGATGGTGTGAAAGATTTATATGTTGAGCCTATTACAGGGGGAAAGTATATTGATATTACCATAAAAAGAGATGAAATTGGAAGATATGGACTATCTATTGACGATGTAAATGTAGTAGTTGAAAGTGCATTAGGTGGTATGAAACTTACCACCACAATAGAAGGAAGGCAAAGGTTTTCTGTGAATGCCAGATACGGACAAGACTTTAGAAACAGCCTTGTCGCATTGAAAAGGTTGCAAGTACAAACAATGCAATATGGGACAATTCCATTAGAATCCATTGCAGATATTTCTTTAAGTGATGGGCCTCCTATGATAAATTCTGAAAATGCAATGTTGCGAGGTACTGTTTTATTTAATGTCCGAGAAAGAGATTTAGGCAGTACTGTAACTGAAACACAGAAAAAACTTAATGCACTTCTTACCAAGTTACCAAAAGGGTATTTCATAGAATGGAGTGGTCAATGGGAAAATCAAATTCGGGCAAACCGTACTTTAAAATTGATAATGCCTATTGTGATATTAATCATTTTTATGGTTTTATATTTTACCTATCATTCTTTTAAAGAATCATTAATTACTATGATTACCGTGCCATTTGCGTTAGTTGGAGGTGTTTTTATGGTTTATTTTTATAACATTAATTTATCCGTTGCAGTAGCGGTTGGTTTTATTGCTCTTTTTGGAATGGCAATTGAGACAGCTATGTTAATGACAATCTATCTAAATGCTTCAATGATAGAAATGGTTAAAGAACATGGCAATTCAAAAGAGACACTTAATCCATCAATAATAAGAAAATTTGTAATGGATGGCTCCACCAAAAGACTTCGCCCGAAGCTAATGACAGTCAGTGTAGGATTATTTGGTCTGATTCCAATATTATGGGCCACGGGCGTAGGTAGTGATATGATGCGACCCATCTCAATCCCATTAATTGGTGGCACGATTACCTCTACTATCTATGTGTTACTTATCACACCAGTAGTGTTTGAAATAATAAAGGAAAGAGAATTATTACGTAAAGGTAAAATTGAACTAATAGATGTTAAAGAATAGAAGTTTTATATTTAGCCTTTTGATATTCTTTTCAGAATATGGCTATGGACAAACACTTTCATTAAAAGCCATTATTGATAGTGTTGAAAAAAATCATCCCGTAGTGGAAATGTACAAAAATGAGATACGCTCGATGGATGAAGCAGCTTTAGGGGCTAAAAGTTGGATGCCACCAACCGCAGGTATCGGGCAATTTATGACTCCCTATAATGTAAACCTTTGGAAAAGAAATGGTGATATGTTAGGTATGGGTTCGGTTATGTTATCTGCAGAACAGATGTTTCCAAACAAAAAGAAATTGAACGCAGATGAAGCTTATATGAAAGCTATGTCGTCAGTTGAGAAGGAAAAGAAAAATGCTGACCTAAATGAACTTATTCAACAAGCTAAAATATTTTACTATGATTGGCTAATTCTTCAAAAAAGGTTAAACTTAGCGAAAAACAATGAAGAACTTTTAGATTTTATGATTAAAAATGCAGAACTAAGATATAAAAATGGTCTAAGTAAAATAAGTGCCTATTACAAAGCAAAAGCCGCATTGGGCTATACCAAAAATATGCAATTGATGTATGAAAGTGAAATAAGAGACCGAAGAATAAAATTGAATGCATTAATGAATATAAACCCACTTTCAAATATTCAAATTGACACACTCATTAAATGGAATGATTACACCTCATTCAGTTTTGATAGCTCGCTATTTTATAGTAATAGGAGTGATTTGAAAGTGATTGATAAACAAATTAACTTAAATGTTTTAAAGATAGAAACTGAAAAGGCAGGCCTAAAGCCACAGTTTGGTGTGAGATATGAAAATATGCTTGGCTTTGGTGGGCAGCCTTTACAATATAATCTTATGGCTATGGTCAAATTACCTATTGTAAGTTGGGCATCTAAAATGAATACAGCTAACATAAAAAGTATAAATTGGAAAAACAATGCACTACAATCACAAAAACAAATGATGATTCTTGAATATAGTGGTATGGGTTATAGTATGCTAAATGAGTTTCAATTAAAAAAACAACAATTAAGTTTATATGATGAGCACATTATTCCTTCATTAAAAAACAATTACAAAACAATGCAATTGGCATATGAGCAAAATACCGAAGAGCTTTTTATGTTGTTTGATGCTTGGGAAAAATTAAATATGACTCAACTCGAATACTTTGATATTTTTAATAAAGCTCTTGAAATACAAGTTTCAATAGATAAATTAATTGAAAAAAAATGAAAAGTTTAAATATCATATTCTTCATATTACTGGCTTTGATTGGTTGCAATACAATAAACAACAATAAAACGCAGGTAGTATCCTATACCTGTCCGATGCCCTCTGATTCTGTTTTTAGTGATAAGCCAGGTAAGTGTCCTAAATGTGGGATGAAACTTATTAAATTTGAGGAGCATTCAGACAATAATAAAACTGATGAAGACGCAGCGTTTGATTTTTTGCTTAAACCAACGGATGAGTTTGCTATTAGTTCCATACCATTAATCACTTTGCAGGATTCCACTGTTAATGTTTTAACAAAAGCTCTTGGGATTGTAAGCTACGATAAAAATTATGTTGGAAGTATTTCATCGAGAATTGCTGGAAGAATTGAGAAATTATTGATAAGATACCAATATCAAAAGGTTAATAAGGGACAAAAAATTATGGAAATATATAGCCCAGAATTATTAACAGAACAACAAAACTTAATATTCTTATTAAAGAACGATAAAACCAATATCACACTAATTGATGCATCAAAACAGCGTTTGCACTTATTAGGAGTAGATGATAAAGATATTCAAAATGTAATTAAAACATTAAAATCGAATCCATACATAAATGTTTACGCCAATTATACAGGTCATCTACAAGATGCCAGTGCCGAAATGCAAATCAGTAACGCTTACAGTAATTCATCAATGAATAGTACAGGTGCTTCTGCAAATAATACGGAATTAAAAATCAAGGAGGGAATGTATGTTCAAAAAGGACAAACAGTATTTACAATTTTTAATCAAGACAAGGTTTATGCTTTACTAAGTATCTATAATGATGATGTATCTCTTATTCAAAAAGGGATTTCTGTTGAATTAACACCCGAATCAAATGCAGGAAGAAAAATTTATGGAAAAATAGATGTTATAGAACCATTTTATAGGAATGAAAATAAAAACCAGACTGTAAGGGTATATTTTAATAACAAATCATTGCAATTGCCTATTGGATCGCAAGTTAAAGCAGCTATTATGACAGAACCCAAACATTCAAATTGGGTAGCAAGCACATCTGTACTGGATATTGGCTTAGAAAATGTAGTGTTAAAGAAATATCAACAAGGTTTAGTGCCAGTTAAAGTTAAAACAGGTATTAAGTACAATAACCTAATTGAAATTACGAATGGACTAACTCAAAATGATAGCATAGCCATTAATGCTCAGTTTTTAATGGACAGTGAGAGTTTTATTAAAATAAAAAAATGAAAAATGAAACCTGTAATAATATTTTTAACAATTTTGATATTCTTTATGTCTTGTAAAGACAAAAAGATGGTACACACTGACCATAATACTTACTACACTTGCTCAATGCATCCACAAGTAGTTTCAGATAGAATGGGGACTTGTCCAATTTGTCATATGGATTTGGTAATGGTAAAAAAACATAATAGCTTAAATCCAGGAGAAATCTATTTAAACGATGACCAATTACGTTTAGGTAATATTAAAACTGATACACTTTCAATTGGAAATTTAAATGAAAAGATGGTTTTAACTGGTGTTCTCAATTATAACCAAAATGAAAGGCAATCCATAAGTTCAAGAATAATGGGACGAATAGATAAACTATATTTTAAAAGTATAGGAGATTATGTTGTGGCAGGTTCACCATTATACGAAATTTATAGTGAAGAGCTTAATAACGCCAAACAAGAATATATTTTGGCTATAAAACAAAAAAATAGTTTCAATAAAGCAATTGTTAATGTCGATGATATAATTGCCGCTTCCGCAAATAAATTGCTTTTGTGGGGGCTTTCAAAAAATCAAATAAAAGATTTAGAGTCAAATAAAACTTTATCGAATACCACTACGTTTTATAGTTCATCTTCAGGCTACATTACTTCTATAGTTACTCAGGAAGGCAGTTATGTAATGGAAGGTGGAAATATTTTAGATATAGCTAATCTCTCAACATTGTGGGTAGAAACACAGGCATATTCATCTCAATTATCACTGATACAAAAAAACAGTTCGTCTAAAATTCTTATCCCAGATTTAGATAACCTTGAAATGAATGCAAAAGTAGAGTTCATTAATCCGGAATTAAACAGTAACTCAAGAATAAATACTGTTCGATTTACAGTAGCGAATAACGCCCAAAAACTTAAACCAGGAATGGCGGTTTATGTGATAATCGAAAATCCAAGCATACATTCAATTACACTTCCAACAGATGCTGTTATTCGTGATGATAAGGGGGTAACTGTTTGGATACAAACAGGCAAAAACACATTTAAAAGTAAAATGGTAGAGATTGGTATAGAGAGTGAAAATAAGATTGAAATAAAAAGTGGTTTGAATATAAAAGATGTAGTCGTAACCTCTGGTGCTTATTTACTAAATAGTGAATTTATTTTTAAAAATGGTGCTGACCCTATGGCTGGCATGAAAATGTAAATTGTCTTTTGAAAATATTCCTTTATTTAAATGCATAATAAAAAAACAAATAGAATAATTTCTTTTTTACTTTTGGTAATTGTCTTGATACAGTTTTATCAACCTGCTCGTAACATTGATAATGGGCAGGTTTTACCCATTCATTTTGAAAAGACCTATACTATAATAAGAGAACAAACATTGCATTTATTTTGCGAACCTCTTGCTACGATTGCCATAATAATAACACAAACTATCATTGGTATGACTAATTCAACCAGCAAGAACAATAGTGGAAAATCATATTAACAATGCAAAGAAAGAATTAAACTTTAGCGAATGAGGCAAATATAGTAGCCGTAAGCAACAAACTCAATTAAATAGAATAATAAAGCAAATTAAAACAAATGAAATACCATTATAGTCCTAACAATGCTTTATCACAATGAAATACTAAATGAAACAGACAAAGAATTACTAATAGGTTTTATAAACAGAAGATGATATTAACAAATTACTGTTCATTTTAAAGCAGAGTTTCATCGTAAAATAGGTAGGTCTAATCATTGGTTTTGAGTAATTCTTAGTATACAATTTCTATTTTGGACGATTGGATACTTATATTTGGGTTCTACTGGCATGGATGAAATTCATTGAGACCATCAAAAAGCTCATGTTCATCCTATTAAAAGCGAAATAAAACTGGTAAACCCACAAGAAATTATTCAAAAAGTTAAACAAAAAGATACAGTTAATTACAATTTTGATATTCGGTTGGTTTACCTTATAGGGAAACCTGTTTACCCAACTTTCTATTCAAAAGAGCATGATAGAGAAAAAAATATAATTAGTTCATGCGGTGTCAGCATGAACTACACAAACCATTATTAACAAAAAGAGGCAACCGAAGTAGCACGACAAAACTTTTCAGATGATGGGAAAGTAAAAAATATTGAGTATTTGACCCCTACAAATGGCAGGGTTGTTAAGTTATGACAATTTATTAATTTTGACCAAATAATATTTTGAAATGGAGATTAATGATTTTTAAAAAAGCCTTTCTGACCCTCGTAGAGGTCAACGCTATCCATTTGAGAGTATGCTTTGAATTATCTTTTTAGGGATTTCTTGTGGACGTATTGGTTATCGTTCTATTCATAAGTTTACTAAAGCTAATGAAGCTTATTTTACGGATATTTTCAGTCTAAAACACGGAGTCCCAAGTCATGTGACTTTACGGCAACTATTACTTGCTTTAGATAAAGACACCTTGTCAAACAACGTTTTAATGAATGGTGTTCTCATCAAGATTTATCACCTTTAGACTGGGTAAGTGCTGACGGAAAATCTGTAAAATCTACCTTGAGTGATTTTACAGAAAGGTATCAAGATTTTTGCTCCATTGTTAGTCTTTATGTTCAAAAGACTGGATTAACTTATTGTATTGCTGATTTTCGTAATAAGAAAATCAGTGAAGCAGAAATTGTAAGAAGCTTATTACACTCTTTACAAGATAAGGGAGTAATTCTTACATTGGATGCCTTACACACTCAAAAAGAACAGTAAATGCTATTGTTGATTCAGGTAATCACTATGTTTTACAAGTCAAAGCAAACCAGCGAGCTCTTTGTAAATATATCCAAACTTGTAGTCAGGAAAATGAATGTCAGGACACTTATCAAGTTACATAACATACTCATGGAAGATTAACCAATTGGTTTGTAAAGGTTCATAGAATAGAAAATCAAAGCATTCAGCAACAATGGAAGCAATTAAAATCTTTTATTTTGATTCAAAAGCAAGTTACTCAAAAAGGAAAGAAACATACACCTCAAGCTCAACAAGAACATCTTACTCAAAGTGTGTCATATCGTATAAGTGACTTATGGCTTTCTGCAAAAGAGTTTGCTGAGGGAATCAGAAAACATTGGGTATTGAGAATCGCTTACATTGTGTAAAAGATGTCAATTATCAAGAAGCTAACAAATAGAATTAAGCATCAAAATATAGCCGTGAATATGGCAATATTTAATGCTATTTCTCTTAATTATCTCAGACAAAATGTCAATGATTCTATTAAGTACGCCCAAATAATATTTGGTCAAAATTTCAAAGAGCTATATGCTAATATCAGAACTTAACAACCCTGCTACAAATATGCAGCACGAATATCTAGAAAGCCGCCAATTGTATGCTTATTTTGTTACTTTTGAATACTCTTCAAATACAACACTCTATGTGAGTTCAGAATTAAGGGAAGTTCATAAACAACAAATTGAGAATTTTCAATTTTCTTTTGATGCTTCATTTGATGGACTAACAAAGTCGTGATAATATATCGAATGGCTATTAAAAGCTTTTTCAATTTTTGGCTTGCTTACTATTTCAACAGAATTTATTCTATTTTTTGTAATTCAAAGAAAATCAAAATAATATGAAATTCACTATTCCTTTAATCGTATGTATTTCCTTTGGGACACTTTCTATAAAAGCCCAGGATGAGCATCATACAATGCCTACGTCCCCCAAAAAAACTATAGCTGCAGAGAAAATCAATGATAATATCTCAAATAAAAAGGAAAATCATCTTTCCAAAACAGTTATATACGATTTATACGTGAGAGACACCACCGTGATCTTAGGAAAAAACCTAAACGAGCCATTGCTGTAAACGGACAAATCCCAATGCCAACGCTTATGCGCTTCTTTTGTAAATCGTCTATGTGGTTGCCGAGAATGTCCAGCCTGTCCATTATGCGTTCCATCCACGCCACAAATTCCATTTTGTCGATATTCATACGGGTACGCTTTTAATGATTACCTGATTTCAGCTTTCTGCCTTTTTCGATATAGCTTTTGCCTTTTGCCATAAGCTGCTCAACATATTCATCCGTGGTCTGCACGGCGTTAGCGTTTAGCATTTCCTTAATCGCACCAATCGTATAGTAATACTGCCCGTACATTTTTGAAAAAGCTATCTGCCCATTGGTACGCATACGCCATAATGTTTTTTCGCTGATGTGGAGATACTGGCAGACTTCGTGGTTGTTGAGCCACAAGCTATCGTAGCTTGTATCTTCCAGTTTGAGGATATATTCGCTAATGGCTTTCAACCGTTCGTTGAGGTGCTTCCACACTTCTTCGTCAACTGTTATAATATTCATTGCGCTGTTGTTTAATGTTCACAGGGCAAAATTCAGAAGTGTGGCAGTGTTTGTCTGCCAATGCTTACCCATTGGTTTGGCACTTTTTTGAAAATTTTTACAATTAGCGAAAACCCTTGTTTGATAAGGGTTTTGGAGCATTTGGGATATTTTGTAATAGCAGTTTGCCAACATTTGCCAATTGGCAGATATGGGCAAAGAAAAAGCAGTACAAAAAATGTACTGCTTTCAAACACTTTGCTGATACTGCTAAAGGTCTTTATCCATATATTCTTCGAGGGAAATTTTGAGTTGGTCTAAAAACGCGGTTCGGGAGCCTGCTCTTGTTTTCATTCGGTGGAAAGAATGATGTATATCGTTTAAGGGCGTTCGGAATAAGATTTGAAAAATCAATGCTAATTTTCTGATACCTATTTTACCGTGTGTGATAGAATTAGAAACATATAGGGCGTAAATCAATTCAATAAGTGCGTTTTGTGAATTAGTCCACGAAATATCCTTATTTGCATCTAAATTTTGTAAAATAGTATCGGGGTTTTCTTCGGGGTTGATTTTGGTAAGCATATAAGTATAAAGTAATTCATTGGCTATAATATGGGCAACTTTGTTATCGTAATATGTAGAAGAGGTTTTCATAACATTTGTGCGAAAATTTACGGTTTTTAACTAATAGATTAGTTGTCTTGCTACATTGATTTGAAAATAAACCTACCATTCTTG
>NZ_JAVDUE010000013.1:0-171396 GCF_031456255.1 Arcicella sp. BE140 | reverse complement strand
TCAAAGAAATATCCCTTATTTTTTTCAATAATCTCTTTAAAATTTTTCACATTAAAACTTCGTGAAAAAAGTGTTGCATTTCCTGTCATTTTAATGAGTTTAAAAGTCTTCAAAATTTCTAAATTACCTCTACTTACCCGTGCCGTGCTGTTCCATGTCTTCATACTTGGACCGATAAATAATAAGGCAGTCTCTGACTGCATCAGGTTTTAGGCTATTAGGTTCCCTCTTCATCCCTAACGAGGCAATAAATTCTCCTACTCGTTCAAGACTGAGTCTTGGACGCTTTGCTTGATACTTGTACTAGACAGAGCAAAACTACAAAATTTTTAGTGACCTACCTTCATTCATAAAAAACAAAAAATACATTTGCATTTTGCAAACCGATTGGTTTATATTTGTTCTATGTTTACAAAATCAGATATTACCAGACAAGCTATTATTGAAAAATCAGCTCCTATTTTCAATACTAAGGGTTATAGTGCTACCACTATGAGTGATATTTTGTTGGCCACTGGATTAACCAAGGGTGGTGTATATGGAAATTTTGAAAGTAAAGACCAAATCGCTATTGAAGCATTTGAACATTCTATAGGTAAGCTTTTAGAAGCTTTACGCTTTAAAATCAAAAAAGAAAATACTGCCAAAGACAAACTCTTTGCTATTCTAAGTTTCTATAAAAACTATAGTATAAGTCCTTTAACAGCAGGTGGTTGCCCTCTACTCAACACTGCGATAGAATCTGACGACAATCTGCCCTTCCTCAAAGTAAAGGCACAAAAAGCACTAGATGAACTGTTAGGAGGCTTAACGTTAATCATTCGCAAAGGTATCGAGTCAAAAGAATTTAGGGATGACTTAGATGCTCAGAAGGAAGCTACATTGATATTTAGTGTTATCCAAGGTGGGCTGATGATGAGTAAATTGGCGGATAATCCCAAAATATTAAATAGCTTGTTAGAAAACCTAAAAGCTACCATTAATACACAATATTTACGCTAATTTTTTTATTCAAAAATAAACCGAACGGTTTATTTTAACTTAATTCAACACTATGTAAAACTTCTGCTTTATCTTATGGGCAACATCATTTAAAATATCAGCATGGCAAGCATAAAAAAAATATCAGCACGTTTTACAGGTCTTTATTTCAATCTGTTAGCCTTTGTGCTTCCTGAAAAGCTAAAAAAAGATGGTTTTAACCTTTTTTGTACGCCATTTTCAAAAGGGCTCAAGCCACACCATCAAGCATTTTTGATGCCTGCCTTTGGTGAAATACTTGAAGTTGACGGAAACAAAATTCAAACTTACCGTTGGGGTACTGGTTCCAAAAAAGTATTATTGGTTCATGGTTGGGCAAGTCATAGTTTCAGGTGGAAATCATATATTAAGACTTTGGTCGAACATGACTTTACAGTTTTAGCACTAGATGCTCCTGCACATGGTAACTCTACGGGTAAAATCATGAATTTAGTTATCTATGAAAGAACTTTGTCTGCATTCTTAGAAAAGCACCCCGATTTACATACCATTATCGGGCATTCAATAGGTGGCTTTGCTACTACTTATTATCTAAGTAGAAATCCAGAAGCAACCATTCAAAATGCGGTTATTTTGGCTGCTCCAGGAAAAGTAGAAGAGTTTTTTGCGTTTTATGTTCAATTCTTGGGACTTTCAAATAAAGCCATCAGGTTAATTGCTGAGCAATTTGAAAAAGAACTACATCAAAAGCCTTCGTACTTCTCAGCAATCAATTTTGCCCAACATATTAAAACAAAGGCACTCATTGTTCATTATAGAGGAGATAAATCTACCAATTATCTAGATTCAGAAAACCTCAGTCAAGTTTGGAAAGGCTCAACGCTGAAACTTACTAAGGGACTTGGGCATGAATTGAAAAGTGAAGAATTACTACAGGAGATTATCAGTTTTATACAATAAACATCATAGTAAATATTGATTAGTAATTAGTGAACATTCTGCCGTCTTGATAGCATTCAAATGATTTATTTTCAGTTACTTATGACAAACAAAAACGTTGCTTAAATTGTATTGATTACTTAAAAATTTGTTTTACAGCCGTTTTAATTTATTGAATCTTAATTTTAAAAACAGTCTTTCAAAATGAAATACGTCTTAATCATACACGAAGTAAAAGATTATCTATTGTGGAAAAAAGTCTTTGACGAAGCCGCAACCATTAGGAAACTAGCAGGCGAAATTTCTTATCAATTACTTAAATACGAACAGGATGCTAACAACATCGTACATTTTTCTGCTTGGACTTCCCTTGAAAATGCAAAGAAATTCTTTGAGTCGCCTGAGCTAATTGACATTAGAATGAAAGCAGGTGTAAAAGCTCCAGCGTTTATTTACTTAGAAAAACTAGAAGAAGGAATATTATAACTATACAATCAAGATGGAAAACAATTATTTAGATAGTGCCATTAAGCAATTTGAGTACTACAAAATGCTTGCAGAAAAAACCTTTAGCCAAGTAAGTGATGATATGCTTTTCTGGCAATACAACGAGGAAAGTAATAGTATTGCGATGATTGTAAACCACCTTGCTGGAAATATGCTTTCACGATGGTCGGATTTCTTAACAACAGATGGTGAAAAGGAATGGAGGAATAGGGATGCGGAATTTGAAAATATCATCCGCACCAAAGATGATTTAATGAATAAGTGGAATGAAGGGTGGAATTGTCTATTCAATACACTCAACACATTAACCTATGCCGATTTAGACACTATTATATATATACGAAACCAAGGGCATACCGTGCAGGAAGCCATCAACAGACAGCTTGCTCATTATCCATACCATGTTGGGCAAATTGTTTATATCGGTAAAATGGCTACTGATAACTGGCAATCTCTATCTATACCAAAAGGTAATTCGGATAGTTACAATAGCAACAAATTTTCTAAGCCAAAACAGAAAACTCATTTTACAGATGAGTACCTAAAATAATATTCAACCCATGAAAACCTTTCTATCTGCCTTCTTTCTTGTTCTTTTGCCCATTATGTTAACTGAGCAAAAGCTAACATTGGCTCAACAGGATTCAGTTTTTGTGCGTGAAAATTTCTCTAAACAAGAAGTGTATATCACTATGCGAGATGGCATTAGATTATTCACCTCTATTTATATTCCTAAAGATATTTCCATTGAAAACCCCTACCCTTTTTTAATCCACCGTACATGTTTTGGTTCTTCACCTTATGGGACTAGCAATTACCCAAAGCTCCTGTATTATTCAACCCACGTAATGCGAGAAAAATTTATTTTTGTCAAGCAAGACGTGAGAGGAAGATACATGTCTGAGGGTATTTTTACAAATATGACTCCTTACATTCCGTCGAAAAAAAATTTAAAAGACGTAGATGAATCTTCTGATGCATACGACACCATAGAATGGCTATTGAAAAACATTCCGAACAACAATGGCAATGTAGGATTATATGGCATTTCCTATACTGGCTTTTATGCCATTGCAGGTGCTTTAAGCGGACATCCTGCTATCAAAGCAGTTTCTCCACAAGCACCCATTTCAGATTTTTTCATTGAAGACTTCCACCATAATGGTGCTTTTGTTTTGGCTGTTGGCAATGCCCTGCCAGTTTTTGGTATTCCTACCCAAAAACCAACCGAAAGTCATTGGTTTCTAGCACATTTCCCTGAAATTAATAGCAACAATGGTTACAATTGGTATAAGTCAATGACCCCTCTACAAAATTTTGGAAAACTGTATTCAAATAATTTCTTTTGGAATGAAATAATTGAGCATCCTAACTATGATGATTTTTGGCAAAAACGCAGTATAATTCCCCATTTGAATCCACCTACAAAAATGCCTCCCATATTAAATGTTGGCGGTTGGTTCGATGCCGAAGATATGGTTGGTGTGTTGAATATATATAAGCAGATAGAAAAAAACAATGCTGCTGTGTCAAACACGTTGATTATGGGGCCTTTTGGTCATGGAGATTGGTCAAGAGAACAGGGACACCATTTGCAAGGAAACATCTATTTTGGGGATAGTTTAGCAACATTTTTTCAGAAAAACATCGAATTACTATTTTACAAAAAACATTTAAAAAACGTAATCGACAAAGGCACCCAATTGCCCAAAGCATACCTTTTTGATACAGGTAAAAAAGAATGGACAAATTTTGCTGAATATCCAGTTAAAGATGCTGTAGGGTTAGATTTATACCTTCATGCAGATAAAAAACTATCAGCAGTTTATCCCAAAAATGGATTTCGGCAATATGTATCCGACCCTAAGCATCCAGTTCCTTATGCGGAAGGAGTATTTGAATCTCTTGATTTCTTACCTAATTACATGAGTGACGACCAACGATTTGTTGCTCATAGAAAGGATGTGCTAACTTTTCAAACCGAAGCATTACAGGAGGATATCACCTTTATTGGCGAGATAAAGGTCAAACTAAAATTTTCAACCTCAGGAACTGACGCTGATTTTTTTGTTAAAGTTATTGACGGTTACCCTCAGAATGAACCCAATAGTCCTTATACGCCAGAAGGTATCAAATTGGCTGGCTACCAGCAGATGGTTCGTAGTGAAATAATGAGAGCAAAATTCAGAAATTCCTTCGCCCGTCCTGAACCACTTGTTCCAAACCTTAAAACTAATGTGGATTTTCGACTTCAAGATGTTTACCACACTTTTAAAAAAGGGAATAGCATCATGATTCAGATACAGTCGTCAGCCTTTCCTTTATTCGATGTTAATCCTCAAAAATTCGTAAACAATATTTATAAAGCCAATGAAAGAGATTTTCAGAAAGCAACCATAAAAATATTCAGCGAAAGTAAAATATCCGTGAACATTTTATCAAACACTATAAATGGGAAATAAAATATACATCATTGGTGCAGGAGCTGTAGGTAAAGCATTAGCAGTTTTTTTAAAATTAGAGGGCAAAGACGTATATATCATCAGGGGAAGTGTAGACAATATCCCTACACAATACGAAACAATAGCTGTTCAAATAGACCAACAAACTATTTTGAAAGCCGAAATCGAAGTGAGTTCTCTTGCTAGTCATTCAGCATTCGATGGAATATTGGTCGTCACCAATAAATCTTTTGGAAATGAAAAGCTAGCCGAAACTTTAAAGATAAGTGCTAAATACTCGCCGATAGTCCTTCTACAAAATGGACTAGGCGTAGAATCTCCGTTTCTTGAAAAAGGGTTCACAGATATACATCGATGTGTGTTGTTTACGACCTGCCAAGTAGTAGGAGAAAACCTAGTAAGGTTCAAACCCGTAGCAGTATCGCAAATTGGGATCATTAATGGTAAAGAAGATACCCTACACCATATTGTAAACCAGCTAGACAACCCAATGTTTCAATTTAGAGCAGAAGAAAACATTCAATATACTATCTGGAAAAAAGCGATTGTAAACTGTGTTTTCAATTCCATTTGCCCACTTTTAGATACTGATAATGGTATATTTTTAAGAGATAAAGGCGTTATGGATTTAGCAGAAAACGTAATTAGCGAATGTGTTAAAATTGCCAATTTATCTGGCATTGAAATAACTGAACAAGAAGTAATTGAAAGTGTATTAATGATTAGCAAGATGTCCGACGGCCAGCTTATCTCGACCTTACAAGACATTCATAATAAACGAAAAACGGAGATTGAAACACTAAATCTTGCCATAGTAGCTATTGCCCAGAAATTAGGCAAAGAGAATAATGTAGTACAAACAAAACTACTTGGCGACCTTACTAAAATAAAAGCTGAACTGAATTTTCGCGAATAAAACCTTTAGAAGCTGAGTCTTTTGAAAGGGCATTTTTCAGTAGCACGAGTTTCCAACTCGTAAAGTAATCGTTACCTTACGAGTTGGAAACTCGTGCTACTATAGAAAAACACTAGCTTGGCGTAGTGTTTTTCACTACGTCAGAGTGTCAGGCAATGTTACATTGCAGAAATGAAACGCATTTTGAAATTTTTCAAGTTCGCACTTTGTGTACCACTAGAAGGCATGGCACGCTGACGTAGTGAAAAACACTACGCCAAGCGAAGGAGACTATCGCGTAGTCTAAGACTACACCAAGAGTGAGTTGATACCGCACCGTTTAATGAATTGTTATTAATTCGCTCGCTCTTTTAAGGCAAGGATATTTCTTACGCTCTACAATATCTGCTTGTAAACCCTTATATAAACATTTAAGATCAATACCTTCTAGGTGGTAACTCCTAAAAAAAGACCTTCTATTCAACTTCTTTTCATTTGTGAAATTATATATTTCGAGATAGTCTGATAAAAAATTAAGGAAATCATTTCCATTAAAACCCAAAATTCTATAAGAGCTACCTGTTAAATGATTAATAGCCATTACCATATACTTTTCTCCAAAAACCCAAAAAAGCTGTAATTCATTATCGTTGAGTTTTCTAGTAAAATCTCGTTGGCTTAATTTATAAAATTTAAACTTAGGAGCTAATACAGATTGTGTTAATTCATATTTACCCTCTACTTTTAAAGTATCTATTTTTAAATCAATAGCTTCACTAAAGGCATTATATAATGAATCATTTTTCTGAATACTTGTATTCATTCCGCTAAAAACACTATCTGTTTTATCTAAAAATAGTTGCATTTTAAATATAGAAATTATATTGGTAGTGGACTGTCCCAAAGTTTTCAATGAAATAGTACACAGTATGATAACTATAAAGATTTTTCTCATTTCATTATTTTTTGGTCCCTCGCTTGGCGTAGTGTTTTTCACTACGTCAATGTGTCAGGCAATGTTACATTGCAAAAATGAAACGCATTTTAAAATTTTTCAAGTTCTCACTTTGTGTACCACTAGCCGTTGCCTTCTAAGAAGGCATGGCACACTGACGTAGTTAAAAACACTACGCCAAGCGAGGGGGGAAATGGTCTTGTTTATTATTCATAGATAATTAGAACGCAACTAAGTCAGAGGCACTTTTTCAACCCAATCTTCTGACATATATTTACAAACTTCATTGTAATCAGTCATATTTTTTGAGATTATTTTAAAATCTTGACTAAATTCTTCTAACCCATCAATTCTTTGATATATGTATAATATATCATCATTAGAAAACTTAACAAAATAACTTGTAAGCTCGTCCTCTTTAATTTCTGTGATATCAATATTACCATTCAATAATTTACCATAATCCAATCTTTTCCAATTTTTAAATTTATCAAACTCGTTTTTATTGATATATACAAAACTCACTGAATCAAAGAGTAATAATGTAATATTAAGGTCAAATAATATTTTAAGACCATAACTCCCTACTTCAAAAGTATAATAGATGTTTTTAAGAATTTTTTTCATACTATTTCCCCTCGCTTGCCGTAGTATTTTTCACTACCTCAGTGCATACTGCCATGTTACATGGCAAAAATGCAAAGCTTTTTATGTTTTTCAAGTTGTGTTATCTGTGTAACACTAGCCGTTGCGTTCTAATAACGCCTGAGATGCTGACGTAGTAAAACTCTACGCCAAGCGAGGGCATTCTGTATTATATCTACTAATAAATCTCTTTCTGTAAGCATTATTCTAATATATTGTGGTATCAAACTGGTCGCATCCATACAATAGGTATCGCCTTCTAAGAATGCCTGACACGCTGACGTAGTAAAACACTACGCCAAGCGAGGGGATGCTAAAACACTAAAAAATCCTCCAAACAATTTATGATGATTCAAGCTAATTTAATTTTAAAAATAATAATGATAAGTTTCTTAATTCTATATTGCTTAGGTTGTGACAATTGTCAAAAAAATATTTTTAGTATAGAAGAAATTAAAAACTTTTCAGTGAGAAAAGATGGAATCCCCCCTTCAGATGGAGGATTAATCTTATTCGTTAATGTTGGTCTAAAGAAATTGGGAGTGATACAAAAAAGTAGGTTAATTACATTATATAATGATTCTCAATATTCTAAAATTTATAATAATCCTTATAATTTTCTTTTTGAAGCCTTGAATCAAAAAATACTTTTTGATTCAAAAAATATTTTAGAAAATGGAGGTTTTATAATAAATAAAGATTGTATCCTTGAAAAGGAGTATAAAGAAAAAGGACTAAATGGAATTCTACAAAAATATTTTACTATGGAGGGTATAAATTTTTATTTAAAAAAATCAGATATCGATAGAACAAAAAAATATACTCTTTTATTCTTTTGTTTTATCAATAAATTTAAAATCCGTGAGGATGAATATATAGGTTTACATATTGTTTCTCGACCAGAGAAATAATGGTATTTTCCACCCCCCGCTTGTCGTAGTGTTTTTCACTACGTCAATGTTACATGGCAAAAATGCAAAGCTTTTTATGTTTTTCAAGTTGTGTTATCTGTATAATACTAGCCGTTGCCTTCTAAGAATGCCTGACATGTTGACGTAGAGAAATACACTACGCCAAGCGAGGGCAGTTTATTTTTTTTCAAGTAACCACTTTTTATATTCAATTATGGTTTCTGCATTATCTAAAACTTCAACATCAGGAGTTATTTTTCCAATATATTTTTTCTTTGTTCTATCTTCACAATAGGCAGTCGCTAAAAAAAGCATTGCTCCGTTTGATAATTGATAATTTTGGTTTGCTGTAGTATAACCACTTGTTCTTTTACCAAATGATTTTGAATTTTTTCTGCCTAATAATGATATTGCTGTCATTTCGCCACTACTTGCAGTTAATGTATCAATTAATATTGCTATCTTATTATTTAAGTTTTTGCATTTATAAGTATTTTTAGAATTGCTTTTCCATTTTATTGCTTTGCCTTTAGTCACGAAATATCCAACAGTGCCATCTTCAATAATTGGGTTTAGCCCTGCTAACATTGGCCACATATTTCCACCTCTATTTTCTCTTAAATCTACAACCCAGCCTTTTATGAGATGTTGTTTATCTAATAATTCGATTTGTTTTCTTAATGTATCGGCATAAATAAAATTTTCTTTCTGATTCATTGATAGATGTGTAGGTAAGAAAAGGTAACCAATTGAATTGTCAATAATTTTTGAGCATGGGTATTTTAAAGTCGTATCGTTTGATACCAATTTTTTTGATTTAGACTTATCATAATAAAATGAATGAAAGTCCCCATACTGACGTAACTTATTTAAAATTGAAGAAAAAATAATTCCACTTGAATCTACGTCATTCAATTGTGCAATTTTCGTTGAAATGTCCTCATTGAATTCTTTCCAATTTATGGAGTCTGTTACTATTGAGTATTTGTTAATGTATGTCAGTATCTCATTTGATACTTTTTTTAATTCCTCTTTATCTTTAATTTGACTAAAAGAATTAAGAGCAAACACAATTACAAAAAATATTGTCAATAGATATTTCATACGATGCATTATTTTTAAAAGTTTTTAAATTCTTGGAGTGTCCGAAATTGCCACCAATGATGGTATTGAACTTAACCTGGGCGGACGGCTAGTCTAGCTTTTACTTCTCAAGGTTCTATCTTTGCAAAAATTACAAACTATTTTTAAGATGGCAAAAAAGAAACACCGTGCTGTTCCATGTCATCAGACTTGGAACGATAAATAATAGCCAGTCTCTGACTGCATCAGGTTTTAGGCTGTTAAGTTCCACTCTTCATCCCTAACGAGGGAATTAATTCCCTCGTTAGGGATGAAGAGTGGAAAAGCCTCGCTACTTTTTATTCGGACATGTGTCTGGTCGGGAGACCAGCCACGGAAGTAAGGTTAATTAGATGGCTGAAATCTTATAAACTTCTTTTTTTAATTAGTTCCAGAAAACTCTCTCGATATGTATTACTGATAGCGATTACTCGATTGCCGATATATACATGATTATCCGCAATTTTACTTATATGATTTATGTTGATAATGAATGAAAGATGCACCCTGAAAAAATTTGAGGGAAGTTGTTGTTCTAAACTTTTCATTCTACGATATAACAAGACTGGTCGATGGGGTGTCACTAATTTTACATACTCTTTTTCTCCTTCGAAATACAAAATATCGTTAATGGCAATTTTCTCGATAAGCTTTCCAGATTTCACAAAAAAGTATTCTGGGTGAATTTCTTCATCACCCAGTTTCTTCAACAAATCATTATTTTTTAAAAATTCATTATTAATCTTTTCAGCACACTTTAAAAATCTTTGCAGGGTTAGCGGTTTCAACATATAGTCAATCGTAGCAAACTCAAAACTCTCCATAGCATGTTCTGCATAGGCAGTTACAAACACAATTTTTATATTTTTGGGCAAAAATTGTGCTAATTCCATACCTGTTAAACCTGGCATATTGATATCCAAAAAAATAACATCTACTTCTTGTTGTTTCAACAATGAAATTACTTCAAGTGCATGATAACATTTTCCTACTAGTTGCCAATTAGTTGCTTGTTGAACATACATTTCAATCAAACCTATGGCAGCAGGTTCATCATCCACAATAAGGCAACGTATGTTTTTCATAATGGTATCACTAAAGTGGCTGTAAAATTACTTGTTGTCTTTTTGATAGATAGCTCAAAATTAGATGAGTATATTAATGCTAAGCGACGTTCAAGATTGAACAAACCAGAACCCGATTTTTGGGTAACAGAAATGGCTGGTAAACTATTTTGAGTTATGAAAATCAATTGCTGCCCTTCTTGCTTCAAAGATATGATAACTTCATTTTGGGGAGAAGTTTTGTCAATACCGTGTTTGAAAATATTTTCAATAAAAGTAATCAACAGCATGGGGGGAATCATGGTATTTTCTGAGACTGAACGAGTAAATTGTATCGAAGGAGGATAACGCATCCTGATTAGTTCCAAATCAATATAATGGTCGATAAACTGTAATTCTTTATTCAGTAATACTTTTTCTTGGTGACTTTCTTCGGTAAAATACCGCATCATGTCAGATAGCTTTTCGATTAGTTGTGCTGTAAGTGGCGATTCTTTGACGGCCTCGAAGTAAATATTATTCAGCGTATTAAACAAAAAATGAGGTTGTACTCTCGACTGTAATAAATCTAATGCGGCTTTCTGGTTTTCCATTTTAAGCATGGTGGCTGTTTGAGAAACCAAACGATAACGCAAAATTAGTAATAGCACAAAGCTAAATAAGAAAATAAACAAGTTACCAATCAACACAGTACTGTATTGTTTAAGTAAAATGGGTTCTGATTTTCCCGAAAAAAAATAGGTATAAACCCATCCAGACACTTGTGCTCGCAAAAATGTAAGCAATACCAGCCAGAGTAAACAAGCAAAGGTATAAATGAATATTCCTTGCTTGAAGTATAGCCACGGAATGAATACATATACATTAGAGTACACAATTAAAATATAAAAAAATAAAGCTAGTAAAGTAAAAGTCAGTGATTCTGTGAAGCCATCTCTGGATAGGGCACCTAAAAGACTAAGCATAAAAACCAACGACCAACCGATTACGTGCCATACCCAATCGCTATAATGTTTAATACCTATCAACATAGTATAAAAATAAACTAGATATTACTTTAGAAGATGGTTTTTTCAACCAATGACATCATTTATTCAACCAAATACTACAAATAGACGCAAATCGCATTGGTTAAAATAAAAGCGTAATCGGTTGAATAAGTTTGTTGTCTTTTCTTATCCTAAACAGATTTGTAAAGTTATTACAATCAATTTCTAATTTTTATTTATTATTATGAAACATATCATATTTTTATTCTTGTTCTTATTGTTGAGCAACATGAAAAGCTTGGGACAAATTGACACTATTACTGCCACCAACAGTAAACTCAACCTCAAGCGATTACAAGAAGGTAAAGCTACTTACTTGGTTTATTTCACAGACAGTAATTTCGTGCGAAAAGGAGTTGGAGACATTTGGGAAAGAAACACTCATTTTTCGACCCTTAATAATAAACCTGTAGTAGAATTTGGCTGGAAATGGATTAATAAAGATACTGTTATAGCTAATGTGATTAACATCTGTGAAAAAGCAACGATGAAGCCTATTTTTCACAAAGCTAATTATGGAAAAAGAGGTATCATAGCGTATGATTTTGTTGGAAAAGAGATGATAGCATCAGACACTGTAGCAAATAATAAAGTCCTTAAAAACCCAAAAATCACGCTAAATATCCCTATTTTAAACTGGGAACTAGATTTGGAGACTTATCCTTTACTTCCTATTAAAAAAATTGGGCAACAATTTCTGATTTCGTTCATGGATGCCAACAGTCCCATTCCAGCTTATCACTTGTATGAAGTAATAGGGAAAGAAGCCATAGCTGTCAATATTGATACAAAGACAAATTGTTGGATATTAAAGCATACAGATGCTACTCATCCTAATTATTATGCCCTTTTTTATCTTTCCGAAAAAAGTGGTGAAGTAATTAAAATGAAAGAATACTTTCAAGGAATGTATCGTTTTAAAGTTAAATTATATTGATACATTTCCCGAATATTCCATTAGTATGCCGATGTGCAATTGATAAACTTCCACTCTTCATCCCTAACGAGGGAATTATTAAGATTCATGAAATAATCGTTCTTTTAGCCTTTGTTGACTACACATCAAAATCATGATGACGTAGGATTGTTGAACATAGAGGACTTTCTTGGAACAATCTGTAAAAACATTAACCAAAATACAAAAGGAACGGTTATTTTATGAAAGCTAATAATTCCCTCGTTAGGGATTAAGAGTGGACAAACTCACTGCTTTCTGTTTATAAACTTACTTTCATTTATAATGATATGTTGTTGGTGAACTAATACCAACAAAGACGGAAAAATAACCTCAATTTTAATTAGCAATGTTTTAAATAATCAACTAGTCTTCTACTAGATTAGAAATGTCATCATCGTTCCTTATCAATTCTTTCATAAATGAATAACTATCTTGTTGTAAATTCATTGTTTTCCCAATCCTAGAAATGGAGTTATAAACCTCATTACTTATTTCAATATCGTATTCATACATTTGTGTTATTATCGTATCAAAACATAATTCATACTCATTGTGGACTAAATAATCTTTGGCATTTTCTAAATTATTCTCATTTAATCCAAGAACTCTTGACACCTCAATTAATCCTAATAAAGAGTTTATTAATTTTTTCATGATATTATTTATTAGGAAACCTATTATGATATTTGTAGGAGTAATAATTACTTTAGTCTTGTCGCCATGCTGGTTAAAGTCTTTTTAGCTTCGTCAGATACTTGATGAGTATTCCCTGAGACTGGCTTTCGCACAAATAGCAAGTCTAGGCGACCCCGACTAGGCGAGGGCATGAAAAACCTCAACTATGTTAAAAATAATAAAACTATATAAAATGTTCAGATTCCTATTTTTTTATACTCTATCAGTCATTACTTTTTGTGATTTCTCATGTATTGGTCAGCAAAGCTTCTCTGGTAGAATTATAGAATCAAACTCTAATGATAAGGGTATTCCAAACGTTACAATCAGTGTTGTTAAGAAAAACTATTATTCAATAACAAACGAAAATGGTTTTTTCAAATTTGACTGCAATAAATGTACTGATTCAGATAGTATTCGGTTTAGTTCTGTAGGATTTGAACAGGCTTCTTTTTCTATACAATCTTTGCCTAAAAATGCAATGATTAAATTAAAGGAATCTAATACCATATTAAGCGAAGTTAAAGTAAGTTCCAAAAATAATTTTTTTATCGATATAGGCAATATAGATAAAAAGTCTAGTAGCTCTTTAGGAAGTGGGTTTATGAATTTTGGAGAAGAGCTAGCACTTCAATTACCTTCACTAAACATACAGGAAGCCTATATTACTAAAGTTAGATTCTTTTTTAGAAAAATCCCAACCGAGAAGAATGGATATAAAGAACCTTTTAAATTAAATCTTTATGCTGTAAATGAGAACAACGGAATGCCATGTATTTCATTATTACCTGAAGATATTCTTATAAGAGCTGAAAAGTCAAATAAGTGGTTTGAAATAGATATTTCTAAATATCAAATATCGTATCCTCCAAATGGAATTTTCATAAGTATGAAGATATTGGATGAAGATGAATATGCTTATAAAGCATATCTAGAATCTGTGTATAGTGTAGTTGAAAAAAAGAGGATTACTAAAAAAAGATACTTAATCCCTCACTTGTGTAACTCTGTCAATATATACAAAAATCTAAAAAATTGGAAGTTCTCTAAGGTTAGTAAAAACTGGCAAAAAATTGATAATTCCTTTGGTACGTTTATGATGGGGTTAAAGTTAAATGTTTTTGAATAATGAAGTATTTGCCCGTGTTGCCTCGCTTGGTGTAGTGTTTTTCACTACGTCAGAGTGTCTTGCAAAAAGCGATAGCATTTTGCAGTAGCACGAGTTTCCAACTCGTAAATTAACGATTGCTTTACGAGTTGGAAACTCGTGCTACTGTATAAAAACCAAAAGCCGAAGACCGAAAGCTGATAACCGAAAGCCACTACCTACGCCCAAACCTGCGTACCTTCCGTACAGTTTTTACACATTTCTATTTCCGAACGAGAGCGAATCAACGTTTGTCTAAACTGCTGATATGATTTCCCATGCCATAGTTCAGTAAAAGTCTGGGTTTTCATATCGCCTAAACGGTGGTGTGCATCTTTATCAAAGCAACAAGGTACTACTAACCCGTCCCAAGTAATTACGCACGAATGCCACATTTTCCAGCAATGATTAATCAATTCATTTTTAATACTATAGCTTCCGTCGCTTTGCTTTTTGTAACGTGCATATTTGTCGATTGTCGGAATCAGGTCAGAACCATTTTCATAATCATAAATCTGGGCAGTTTTTAAACCTACTTCATCCACACCTAACTCTTTAGCCAATTGCTTTACTTCATCAATTTGGTGTTCGTTAGGCCGTACAACCAAAAACTGAAAAACAATGTGAGGTGTACTAGACTTTAGCTCCTTTTTCCACTTAACAATATGCTTAGTTCCTTCTATTACCTTCGATAACTTCCCTCCTACACGGTATTGTTCATAAGTTTCTTGACTAGTGCCATCAATCGAAATAATCAGTCTATCCAAACCCGATTCCACCGTTTTTTTAGCATTGGCATCTGTTAAATAATGCGCATTGGTCGAGGTGGCTGTATAAACTCCTTTTTTAGCCGCGTAACCCACCAAATCCAAAAATTGTGGATGTAGGTATGGTTCGCCTTGAAAATAAAAGATTAAATAAAGTAACGTACTTTCTAGTTCGTCAAGGGTTCTTTTGAATAAATTGCCCTCTAGCATTCCTGTGGGTCTGGTAAAAGAACGCAGTCCACTTGGGCATTCGGGACAACGCAAGTTGCAAGAAGTAGTAGGTTCAAAAGAAATACTAATGGGCATTCCCCATTGCGTTGGTCTTCCCAAAAGTTTAGAATTATAAAAACTAGTAGCCACTTTTAACCCATTCCAAATGCGCTTTGGGGTAAGTTTCGAGAGTAGGTTTAGTCCATCTTTAAGGTTTCCGTTCATCTTGTCTGTTGTACAAAGTATTATGCAAGATACCGCCAAATGGCTGAAATGCCAAATTAAGGTATCAGGACAAAGTAACACACGTTTGTCCAAATAAAGTAGTAATTTATTTAACGAAATTCCCCGCTTAAAAATATACTATCAATCAAACATCCAATTTAATATGTCACATTCAAGAAGAGATTTTATTAGAAAAATCAGTGGAAGCTCAGTGCTGCTCATCGGCGGTACTGCCCTTGGTGATGCTTACGGCAAAACCTTTACCTTAGAATCAAATGCTAAAATCAGTGCGAATGATACCGTCAGAATCGCATTGATTGGCTCTGGTATTATTGGGCATTATGATACTGATACAGCCTTGAAAGTGCCTGGCGTAGAATTAGTGGCTGTTTGTGACTTGTACACTGGACGATTGGAAAGAGCCAAAGAAAAGTGGGGAAAAGATATTTTTACGACCAAAGATTACCGCGAAATCCTGAATAGAAAAGACATAGATGCCGTACTAGTTTGTACATCCGACCATTGGCATGATAAAATCTCCATTGATGCGATGAATGCAGGCAAACATGTTTACTGCGAAAAACCAATGGTACACCATATTGAAGAAGGGAAGTCAGTAATTGAGGCACAGAAAAAAACGGGGAAAGTTTTTCAAGTAGGTTCACAGGTAGCAAGTAGCACTGTTACGGCGGAAGCTAAAAAAATTTATGAGTCGGGCATTATTGGCGAATTGGTGTATGTAGAGGCTACAAATGACCGTACTTCTGCCAATGGTGCTTGGCAATATACCATTCCAACGGATGCTTCTACCCAAACAGTTGATTGGGATACTTATGTGGGCGATGCTCCTAAAATGCCTTTTGATGCCAAAAGGTTTTTCCGCTGGAGAAACTACAAAGACTATGGAACGGGTGTAGCTGGAGACTTATTTGTGCATTTGTTAACCAATTTGCATACAATTACGGGCTCTACGGGACCTAATAAAATATTTGCCTTGGGCGACTTGAACCTTTGGAAAGACGGTAGAGATGCCTATGATATTGTAACGGCTTTGATGAATTATCCTGCTACGAGTACCAATCCTTCGTTTCAGTTTTTTACCCGAGTAAACCTTGCTGATGGTGGTAGTGGAGGTTCTCCTACGCGTTTAATAGGTACGGAAGGGGTTATTGAATTATCGTGGAGTGGTATGAAAGTGAAAAACTTTAAAAGACCCAAAGCACCCGAAATTGGTGGATACGATTCGCTATTTACTTTCTCGCAAGCAGAACAAGAAGAATCTAAAAAAGCCTATAAAGCCCTATATACTGATGAAGATACTAAATGGCAATATGGTAAAGAGATTACATTTAAAGCGGTAGACGGTTATGATTCAAGGCTTGATCATTTTATCAATTTCTTCGAATCTGTTCGGACAGGCAAAGCAGTCTGGGAAGATGCTACTTTTGGATTAAGAGCGGCTGCGCCTGCCTTGGCTTGTAATAAAAGTGCTGAGATAGGTAAGCCTGTAATCTGGAATCCTGAAACGATGAAATTAGGTTAAAATATAAGAGAAGTATTTCCTTTATCCTTAGCGAGGGACTTAAGTTCCTCGCTAAGGATAAAGGGTAAATTAACCAACATTATTCTTTAAAGACTCTCAATATACTTAAAGTATATTTTCGCATTAAATCAAAAAAAATCTGCATTTAACTTGTTTTTAATGAAAATGTTTCACATCTTGTACTAGAATTAATATGTCATCAAAACATTTCATCAAATGGGTTGTTGATAAGCGTCGAATCGTATTCTCTGGAATACACTTCTTCTTAGTAGGGTATAAACTTTAGGGTTTATTATTTATTGTCTTTTTGGCAAAATCAATGTATTAGCCTATTGGCATTGAATTGCATGCTTAATATCTAAGTTGATTATAAATAAAAATTGACGAATTTCTTCGTCAACTAATGATAGATTTTGGGCGAATTTTTAATTTGGCTGATTACGTATAGTATAGTTTTTTTACAGATTTTTTATGGGTTAGGGTTATTGAAAAAGTCGTTGGCCATGCTAACGACTTTTTTTTATTATTATCATTTTCTTTCTTAAAAACCTTTAAAAACTGGCTTTCTTTTTTGTAAAAATGCAGTCACTCCCTCTTCAAAATCTTTTGTTTGTCCAGCCAAATCTTGATGGATAGCTTCTAATTCAAGCATTTCTTCTAAGCTAGAAAATGATGATTGATTCAATACTTTTTTGATTAAACCTATCGCCTTCGTGGCTGAATTGGCATATTGTTTTGCCATTTTAAGTACTGCCGAGTCGAGGTCAGCTTTCGGTACTACTGAATTGACCAATCCTAATTCAAAGCATTCTTGTGCCTCCACTACCCTGCCTGTCGAACATAATTCAAAGGCTTTTTGTGATCCAACCAATTTTGGTAAAAAGAACGACGAACCTGCATCAATAATCAACCCTATATTCACAAAAATTTGAGACATCTTGGCATTATCAGCCGCAATGATGATATCACAAGCCAACGCCAACGAACAGCCTGCTCCTACTGCCGTACCATTTAGGCGACAAATTACGGGTTTGGGTAAATTGCGGATGGCTAAAATCATAGGATTATAGTTTTTCCGAAGGGAATCTCCCAAGCTCGTAGCATTACTCATGCCACTTTTCAAATCTGCACCTGCACAGAAAGCATTTTCACCTGCACCCGTCAATACCACAACGCGTACGGATTCGTCAGTATGCACTGCTTCAAAGGCTTGAGTAATTTCTTGAATGAGGGCTGTATTAAGGGCGTTATAAACCGCTGGTCGATTGAGTGTAATGGTGCAAACACCATCCTGAATATGATAGATAAGATGCTGATACATGAGAGTTGTTTTTTGATTTACCAACTCTAATTTGAAGCTTTTTTATTTATTATGCAAGCATAACATTTCAAATAAAGAAGATGACTACCGATAAACTAACAGTAATCCCCAAAATGGTTCCTGCTAAAATCTGAGCGGGCGTATGAGCATTCAGGTATAACCTAGCCGACATTAGAAAACCTGCTACCACAATGGCAATCAGCACTGGATAGAATAATGCAACCGTACCAAATTTAATGGCAATACCCATCAAAGCTCCTACGGTGCCACTGATGCCTACTGCATGGGCTGATATTTTCCAGTAAAGACTAATAAAAGCTACGGCTGAAATAGAAAAAGCGATACTGGTAAGAATAAGCGATACTTCGGGAAACTGATGCAATTTGAAGGTAAAAAACACTGCTACGAACGTATAAATAGCTACCGTAACCAAATAAGGCACTCGCCTATCCGACAGGGTTTCCATTTTTAAATCACTGATGATTTTGAACCGATATAGTGCATAAATACTAAACACCGGCAATACAAAAGTTTGTAAAAATATGAGCAACAAAAGTCCCAATTTCAAACTCATCATGCCTACTCTTGAAGTGCCATTAAATAATTCAAGATTATGAATTGATTCTGGTGCAATATAAAACAGAACAGCAAAAATAATTGTCGGCATAGCTAATGGATGCAACAATGCTGATAATATTTGGGCAAAACGTGTATTCAAGTGGTTTTTGTTTATTTATGATTTTATGAGCTATGAGCTATGAGCTATGAGCTATGAGCTATGAGCTATGAGCTATGAGCTATGAGCTATGAGCTATGAGCATTTTTTCTTTTACTTAAGCTCAATGCTTATTGCTCACAGCTCATCACTTTATAATTGCTTCCTAAGCCTAGCCACAGGTATATTTAATTGTTCTCTGTATTTGGCAACGGTTCTTCTGGCTATGTTATAGCCTTTTTCATTCAAGAATTTCTCTAGTTTATCATCTGAAAGTGGGTTCTTTTTAGATTCGTTATCAATTAATTCCTTCAAGATATTTTTCACTTCACGACTAGATACATCTTCGCCAGAATCTGTTGAAATACCCTCTGAAAAAAAGTATTTTAAAGGATATAATCCAAACTCTGTTTGAATAGACTTACTGCTTGCTACTCTGGAAACGGTAGAAATATCCATGTCAATCTGCGTAGCAATGTCTTTCAAAATCATGGGTTTTAATTTTGTCTCATCGCCCGTCATAAAAAACTCATTTTGATAATCCAAAATAGCCTTCATCGTTCTCAACAACGTATTTTGTCGTTGTTTGATGGCATCAATAAACCATTTGGCAGAATCTAGTTTTTGTTTGATAAAAGTAACTGTTTCCTTGATGGCCCTGTTATTTTTATCACTTTTCTCATAAGTATCCAACATCTCATGGAACGAGTGGCTCACCCTCAACTCAGGGGCATTCTTAGAATTCAAATACAATTCTAACTTACCATTGGTATTCGTCAGGATATAATCAGGAAGCAAGAATTGAATTACACCACCATCTTCTTCTGCAGCCCCAGGTTTGGGATTCAGCTTGGTTATTAGTTTGATGGTTTGTTTCAGCGCATCGTCACTGATATCTAAGCGTTTCTGAATCTTGTCATAGTGCTTCTTTGAAAATTCGTCAAAGCTATCCTCTATAATTCTGATGGCATCTTGCACAAAAGGTTCGTGAATATCTTTTCGGTCTAGCTGTAATAAAAGACATTCTTGTAAATCTCGTGCGCCAATACCAGCGGGGTCGAAGGTTTGAATTTGTTTTAATACTACTTCAATATCTTCAATGGTCGTATAAACTCCTTGCGTAAAAGCCAAATCGTTAACGATAGCCTGTAGTGGGCGACGAATATACCCGTCTGATTCAATAGAGCCTATCAATTGTCGCCCTATTATTTCTTGATGTTCGTCTAACCTCAAATAGCCCAATTGTGAAAGTAAATGATCGTTCAGGTTGGACAACATGGCTATCGGCAAATCCTTATCATCATCATCCGAATTACCATCTCCCTGCATCTTATAGCCATTATAATCATCACTCAGATACGACTCTACATCAATGTCTCTATCATCATATTCTTTAAATTCTTCATCCGCATAATCGTCAAAATCGTCGTCGTACTCATCGGCTTCTTTTACTTCTACTTCTGCACCTTCTTCCAAAGCAGGGTTAATTTCTAACTCCTCCTCAATCCGAGCGGATAATTCAAAAGTAGGTATCTGCAACAGTTTGATAAACTGGATTTGTTGTGGAGATAGCCTTTGTTGGAGACTTTGATTAAGACTTAATTTTTGCATAAAGTATTAAAATGCGATTTAGAAACCGTAAAACGATCAAGGCAAAATGGTTAATGAAAATTAGAATTGACAGCCTTATCAACTATCTTGCCAAATTTATTGAATTTAATTACACCTTGTTTATTATTTTCAATTTATTTCCAGTAAAAATTTGTAAAATATTAATAATCAAAAACTAAGCATCTTCTATATTTATTCCTTAAAGTTAATAAACGTATCTTTTTCATGAAATTTAACTAATCAGACAATCAAGTAACGATTTAGTATTTTAACGTTCAATGATAAAATTTAATGTATGATAAATTATAAACTATGAAAAATACCATCTAATTCGGTAATTGTAAGTAATTTTGAATTCTAGTAAATCAATAGTACGAGTGTTTTTTGTTTGTTGATAAACAAGCTAAAAATCAAAAATCCGAAATTATACCAATGCAAATCAAGCAAATTTTAGCAGAAGCCCAAGTTGGCCAAGAAATAACCGTAAAAGGTTGGGTAAGAACCAAACGTGTACAACCAAACGTAATTTTTATTAATATTAACGACGGCTCTGTAATTCATAATATTCAGGCTGTAGCTGAACCGGGTATTATTGAAGAAGAAACGCTTAAATTAATTACTACGGGTTCGTGCGTGGCCGTAACAGGTACATTAATAGAATCTAAAGGTTCGGGACAAAGAATAGAATTACAAGTAAAAACTGCTGTGGTGTATGGTACTGCCGACCCAGAGAAATATCCGCTTCAACCTAAAAAACACTCTTTAGAGTTCTTGCGCGAAATCGCTCACTTACGTCCACGTACGAATACTTTTTCTGCAATACTCCGTATTCGTCATTCATTGGCTTTTGCTATTCATAAATATTTTAACGATAACGGTTTCTTCTATTTGCATACGCCTATCATTACGGGGTCGGATGCTGAAGGTGCGGGTGAAATGTTTCATGTCACTACCCTAGACCCTAAGAATCCTCCATTGAACGAAGACGGTACTGTAAATTATAAAGAAGATTTCTTTGGTAAAGAAACCAACCTAACCGTTTCTGGTCAGCTAGAAGGCGAATTAGGAGCCATGGCTTTATCGAAGATTTATACTTTCGGCCCTACTTTCCGTGCTGAAAATTCTAATACTGCTCGTCACTTAGCTGAATTCTGGATGATTGAGCCAGAAGTTGCTTTCTATGAGTTAGAAGATAACATGCGTTTAGCCGAAGATTTCACAAAGTATGTTATTAAATATGCTTTGGAAAACTGTGCTGACGATTTAGCGCTTCTTGAAAACCGTTTGAAAGAAGAAGAGAAAACTAAAAAGGCAGAAGAGCGTTCGGAATTAGCATTAATTGAAAAACTTCGCTTTGTGATTGATAACGAATATGTAAAACTTACTTATACAGAAGCCATCCAGATTTTGTTATCATCAAAACGTCACAAAGAAGGTAAGTTCCAATATCCAGTTGAATGGGGCATCGACTTACAGTCTGAACACGAACGTTACTTGGTTGAGAAACATTTCAAGAAACCAGTTATCTTAACGAACTATCCAAAAGACATCAAGGCATTTTATATGAAGCTGGATGAGGACGGTAAGACTGTTCGTGCAATGGACGTACTTTATCCTGGTATTGGCGAAATCATCGGTGGTTCTCAGCGTGAAGATAATTACGAAAAATTATTACAACGTACTAAAGAGGTAGGCATCCACGAAGATACGATTTGGTGGTATTTAGAAACACGTAAATTCGGTACAGCACCACACTCTGGTTTTGGTATTGGGTTCGAACGTTTGGTAATGTTTGTAACAGGTATGACCAACATCCGTGACGTAATTCCTTTCCCACGTACACCGAAATCAGCAGAGTTTTAATAGTTGTGAGTGAGTGAATGAGTGATTTAGTGATTATTTTTAGTAAATTAATCCTCAAATTATTCATTCACTTTGTCACTAAACAATACTGCTATGTTAAAAAAGACTATTTACTTTTTGTTTTTTCTCTTAAGTACCTCCTTTGCTGTTATTGCTCAAAATCCCGAAGAAAAAGCGGTCAAGGCTGTAGTAGTGCAACTTTTTGACGGAATGCAAAAACACGATTCTACAATGATTCGTGGTACCTTTCATCCTTCTATCAGAATGCAGTCGATTGGCATAAACCGTAAAACTAATCTGATGGATTTGACCACCGAAGAAAACGCAGATGGTTTTATTAAACACATTGGTTCATTACCAGCCAATATACAAATAGAAGAAAGAGTATTAAGCTACGAAATCAGAGTAGATGGAAACATGGCAACTGCTTGGACACCCTACGAATTGTATGTAAATGGCAAACGTCAACATTGCGGAGTAGATGCCTTTCAGTTCTACAAAACCGAAAATGGTTGGAAAATTATCGCTTTGGCTGATACGCGTAGGAAATGTGAATAGAAGGAATTATAAGATTTTTAAAGGTCAGCCAATAAAGCTGACCTTTTTTAATTATTTTGCATCAGAAATATGAAATAGACTCCATGAAAGTTACAGAATTATATATACAAGAATACAATCAATTCAAAGATTTTCGTTTGGATTTAACCTATCCAGAAGGACATCCAAAAGCTGGACAAGCTTTAGACAAAGTATGTTTTATTGGGCAAAGTGGAACGGGGAAGACTAGTTTGATTGAGATATTGAAGAAAACGCTTTTTGTCATTTCTTTACCAAACTTGATAAATCGTTTATCTGATGAATCTGTCCATATTCCTTCTATGTACCCATTAATAGGATTAGGTTTTGCTAAAAATGGTGTAAATGTTACTTTTGATAATAAACTCAAAGCAATTTATGACACATATAATGATAAAGATAATTTTTCGCCCAATGGTGAGTCTTTTCTTACTTCAGTTAGTGGATTAGACAAAAGCATCATTGATTATTTAAACAACGATTTCAAATTATTCTACTATCCATGTGACCTTGATATACCTAAAACTAATAAGGCTCAAAAAGAAAAGTCCCAAAGCTCTCCATTCGAAAACTTTTACGATTTCAGCAACTATGATTTACAAAGTAGCTGGGCAACTATCAACGAAGCAATAATAAAAGACCGTGAATTAGAAATCAAAAAAAGTCTAGAGCTTTCTAAGTTACTACAAAATCCAAAATATTCTCAAGAAGACATTATTAACGCAAGAAATGAATTTTTACAATGGCGTCAGGAGAATCCTAATCCTATTATAGATTTAGCCGATAAATTTTTAGATAAAATCATTGGACGTTTTAACCTAAAAGTAAAAACTGAACTAGATTTTGAAAGAACAGAGGATATTGAAACCATCAAAATTCAAACTGTACAAGGCAAAGACATTCCTTTTGAAGGACTAAGCACTGGTACAAAACAGGTGATTCTGACTGCCTTGCCACTTTATGGTTTAAAGCCTGAAAAAGCTATCATCCTTTTTGATGAACCAGAACGTTCTCTTTATCCTGATATTCAAACTGAAATTGTTAATTTTTATACGAGTATGGCTAAAGATTCTCAGTTTTTCTTTGCTACCCATTCACCTATGGTAGCTTCTTCTTTTGAACCTTGGGAAATTGTAGAACTAAAGTTTAATAATGAAGGCAATGTTTATCAAGAACTGTATTATAACAAGGAAAAAGGTAGACACGTCGATAATTATACAATCAATCCACAATACTTAACTTGGATGGGCATTTTGCAAAAGGTATTTGACTTAGACCAAGAAGGAAATGATTTAAGGGACAGAGCACTAATAGATTTAGCTACTTTAGAAAGGCAATTAAAAAATAAAAAGCTCAGTGTTGAACAAGAAAAAGAAAAATTAGAAGAATATATTAAACTTTCTGAACTTTTAGATTATTGGAATTTAGATTCTCTTAATAATGAAAAGAATTGATAAAACTATAATTCATTCTACTACTTACAGAGATTGGATAGAGGAATTTGAAAATAATGAACAAAACCATGAAAAATACAAGTCAAGTGGTGAGCATTATTGGGACGTAGTTATGAGTTTATACCATTGTCAAAATGGATTATGTGCCTATACTGAAAAGGATTTAATAGGAGATTTAGAATTAATTAACATCGAAAATTGGGATGATGGTAAGTATCAACTTCTCGAACCTAAACCATTCCATGAAGGTGAATTAGAACATTTCGATTCAACCCTCAAACCTACTAAGGGATGGTTATGGGATAATCTTTTTATGGTTTCTTGTACAATAAATCGTCGCAAGAGTACCAAATCAATTGATAATATTCTTAAACCTGATAGTCCGAATTATGTTCCTGATGAATTATTGGATTATGATGTTAATCTGCATATTTTTTTTGCAAATACTAACTTAGACGATGAGACAATAAAAAGAGTTAACGACATGATTCATGTTTTAGGATTAAACTTAGTGAGTGGTTTTCGTAAAAGTTATATAAATAAAAGAATCGAGAGAATTAAAAAGGGTGGAGACCGTGAGCCAATTGAACAATACCACACCGCTTATGAAATGACCCTTAGAAATCTTAATCTTCAATAAAATTTCAAAAATAAAATCAAAAAACATTTGGAATTTTATTTTTTTAGATTGTACTTTGCAATACAAAGTAATTTGAAAATGAATCAACACTTACAAGATATCTCTGAAATACGTTCAATGATGGAACGTTCCAGCCGATTTATTTCCTTTAGTGGATTATCAGGCGTATTTGCAGGCTCATTTGCCTTGATAGGTGCTTATTTGGCCTATCAAAGAATCCTGTCTGAGTATCCCACTAGCTACTTGAATTTACAAGACAATACCCCATTGTTAACATATATTGTGATTGACGGGCTCAGTGTTTTAACACTTTCGCTTAGCATTTCATTATATTTCAGTATCAGGAGTGCTAAACGCAGAGGGTTAAATATTTGGAGTAGTACTTCTAAAAGGCTCTTTTCCAACATGGCCATTCCTTTGGTAGCGGGAGGTTTGTTTACTTTGATTTTACTAAAACATGCACCGCATTTGATAGATGCTGCCACGTTGGTATTTTATGGCTTAGCCCTTGTGAACGCCTCTAAATATACTTATGATGATATTCGATACCTCGGTTATATCGAAATCGTTTTGGGCTTAATTTGTGGTGTATTGGACGAATGGAAGCTTGGCTTACTATTCTGGGCGATTGGTTTTGGCGTACTACACATTGTTTATGGAATAGTGATGTACCGTAAATATGAATCTTGATTTGAAGATTTGATAATTGAATTCCTATAAATTATCAGATTGAACATTATGCAAACTATTATTTCTAACATAAATAAATCTTTTGAAAACCGTGTAAGGTTAGGTGTGATGTCTATCTTAATGGTGAACGATTGGGTAGATTTTAATGAATTTAAAGAGACGCTCAACGTTACTGATGGTAATTTGGCCTCGCATATTACTGCCTTAGAAAAAGAAAAATATATACATGTCAGAAAAGCGTTTATTGGCAAGAAACCCAATACATCATTTCAGGCAACTGTTGAAGGGAAACAGGCTTTTCAAGAACACCTGAATGCTTTAGAAGCGTTAATCAAAGGCTCTCTATAAAAAATTAGACGAATGGTATACATTCGTTTTTTAAAAACTTTATACTTTGAAATTCAAAGTAATTTGCAAAAAACTATCTTAACTCCAATACTATCATGGAAACTCCAGAAAAACTATCACTTTTTGAACGCTTTAATAATTGGGTAAAAAGCTCAGTCATGCTAAAACTTTTTTCCATCTTCATCCTCATACTGTTATTGATGATTCCTTCTACCATGCTGGAAAGTTTGATTCATGAAAGACAAATAACCAGAGATATAGCTGAGGAAGAAATAACATCTAAATGGGGAAGTAATCAGACAATTGGTGGGGCAGTTATTACCATTCCCTACACCATCATTCAGGAAGATGATAACGGTAAAAAGTCAACGGTAATAGCATACGCTCATTTCTTGCCCGAACATCTTAACATTACGGGGAAACTGATTCCAGAAAAAAGATACAGAGGGATTTATGTAGTGATGCTTTATAATGCTCAACTCCATTTACAAGGCTTTTTCAAAAAACCTAATGTAGAATTATTGAAAATTCCGAAAGAAAGATTTTTATTTTCTGAAGCTTTTATCTCTTTTGGAATAACCGATATGAAAGGAATCAAAGAGGCAATTAAGCTAAAAATCAATGGCATAGATACCGAAATGAATTCTGGCATTGAATCAAAAGATTTATTTGCTTCTGGGGCAAGTTGCCCCATTAACTTAGCGGCTGAAACAATCAATTTTGACGCTCAGATTAATCTAAACGGCAGTAAAGAGATTGACTTTCTGCCCTTTGGGAAAACAACAAAGGTCACCATTGAATCATCTTGGGGAACGCCAAGTTTCGTAGGGGAATCTTTACCTGACGAACGCCAAATAACTGAAAAAGGCTTTAAAGCGGTTTGGAATGAATTGCATCTCAACAGAAATTATCCTCAACAAGGAGTTGGAAATTTTATCGGCTTTGACGCCAATTATCAAGAGAGTAATCCTCATAACCACACAACCGTTGATTATTCAGACGGTGTAGCTACAAAAGTTACAGGCGAATTACAAAGTTCATTTGGCGTAAAACTACTTTTACCAGTGGATGAGTATCAAAAAACGATGCGTTCGACCAAGTATAATTTGATGTTTATTGTCATCACGTTTATCGCCTTTTTCTTCGTAGAAATTCTTAATCGAAAACGCTTGCACCCTATTCAATATCTTTTGGTAGGTTTTGCCATTTGTCTTTTTTATGTGCTTTTATTGGCAATTTCAGAACACCTTTCTTTCAATATTGCCTACCTAATCGGATGTATAACGATACTGACTTTGATTACGTTTTACACGCAAAGTATTTTCAAAAATTCACGCATTACCCTGATATTCAATGGTATACTTTCATTACTCTATGGCTTTTTCTATTCATTACTACAGTTGGAAGATTATTCTTTACTATTAGGAAGTATTGGATTATTAATCATTCTGACGGTTGTGATGTACCTGACACGCAATATAGACTGGTATCGTGCTTACAATAATAAAGAATAATAGTTCTATGCAGGACAGTCTTGTCTGCTTAATTAGGCAAGCTGTCCATTTTTCTAAACAACATCATGAAAAATTTCAATCTAGTCTTAGCCATTATTTACGGCGTTATGATGTACCGTAAATATGAATCTTGGTTGAAAGGTTTGATAATTGAGTTGCTGTAAAATTATCAGATTGAACGTTATGAAAACTATTATTGATAACATAAATAAATCATTTGAAAACCGTGTAAGACTAGGCATCATGTCCCTCTTGATAGTGAACGATTGGGTTGATTTTAATGAGTTTAAAGAGGTACTCAACGTTACCAATGGCAATTTGGCTTCTCATATTACTGCATTAAAAAAAGAAAAATATATAAAAATCAGAAAAGCCTTTATTGGCAAAAAGCCCCATACGTCATTTCAGGCTACTAACGAAGGGAAGCAGGCTTTTCAAGAACACCTATATGCTTTAGAAACATTAATCAAGGGCTCTGCTTAAAAAAACAGACGAATGATTTGCATTCGTTTTTTAAAACTTTTTTACGTTCAACTTAAAGTAATTTGCAACTAAGGATATCATGAATACTAAAAAAATCTCGCTGGCACTCACCTCCCTTACATTCAGCTATATGTTTTATGAACAAACGGCTGGCATTAATTTCTTAGTTTTTACACTTGTAGTTATTAGCACGATGCTCATCGTTCGCCCTGTTTTATTAAATAATAAGACTTGGCTCATAGCTGTCAGCGGAAGTATTCTGTCGGCGCTTATGATTATTTGGCAACATTCTATGCTGGCTATCATTGCGAATGGTTTTTCTTTGGTTTTACTGATTGGTCTGAGCAATCATAGCCAAAGTTCGGTATATGTAGGCTTGTATAAGGGCATTAGCACATTGGCGATGTCCTTTTTTAAAGCATTATTTGCAGGCTTAGATAAATATATTTTTCATCAATCTTCAAAACAGAAAAGTAGTTTTTCAATCAGTAAATCCGCAACTTTCTATGTATTTCCTTTATTAATCACGTTTGTTTTTTATTTGTTATATGCCTCTGCTAATCCTATTTTCCACAGCTATTTTCACTTTTCACTAGACTTTATTTCGGGTAAATACCTCCTCTTCTTAGGATTAGGAATCTTCTTAAGCTTTGGTTTTTACTATCAATTTTTGAGTGAAAGCCTCACCGAATGGGATGTTGCTCAACCAAATGTCTTAGTCAGAGTCAAGAGAAAAGTAAAAAGAAATTTTCAATTGACCATCCTGAAAATGGAAAATACAAAAGGTATTATTTCGCTTATGATGTTGAATTTACTTATCCTATTTTTCAACATTGTCGATTTTTCTACCATTTTTTCATCTCAGGCATTACCCGATGGCGTAAATCATTCTGAATATGTTCACCAAGGTGTAAACACCCTCATTTTCAGTTCCCTCCTAGCTATTTGCATTATTTTGTATTATTTCAGAGCCAACCAAAATTTCTATGCCAACAATCAATGGTTACAAAGGCTTTCTTATCTATGGCTTTTGCAGAATACTATTTTATTAACAGGTGTCATTTTCAAAAACCAATTGTATATCACTGAGTTTGGGCTGACTTACAAACGTATTGGTGTATATGTTTTCTTGATACTTTCTATGGCTGGTATCATCAGCACCTTTTGGAAAGTACACTATCGAAAAACACTTTGGTTTTTATTAAGAACGAATACATGGTTTGCGTATAGTCTATTGGTTATCAGCAGTTTTATCAACTGGGACAATGCCATTGCTCAATACAATATTCATACAGCCAAACAATTGGATGTAACCTATTTATTAAATCTCAGCGACAATACCTTACCAGCGATAAAGTCTTTACTAAGTAACTCCAAAGTCAATCTTAATACTAACGTATACAACTACGCCCATTTAAAAAATGATAATCATACTAGTCCTACACCTATTATTTCACAAAGAGCATTTATTCTACTCACATTAAAACGATTTGAGGATAATTACAAGACAAAACAATGGCAGTCTTGGAATTATGCTGATAATCAAATCTTTAAACAAATAAGCCAATGAGAAGGTTACTGGCGATTATTGTTTCACCGTTGGCAGGGACTTTTGTGACTTTTACAACTATGCTTATTGATGAAGGCTCTTTCTATTTTGATTTGGAGTTTTTTAGTACGCTAGGTTATTTTAGTATAGTGCCAATATCTATTCAAATATTTTTCATCGAAGTTTGTTTAGCTATATATTCAAGTCACTTTAAACTCGACATGAAGGCCTATTCCTACTTTGCATTATTTTGTTGTTGTGCATTGACAACTTTCGTAGAATTAAAAATTTTTATAGACAAATCTCATTTAGATAAAATAATTGAGACGATAAGAGTTTTCGCCTTCTTTGTCGCCTATTCCATTGCCAATATATTTTGCTATTATCACTTATACTTTAAACATGAAGTAAATGAGCATGAAAACGTATAGTATCTACACCAATTATTTCATAAAGAATATTTTTTCTACCTAGTAGTAAAATAATTTAAGCAGGATTGCAAGACCTAAAATGACAATATGACAATGATTTCTAATGACCAAATTTTTAATCAAATGAGAAGGTTTCTGGCGATTTTCATTTCACCAATGGTGGGATGCATAGTAATTTTAAGAGACTTATTTGAGATATATGCATACGCTTATCTCATATCACTTATTATACAAATTTTATTAATTGAGTCTTCTTTATATATATATTCAGCATTTAGAGAGGTCAATTTAAAAACATATTTAGGATTAGCGATTATCTATTGTATGGCATTCACAATTTTATGTATCATACGACCAAGTCGACAATTATCCATCTCTGATTTAAATTGGATTATGGAAACATTCGGATTTTTTGCTGCATATTCTCTTGGTAATATATTTTGCTACTATCATTTATACTTTAAACATCAAGTAAATAATCATGAAGACGTATAGTATTTCTACTCGGAAAAAACAAGTGTTCATTAGCCTCGGCTTGATGTCGGGCATGGCCGTTGCCTTGTTTCTTTTTGAAGCTTTCTTTTTTCATAATATCTATTTAATAGGTATCAACTGGAATTTATTTCTTGCTTGGATACCAGTCTTTATTGTACTCTACATGGAAAAGCTGGTTTCGTCCAACTTGAACCAGCCTATTAAAATATTGGGTTATAGCATTGTATGGTTATTATTTTTTCCAAATGCCCCTTATATTATTACTGATTTGGTTCATCTTTATCCTTATACCAATAACGGCAGTTCATATTGGCATCATCAGATAATGATTTATACTTTTGCTTTTGTAAGTTTGATTTGCGGATTACTTTCTTTGTATTGGATTCAGAAAATATGGACTGCCTGTTTCTCGCAAGCCCTGAGTAGGGTATTTACTTTTACTTCGATTGCTTTATCGGGCTATGGAGTATTTCTGGGTAGGATTGAGCGCTTTAATTCTTGGGATTTTTTCATTCATCCTATGCCTTTAGCCAAATATGTTTTACATTCGTTCAGTAATCCAACGGCTATTTTAATAACTTTTGAATTTGCTACTTTTATAGGCTTGGCATATTGTATGCTTTATAGCTTGATTCATTTGAATGACCAATAACTTTAACTAAGAATTATTAGATGATTGATTTTCGGAAATTTATAAGAAGTATGTCTTTTGCCATTCAAGGCATAGTTTCAATGTTTATTACTGAAAACAATGCCCGAATTCATCTTTTGGCTACTACCGTAGTAGTATCAGCTGGTTTCTATTTTCATCTTTCCTCAAACGAATGGCTATGGATTTTACTAGCTATTGCCTTAGTCTGGATACTGGAAGCCGTTAATACTGCTATCGAAACCTTGGTAGATTTAGTCTCTCCTGATTTTAACCCATTGGCGGGCAAAGCCAAAGATATTGCCGCTGGTGCAGTGCTGATTGGTTCAATCTTTGCGATAATTGTAGGAATTATCATATTTATCCCTAAACTTTCGTTATAAATATTCATCTTGCTGAAAGTTTTAAGGCTTTCAGAAATTCATTGAATAAATATTCCTATTTTTGCCTTTTAGCAAGAGCCATTCACGACGAATACCGAAATCGTCCTTATTATATCATGAAAGAATACGGAACCAACGTCCAGAAATTAGTGAACCATATCCTAACGGTTCAAGATAGAGAGAAGCGTACCAAATATGCATATTTATTGGTTGAATTGATGCGTCAGGTTCACCCTAATATGCGCGATACGCAAGATTATACCAACAAACTTTGGGATGATTTATACATCATGTCTAAGTTCAAGTTGGATGTTGATAGTCCTTTCCCTCCACCATCGCCTGATGCGGTAGGTAAACTCCCTAAAACAGTGCCTTACAATACGCATCAATTGCGTTATCGCTATTATGGTCGTAATGTAGAATTGTTGATTGCCAGAGCCATTGCAGAAACAGACGATAATGAAAAACGTATCTTGGTTGCTCATATCGCGCGTTTGATGAAAACGTTCTATCAAAACTGGAATCGTGAAGTAGTAGATGATGAGGTAATCTGGGGGCATATCTTAGAGATTTCTAACAATACCCTTGCTCCTATCGTCCATGCTATTTCAGGACATTCGTCGTTGGGCAATCTTCGTAATGCCAACAACCGCCCTACTCCGCCAAATACACACGTTAGTAGTAACAATGGTGGTAGAAATGATGGTCGTAATAATAACAGCGGAGGTCGTCAAAACTTTGGAGGAAGAAACGATGGCAATCGTAGCGGAGACCCACGCAACAACGGTGGTAGAAGCGATAATCGTAATAATAACAACGGCAGAAACGATAATCGTAACAATAATAATAACAACAGCAATAATAGAAACAGAAGATAGTTTGTGATGTAGGTATTTCAATATTATCGTTCCAAAATACTTATCTCAACTTTTAGATAGACAATACAAGGTTTAAACATGGCATCATTCAAAGTAACTGGTAGTCGCCAAATGAAAGGCGAAATTATTCCGCAAGGAGCAAAAAACGAAGCATTACAAATTTTGTGTGCAGTAGTATTGACAAAAGACCCTGTAACGATTCATAACATACCGAATATCAGAGATGTGAATCAATTAATCGACCTGCTAGGCGATATGGGTGTTCGTTGTACGCGCATTGCAGAATCTTCGGTAAAATTTGATGCCTCAGAAGTAAACCTTGATTACCTAAATTCAGAAACCTATAAAAGAAAAGCTGCTGCTCTCCGTGGTTCTGTAATGTTGTTAGGACCAACATTGGCACGTTTCAAAAAAGGCAGAATTCCTTCACCAGGGGGAGATAAAATTGGTCGTCGTCGTTTAGATACCCACTTTTATGGTTTTATGAAACTGGGTGCAAAATTCAATTATAGCCAAGATGAAGGTGGAATTTATGAAGTAGATGCCTCGCAACTAAAAGGTGCTTATATGTTGTTAGACGAAGCTTCTGTGACGGGCACAGCCAATATCGTAATGGCGGCAGTATTAGCAGAAGGTACTACTACGATTTACAACGCTGCCTGCGAGCCTTATTTGCAACAGCTTTGTAAAATGTTGAATAGAATGGGCGCCAAAATATCAGGCGTAGGGTCTAATTTATTAACGATTGAAGGTGTTGAATCGTTGACAGGTACAGAACACACCATGTTGCCAGATATGATTGAAATTGGGTCGTTTATCGGTATGGCTGCTATGACGCAATCAGAAATCACCATCAAAAACTGTTCTGTTCCAGATTTAGGCATTATTCCTTTGGTTTTCCAAAAATTGGGTATTAAACTAGAAATCAGAGGTGACGATATTTATGTTCCTTCTCAAGAACATTATGAATTAGAAACATTCATTGATGGCTCTATGCTTACCGTTTCTGACCATCCTTGGCCGGGTTTCACGCCCGATTTACTAAGTATCGTATTAGTAACTGCTATTCAAGCAAAAGGAACGGTATTGATTCACCAAAAAATGTTTGAAAGCCGTTTGTTCTTCGTGGATAAATTGATTGAAATGGGTGCTCAGATTATCCTTTGCGACCCACACCGTGCTACTGTAGTTGGATTAAATCGCCAGCAACAGTTAAGAGGCATCAGAATGACTTCTCCTGATATTCGTGCAGGGGTATCTCTTTTGATTGCAGCAATGTCGGCAAAAGGTACTTCTATCATTGAAAACATCGAGCAAATAGACAGAGGTTATCAAAACATTGATACGCGTTTGAATGCTATCGGTGCTGAGATTGTAAGACTTTAAGCATTTTTCAGTGAGTGATTTAGTGAGTTGTGAATTAGTGATTACTTGTACTATCTATCATACAGCTACCGAGAGCCGATGACCGACAGCCTAAAGCCAACCATAAATGTCCGAAAGCTGAAGACCGACGGCTGACAGCCTATAGCTCATAGCTCATAGCTCATAGCTCATAGCTCATAGCTCATAGCTCATAGCTCATAGCTCATAGCTCATAGCTCAAAACTTTTTAAAACATTTTTCGGTTCAATAAAGTTGAAATAATATGATACCAAACGTATTTAATATCAACTTTGCTGAACCGATTGTTTTTTTGTGGCTATGCATTGTCATATTTGCCATAGTGGTTTTTCGTTACTTTTTGTTGGCAGGTATTTTTCACCTTTATTTCTATATTTGGAAATCAAAAACGTGGGAAATTAGAAAGCTCAATAAAAAGCAATATCCGCCTGAACAATTCCGCAAAGAAATATTTTGGTCATTACTCACCGCCTTGATTTTTTCGGTTATCGGAGCTTTTACAGCCGTGCTTTGGCAACAAGGACATACGGCTATTTATTTGGATATTAATGCCTTCCCACTCCTATGGTTTCCTGTCAGTATTCTACTATCAATGTTTATTCATGAAACGTACTATTACTGGGTTCATCGTTGGATGCACCAACCCAAAGTTTACAAAATAGTACATCATGTCCATCATGAAAGTAAAATTACATCAGCTTGGACGGCCTTCTCGTTCCATCCCATCGAAGGTATTTTAGAAGCCCTGATTATGCCATTGATTGTAATTTTGCTACCCATGCATATTTATGCTATATTGATTCATTTAACCATCATGACCATCACTGCGGCCATTAACCATTTAGACATTGAAATTTATCCTAAAAATATCGTTGGCAACCAACTGGGCAAATACATGATTGGTGCTACACATCACAGTCATCACCATAAATATTATCGTTATAATTATGGCTTATACTTCACCTTTTGGGACAAGATAGGCAAAACAGAAAGCCCTAATTTTGTAAAGGAGTTTGACGAGAGGAAGGAAATTCAGTAGAAAGCGCTGTTAAACACGAATGCCACTCACTAGCGAGGGACTTAAGTTCCTCGCTAGTGAGTGGCATTCGTGTTATATCTTATAAAAATGAAGACTGAACTATTTCCTAAAGTCTTATAGTCTTAAATCCTAAAGTCCAAAAGAAACCTATCTCAAATCATTCACCTCAACACCTGGGAATTTACTTTTGTCGAATACAAAGTATTTATCATCTACAGGTATGTTAGGAACAAAATTGTTTACTTTGAATGTCTGGCGTTTACCATTTTTATCGGTAATAGTCCAACTTTTCACAGACTTATCTTTTTTATTCAATTTAATTTTCACTTTCGAAACCTGCGTGCCTTTCTTTTCTGGCGAAAGCTCAATTACTTCATACGACTCCGCTCCTTCTTTCACTTCCTGAATAAACACATAACGATACCCCTTTTTATCAAATGAATAAATTCTTGAAGGGTTTAAATCATTATCCGACGGTTCATAATCAGAAATATTCACTTCATTCGTTTCTTTGATATACGTAGAAACCTCTTTGCCATTGTTATAAATCTCTTGCCCGCCTGTTTTTAAACGATACTTTTGTCCTTTTACCGTAATATTTCCTTGTAAAACCTGACTTGAACCATCCGCACCATACGTAAATGAAGCACTAAATGCTTTCATTGATTTGTACTTTTTCTGCATGGCATCAATAATTACTCCAGCCTTCGAATCTTGAGCTTTTACCCCTACTACAGTAATTATTAGGCAAATGGCAAGTAAAAAAATCTTTTTGTTCATCATTTTGTAATATATTTTAATTTGCTTTCGTTTGGACAAAACAAGTATTGTTTGGTTTAATTAATCGTAATAAAAACACAAAGGTGCTTAAAAAGTTCAAAATTTCAATAAACCATTGCCTCGATTTAACGATTTGCTAACCTTATTTTTTATTAACCCTAATTTAAAGCGGAGTAAGTAGCTTTCATGCAAATTTTCAAATTAGAAACTTTATCTTTGCATACAAGGTAATTTAAGTCCAAATCTTACAAAAAATATGCAGTTTTCATTCAAGAAATTCCTCCCACATTTATACGCAGTCATTGCTTTTGTTGTGCTTGCAGGAATTTATGCCTCTCCGGCCTTACAAGGTAAAAAATTAAAGCAACACGACATCACCATGTCATTGGCTTCTTCACACGAATCTACTGAATTTACCAAAGCAACAGGTATTGTGCCTTGGTGGACAAACTCGATGTTTGGTGGGATGCCTGCCTATATGATTCACGGTGCCTATCCAAATAGCATAGGTTCAACCATTGGTGGGGACGTAATGGGCTTTTTACCATCGCCTATCAACGTTATTTTCTTAGAGATGCTGGGCATATATATTCTATTAATCGTGTTGGGAGCAAATACTTGGCAATCCATCATAGGTGCCATTGGTTATGCTTTCTGTACGCTTAATATGGTTATTCTACCCGCAGGACATACTTCAAAAGCCATTGCCTTGGCTTATGCACCAATGGTAGCAGCAGGGGCAGTATTATGCTTTAGAGGAAAGTATTTATTGGGAGGAGCCTTGACGGCACTCTTTATGAGTTTGGAGATTTATGCCAACCACGTACAGATTACCTACTACTTTGCTTTGTTGCTTTTCGGATACGTTATTGTTGAGATAATCAACCATGTAAAGCAAGGAAAAATAAAATCACTCGTCTTTGCTTTATTAGCATTGGGCTTAGGTTCGTTTGTTGGGGTAGCTAACCACACGATGCGCCTTTGGAATAACTATGAATACTCTAAAGAAACCATTCGTGGTAAATCTGAATTAACGAGCAATACACAGTCGAAGGGAGGTTTAGACCGCGATTATGCTTTTAGTTATAGCTACGGCATTGGTGAAACGGGTACTTTATTGATTCCTAATTTTTATGGTGGAACAATGGGCGGAACCTTGGGCGGTAAAAAATCAGAGACCTTAAAAGCAATGGTTAATGCGGGTATTCCAGAAGAGAACGCTTTGCCATTTACTGAAAGAGGACCAGCCTATTGGGGCGACCAACCTAATGTGGGTGGACCTGTATATGCTGGGGCAATCATTTGTTTCCTTTTTGCTTTGGGTGCTTTTTTAGTGAGAGGTTCATTAAAATGGTGGTTAGTAGGCACAGCTGTATTTTTCACGATGCTTGCTTGGGGTAAAAACTTCCCTTTATTAAACTACCCAATGTTCGATTATTTTCCGATGTTTAACAAGTTCAGAGCCATTACCATGATTTTATCGCTTACGCAACTAGCGATGGTAATATTGGGCGTACTTGCTTTAAAACAGATTAGTGATAACAAACCAACGTTTGAAACTATTAAAAAACCATTGATTTATGGTTTGGCATTAACCGCTGGATTATGCGTAATTTTTGCGCTTGTACCAAGTTTGTTTTTTAGTTTCAAATCTCTAAGTGACGAAGCAATGCAAATCACAGGTGACAAGGGCGTTGATGCTCAAATCCTGAGAGGCATTGTGCTAGACCGTGAGTCGTTGATGCGTTCAGATGCTTTCCGTTCGTTAGCCTTTATTCTATTGGCTGCTGGTTTAATCTGGGCATGGGTTTCAGGCAAAATCAAAGAAGGTATTTTTTATCCTGTTTTAATTTTATTAATCGTAATAGATTTATTCGGAGTAGATAAACGCTATTTTAATAATGACAACTTCGTTTCTAATTCAGAATACGAAGAACTATTTACGCCAACCGCTGCCGACGAGCAAATATTGAAAGATAAAAGTATCTACAGAGTATTTGATGCCGCAGCCGCTGGTGGTTTCAGTAGTGATGCTAAGGCGTCGTATTATCACCAATCAATTGGTGGGTATCATGGGGCTAAATTACGTCGCTATTCAGAAATCATTGAAAACCAGATTGCCAAAAACAATATGCAGGTATTGAATATGCTGAATACGAAGTATTTCATCATGCCAAACCAACAGACAGGTCAGCCAGTGGCACAGCAAAATCCAGAGGCTTGTGGTAATGCTTGGTTTGTTAATTCATTTAAAATTGTAGCTAATGCCGATGAAGAAATGAAAGCTTTAGATAAGTTTGACCCTAAAGACATTGCTTTCATCGACAAAAGATTTGCTGACCAAGTGGCTAATTTGAAAATTCAGCCAGACAGCTCTGCCAATAAAATTGTGTTGACATCGTACAAGCCAAATGCTTTAACTTATCAATCAGATGCTAAAACAGAACAATTGGCTGTTTTCTCTGAAATATTCTATCGTGGCAATATAGACTGGAAAGCCTATATCGACGGACAATACAAGCCACACCTAAGAGCAGATTATATCCTTAGAGCGATGGTAGTACCTGCTGGAAAACACACGATTGAGTTTAAATTCGAACCAGAATCAGTTAAAAAAGGTGGAACTGTAGACCTTATTATGTCAATTGTATTGGTAAGCGTTTTAGGCTTAGCGATATTTTTTGAGGTGAAAAAGAAATAGTTTTAGGATATCGGGTATCAGATTTCGGTTATCGGATTTCATTTTTAAAAATCACCGTAAATCTGCGTATAAAATCTCTGAAAATCAGCGGGTAAAATCAGATTTCATATTTAATAATATAGAACGAGGGGCAGGAAAATAAAGTTAACAAAATAACTCATTGAACTTACAACAACTAACAACAGAAGTAAGCAATTTAACCCGTCAGACGGGTGAATTTGTTAGAAAAGCAGCCTCAGAATTTAGTAAAGATAGTATTGAATACAAAGGGCTGAATGATTTAGTTTCTTATGTTGACAAACAAACAGAAGAGCTTTTAGTAGCTGGTCTTTCTAAAATTGTTCCTGAAGCGGGATTTATTGCAGAAGAAGGCACAGCAGAACAAGCCGAAAATCATGAGCTTGCTTGGATTATCGACCCTGTAGATGGCACAACTAATTATATCCACGGCGTGCCTGTTTTTGCTATTTCAATTGCCTTAATCAAAGAAGGCAAGATTGTATTGGGCGTAGTTTATGAAATTAATAGAGACGAATGCTTTAGTGCATGGCTTGGCGGAGGTGCCTATTTGAATGAAAAGGCTATTAAAGTGTCTTCTGCCAAAACGCTAGGCGAAAGTTTAATAGCAACAGGTTTTCCATATTATGATTTTGAATTGATGGAAAACTATATTGGTATCTTGAAAGAATTGATGCAAAAATCACATGGACTTCGTCGTTTTGGAGCTGCCGCTGTAGATTTAGCTTATACTGCTTGCGGACGCTTTGAGGGCTTTTTTGAATACAATCTAAAGCCTTGGGATGTAGCCGCTGGCTCTTTAATTGTTCAAGAAGCAGGTGGATTTGTAAAAGATTTTAAAGGTGGCGACGATTTCGTGTTCGGACGTGAACTAATTGCGGGCTGTGGAATGTTTTCTGAATTAGAGGAGGTGATTGTTCGCAATTGGAATATCACAAAGTCTTAACATTAAATAAAGACTATCATGGAAAACGTCATTATTGCTATCATATTTTTAGCTGCTGTAGCATACTTAGGCAATATAGTTATTAAGAATTTCAGCATCAAAAAGAATGCAGGTTGTTCAAAAGGCTGTGGTTCATGCGGTGCAATTGATTTTGATAAAATTTCGGCTGAAATGGAAGCGAAGAGGTAATTGAGTGCTATCTAATATCGTTATCCTAAATATTTACAATAAAAAAGCGGTTGGAAATTTATTTTCTGACCGCTTTTTTATTGTAATATAATAGAAGATTCTTAAATGTCTATAATCGAACGAAATTGCATTCTAAGAATGCCTGACGCACTGACGTAGTGTATAACACAACGCCAAGAATGAGTATATCCTTTAAACTTTGGTAAACCAATTAAATAATTAATAAAACATATGTATAAATATCATATTTATTTGGAAGATTATCGGTTGGAGGAAGATAATAAATTATTTAATAAATTATTTCATTATTTTTTTTCAGATGTCACAACTATATTGGTTATTGGTTGGAGGGAGAATGATTTTTTCCTTGAAAAAGAAAGGTTTGAGTTAATTGAAGAGAAATTTTTCGAACTCATTAATCAGAATGAAGTAAGTGTGTTTTACAATGATAGAAAACCAGTCTTATATGTTGGTTTAATGGACATACAAGATATGGATATTTTAACTCCATGGGAATACTTTGAGACGCTTTCTTTTGTTAGATTAAAGAGGGGTATGAATATAGATGTAGAATTTCTCAGAAAGTTAACAGATGCATATTTTTCTTCTAGTAGAGATAGGTTGCTAAGAGTTATATCAGAAACGATTTTTAGTAAAGGAGATGATGACCAACATATAGTTATCGAATTACAAAAAAAATGGACAATAGAAGAGCAAGAGTTTTTGGGAAGTGATATTTCGAGGATAGAAAGAATTTTTGAATAAATTCGGTTAATGGATATCAGGAAAGGTAGTGAAAATACCGAGTTTTAACATTATTGTCTTTACTAACAACATATAGTTTCTTAATCTACACCATATTCTGTGATACACAGAATATGGTGTAGATATAAATTGTTACAATCACTGTTTTTGTATTTTAATATATTCAAGCTTGTTGTTTTTCTGAATAATCAATACATAGTTTCCGGGTTTAATACCGTTTAAATCTATCTCAGTTTCTTCTTTGGTCACCTCTTTTTCAAGTACTACTGTTCCCAACATTGATACAATTTGTAAACCAAATGGTTTTCCGTCTGACCGAAGTTGTAACGTTGTGGTAACGGGATTAGGAAATACTTTTACTGATGCATCTGATGGCTCTTCTAAATTCGCTAGTACCAATTTTACCTCCACAGATTTCTTCAGGGTAGTAGCAGCCTTGTATTTGGCATCACCTGCTTGGCTAAATTCCATTTCTATAACTCCTGCATTGCCTAATAATACTACTCGTTTTCCTTCTAGTTTGGCCGGGCCACTTACTATTTTTGTACTAACGCCCAAGCCCGAATTTGATGTCGGATTTATATCAAAACCTGTACTGTTCAGATATACAGAGGTTGGAACAGTACCAGCATCAATGGCTTGCTCTAACTTTTCTACAGTAATGGTTACTATTACATTGGTATATTCATATTTATCAGTTTCTAGTTGGTTAATATGCACGTAGGCAATTCCTGCCTTTACAATTTTAACCTTTCCTTCCAAAGATACCGCAACGGCATCTCCTTCCATCAAATAGAATAGTACTTTCCCATCAGATTTTGTGTTAACAGTCAAATTAAAGTCGGCAGCATCAATTTTCTTGACAATATTGGTTGTTGTTGTCAGTTGTGGGGCTAGTTTTGGAGGCAGCATCACATTAACAGATATTGTATAAGAATATGCCTTATAAAAGTCTGTTTCAGGAGCAAAAACTTTTAGTTTACTCAAGCCCGTTTGAAGAATTTTGACCGTATTCGTTTTGGAGTCAAAGCTGATAGAACTTCCCGATTCTAATAGTATAATAGGTTTATCAGGTGCATTGCTTTTGATATTCAATACAAAATCTGAATCAGCGGTGGTTTTTTGAATATTTTCAACGCCTGTTACAGTTGGAGAGATTTTATTAACAGTTACCAGAACCTTTTTCCATGTAGCATTATATTTATTGGTGGCGGGCGATGTTATTTCTATAACCGACTCCCCTCCTTTCAGTACTTCCAAAGTACCCGCACTGCTTATTTTTACACTTCCTCCACTGACTAATTTATATGATAGATTTTTGGCAGTCGAACTATATGTTGTCGATAAATCTAAAGTTTTCTCAAGGGTTGTTAGGATAATATTATCATCCCCACTGATATAATTAGCCTGCAATGTTTTATCATACTTGAAATTAACCACCGAAAAGAAATCCATATATTTCCCTACCATAATCAGTTGATTATTAAAAACTCTGATAAATGAACCTGACGAATAATTTACATCAAAATTGGTTTCGTTAATATATGAACCTTTACTATCAAATGCCTTAATCAGTAATACATGAAACGACTCATCAATAGTATGAAAATACCCATCAGGTGTCTCAGCAAAATCATCTAAGATAAAGGCAGAGTGAGATTGGCTTGAGATTAATTTAAAATTGGAATCATATTTTTCAAGTACACGTAAATAAGAACTAAATAAACTATATGTTCCATCTGAATTTTTATTAAATGCACTTATATCGTTTGCTGGATCTATATGCTTTTTCTTTAAAACACCTGTAAAAGAAAATGAGCTAATTGAATTTGCAGTAACTACTAAGATTACTGGATTGTTCAAAGAGTCTTTTTCAATCATTATTTTTTTGATAAAAAAATCTGCTTGTATTTTGCATAAAGCAACATCTGCATTACTTTCAGAATACACCTCATAATCAAATTTCCCAGTTCCTAAATCTTTCAAAAAATAAGATTTGCCCATGCTGTCAAATGCAAATAAGCTTGGACGTTTTTTGGCGACTACACCCTTATCAAAGTTTTTTGCAGATTGTACTACATTAAAATCTTTGTCGTATGTTATCACTTTGTATTCATCTAAAAATGTAATATTTTGTGTAACAGGGTTAATCTGGGCATCTAAAACTCTAGTGGGATAGTCTGCATCACTAGCTGTTATTAGAATATCGCTCTTAGCTTTTGTTTCTACATCATAAAATTCGTAACCTGCAGTTTCAGCATTATAGCAATAAGTGATGATTTTGTTATCACTTTTCTTAGCTATGAATACAGGGTATATTTTTTTATTGCTACTCACTACAAGGTTATTTAACGCTTTGCCCGTATTATCAAAAGCATAAATATTGGTATCACTATTTTTTAAGATGTAAACATTGTCGTTATTATCAACACAAAACTCACCTATAGCTTGTTTTGTAATTATTTTTCGGAGGAAGACCCCTTCTTTATTAAATACCTGTATTTTATCATTTGCGTTACAATAACCAGATTTCACATAGATAGTCCCCGACTTAGAAACAACAATTGCATTGATTTGGTCTTCAAACTCCCCGTCTCTATCACCCGTCTTCCCAATTTGTCTTAACCAAATACCATCTTTATTTAATACCGTTACAAAATCACTAAATCTACTACTAAAATATATATTATTATCATTATCCGTTTCAATAGTAGTAACCCAATCATAAGCATCAACATAGGCAGATACATCAATTGTATTTAGTAATGCCCTATTCTGAGAATATTTTCTAATAGTTTGTACAAAGCTTTCAGGAACATAAAAATTATTGTCGGTATCTACTGCAACTTTACCAATAGTGTTAGTATATCCTAAAGACAATTCTTTTACCGCAGGGATTTTGTCCACTAATAATCCATTATTATCGGTAATAGTAATACTATTATCAGCCATAAAATAGAGTTTATCTCCTTTTGCATAAAAGGCCTCTATCGGTTTTAGGATGGGCTTTGTTCCTTTTTTCTCTTCAAACTTTACTTGTTTGTCCAGAATGTACTGGCCGAATAATAGCTTGGGGGCGATAATTAAGCAAACGAACAAAAGGGTTTGGATGTAGTGTTTGGGTAGTAGTAGATACATAATAATAGTTTTATGAGTTGAGCAATTTATATGGTGGAAATTAATAATTTTTCTTCTAGGATAAGTTATCACGAAGTTATATCCTTTTGAAAAAAAAAGCTATCTATGCTCTTTAATCTTTTTATTATGTTAGTATTTTTAGGATTTATTACACCCCGTTAGTCCAGTTCTAAGGTACTTGCTGAAGTGCCCTAATCATGATTTTACAAACCATTAGTTGGGGTGCGGTTGCAATCTGAGACTCGAATTATTTATCGTTCCAAGTCTGAAAGACATAGAACAGCGGGGATAACTAACCTAGTAATATCAACAAAAATCACCAACCCTTATAAAGAATTGGTGAGATGAACTATTACACTCCTACATCTGAATTATATTCCAAATAGTGAAGCATTATGCTAAAACCTATCTAATTTCGTACATCAGGGTTAATTAAAATAATTTTTTATGGAGTATTCAATTTCTTTGTTTCGAAGTCATAACCTTATTGCTAAGCAGTTGGATTAGTTTCATACAAAGTTGTATGAGTAGTCCTAAGTTTTTAGGCTTAGAACTATCTTGTTATGAAGTGTGTTAGTGAGTTTAATCAGAATGATGGCTTCTGTATTGAATGATTTATAATCATAATTTTACAACTAGTATAAAATTATTCCCACAATTATCGCATTTATAATATTTAAAACTATTCAAATAACATAAAAATGCTTTTAAGTAGTTAGGGGTCTGAATAACTTTACAAAATTTGTATCCACAATAAGGACATTTATTTTGAGCTGTTCTTTTGATATTAAACATCCAAAAAAATAGGATTAAGTTACTCAAAATAATTGTAAGAGGAATTACGATTGAATTTAATTTAGTGTCGGGCATTTATCTCGATATAGTTTCTATTTTGATAGTTTTTGCTTTATCTAGAGCAGCCATTGGGATAAAAAAGCCTGCATAGCAACTCAAACACTGATAGTATTTAAAATTGAAAAATGGAGATAGAAAAAATTTTACTAAAAAAGGTCTGCTCTTTCGTTCACCGCTTAAGACATGCTTACATTTTGGGCAACAATTTGTTGTAGATTTTCTAAAAGCGTAAAAAAAAAGCATTGATAATTGAAGTATTGGTAAAACCAATAATAGATAAATGTATTCTTGTAACATGTTGAATAGTATGTGTGTTAGTAATTATATTGTTTATAAGGGTATTAATTCTTTGTATAGATATAAGTAATGAATATTTAAAACAACTTGGGTTATGTAATACAACAATATGATTTTAAAAAAAGGCTTAATGCATTAGCTTTAAGCCTTTAAATAATACGCCTAAGTAATATTTAACTAAATATTTAAAGGAATTTTAATAACTATATCGAATAATTGACTCTCGCCATTTACTTCAAATTCTCCATTGATTGACTCTACCCATTCTTTTACTATGTACAAACCCAAACCAGTTCCGTTCATATCTTTAGGATTGTGTGCTTGATAAAATGGTTTTATATCATCTGTCTTAATCGTATATTTTCCAAGATAGTTATTGCGAATAATTAGCACAAACATCTGATTTTCCGACCTATCTTCCGAAAACACTTTACGACTAGGGTCTGCAAAATTCACAACGTTTTGGAATAGCTCAGTAAACATTATCTTGATTAAATCCTCTTGATAACCATATAAGCTTGAAACGTGTGATTTAATATTGAAGTCTAATACCTTTAATGAGTTTTTGGTAACTTCTCTGATAATTTCATTAAGCAATTCAGGGACATTGAGTTTGCTATTAAATGGTTTCAACGTATTTTTCCATGGATTGACCATGTTGGATAATTGATTATACCACAATAGCTTTCTAGTAGTTCTCAACATCCTAGTCCCAGAAGCATAAATTCCTTCAAGTAATGGTTCTATATCTTTATATTGGTTATCTCTAACCATATCAAGTGATATTTGACTTAGATTAATGATACCATTGAGTGGAGTAAGATATTCATGATTAGAAACATTATAAAATACATCAATGGCATTCTTTTTAATTTCAATGCCTACTGATTCATTCTTCTGACTACTCATTTCCAAACGCGCGCGAATAGTTTCTACCAAGTCGCGGGCATTAAAAGGTTTTGTCAAAAAATCATCTGCCCCTGCATTCATGCCTCTTCTTTTATCCACAAAATCAGCTCTGGCTGTTAGAAAAATAAAGGGTAAACTAACAAACCGAGGATTTAACCTTATCTGTCTCAAAATTTCATATCCATCAATTTCATCCAAGTTAATATCACAAACCACCAAACTCGGATTGATATGTTCTATTAAGTCTAATCCTTCTTGTCCTCTATTTGCTACATAGCAATTAAAACCATTGATTTCTAGGATTGTCTTGGTATTCTCTGCCAACTGCAACTGGTCCTCTATTAATACTATTCTATTAGGCATTTGAAAACGATTTGTAATTAAATTCAAGTAAAATACTTGTTCCTTTGTTGACTTGAGACCTACAGGAGATTTTTGCGTTGTGAAAATCAACAAAAAATTTGACTACATGCAAGCCTAAACCTGTACCTTTCACTCCATCTACATTTGAAGCCCTCGAAAAGGCTTTAAATAGATTTTGCAAGTCTTTTTCAGGTATTCCTATACCGCTATCTACTACCATTACGCTTACAGCATTATTGCGATAATGTAGTTGTATAATAGGGGCTTGTTTCCCTTCTGAATATTTAAAAGCATTACCGATAATATTACTCAAAATATGATTCATCATCATTCTATCAAATGCTACCTGTTGTTTTTCACCTTTCACGATAACCTTTATTTGTCTGTCATCCGCTAATTGGGCATACTTTTCATGAATAACTACCCTCACAAAATTCTCTAAGTCTTGCGGGAAAGGTTTAAAATCTACTTTACCACTTTCTATTTTACTGATTAAAAGAAGTTCGTCCATTAGGGTTTCCATACCTACTACCTCACTTACAATTCTGGTAGTATGAAAATTAATAGCTTCTTTATCAAGGTTATCATTTTCGCTCAACATTTCAATAATTTGTGCACTAGATTGAATAACAGAGAGCGGTGTGCGCATTTCATGCGAAACAATATTTACAAACCCCGATTTAAGCTCATTCAGTCTTTTCTCTTTTTCAACAATCTTTTGTAATTCATCGAAAGCCAAATGTTGGTCGGTAACATCACTAAAAAAAATAGCATAAAATATTTCGTTGGTATCAATAGTATAAGAAGGAATACAATAAACACTTAGGTACTTTTTTGAGCCATATTTGTCTTTAAATTGAAACTCTTTTGTTTTAAATTGATAATCATCTTTTTTTTGTGAAAACAGTATTTCGTCCCTAATTGAGCTAAAATTAGCTATCTTGATTTCATCAATCTTTTTACCTATTATTTCTCCGTCGATATAACCAAATGTTGTATCAAATGAAGAGTTGGCATAAGTCACATTAAAACTTTTATCGATAACAATAACTGCAATATTTAAAATCTCAGTGATTTGAGCTAAATTTTTCTCTCTACGATTTATTAATTCCTCGGCATTTTTGATAGAAGTAATATCTATACCATAACCTACAATTAAGTCTAATTCGTTATCATCAGTATAAAATGGGTGTATTCTTCTTAGATTATACTGCGTTGTACCTAAAGGCGTTATGGTTTCTTCTATTATTTCGCTGGACGCTCTATTATTAATTACATGATTGAACAACGCTCTTCTTTTTTGGGCAATACTGATATCTTTCCCTCTGTACTTCACATACTCAAAATCATCTTTTCCTATAATCCATTCTCTGATTTCTTGATTTTGAATGGCTTTTTTATTAACAAACAAATACCTATGTTCTTTATCAAAAACAACTATATCGGCAGGGATATTCAGAAGGATATTCTCGTAGAATTTCTTCAATTTATTTTTCCCTATTTCTGAACTATAGGCTTCAGTATAGTCGTAATAAATCCAAACTTGTCCTTCAAATAAGTTATTATTGATAATTGGCAAATAGTCTCTTAGAAAAAACCTACCATCTACCAATTCTAACAACTCTTGTCTTACTGGTTCTTTCTTTTCAAGAATTTCTGTTACTCTTTCTAAAAAGGCTTGAGAATCTTTAAAAAGTTGTGCGGATGATTCAGCGGCTACTGCACAATCAAAACCAACCATTTGTTCTGGTAGCAGAGGAATACTAAATAGTTTGCAAAAACTAGGATTTACAAACTGTAACTTTCTTTGATTATCTTCTAGCAAAACAGCATAGGGAACTTCATTCAAGATAAAACGAAGGCCTAAAACTATGTCTTTTTGTATAAATACCATTGAAATCAAATTTTCTTGTAGCGACTATTATCGCAACAATAAGCTTTACTTTTTGCTTATATATTAGGGCTATCTTTTACCAAAAGAATAAACAAGCATACCACAATAAGTTTATTTAGTTAATGAATAATGCCAGCAATTCTCCTTTAGAATTAATTTCTAGTTTTGAATATATTTTCTTGATATGGTCATTCACCGTTGAGTAACTAATAAACAATTTGTCTGCAATTTCTTTATAGCTTTGTCCTTTTAGTAAATAGTCAACAACATCTAATTCTCTTTTGGTCAGTACGCCTTCAATGATTGCTTCTTTTTCTTTAGTTTTCTGTGCAATTCTCGAAAACAACATAGATGCAACCTCAGGCGAAATCAATGCTCCATTATTCTTTATAATATCAATCTGTTCAATAATTTTTTTGAGCGAAAGCGGTTTTAATAAATACCCATTTGCCCCAGCACTTACAGCTTGCCAAACGGTCTCTTCATTACAAGTGCCGCTTATCATTACAATATGCGAATTAGGATAACTTTTACGGATAATTCCGATACCTTCAATACCAGAAATTCCAGGAAGACCTATATCAATAAAAATTAATGATGGTTCTTGGCTTATTGATTTATTTTCACGTAAAAATTTTTCTATGCTATTCACAGAAAAAATAATTTTAATCTCTGGGTATAATGAGAAAAACCTTTCTATGTTATCTCTTAAATTATGGTCATCTTCTATGATTCCTATCAATAAATCCATCGTTTTCATTTATAAGTGGTAGTGTTTTATTTTTTTAGCAAGATTTAAAAAAAATAAAACATTATATACATTAACGCTTTATTAAGTAATCAATATAATTTTATCAAAGTCTTCACTTATCATAAATTATTGATAATTAACACTTTGAAACAAAATTCAACAATCACTACTTAATAACATTTATAATTTATACACTCTAAATGCTTTTAGAATACAACTAAACCAACAGTAAAATCCGCCAGTCTTACTATCAATTTAGTTGTACTCATGAACATCAAGTTTGTTTTAATTGTTTTTAAGCTCACGGTGAAGAGCTTTAAAAACTTGTGATTAGGTATTCATAAGTAAACTTGACATTACAAAGTAAAACTTTTAAAATACCTTTTCCAATCCCTTAAAATAGGGGTTTTTACTATAAAAAATAAAGTATTGTTATTATTCCAAGATAAGCAAGCATTTTGGTTCAATATGGGAAAGAAATATTAAACACAGTACCGCAATTTTCTATACTTTCAAATGAAATAGTTCCCAAACTTAGTTTTACCATGTTTTGTACTATTGATAAGCCTAAACCAGTACCCACAATGTTTTGTGTATTGTTGGCTCTGAAAAAAGAAGAGAATACCTTTTTTTGTTCTATTTCCGGTATGCCAATACCGAAGTCTTGAACAGTTATTTTATATACATTATCTTCAAATATTAAGCTCACTTTGGGGTTAGGACACTCTAGTGAATATTTAAAAGCGTTAGAAATTAAATTATCAATGATATGAACAAAATGCTGAGCATCTAAATTAATAGTCCTTGGGGTACCATAAATGGCTAGTTCAACTGTCCTTCCATCACTTTGCTGTTGATTTTGTCTATCAGTTACAAACTTTAATAGTTTTACTAAATCAACTTCTTCTTTTTGGACAGTCAATCTATCCGTTTCAAATTTGCTCAGTACTAATGTTTCATTGATTAAATCTGTCAGACGTGTAACCTCTGATTGAATAGCTGCCAATTGATTGTTAATCAAGCGGATTCTTTCATCATTAATTTGTAAGGTATATGCTTCTATAATATCGGCACTAGAACGAATAGCAGATAAGGGCGTTTTGAACTCGTGCGATGCCATAGCAAGAAACCTTGTTTTTATTTCGTTCAACTCTTTCTCTTTCTGCAAGGCTTTGACCATACTTTCTTCAACACGTTTTCTTTCTTGTATTTCCCTTGATGATGTTATCATTCTATCGGCAATATCGTATTCATCAAAAAATAACCTAGTGTTGGTCTCTAGCCAAATATATTCACCATTTTTTTTTAAGAAACGGTAGGTAGTATATAGTTCATTGGTATTGCCATCCAAGGATTTCTGATGATTTTGCTGAATAATATTGAGGTCATCAGCATGAAAAAAATCGTAAGGACTTCTGCCAATTAATTCTGTTGGTTCATATCCTGCAAGCTCTTTGATGGAGGGCGACACATAAAGATATGTACCATCTAAGCGATGGATACACACTAAGTCTTTGATATTATTAGAAAGCAATTCATAAATATTAGCATTACTTTTTTCGTTAGTAATATCCTTTAAAGTACCAGATGTACCCAGTATTTGGTCTTGCTCATTGATGATTAATGTAGCAAAAACTTCCATCCATCTTATACTTCCTTCTTTAGTTAAATAGCGGATGATGTGTTTACAGTAGCTTTTTTGACGGTTAATGAGGGGTTCAAAGAGGAGTTCATTTTTTTTAACGTCTTCAGGATGAAGAAACTGATAAAATGGTTTATTGATAGATTCTTCAATAGTATATTGAAAAATATTAGTCCATGATTTGTTTAAAAAAACCCAGTTACCAACTGAGTCGGTTTGAAAAATTACGTCGTTTATATTATCTATTAAGTATTCATATTTGGATTGATACTGTGAAACCATCTCTTCTAGTTTCACCGTTTTAGTTAATTCCTTAATCAATACTATAATATATTTCACTTTGTTTTCTTCAAAAACAGGTTGAATTTTAAAGGTTAAATATTGATTATATACAAATTCCGTTATTTCTAAATGTTCTCCTTGGAATGCTCTCTCATAAGTATTTTGAATTTTTTTGCCAAAAATAACATGAGTAACCCCCAATCCTTTTTCGTTTAATTTTGGGTAAGTACCAAAGAATAATTTGTATTGTTTGGAAAATGCTTGATTGAAAGCAAGAAACTGATAATTCGCATTCATCGCAAAAGCACTATCCTCTAAAAATTCTAGTATGCTATAATCAAGGTTTAATAATGGACTATTATTCAAAAAAGACATTTAAATGCTTGCGTTAAAGTGGTTTGTAAATTTAGTATAATAAAAGTCTAATCAAAAAATAGTCCCCTAAATATCACTAGTTTTAGGGGTGATGATAGTCGTTTCTATATCATAAAGCTTACAAAAAGTTTGCCAAACTTTTTAATAAATTAAGTTTAAAGTTTACAATTCAAACTTCGCCAGTTAGTCTGCATCTAAAATGCTTGCTAGGTTTTCTGTTGTCAAAGACTGCGGTTTCTTATCCTTCCAAGTTTAAAAACATGGAACACACGAGGTGGTTTTCTTTAAGAAAGTATTTAAGCCTACATATTATCATGAAAACTGTCAACAATGGTGTTTTTTTGCTAAATTCAAGCTTAAATATGACAAATTAAAGTTCCTCATCATCACTTAGCAATGAAAAAACAACCTTATCAACTCAGCATCGAAAACCCGTGTGAGCAAGATTGGTCTTTAATGACACAAAATGACATTGGGAAATATTGCTCACAGTGCTCAAAAACAGTCATTGACTTTACCGCTTTATCTGATAAAGAGATATTTGAAATAATGAACCAAGCTTCAGGTAAAGTATGTGGACGTTTGACAAAACAACAACTCAATAGACCTATTGCCTATAAACAGCAAACAAACTTTGCAAGATATTATAATATACTAGCAGGCCTTATTTTGTTGGGTACTACAGGCAATTCTTTTGCTAATAAAAGCAATACTCCCTCTAAAGAAATTATCGAAAATAATCCATTAGCGCTAATTTCAAAAAAGGCTAAAGTTGGGTTATCTACCGACAGTTTGAAAAATATTGTGCGAGGAAAGGTTTTTGATAAGGAAACAAAGATGCCAATTCCGGGTGCTATCATTGGGATTAAAGGAAGTAATAAGGGTATAAATACTGATGGAGAAGGACAATTTAAACTACTTATACCAGATGCTGTATTAGCAGATAATATCACATTAATTACTATGGCTATTGGTTATAAAGGAACTGAAACTACAGTTAACATGAAGGATTTAAGCGTCTCACAAGACCTTGTAGTAATTCCTATTGAAACAGACTTTTTGGGAGAAGTTGTTGTCGGTAGTATTGTTGCTAAGCAGAAAAAATGGTGGCAATTCTGGAAAAAATAAAAATGAATGACTATCATTCATATGTAATATTTATCGTTTCAAGTTTAAAGATTCGAAACAGTAAAATAAGAAAACTTATAAACATTGTGTCCAGAGGACTTATAATAGTAGTCACTCGGTAGAACCGAGTGGCTACATAGCCTCAATAAAAAAGTCTTTAGGAAAATTCCTAAAGACTTTTTTACTGACTTGGCTCACAGCCTAAGGCTTAATGCTTACAGCTAATTACCTATTTCTTCTTTTCTACATTACTAAGCTTTATCTGAGGCGACGTTGGATTCACCAAAATTAAATCTGTGATGATTCTTTCGCTTTCTTTCAGATAAGTATCTTTACTTCTTCTGTCTTTCAGAATTTTCAATTTTGCTTGAGCAATACTAGTTGAATCAGTCGGAGCTTTTTCAGGTTCTTTTTCAGTAGCCCCTGTCAATTCTTCACCTAATTCAGCTAAATTTTTCTTCTTTTGCTCATCTATTTCTTTACGACGTTTGTCTTCTTGTAATGAGATAGTTTTCTTTTCCTTCGCTTTTTTAACATAATTAATATCAGCTACTAATTTTTTCAAATCAGCATCTGTTTTTAATCTATCTTGATATAAAGCTCTCAATTTCACCACAGTTTGGTCTGTAATATCAGTCGTAGGCGAATATTTAGTTGAAGCAATCATATCCCAAGGCAAAGCACTTGGCTGAGAACTCTCTCCAAATTCAGATGCACTGAAAGAAGAAGGCAACTCGATATCAGGTGTTACTCCTTTGTGTTGAGTACTGCTCCCTGTTACACGATAAAACTTCTCCATCGTTATTTTCAACTGCCCTACTCCTTCTGGCTCACCTTTCAAGAAACGGTCTAAATCTACTAAACTCTGTACTGTTCCTTTTCCATAAGTTTGCTCGCCAATTACCAAACCACGTTTGTAATCTTGAATAGCACCTGCAAAGATTTCAGAAGCTGAAGCAGAGAAACGGTTAACTAATACTGTCAATGGGCCATCATAAGTTATAGATGGGTCTCTGTCGTTTTCTACATTGATTTCTCCATCTGACTGACGGCGTTGTACCACTGGCCCTTGTGAAATAAACAAACCAGTTAAGCTAACAGCCTCGTTCAAGAAACCACCACCGTTATTTCTAAGGTCAACAATCACACCATCAACTTTATCAGCTTTGAGTTCATTTAAGAATCTTTTTACATCGGCTGTAGTGCTCTTATAACCTTGTTCACCATTTCTAGCACCTTCTGCATCACGATAGAAAAGCGGAATAGTAATTAAACCTAATTTAAACTCTCTGCCATCACGATTGAAGTTTAATACTTCTTTCTTAGCAGTACCGTCTTCCAATTTAATTTTCTCACGTACCAAACGTACTTCTTTAGGTACCGAACCTATCGGAGCATCACCTGGTAAAATCTTTAAACGTACTACCGTGTTTTTAGGACCTTTAATAAGCTTAACGGCATCATCAGTAAACCAACCTACAATATCTTGATAAGGCTTATCATCTCCCTGAGCCACTGCCACTATTCTATCTTTCGGGTTAAGCAGTTTACTTCTGAAAGCTGGTCCACCTACGATACAATCAACAATCATTACATAATCGCCTTCGTTTCTAAGGGTCGCTCCGATTCCTTCAAACGACTGAGCCATTTCTTGGTTGAAAGTAGAAGCCGTTTTAGGAATAAAATAAGTAGTGTGTGGGTCTACACTTTCTGTAAACGAATTCATAAACTGTTGAAATACATCCTCACTCTTCGTCTTATCAAAGTATTTCTCAGTACGCTTATAACGTTCTCTTAAATCTTTAATGGCCGAAGTATCTGCCTTACCGCTAATTTTCCAGTCTAGCAAAGTACTCTTAACAGCTTTTCTCCAGATATTATCTAATTCTTCTTTAGACTTTGCCCAAGTAGCTTTCTCACGGTCGGGAGTGTAAGTTTCGTCAGTCTTAAAATCCACAGGTTTTGATAACATAGACGCCACAAACGAAAAACGTTCTTTTGCTCTGTTTCTAAACACATTATAGATTTGATAAGCAGCCGTCAACTCACCATTTTTCAATTGGTCATCTAGCTGATAGCGGAATTTCTCAAAACCATCAATATCACTCGCCGTGAAATTCATTTTATTGAAATCCAACTCTTTGATATAATTATCAAAGATTTTAGAAGAAAGCGAGTCATTCAAAGGCACACGACGATAATGATAATTACTTAGGATTTCAGTCACTAAGTTTTCGACTTTCTTTTGAGTAGCAGTCGGTTGTAAATCATCAGCCGCAAATTTATAATCAGCCCCCGAAAGGCTACCATTATTGTGCGAGAAGGACTGTAGTCCAAAAAACGCAAGCAGCGAAATTGGTACAAGAGCAAGAAAGTATTTCATCATCTTATTTTTCATTAGTCTATTTTTCAATACCCAACAATTCTACTTCAAAAACTAAAGCAGAATATGGTTTAATTGTTGGGCCACTTCCACGCGTACCATACGCTAATTCATAAGGTACAAACAATTTCCATTTAGAACCCACTGGCATTAATTGAAGGGCTTCTACCCATCCTTGAATTACGCCAGTCACTGGAAACGAAATTGGTTCACCTCTGTCTACTGAACTATCAAACACCGTTCCATCAATCAATGTTCCATGATAATGCGTTTTTACTTTATCACTCGCTGTTGGAATTGGGCCATCACCTTTTTTCAAAATCTGATACTGTAAACCACTCGCTAACGTAACAATTCCTTCTTTCTTTTTGTTGTCAGCCAAAAACTTTTCACCTGCCAGTCTGTTTGGTTCAAATTGTTTCGACTGCTCTTTTTGCATATATTTTTGAAGCAACTGATTCGCCTGCATATCCGTAATTGGCGTAGGCGCTCCTTTCATTACTTCATTAAAGCCTTTTTGTAAAAGCTCAGCATTAATTTCTATGTTTTGCATCTTAAAATTTTGTGCCACCAAAATTCCTAGTCCATAACTAGCCGAGTCTTTTAATGAAGCAAAAGGAACTGATTGCGCCGTGGTGTGAGCTGGTATAACTGAAGTTGTTTTAGGTTTTACAGCCACTTTTTTAGTAGCTGGTTTAGTTTGTGCATTTACAAAAAATGGAGTCAAAACTACGCTTGAGCAAAGTAAGATATTCTTTAATTTCATCTGTTATTGTAGGAACGAATCAATCTTAAAATTATAAAATACCCCTGAACGATTCGCCCATGATTCAAGAGATATTTTGTTTGAATGAGAAATAATATAAATAAACTTATTTTTATAATTCTTAAAGTTAATAACGAAAACTGATGCAACAAAATTATTTCGACATGGCTAAATAGAATTCAAATAAAAGCATCTAATCCGCCGATGTGCGCTGGTTTAAAGCCTTTTTCAGTCATTTTTATGCTAGCACAGTCATACATTGGGTCATGATCAAAAAATAATATCCAATTATTTTCAACCGCTTTACTTAATAAAGTACTTTTTTCTTCCATTGTTTGCAAAGGTCTAACGTCATAACCCATCACATAAGGCACTGGTATATGTGATGATGAGGGAATGGTATCCGCTATAAATAGTATCTTTTTATCCTGATAAGTTACCAAGGGCATCAACATCTTCTCCGTATGCCCGTCGGCGGTTAAAATTTCTATGTTATTAAAAGGTTTTTCTATGGCTTTATCTGTAAAAAACAGTTGCTCAGCTTGCTGAATAGGCAAAATATTTTCTTTAAAAAAAGTAGCTTTCTCTCTAGGATTAGGATCCATAGCCGCCTCAAAATGCTGCGAGTGTGTCCAATAACGAGCATTCTTGAAAGTCAACTCAAAATTAGTCCTATCAGTATTCCATTTTACCGCCCCTCCGCAATGGTCAAAATGCAGATGGCTTAGAACGACGTCTGTTACATCATCTTCAGTATAACCTTTTGCCCTGATAGACTTCACCAAATCGCCCTCGCCATGACGATAATAATAACTTTGCCATTTGGCATCCTGCTTTTCACCCATGCCCGTATCAATCAAAATAAGCTTCTTGCCATCTTCTATCAACAAACACCTCATTGCCCATGAACAAAGATTATTTTCATCGGCAGGATTAGTTTTGTGCCAAAACGATTTCGGCACCACACCAAACATTGCTCCGCCATCTAGTTTAAAAAATCCTGCATCTATGGTATGTAATTTCATTCTTAATATGATTTTGTTTCAATAAGCTTTGCAATTTATAAGAAGTTGCTTACTTTGAGTAGTATTTTACACGAACGGATTACAATCAGTATTACTGAAAAAAACAATCTAACACTATGAAAATCGGTCTAGTCCTTTCGGGTGGTGGCGCCAGAGGTATTGCTCATCTGGGCGTACTAAAAGCCCTACAGGAAAAAAATATTGAAATTTCGGGCATCTCTGGCTGTAGTGCCGGTGCTATTGCAGGGGCGATGTTTTGTGCGGGGTATTCGCCTGATAAGATTTATGAAATAGTAGTTTCAACCAATACATTGCGTGCATTACGCCCTGCTTGGAGCCGAGTAGGCTTGTTAAACATGAAACGTGCTGAAGAAGCTTATCTAAAATATATTCCCCATAATTCATTTGAACACCTCAAAATTCCGCTTACCATCAATGCTACTAATTTGTATGCTGGCGAAACTATTTATTTTTCTTCAGGCGAATTACTAAAACCCGTCATGGCCTCGTGCTGTATTCCAGGGCTTTTCGAACCCATCCTCATGAATAATCAAACATTGCTAGATGGTGGAATTTTAAACAATATGCCCATAGAACCATTGGTCGGCAAATATGACTTTATTATTGGTAGTCATTGCAATCCTTATGGTATGAACCAAATACCAAAATCAATGGCGTCAATGGTTCAAAAATCACTATTCTTAGCCATCAACAACAACTCTAAAAGTCGGTTAGGGCTATGTAATTTTCTAATAGAGCCTCCCCTTCTCAAAAACTTTGACCCACAAGATATTCGTAAAGCTAGCAATATCTTCAAAGTCGGTTATGAATTTGCAAAATCTCTATCACTCCCAGAAAATATATTATAAGATAAATTAATATAAAAAAAGTACAAGTTTTATTTTTTTATTAACTTTTATATTGATATTTTACGAAAGTGTTTTTAACTTAGCAAAACTCTCCAAGCTGCTCAGTAATTTTAAACCATAAATTGATACGATTTCACTTTTTCCAAAAAAGTAGGCATTTTTGTATCCTAAATTTTCATTTTTATATTGATTTTTTGGTTTTAATGAAAAAATTTCAACCATATTTTCGATTATTTCTAAAATCTACCCCTCTAACTAAATGGTAATTTCTTAAAAGAAAAGAAAGTCAATAATCTTATACTCCAAAAAGTACAATTTAAAGCATTATTTTTTTATCAATTAAACCCAAATATTTCATGAACAAACGTTTATTATTTATCAATCTACTTCTGTTTTTGGGATGTTCTTTGAGCATGATTGCTCAGGATCGTCGTATTACAGGAAAGGTAACTGCAGCAAGCGATGGTTCTGCTCTACCTGGTGTAACAGTTCAAGTAAAAGGTGTTTCTAAAGGTACGCAAACAGATGCAAGTGGTAGTTACTCTTTGAGCGTTTCAAACAATCAGAAAACTGTAGTTTTTAGTTTTGTTGGTTTTACTTCACAGGAAATCACAATTGGGAGCAAATCTATCATTGACGTACAATTAGTAGAAGATGCTAAATCTTTAGAAGAGGTAGTTGTAGTGGGTTATGGTACACAGAAAAAAACCAACTTAACTGGTAACGTTGCTTCTATCACAGGTAAATCTATCGAAAACCTACCAGTTATCTCAGCTGAACAAGCAATTCAAGGTAGAGCAGCGGGTGTTTTTATAGAATCTGGAAATGGTAAGGTAGGTCAAGGTATCAAAATGAGAATCAGAGGTTCTTCTTCTGTTTCTGCGGGTAATAACCCATTGTATATCGTAGATGGTATTCCTATTACTTCAACAGACCAATCTACCACGGGTGGCCCAACCAACCCTATTGCAGATATTAACTTTAATGATGTTGAATCTATCGAAATTTTGAAAGATGCCTCTGCCGCTGCCATCTATGGTTCTAGGGGTTCTAACGGGGTTGTGATTTTAACTACTAAAAAAGGTAAGGCTGGAAAAACTAATTTCAATATCAATTACTTTTCTGGTATTAGCGAAGCTACAGGTCACCGCGAGTTTTTGAACACTGCTCAGTATGTAGAATTATTTACTGAAGCTCGTGTAAATGCTGGTTATAGTGTTTCGGGTGGTGAAACTCGTTTTACGAGATATGCATTAGGCGAAAGAGAAAGATGGGCAGATCCAACTTCTGCAAAGTACACTAGCACTAACTGGGAAGACCAAGTACTTAGAAAAGGTAGTGTAAATCAATTTGATATTAACATCAGTGGTGGTAATGACAAAACTAAATTTTATGCTTCAGGGTCATATAGTAAACAAGAAGGTATCATTGTAAAAAATAGCTTCGAGCGTCTTAGTACTCGTTTAAACTTAGACCATAAAGCTTCAGATAAAATCTCTATCGGTATCAATGCAAGTTTGGCTCGTTCATTCAATACGCGTTTATCAAACGATAATGCTTTCTCGACGCCAATGCAAATTATTGCATTAGCACCAATGTCACCAGTAATTGACCCACGCACAGGCGACTATACTGATAGCTATAATAACGCAGTAATTACTCAATACTACAACCCTTTATTAAGTATTAAATATACAGATAATAATACGGAGGTGTATCGTAGTATAGGCAATATATATGGGCAATGGAATATATTACCTACGCTTTTTTTCCGCACTGAGTACGGTTATGATATGTTATTTCAGAGTGAGGATCAATACTATGGTAAAGAGACGGTTAGAAACAACCCAACTGCTACTTATGGTGAGGCTTATAAATCTAACACCAATATTTTCAACTACAATACCAACAACTTTTTGTCTTTTAATCAAATTTTTAACCAAAAACATGATTTACAAGCATTGGTTGGTATGAGTTATCAACAATCAAAAAGAAATTATATTGATGCTACTGCTAGAAGTTTCCCAAGTGATTCATACAAAATGATATCATCTGGTGCTGTTAAAGCAGATGCAAACTCTGCTGAACGTATGTTTACATTTCTTTCATATTTTTCAAGAGTTAACTATAAGTTCGACAATAAATATTTATTGAGTTTAAGCGGCCGTCTTGACGCATCTTCACGTTTTGGTTCAAATAATCGTTATGGGTTCTTCCCAGCAGCATCTGTAGGCTGGATATTATCTGAAGAGGAATTTCTAAAAGATATTCGTCAAATTAGCTTATTGAAAGTACGTGGAAGCTACGGTATTACTGGTAATGCTGAAATAGCAAATTTTCCTAGTTTAGCATTGTATTCGGCAGCGTATGGTTATGCAGGTACTCCTGGTCAGCGTGCAGTACAATTACCAAACCCTGATCTTAAATGGGAAAAAACAGCACAAACAGATATAGGTCTTGAAATAGGATTATTTAATAACAGATTATCTTTTGAAGCTGATTATTATACAAAACATACTTCTGATTTATTATTAAATGTAAATGTTCCGGGTACTAGTGGTTATTCTACTTTACTAAAAAACATCGGTGATTTAGAGAATAAAGGATGGGAATTTGTAGTAAGAACAGACAATAGCTTTGGCGATTTAAAATGGAAAGCATCAGTAAATGCTGCCACCAACAAAAACAAAATCTTGAATCTTGAAGGACAAGTTATTACTGGTGGTTTCCTAAACCGTGCAGTTGAAGGCCAACCATTAGGTGTTTTCTTCGGTCCAGAATATGCGGGTGTTGACCCTGCTAATGGCGATGCTATTTATTATAAAAACACTAAAAATTCAGACGGTAGTGTAGACAGAAGTACTACAAATGACGTCAACCAAGCTCAATATACTGTAATTGGTAATCCAAACCCGAAATGGATTGGTGGTATTACTAACGAATTCTCGTACAAAGGAGTTGATTTTAGTTTCACTTTCCAAGGTGTATATGGTAACGATGTTTACAATGGTGCTGGTAAATTTATGTCAGCCAATGGTGAGTTTTATGATAACCAAACTATTGACCAATTGAATCGTTGGAAAAAACCAGGTGACATTACAAATGTACCACAAGCACGTTATTTACCAGATGTTGCCAATGGTACTGCCGAATCATCTCGTTATTTACAAGATGCTAGCTATACTCGTTTAAAAACTGTTACAATAGGCTACACTTTTCCAAAAGAAATTGTAAATAAGTTAAAGTTATCAAAATTAAGAGTTTACGCTACGGCGAACAACTTATTAACTTTTACTAAATACACAGGTTGGGATCCAGAAGTTAATACGGATTATTTAGGTGGTGTGGCAGCTGGTAACGATTTTTATTCTGCTCCTCAGCCTAAAACAATCACAGCTGGTTTAACAATTGGTTTTTAAGAATATCATTCTTAAAGAATTATGAGTCTGTTATTACAAACTCATAAAACACAAATCATAAAAAGGATATAAACATGAAAAAAAATTATAAAATAATATATTCGTTAGCTCTTGGTATTTTACTGACGAGCTGTGATAACAAACTGGATGTAAAACCAGTTGATAACATTGACTCAAAAACTGCTTTACAAAAATCATCAGATGTGGAGGCTCTATTGATTGGAGCTTATGACTCAATGACAGACGCAGATGTATTAGGAGGCAATATGCAAAGAGACGCTGAACTTATTGCTGATAATGGGGATATTCAATGGCAAGGTACTTTTGTTGCTCCTGCACAAATCTTTGGTAAAAATTTATTCAAAGACAATGGACAAGCAAGCACTACATGGCTAGATGCGTATCGTACAATAAATGTAGCAAATACAATACTAGCGAATCTAAATCTTGTAGATGCATCCAAAAAACAAAAAATTGAAGGTGAGGCAAAATTGATAAGAGCTTGGATGAACTTTGAATTAGTGAGAGTTTATGCAAAAACATATCTTGATGGTGATCCTAAAGTAAATTTAGGTATTCCTATTATAACATCTCCAACATTAGAAGTTTCACAAAGCTTATATGTAAAAAGAAACACTGTTGATCAGGTATATCAAGTAATTATTTCAGATTTGACATCTGCTGAATCAATCTTACCCGCATCAAATAGTTTTTTTGCTACTAAATATACAGCAGCTGCATTGCTATCAAGAGTATATTTAATGCAAGGAAATTATGAAGGTGCTCGTCAAGCAGCGCATCGTGTTATTTCAAGTAATGTATTTAGATTAACTAACACTTTTGGGCAAGAGTTTAATAATAAAAATAATACTACTGAAGATATTTTTGCGGCTCAACAAACCGACCAAGATAACGACAATGCTTTAAATACCTTTTGGGCTTCAGCAACACAATTCAAATTAGAAAGTGGTGTTTTCTGGGGTGGTGGCCGTGGTGATATTATTATCAATGACCAACATCTTAACAGCTATGATCTTCCTGATGATAGAGGGGATTTCTTTTATGTCGCTGGTGATATCTTTACTGCTAAATGGGCAGCTCAGATAGCAAATATCCCTTTAATTAGATTGGCTGAAATGTATTTAACACGTGCAGAAGGTAACTTTCGTGTAGGTGGTGCACCTCTTGGAGCAAATCCGGTAGACGATATTAATATATTGAGGACGCGTGCTAATGCTAACCCTTATGCTTCTGTTAATCTTGCTACAATTTTAAGAGAAAGAAGATTCGAGTTAGCTTTTGAAGGACACTGGATTCACGATATCAAACGTAACAAACAAACATTTACGAAAGATTTCGGTAATGAGGTAAAATCATATCCTTATAATTCTCCAAAATTGATTTTCCCTATTCCAATGAGAGAAACTGATGCTAATTCTAATATGGTTCAGAATGAAGGGTATTAATTGAAAAACCAAAGAATGTTTTTACTGATGAAGCATTCTTAGATTCATACAAAATAGACCGTCTCAAAATTTATTGGGACGGTCTATTTTTGCATTATACGTTTTCCAATATTTTTTTGTATTTAATCATGTCTCTTCTACTACAAATTTATAGTTTCATCAGCTTCTTACTTATACTCCCCACAAAAAACACTCATTTTTAAATTCTAAGAAAAATACAAATTAAGTATTCTCTATCAATGAAATTTTAAGCCCTAAGTATTTTTAGGTTTCGTATATTGAGTACGTTTAACATTATTTTCACTTACCGTTCATCTACAAAAACAAAACATACATCAGTCAATTTTACCTTCTTGTCGAAAAAAATTAGTTCAAACACAATAAATTAATCATTCAAAATAGTCTAATATTAAAAAATAAGCACATATGTAAATATTATATTAAAAAAAATTAATAATTGTTTTGTTTGTAAAGTACAATTTTTTAAATTGATTCTGTTAGCAATAACATAAACCAATTCAACCAAAACTAAATTATTAAATGAACAAAAAACTACTAACGACTTTCCTCGTTTGGGTGGCTTGCTGTGTAAGTATTTATGCACAAGACAGAAAAGTGTCAGGAAAAGTGACCTCGGCCGAGGACGGCTCAGGACTTCCAGGTGTATCAGTTCAATTGAAAGGAAGCGCCAAAGGAACAACCACCGATGCAAGTGGTAACTACTCTTTAGCAGTACCTTCTACTGCGACTACAATTGTCTATTCTTTTGTTGGTATGACTCCCCAAGAAATATCAATTGGTACAAAATCAGTGATTGATGTAAAACTCGGGGCAGACACCAAACAGTTAACAGAAATTGTAGTAACAGCCATTGGTATTCAACGTGACAAAAAAGCACTTGCTTATGCAGTATCTTCTGTAAAAGGAGATGCTTTGGCTCAACGCTCAGAGCCCGATGCTTTACGTTCGTTGAATGGTAAAGTACCAGGGGTTAACATTATTAGTGGTGGGGGTGCACCCGGCCAAGGTACTAAAATCACTATCAGAGGTAACAACTCGTTTACGGGTAACAACCAACCTTTGTTTGTAGTAGATGGTATCCCTTTTGATAACTCTGTAAATTCTACAGATGGTTATGCTAACAACACGGTGACCTCTAACAGAGCCTACGATATTGACCCTAACAACATAGAATCAATGACGGTGTTAAAAGGCGCTGCTGCTGCGGCACTCTATGGTTCTCGTGCTTCAAATGGTGTAATTGTAATCACTACAAAATCAGGTAGTAAATCTGTTAAAAAGGGATTGGAAGTAACGGTAAACTCGTCGGCATCTATTGAAAACCTTTCAACTGTACCCGACTATCAAGATACCTATACCCAAGGTTCTAACCAGATTTATAATGGTGGGTTCATTGGTAACTGGGGTACGGTGTTTCCTTCTCAAGTAGATAGAGTAAATGCACAACTAGGTTTTGCTCGTTATTCTAAAACGATTGTAGATGGCTATCCAGAAGGTACAGTACCACATCCATTAGTAGGGGTAGCTTATGGTGCTGCCAGATATAAATCTGTATTTCCTCAGTTTTTAGATGCCAACGGCAATGCCATAGCCGTGCCTCTTCAACCTTATGATATTGTAGGGGGATTTTTCCGCCAAGGTAAAGTAATTGAAAATGGTATTAGCATTGCCTCAACAGGTGACAAAACCTCTTTGAATGCAGGTATCTCTAGAATGCAAAATGATGGTATCATTCCTAATTCTAATACATCGCGTACTAGTTTGAATTTTGGCGGTAATGCTACATTGACCAATGGCTTAATAGTAAGTGGTAATGTAAACTATGTATTAACCACACAGCAAAGCCCTCAGTCGGGTGCATCTTTCTTTAGTGACTATGGTAGTGGTTCAACTGGGTCTATTTATGACCGTCTGTTTTACCTACCAAGAAACTATAACTTAAATGGCTACCCATTTGAAAACCCAGTTGATGGTACCAACGTATTTTATCGTGCTTTAGATAACCCTCTTCGTATTGTTAAATACAACTTGTACAATAGTACTGTAAACCGTGTGTATGGTAATATGGCATTAAGCTATGACGTCACACCTTGGTTAAACTTATTGGCAAAAGGAGGTATCAATACTTATTCAGAGACTAGAACTAACGTAATTCGCCCTGGTGGTAATGCCGTACCATTAGGCTCAGTTTCTAAATCTAGCTTAGTAAATACTGAAACAGATTATACTTTTTTAGCGACAGTATCGCATGATTTTAGTGACAAAATAGCTGTGAAAGTATTGCTTGGTGCAAACGCCAATGAAAGACAATTCAGTCGTGTAAGTACAACAGGTCAGGATGTTATTGACCCTAACTTATTGATACTAAACGGTACTAAAAAACAGTCGAGTACACAGTACAACTCGTTGCGTCGTCTGTATGGTATATTTGGGGAAGCTACTGTATCATACAACAACTATGCTTTCCTTACGGCGAGTGTTCGTAACGACCACTCATCTACCCTACCAGTAGCCAACAGTAGCTATTTGTATCCAGCAGTAAGTGGTTCGTTTGTATTTTCTGACGCCTTCAATTTGCCAAAAACTGTATTGAGCTTCGGTAAAATCAGGGCTAACTATGCTAAAGTGGGTAAAGATGCTAGCCCTTACCAAGTAAATACTGTATATAACTTAGGAACTACTTATATACAAGATAACCCAATTGCTACTGCAGGTATTTCAAGTACATTGAACAACGTGGATTTGAAACCTGAATTTACTACTGAAGTAGAAGTAGGTACTGAACTACAGTTTTTCAATAACCGTATCGGTATCGATTTGGCCTATTTTGATAGAAACTCTACTGATTTGATTGTTCAAACACGTGTGCCATCTTCATCTGGTTTTGCCTATCGTAACATCAATGCTGGAAAAATCAATAACAATGGTATTGAATTAGGCTTAACATTGGTACCAATCAAAACTAAAAGCGGATTTACATGGACATCGTTTGCGGCCTTTACTAGACTACGCTCTTTGGTAGTTGATGCTGGTCCGGCAGGAGAAATTTTCTTGGGTGGAGCCACTTCTAACTTAGGAACTATCCACAGAAATGGTGAACCATTCGGTATGATTTATGGTAGTAAATACGCTCGTGATGCAAATGGTAACTATTTAATCAATGAGGCATCAGGACACCCAATCTACCAGCCACAGCCAACTTTAATTGGTAACCCTGCTCCTGACTTTACTTTAGGTTGGACAAACACATTTACTTTTAAAAACTTTACTTTATCGGCCTTATTAGATTATAGAAAAGGTGGCAAAATGTACTCGGTAACGGCAGCCTCGTTATTATTAAGAGGACAATTGAAAGGTAGTGAAGACCGCGAAGGTTTACGTGTTATTCCGGGTGTTTATGGCGACCCACAGACTTACCAAGCAATTTTGGGTGCAGATGGACAAACGATTAGAAACACTACTGCTATGACAGCCTTTGAATACCATTTCTCTGATGGCTTTGGTGCTTATGGTGCTGATGAAACTAACGTGTATGACATTACTACTATTCGTATTAGAGAGGTAACCCTTGGTTACTCTGTCCCAAAAGCCTTTTTGAAGAAAAATGTTGGCTTTATTGGTTCTTTGAGAATCTCATTGTCGGGTCGTAACCTTTGGTTTTATGCTCCTAACATGTTGAAAGGCTTGAATTTTGACCCTGAGGTATTATCAAACTTTCCAGATTCAAACATCCAAGGTTTTGACTTAGGTGCAGCACCATCAACACGTCGTTTTGGAGTTAACCTTTCGGCAACCTTCTAAGTCGATGTTGGGCATTATACAACACGAAGTATCAGTTTTTCTCATTTAAAATTAGCATTCAGATGAAATATACATATAAAACATTCAGAAGGTTTGTATGGGGAATGGTATTAATAACTTCAATAAGTGCTTGTAGCATTACGGAGTTGGATATCAACAAAGACCCAAACAACCCTATCCAGGCTACTCCAGACCTACTATTACCTAGTGCTGAGTTGGCGGCTATCAATAACATTGATATTTATAATACGGCAGGCTTTTCGGGGCAGATAAACAGTGCTGATGATTTTAACTTGAACAATAGTTCTTATAACGGAACTTGGAACTATTTCTATCAGTCAACCCAGAGTATCGAGGGACTCATCAGAGCTACCCAGAATGTAAATAGCCCTCACTATTTAGGAATCGCCCAAACGTTAAAGGCTTTTGCAGTAGGTAACTTTGTGGATACTTTTGGTGATATTCCTTATACTGAAGCTTGGCAAGGGAATGGCGATGTACCCAACTTTACTGCCAAGTTTGATACAGACGCAAGCGTGTATGAGGCTATCATTAAACTTTGCGATGCTGCCGTTGCCAACTTTGCTAAAACAAGCCCTGTATCGGTAAAAAATGATATTGTATATGGTGGTACAATTTCAAAATGGGTGAAGTTAGCGAAGTCTATTAAATTAAGATTATTATTAAACTCTCGTAAAGGGCGTGCCACTGGTAATGCTGATTTAGTAGCGGCTTTTGCTGCTGGTGGCTTTATTACTAGTGCGGCTGATGACTTTACCTTTAAATATGGTACGCAGTTGAATGCTGATGGTAGCGATGGTCGCCATCCTTGGTTCCAGAATGCTTATTTGGGTGACAATGGTTTCAGCTATATTTCGCATCAATTGATGTCTGAAATGATTTTGAACAAAGACCCACGTTTACCATTCTATTTCTATCGTCAGACTGGCACAGTCCTAGACCCATCTAACCCTACTGATAGAGGTACTATTCCTTACGGTGGTTCATATTTAGCCTTGAAACAGTCGTTCTTGAATAACTACGCTAAAGTGTATGGAAGTTTAACAAGTGCTGACTTATCGTACATAGCGGGCTTCTTTGGTCGTGACCGTGGCGATAATACGGGGGCTCCTCAAGATGGTGCCTTACGTACTGCTCCGGGTTGTTACCCTGCTGGTGGTTTGTATTCTGGTAGAGAAATTCCTGCTAAAGCATTAACAGGGGGCACTAAAGGTGGCAATGGTATCTTACCGCTTATTACTAGTAATGATATTAAGTTTTATCAGATAGAAGCCATTCTTGATGCTGGCTTAACAGGTGATGCTCGTGCTATTTTTGAAGCAGCTATCCGTGAACACATCACGAGAGTAGTAAACTTAGGGTTAGCTGTAGATGCTGCCAATGCGAAAGCACCTGCTGCGGCTGATATTACTACTTATGTAAATTCGTGGTTAGCACAATACGATGCAGCGGCTACAAACTTGGCTAAATTAAATATTGTAATGAAACAAGCATGGTTCTGCCGTTGGGGACAAGGTACAGAAACATGGAATGGTTTGAGAAGATTGGGCTATCCTACTGCTATTCAAGACCCAATTTTAAAACCGATTCGTCAGTTTGCTTTGCGTAAACCGTATCCATCACAAGAAGGCAGCTTGAATCCTAATGCCACAGATAAAGTGGTTAATGTGATTTTTGACCGTGACCCTATTTTCTGGGATAAGGTAAAATTAAAGTGGACTTTTTAATTAACAAATTATTATAAGAGTAGGCTAAGTATCCAACATTTGCCTACTCGCTTTTATCAACTATAAAAAATTTAGGATATGAAAAGAATTGCAACATATATATGCTTAATTGGACTGCTTTCAATTATCTATGCTTGTAGAGATGAAAGTTTGAATCCAGTTCCTCAATGGGAATACGCTGTTCATGGCTTTACTGTGTTTGATGGCATAGCTTTTAATGGCAATGTAAACAGCAGACCACAAAAATATGAGACTAATTATGCCAAGAACTTTCCTGCAACAGGACAAGACAATGCTAAGATAGATTTCAAAATACGTTGGGTTTCGTTGGATAATAAATTGACAGTAAATAAAATAGAATTGTATATCAATTTTACTGAAGACTATGACGACCCAGACGGAAACCCTAAAACTGCTGACTTAGGTGCTGGCGTTGGAAAATTATTAAGTACTATTTCAAATGTACAAGGCAACCGTGTTTGGAATTCTTTTAGCGTTACGCCTAAACAAATCTATGATTTGTACAAGGATGTTACTTGGAAATATGATAAAGTAAATGCTGTAAAAGTATTTGCTAACCCAACACACGCACGTACTACTGGCAAATGGTTTGATGGCAACACTGATAACTTTATCTTGAGCTGGAGACTTTACACCACTGATGGCAAAGTATTCAAATCATGGAACCAAAGTTCTGTGTGTGGTGATGTTACGGCTGTTTCAGAGGCAAATTCAAACTGCCAGTTAGATTGGTCTGTACAGTAGCTTACTAATTACAAGCAAATTACAAACTTATGTGTAATCTTAGCTTCTTTATAAAAGTTAGTTAGAAGAGATGGGAGTTTAAATCCCCATCTCTAAAAAATAAGGCCTCTTATAAGAATTGTCCATAGGCTATTAAAGTACTATCAAAAACCCCTGCTTTAAACTTCAAATGCACCCTCTCTGTTATAGAGAGGGTTTTTTATTTACCCGTTTGGTACATAAGTGTGATTGGTAAATAGTCCGATTTCTATGACTTAAACAAGAGAAAAGGAATAGTTATCTGTGATTTTTTGAAATGTCTATCTTTACATTTTTGTCAACCTATTTTAGGCAAGGACAAAGGATAACACATCACTCACAATTCAAAACTGCTCACTCAAACCTTCCCACTCATCTAACATACTGAAAAATAATATTCATCATTTCCTGAGTTGAATTCCAGCCATAGGTAATTTTTTTGGGTGGATTGAATTTATTTTCGGGGTTTTTGGAGGTATTATCGTAGGTGGCTTCTGCGTAAATTACTGAACCCATAGGAATCAGAAGTGGTTCTTTGTATTCATAGGTCATTTGCCAATTAAAATCCCATGCTGAAATTTTTATCAAGGGAATCATCTCTCCAGAAGGCGTAATAGCAAAACTCCTTAGCGATTTACCCAATAAATGGGTATGGGGTTGTACCGAAAGTAAATGAATTGGATAAGGAATTTCAGCAGACTTGGCATAAAAAGTAATGATGGTATCGGCCGCTAATTCAAAAGGTTGATTGGTAATGTCCTGTTCATGAAGGATAAAAGTTTGTACTTCTTTTTCAATGGGTTCCTTGGCAAAATATAAATTCACACTTGAGCTATCATATTCATTCGCCAGATTATTTGGGGCGTAATGTACATTCAGGAGGAGGTCACTACCAGCTTTTAAATATTTGGCAGTACCTTTAGGGTATTCAATAGGGTTATTACCAGGAATCCAGCCCATCCAAAACTCCTCCTTCATTTTGATTTTTGCATATTGGGCAATGGATGTATCATCGATAGACTTCCCGTCGGTCACTCGCATAATCTGTGTAGTATCTACTCCTATCCGTGCATGATGAGCCAATTTTTTATTGCCGGGTCTAAACTCTATTGCCTTTACAAATACATTCGTATCTAAATTAGTTGGTAACGAAAACAATACATATTCTTCTTTACTATTAGCAGGAATCCGAAAAGCCTTGTTCCAATGCAATACCAAATCTGGTTTTTTGTTCAATTGGGTATCTTCTTGAAAAGTAGGCAATATCAACTTTTTAGTATCGCCTTCAGTCATACCCGTTTGAATCCAAACTTTAATGGTAGCAATTTGCCCAACTGTTAGCTTGCGGACATTTTTAAATTCCCCAAAATCATGATCAGCCTTCCAAGGTGGCATATAGCGTGTTTCCGTTACTTTTTGAATAAATTTAGCCCGTTTTACTACATCTTGATAGGTAACTAAACTAAACGGGGCAGCCTCTCCTTTTCGATGACATGGCGTACAATTTTGATGAATGATTGGGGCTACATGTTCTGAAAATGTAATTTGCTGAGCAAAACCACTACTATTAGCCAATAGCAAGAGCCCTAAACAGATAAGGAACAGGTTTACTAACTTACTGAGATAAACACGATTTTGATTACAGACCATCATCTTTCAATATAACAACCTATGGCTTCGGTTTTGGGTGGATTAATTACGTTGTGTGTCAACAAAGCGGATATGGCATTTTTTAAATATAATTCAGTGGCATCATCACGATGTTTGCCCAATGCATAAAACCAATTATCGATAGCCCCTTGATAATGAACATTCCCCTTAGCATCAAGTACTATCACTTCGGGAGTAATATGTATATCAAATAGGGTGGTAAGGTAGTGTAGTTTATCGATGATAGCAGGAAAGTTAAAATTGTATTTTTTGTTAAACTCCTCAATTTCTTGTTTGGATATTCCCTTAGTAGGGAATACTGTATAAAATTGAATATCAATTGGTTTGCTATGTTTCAATGTATCTTTAGCCAGTACAAAGCCCTTGCTGAGTGCCATTAATTTACTGGTATATTGCTGACTTATTGGGCATTCGGTATCCAGAAAAACAAATACACTAAGGGAATGGCTATTAAGCTGATAGATATGGTTTTGAATATCCCTAAACTGAGTTTTGGGCTGAATGCTTATTTTTTGGGCAAACATCAACTGATGCCCATAGCATAGTAGTAAAAAAGTAAAGCAGTTTCTGAATATGGCTTGTAGTTTGTTTGATTTAAGCATTAATCTTTCTGGAAATTTAAAGATACTCTTACATAAAGATAGTAAAAACTGAGTAGATAGTTTCTACCCTCAAAACAAAAAAACCTGCCAATAAAGAAAATCTTTATTGACAGGCCTGAACCATGAACTATGGCTCTTATTAAGGTGTGCTAGGTACTAGGGTGGTTTAAAATTGTTAGGAATTTACTTTGTTATTCTTCAATAAAACAGCTTTAGGAGATTTTCTTATGGCCTCTCTAAAGTCGCTGATTCTTCTTCTGGATACTACAAATTCTTGACCATCTTCAAGAATGATAACAAGCTTTTTATCGTCTTTCCTCCAACCATTCATGAAAGAAATGTTAACAACATGATTGTTGTTGATTCTGATAAAAGACTGAGTATCTTCTATTCTTTCTTGCATTACTCTTAGTGTGCGAGCTACCATCAAACGCTCTTGATTGGTGGTATAAATGGCGGTATAATTTTCATCACTCTTTAAATATAGAATTTCTTTCAGAGCAACTTGACTACTTTTAGTAAGGTATAATTTTTTCATAATTATAGAATTATTACTACTACAAAATTGCAATTTAGATATTGAAAATGTTAACTTGAAATCGACAAAAATTTGTTCATTTATGACAAAAAACCTAAAAAAGTACTATATTACTGGCTTTACAAACTTTAAAAAGTACTATTTAAAACTTTTAGACCATTCGGATGGCGATTTCCCGAAAGATTCCTGGAATACTTTTGTAAAATATGAAAGACTTTCAAAACCTACTTGAAATGCTACGTCGGAGACATTACCGTTGCGATTTTTCAGTAGCTCCGCAGCTTTTTTTAAGCGGTAGTTTCTGATAAATTCAACGGTGGTTTGGTTCGTTAAAGTTTTTAATTTTCTTCTTAATTGTACGGTACTTATATTAAGTTCATCGGCTAAGTCTGTAATATTGAAAGCACTATCTGACAGATGAGCCTCAATAATTTGCTCTATTCTTTGCAGAAAAGCTTCGTCTTGTTGATTAATATGCTGTTCTTGTTGTATGGGTACAGAGAATTTCTCTATTTCAAAATTTAGGTCGGCGAAAGAGGTAATCGGTGAAGGAGGATGATGGTCATTATTGTTGAGCGGTATGTTATGATATTCTGGCTGATATTCTAACATAATTGCTGGGTCTACTTCTGATTGCTGAGACCTCAGGTAGATTTTACAGATTAGCAAAACAAAAAAAGTGATTTTGATAGGGTCTGAGAAAAATACAAGATTATCGATAAATGCAAAATCTATGACTTTTAAAAGCCTGAGTTGAAGAAAAATAAAGCCCGTAAAACTAAAGATAAATGAAAACACAAACAACCATTCTAATTTTACCTTTTTGTAATATGCGTAAGCAAAAAGTAGAATAATAGAGAAATCAGCAATCAGGGTATTCAGTACATTCATTTTTATCCACCTCCAGTTATAATCAAAGTATATGGCTAGGGTCAACACTAAAGTGGAAACAATGGATAAATACAAATACCATTTTACCCATTTGGGATATAAGGTCGTTATTGGTAAAAAGCTAATTGTTAATACAATTTCGAAGATAGCTAAAAGGCGATAAGGCAAAGCATTGATAAGGGTAGATTGTACTGGGTTGTTGGTAAAGTAATCTCCGATTGATTCATGATAGGCAGATACCGTAAATAAAATACAAAGCGAATAAATAGCGAAAATCTTATAGGTATTGGTTTTCAATAAAAAGAAGGCTATGATAGAAATAAGGAAATTTCCTAATAGTTGAACGCCATCCAAAATCCATACTTTACGTTCATCTGAATATCTTTTTATTTCGTGAACAGCTTCGGGCATTATCAGGAAAGTTGCATAAAAGGCCCTTTGACTTTTCGTTTTAATAAATATTGTTTGGGGTTGATTAGCCAATAAATTAAAATGAATAATGGGGTAAGATGAAGTATAGCTTCTTTTATCTTTGGCTACAAAACAGCCTCCTTTGAATACCTTATATTGCTTATTTTGTTGTGGGATAAAAACATCAATGTATTCAATCACTGGATTACTACATTCAAATACCCAATTAGATGTTTTTGCTGAAACCAAGTTTAGTTTAAACCATTGAGTAGCGTCTGAAAAACCAACATGAATATTTTTTTTAAAATAAGGAGCAAATTGTTTACTTTGAATATCACGAAAGCTAAGTTTTGAATTACTCGATTCGAAATATTCAAGGGAAGAAGATATATTATAAGGAGCAGAAAGGTTTGTCAAATTAATTGTTTCATTTGCGAAGGCATTATGCTTGCACAAAACAAAACATATTAAACAGAAAACCATTCCTGTATAAATTCGAGAAATTAACATTTATCGTTCTACTTACTTAGTGCAAATTTATTTAATAATATTATGATTAATTAACTCATTTAATGAGCCTCAAAAAATTACAAGTATTATCACATGTTAATAAACAAGGCTTGCTAAAGCTAATTAATCAAAAATATTATTAAATGTATTTCAGTGTGTTATTTAAAACAAAGATACAAAATCACGAACGCTTAAACAATTGTATAATCGAAAAAAATGTAAGATTAATCAAGAATTATTTTTTTTAACATATAGCTGATGACTGTTATTTTTTTATTTATTCTAGCGTTATTTCTCGTTAATCATTTCTATTTTTTTATTCTTATCTAACCTCGATATTTATGAATCGTATTGATAGACTATTTGGCATATTTACTTTGCTACAATCCAAAAAATATACTCCTGCCGAAAAAATTGCAGAAAAATTCAACATCAGTATTCGCACGGTTTATCGAGATTTAAAAGCTTTGAATGAATCAGGAATACCTTTAGGTTTTGAACAAGCCAAAGGATATTTCATCGTTCAGGGATTCTTCCTTCCTCCTATTTCTCTTACGAGTGATGAAGCCAATGCACTTTTAATAATGGAATCTATCGTATATCGTTTTACTGATAAATCAATACAAAAACACTATACCAATGCATTGAATAAAGTAAAGGCTGTGTTGCCCAATGCTCAAAAAGATAAAATAGATTCACTTTCAGATACAATCAAAATCCAAGTTCCACCGAATAGAGAACAGCACAATTATGAATACCTATCAACATTACAACAAGCCATTTCTGCTAAAACCATCATCGATTTTGACTACAAGAATAACAGTGATGAAATCAGTAGTCGTAGGGCTGAACCTATAGGATTAGTTTTCTATGCTTTCAACTGGCATTTGATTGCTTGGTGTCATAAAAGAAACGACTATCGAGATTTCAGAGTTTCACGAATTATTGTTGTAAAAGATACCCAAATGTCCTTTCAAAAAAATGATCATATCCCCCTATCAGACTACATGAAACTGCTTCCTGTAAATTATTGATTTTATTTATGCTTTTTCAAAAAGTTGTGACATAGGGTTGTCAGTGAGGGATTGTTTTTTTGCATCATCAACCAAAAAACTAACAAAATGACGATGATTGCAATGTTCTTAAAGGAGTTGGACCAAGAAGCGGTTAGTACTCGAAAAATGTTATCGATTGTTCCAGCAAATAAATTTAACTGGCAACCTCATCCTAAAAGTATGACTGTGCTTAGATTGGCAACTCATATTGCAGAGTTACCATCGTGGGTGGGATTGGCATTAACAACCAGTGAATTAGATTTTAGCGTGGGCGATTATCAACCTGTTACTATTAATACGACTGCCGACCTATTAAATTTACTTGAAAAAAATTTAGAAGATGCTAAAATTCATTTATTGGCAGCTACGGAAGACCAATTAGAAGAAAGCTGGACATTAAGAAATGGCGATACTATTTATAGCACAACGCCAAAAAGCGAAACTATTCGCCACGCTTATTGCCAAATTGTACACCATAGAGCGCAGTTGGGTGTTTTCTTGCGTTTACTAGATATCCCTATTCCGGGGTGTTATGGACCAAGTGCTGATGAAATGGGCTTGTATTAGTAAAAGTGAGCGAAATAGGAAGGCTGTTAAAACAAGCTTTCCTATTATCCAAATTACTATTCAATAATAAGCCTTTTATTGTTGAAGAATGTTGTAGCAATCAATATCTTTGTGAAAATAAAAAAGGAGATTATGCTAGCTATCAATAAAATTCATCACATCGCTATTATTTGCTCGGACTATCCTACTTCTAAAAAATTTTATACTGAAATACTTGGGTTTAATATTGAGAATGAAGTATTTAGGGCTGAAAGAGAATCCTTTAAATTAGATTTATCAGTAAATGGAGTTTATCAAATAGAATTATTTTCATTTCCGAACCCTCCAGCTCGCCCATCACGCCCTGAGGCCTGTGGATTAAGACATTTAGCATTTGAGGTAAATGATATTCAGGTAACTCACGATTATCTAACAGGATATAAGATAGATTGTGAAAGTATCAGGGTGGATGAATTTACAGGGAAGAGTTTCTTTTTCATCAGTGATCCAGATGGCTTACCGATTGAATTCTATGAAAAATAAAAGTGGTACCAATTTCTTACGAAACATAGTACCACACAAGGATAAGGTTAAGAGGGAATTTTGTGTATAAGAACTAAAATTTGCACGGGTTAGATTATTAAATATATAATAGGTATTGTAATTTTATTTATAGGAAATCCTCAGGCGGATAGTATATTTTATGGTAATCAAGCCAATTTTGTAGAAGATTTTTCTTTCTTTTGGGCACTCCAATTTGTATAGATTCCCGTGCATTACTACTATTTAGTTTTACAAAAAGCAAATTGAGCACTTGAGAATACATCACAAACGCAACATCGTTTGGATTAAATACTTCACCAGATTCACTAGTTAATTGAAAAGGTGCATGCTCTCTCATAAATTAAATGGCTAGTCAAACTCTTTTTTAAGAAATATATTGAAATACTTAGGCTATCGTAAATTTTTCCTTATTTCAAGTACGATTTACTGTTACAAAGTAAGCGAGTTTTTATAGAAGATTTTAGCGTAAAAATACCTGTTTTACAAAAATAATTTCACTAATTATTATTACCTTATGTTAAACACTGATACTATTTCATGGGAAGATTTTGAGAAAGTAAAGCTTCAAGTAGGCACTATTTTAGAAGCCAACGATTTTCCGAAAGCCAAAAAACCTGCCTACCAATTACTTATAGATTTAGGGTCAGAAGTTGGTCACAAGAAATCGTCAGCACAACTTACTAAATTATATACCAAAGAAGAATTAGTCGGCAAACAGGTTATTTGTGTAACAAACTTCCCTCCTAGACAAGTAGCCAATTTTATCTCAGAAGTATTGGTAACGGGCTTTATTTTGCCAGATGGCGAAGTAGTATTAGCAGCAGTAGAAAGAATCGTTCCGAATGGCACGAGATTGGCATAAATAGCATTGAAGCCCTAACCGTATTTAATATACCGCTATGAGCTTTGTTTTCAATCGTTTATAAAAAGATTGTTTAATATTGAAATAGTTTTATTAATGAAGACTATTCCAATATTTATACTTAATTTTACATACTAATTTTAATTGCTTATATTAATTTGTATTGTTATTTTGACCTCAACTGAAAAAATGAAAACGCTATTCATCTTCATACTTACCTTCTTTGTTTTTTCCAAAGCATCAGGTTTTGGTTTGATTGAATATTCTACGGTAATGCATACCAAACACCGTATTAGACAAGATACTCTTAGAAACAATAATCAACAATTTGACGTTATACAAACAGCCACTCTTTTAAAGAAAGAGCCTGAAAAAACTGATGATAATAACCATTTTACAAAATCATTGATTCAATGGTTGGCAAATGGGGTTAAAACCACGGTTGAATTTATTACAAGTGCTTTTATCAATATAGGAAAAGCTATTTTAGCAGCTATCATCCATATATTTACTTCAAAAGCGTCTTATACAATTAGTTGATTAGAAAGTTATCAATAAAAAAATAAATTTATGACTCCAAACATTGGCATTTCTATTGAGAGTTTACAGAAAACCTCAACACTTCTGAATACATTATTGGCTGACGAATATGTGCTCTATACCAAAACCAGAAATTACCATTGGAATGTAACTGGCCCCAATTTTATTGAATATCATACTTTTTTTGAGGATTTGTATGATTTCGTTGACGAGCAAATTGATGCAATTGCTGAACGTATTCGTACACTAGGACATTTTCCGTTAGCTTCTTTGCACGAGTTTCTGGCTGTAACTAGATTATTAGAAACCAAACATCAACAAAGTGCTGCCTTAGAAATGTTACAAGAACTACTGAGTGACCACGAAACGATTATTAGGGTATTAAGACAGGATATCAAAACTACTGCCGATGAGTTGGGAGATGCAGCAACCAGTGATTTCTTGACAGGGCTTATGGCTGAACACGAAAAAATAGCATGGAAAATCAGAGCTTACTTAAGCTAACCCTCCATGAAAATACAGATTAAGACAACCGTAAATCAAGACCTTCTCAGTGTATGGGAAGGTTTTGATTTAAAATTATTCAAAGCACTCGCCCCTCCTTTTCCTCCTGTCGTTATTAAACAATTTGACGGTTGTCAGAAAGGAGATATTGTGCATCTGGTATTGAACTTTATTTTCTTTAAACAAGATTGGATTTCAAATATCATCGAACAAAAGAATAGCGAACACAGCATTTATTTTATCGACCAAGGTACTATACTCCCTTTCTTCTTGAAATATTGGCACCATGAACATAGGTTAGAAAGCCAGCAAACTGGTACGGTCATCACGGATAATATCGACTTTAATACTCCTTATTTATTGACTGATTACTTGGTATATCCATTGTTATACCTTCAATTTTTATATAGAAAACCGATTTATAAACGTTACTTTCAGTAAAGCAAAATCCACTCTAATTTGCAAAGGGTGGATTTTTTGTGTTAATTCGTTTTGAGAAAATACATTTCATTGAAATTTAGGACTAAAATCTAATCATTTCGACACAAACAAACTTAATATTAAATGAAGCTAAACATTACCACTAAAATTATCATCGGGTTTATCATCGGAATAATTGTAGGGCAAATTATGCACACTCAGCTGAGTGAAGAGCAAATCAACGAAGCCAGCAAGAATATAAAATTATTAGGAGATATTTTTTTAAGAAGCATTCACCTGATTGTTGGCCCCCTTATTTTTTGTACTTTATCTGTGGGCGTGGCTAAATTGGGCGATTTCCGCTTGGTAGGTAGAATTGGCTTAAAAACGTTGGCTTACTTTTATTTTGCTACTATTTTATCATTATTGGTAGGTTTAGTTTTCGTAAATATTACTCGCCCAGGTGAATTTGGTACTTGGAAATTACCTCAAAGTGGTATTGAAACAGGAGTAACAGCCAAACCTTTAAAGACTTTCAAAGATTTCCTTTTTGAGATTTTCCCTGACAATATTTTCCAAGTATTTGCTGAAAACAAAACTTTAGGAATCATCATGATTTCAATCGTTTTTGGTATTGCTTTGGCTACTATGGGCGAACATGGCAAAAAAATATCAAAAGGAATAGACTGGATTGGTGAAGCTATCTTTAAAATAGTAGGCTACATTATGCTATTGGCGCCATTCGCAGTTTTTGCGTCGATGACCAACGTGATTGCACGTAACGGTTTAGGGGTTTTGGTATCTTATGCCTACTTGATTATTTGCTTTTTCAGTGCATTGCTCTTCTTTATTTTTGTAGTACTTTGGCTGATTTGCTACCTATTAAAAATCCCTTACTGGCGATTAATGGCAGCGATGAAAGATGCTATTTTACTTTCGTTTAGTACGGCAAGTTCTGAGGCTTCCATGCCAAAGCAAATAGAATCATTGAAAGGCTTAGGTATCAGCGAAAGAATCATCGGTTTTGTATTGCCATTAGGCTATAGTTTCAACCTTGATGGTTCGATGATGTATATGACCTTTGCAACTGGCTTTATTGCCCAAGCATACGGTATGCCATTGAACTTAGACCAACAAGTAACGATGCTATTAACGCTATTATTAGCCAGTAAAGGTATCGCAGGTGTACCACGTGCAAGCTTAGTAGTAATTATGGGTACAATGACGCTATTTGGACTTCCACAAGAGGGTTTGGTATTGCTACTGGGTGTAGATCCTTTCTTGGATATGGGTCGTTCGGCAACATCGGTTGTAGGTAATGCTGTAGCTACAGTAGTTGTGAGTAAGTGGGAAGGCGAGAAACTGAGCGAAGCTTAATACTTTACGCTGTATTATAGGTTATTTCGACAAAGCCCTTTTCTATTAGCGGTTGACTAAAGTCAACCGCTAATAGAAAAGGGCTTTGAGGTTTATATTATCGAAAGAGCGGTTTTTACAAAATGTTTCCTTAAATAAGGTCAAACAAAGCAAGAAACTAATAATCCTTTTATCTCATTTCTAGCGAGGTACTTAAGTGCCTCGCTAGAAATGAGATAAAAGGATTACGAAATAATGTTTACTTTTCTACACAATCTCAACACTAGCGGCTCTTTTAGCTGGAAAATAAGAGGCTAATAACGTAATGATTACTACAACTACTGCCGTAAAGAAGAAGTCTGAGAACTCCATTTTAATAGGATAAGCATCTATTAAAGCTCCGACGATTCCCATTGAAATAAAGCCATAAGTAAGTTGTAACCAACAAATGGTGAAACCTAAAATTAACCCTACGATAGCACCTGTAAAAGCGACGATAGCGCCTTCTAATAAGAATATCTTTTGTATGATTTTGGCATCTGCTCCCATGGCATACAAGGTTTTTACATCTTCTTTTTTCTCAATAGCCAACATCGACAACGAGAAAAATATATTAAAACTAGCAATGCCTATAATAAAAGTAAGTGTTAGGAATACAAACAACTTTTCAATTTTGATAGCCCTTAATAAAGAAGCGTGTTGTTCATCTTGGTTTTGCACGACAAACTCATTACCTAATACATCCTTTAGGGCATCTTGAATAGTAGCCACTTCCTCTTCATTAGCTACTTTTATTTCTAAAGCCGTTCGCTGATTTTCTAATTCAAATAAATTTTGGGCAAACGAAAGGGGTGCATAAATATAATTGTCATCATATTGTTGTTCTATCGCAAACACACCAGCTGGCACCAGATTCATTTTATTAAAAGCATCGGTAGCATAAAAGTCCAAGGTTTTTGTTTGCTTATTTCTAGGATACCATACTTCTAAAGGCGTAAAAAAAGCATCAATATCTATTCCTAACTTCACGGCAATACCCGACCCTACAATGGAATAAGCAATGCCGCTATCTTGAAGGATGGCATGACCATCAATCATGGTTTTCTGCAAACGTTCTTGTTTCAAAAAACTTTCGTCAACACCCTTTAAATTTACGACCATTTGGGCATTGCGGTAACGTAGTAACACGTTTTCTTCAATTACCTGTGTGATACTTCCTATACCGTGAACTTTGCTGATTTTTTTTAAGAGTGCTGGTGGACAGCTAAAGTATTTTCCTTTTTTAGCACTAACTTTCAAATCGGCATCAAAGCTTTTATACAAGCCTCTTTGGAAATCTTCTAGTCCATTAAATACTGACAAAACAACTACCAAAGCCATCGTTCCAACACCTACTCCTAACATCGAAATCATCGATATTAAAGAGATAAAAGATGTTTTTTTTCTAGCAAAAAAGTATCGTTTTGCAATAAAGAAAGGGAAATTCATAATGATTTTATTGAGTGAGTTGTGATTGAGTGAGTTAGTGAATTAGGCAGTGGTGAGTTAGTGAGTTTCGAGCTGACGATTTTTCTTAAAATATCTTTTCTGTAAATAATGAGTAGTGTTGAACGTGTTCAAAAAATCACTCAATCACAAATCACTAACTCAATCACTAACTCACAACTCTCTATCTACTCCTCTATCTCCTCTCCTTCTTTCAACGGTGGAATGTCTAGACCAGAAATTAAGGCATCCATTTGGGCGGCGTATTCAGCGGTATCGTCGATAAAAAATTCAAGGTTTGGAATAATCCTCGCTTGATTACGAATTCTATTGCCTAAAATCCCTCTAATATGCTTAGATTTTTCACGAATGTCTTGTAATAAACCTGCTTTATCGTTAGCTAGCATAAAACTTAGATATACTCTTGCTATTGCTAAATCGGGAGTCATTTTAACGTCTGTTATCGTTACAAATGCCTTTCCGAAAGTTGTACGCATATCTTTTTGAAAAATGTCGCTCAAATCTTGTTGAATTAATTTAGCGAATTGTTGTTGTCTTTTCGATTCCATTTTAATGTTAATTTCTGCAAATACTAATAATCATTATTTGCGCCGTTGCATAAACTTCTTATGCTCTTCTTCAATAATCTCACAAATTTCGGAATAATTATTGGATTCACCGTAAATTCGTGAAAAACTTGAATACCTTAACAAAATATGCTCAGTTTCTTTAAAGTAAACGCTGTCTATCAAATTTTTAGTTTATTGATTTTACTAATCCTTATCCGAATGCCCGTGTATTTGGTAGGTTTACCACAACTGATTCCAGAATTGCAATGGATGTTGGTTGGCGAGCAAATCAACAAAGGCTTTGTAATGTATTCTGAAATCTGGGATAATACTGCTCCGCTTTCTACATTAGTTTACGCTGGGCTCGACGGACTCTTTGGGCGTTCACAGTCTGTTTATCAAATTGTGGCTTTGCTACTTACCTACTTTCAAGCTGTTTATTTCAACGTAATGGTCAATAACAGAGACCTCTTCGTAAAAAGGAATTACTTGCCAGGTTTGTTCTATTTACTTTTTATGAACATATCGTTCGACTGCTGTACACTGTCACCAGTATTGATGGCTACTACCTTCGTATTACTGTCGTTGGGTACCTTGGTTAAACAAATGAACCGTTTACAAGCAACCGATGAAGTATTTGAAATTGGCTTTTTTATAGGATTGGCTACCTTATTTTATCCTCCAGCAGGGGTATTTATTTTGTGGGCTACCTCCTCATTATTATTCTTTAGTGGTACTACGTTGCGTCAGCACTCTTTATCAATTTTTGGGTTCTTGTTTCCTTTATTACTTACTGCACTATTTTTCTATCTGAATGGTACGTATGACGCTTTCTCCAGAAACTTTATTTCTTCCGTATTACAGCTTCGTCAATATGATTTGAATGACTTCCGAAGTTTGTTGGCTACGTTGCTTCTTCCTTTCACTTTCGGAGTATTAGGCTTTCTAAGATTGGTAAATGCCGTTGGATTCAATAATTACCAGATTCGTTGTCAACAAGTAATGATGATTTGGGCCATCGCTGGGGTTGTGTCTATCGGTTTAATGCCTTTCTTGGCACCCATGCAATTCATCATTTTTGTGCCTGCAATCGCATTTTTCACCGTTAGTTTTTTTAATAATACCAAAAGAGCGTGGTTGGCTGAGCTAACATGCTTAGCGTTGTTTTCGGCTGTTTTATTGATTCACTACCAAGCAGTATATTTCAAAGGGGTAGAAACTTTTGTACAACTCAAAAACTTGAAACTAAAAGAAGAGCCTGACATAAAACTAAGCAATAAAAAAATACTGGTTTTTGGCGATGGTATGGAAGAGTACAAAAATAACTTTGCCGCTACTCCTTATATCAATTGGAGTTTAGCAAAATACGAACTGGAGAATTTGGATAATTATAATAATGTGATTAACATTTTGAGCAATTTCGAGAAGGATTATCCAGAAGTAATTATTGACAAGGTAAACCTAACACCAAAGTTATTCAAAAGAATACCCGTATTAGCTCGTAAATATCATGCAGTTGGAAATGGCGTTTATGAGTTAAATTAATATTAAGCATATCATTTTCAACATATTATCACTAGCGAGGTACTTAAGCCCCTCGCTAGTGATAATAGGATTAGCAAGGTATCTTATCAATCCTAGTTTTATGTCTTCCCCCTTCGAATTCAGTTGAGAAAAACACTTTTGTAATTTCAATAGCATCTGCTAAACTCATAAATCGAACAGGAATACACAAGATGTTGGCATCGTTATGCTGACGTATCAATGATGCAACCTCTACATTCCAAGCCAATCCTGCACGAATTCCCTGATGTTTATTAGCAGTAATAGCCACTCCGTTGGCACTACCGCACAACAAAATACCAAAGGTATATTCCTTGTTTTCTACGGCTGATGCTACTGGGTGAGCAAAGTCTGCGTAGTCGCAAGAAGCATCACTATAAGGCCCAAAATCATTTACTTCGTAGCCTTCGGCTGTTAAAAATTTTATTAATTCGGTTTTATATTCAAACCCTGCATGGTCACCTCCGATGGCGATTTTCTTGATAAATTCCATAAAAAAGTATGTATTTGTAAAATCTAACGTTTTTTTTCGTTACTTCAACTTATTCATTAACAAAGGTACGGAAGTATCAATATTTTTTAACGATTAAAATTAGAAAAGCTATGACAGACAGAGAGAGCGAGAAACTAATGACGCACGATGATAAGATTAAAAAAGCGTTTATTGACCATACTTGGGCAGAAATTCATTCTGAAGAATCTTGGAGAACTTTCAAGATTATGGCTGAATTTGTAGAGGGGGTAGACAAATTAGCAAAGATTGGTCCATGTGTTTCTATTTTTGGCTCGGCAAGAACAAAACCCGAAAATCCTTATTATTTAATGGCTGAAGAAATTGCCTCAAAGTTGGTTCGTCATGGTTATGGCGTAATTACTGGTGGTGGGCCTGGCCTGATGGAGGCGGCTAACAAAGGTGCAAAATTACAAGGTGGAAAATCGGTAGGCTTAAATATAGAATTGCCCTTTGAGCAAAAACCAAATGACTACATCGACCGCGACAAGAGTATTGATTTTGAATACTTCTTTGTTCGTAAGGTAATGTTTGTAAAATATTCTCAAGGGTTTATTATCATGCCCGGTGGATTTGGTACTTTAGACGAAATGTTTGAATCACTTACATTGATGCAAACCCAAAAAATAGGACGTTTTCCAGTAGTATTGGTAGGCAAAAAATATTGGAGTGGATTATTGGAATGGGTAAAGGAGACGATGATTTCGGAAGGAAATATTAATCCAGATGATTTAAACTTGATTTCATTAGTGGATAATCCGACAGATGCCGTAAAAGTAATTGATGACTTTTATGCTAAGTATTTGCTAAAACCAAACTTCTAATAAAAGTAAATAAGCAGTCGCTCGCCTCTGGCGAGTGACGACTATTAAAAGGCTTCCAGCCTAAATCTACCCCTAAAAAAAACACTAATATGTCTGAACTAAGAAAAGCCAACGTTCCTTATGCTACTTATTTCATAACGCTCTCCGTAGTAGGTTGGATTGATGTTTTCACACGACAAATCTATACTGAAGAAATCATTAAAAATTTAAAGTATTGTCAGGCACACAAAGATTTAGAAATCTTTGAATATGTAATCATGCCAAGTCATATCCATCTGATTTGTAGGAGAAATAATGCATTACGATTGGGCGATTTATTACGAGACTTTAAGAGTTATTCAGCAAAAGAGATTCTAAAACTGATTCAAGCGAATCCAGAAGAAAGTAGGCAAGAATGGATGTTGTATATGTTTAAGTTTTTTGCTAATCGCTATGCACAAAATGCTGAGTTTATGTTTTGGCAAAAAACAAATTATCCCATTGAATTATATTCTCAGAAAGTAACCCAACAAAAAGTAGATTATATTCATAACAATCCTGTAAAAGCTGGTATCGTTACCGACCCAGCTTATTATTTATATAGCAGTGCTTGCCCCCTTTCGCCCATAAAAACTAGTCAAAGGTAATACAAATGTAAACACAGTGCAGTCGCTCGCTTCAAGCGAGTGACAATTATTATGAGGCTTCCAGCCGAAAAAACAATGACGGCTAGAAGCCTTTTAATAGTCGTCACTCGTCAGAGACGAGCGACTGCGATTGTTTACTTCTTAGGCTCATTCAGTTCTATTACATAGCCATCTGGGTCAGTAACATAGATTTGAAAAGCTCCATCAAAACGCATTTGTCTATGATAAGCCACATTATTTGCTTTCAAAAAAGCCTCAATACCATCAGCAGAATTAGTTGGAATTGATAATGAAAAATGCGCACCGTTTTTATCATTATTGGCTACAGGTTGTTCTCTACCCAGTAATAAATGCAGTTCTTGCCCCGGTGCTATTTTAAACCACCTTCTGATCGCTAATAAGTTATCTGGCACATCTACAGGGGACAATCCGATAATCTCTCGATAGAACTTTGCACTTACTTTCAAATCCTTTACTGCCAAACCCACGTGGTTATAAGAAAGAATTTCTATTCCTTTTTTCGGAGCATCTTGTGCGAAAGTTGTATTACTGAACACTAGGCAAACGATTAAGCCTGCAATCAATTGAACTGTTTTCATTGGTTGATTTTAGATTGTTTATAAATTTCCTTTTTTTAATTCTTTCACCGCATAATCAGCCGCACGGGCAGTCATGGCCATATAAGTTAGGGATGGATTCACACAAGATGCTGAAGTCATGAAGGCTCCATCTGTTACAAATACATTCTTACAAGCCCAAACCTGATTCCATTTGTTGAGGACAGAAGTCTTAGGGTCGTGTCCCATTCTGGCTGTTCCCATTTCGTGAATCCCTAACCCGGGGTAGCTAATATCGTCATAACTATTTACATTTTTGAATCCTGCGGCTTCCAGCATTTCGGCAGCATCATTTTTCATATCCACACGCATTTTCTTTTCGTTCTCTTTAAATTCAGCATCCATTTTTAAAACAGGTTGCCCCCATTTATCCGAAATTTGCTTAGACAATTCGACCTTATTTTCATAATAAGGCAAACACTCACCAAAGCCTCCTAAATCCATGCTCCAATTGCCTATTTGTGTTTGCTTGTGTTTAAAATCCGCTCCAAATTCGTTTTCTCCACCCCCTTGTCTGTATCGTCTTGCCCCGCCTTCATAGCCAAAGCCACGTAAATAATCACGTTTGTCCGAGCCAATATTTCGGAAACGAGGTACGTACCCTCCTACTGGATTTCTGCCTTTGTAATATTTATCTTTAAATTTATCTATCTCGCCCCAAGCCCCAATTCTGAAATGATGATCCATCAAATTATGCCCCAATTGCCCGCTATCATCCATCCCGTTCGGGAAACGATTAGAAACAGAATTCAATAGTATAAAAGTTGAACCCAAAGCGGAGGCATTTAGGAACACAATTTTGGCGAAAAACTCATGCCATTCCCCTGTTTGTTCGTCAATTACTCTTACGCCTTTTGCTTTCTTTTTTTGTTCATCATAGATAATAGAATTGACGATAGAATGCGGACGAACAGTAAGATTTCCAGTCTTTTTAGCCGCAGGCAACGTAGCAGCTTGTGAGCTAAAATATGCACCAAATGGACAACCACGCATACACATATCACGTGATTGACACGAAGCACGCCCTAACGCCGTTTGTTCGGCTGTAGGCTTAGTAATGTGTGCTCCACGACCGTGAATCAGGTAACGATTCGGGAATTTTTGGTGCACTTCTTTTGCAAAATGTTCTTCGGCACAGGTAAATTCAATCGGTGGTTGAAATTCGCCATCGGGTAAATGTGGAAGTCCATCTCGTGTACCACATATTCCTGCAAACTTTTCGGCATAGCTGTACCAAGGAGCGATATCTTTATATCGAATTGGCCAGTCTACTCCTATTCCTTCTTTCAAATTTGCTTCAAAATCAATATCACTCCAACGTAGCGAAACACGTCCCCACATTAATGAACGACCGCCTACATGATAGCCACGAATCCAATCAAAACGTTTGGTTTCGATGTATGGATTTTCTAAATCATTTACAAAATGTTCATGAGTAGATTCTGTGATGGTAAACCCTGTGCGGTTTTGAATAGGGTGTTTCGCAATAATATCTAAAGGGGCTTTCCCGCCATGCTCAAAATTCCAAGGGTCAGTTAGGGCAGTTTTATAACCTGTGATGTGCTCAATATTTCGCCCACGTTCTAGTACTAAAACCTTTAATCCCTTTTCCGAAAGTTCTTTAGCAGCCCACCCTCCACTAATTCCTGAGCCCACTACTATGGCATCATAAGTATGCTGTTCAAATTGGTTTGTATTGATGTTCATCGTTTAATAATATTGTATCTTGGTATTGTAAGATAAAAGTAAAAAATATCTACGTAAACCAATGCAAGCCTGTGGGGTTTGGGTAAAGAATAAAACAGAAAGTCCTTTCATTTACTTGAAAGGACTTTCTGTGATTTTTATACTAAAAGATATTATTTATCTACAAAACCCATTGTTTTTTCTGGGTAACGAGTCTCCACAATTTCAACAGAGGGATATCACACCTTGATAGGGATGTTAGCTTGCCACATCCAATACTATATTAAATAAGTATTTCTAATCCTTCACACTCCAAGCTTTAGTAGCTTGGAGTGTGTTCGTTGGTCAAACCTGATTGTCGTGTTAGCATTTTTGTGTTTATTTTCTTAATTTGAATAGTGTTGAGATAAATTTGGTATCTATTTAACAAGTAAAACTTATGTAATTTTTTTTGGTTGACAAAAAAAATTAATCTTAATCATTAAAAGATGGAAGCACTCTCTGTACAAACAATCATTAAAGCTCCAATAGAAAAAGTTTGGAAATACTGGACAACGCCTGCGGATATTATTCAATGGAATAACCCTTCGGAGGATTGGGAAACTACTAGTGTAACGTTAGATTTAAAGGATAATGGAAAGTTTATCTACAAAATGAAAGCCAAAGATGGTAGCGTAGCCTTCGATTTTACGGGTATCTACGACAAAGTAATTATCAACGAATACATTGAATCTACTTTATTTGATGGTAGAAAAGTTGTAAATATATTCAAAGCTAATGGCGATGAAACTATTTTAATCGAAACCTTCGACCCTGAAGCCGAAACGTCAATTCCTGAACAAGAGGCTTTTACACAAGCTGTAATTGATAATTTCAAAAAATATGTGGAGGGACTTTAGGACTAGAAGACATTAGACGCTAGACTTTAGTACCCTCGCTTGGCGTAGTGTTTTTCACTACGTCAGTGTGTCAAGCCTTCTTAGAAGGCTACGCTTAGTCCACAAAGGCTAGTGGTATGAGTACACAACTTGAAAATAATTATAAAAGGCATTGCATTTTTGCAATGTAATATTGCAGAACACACTGATGTAGTGTAGGAACACAACGCCAAGCTAGGGGAATATAGTCAATATTTGCTAACGCCGTACACTTATGAAAAACAGTTTCAAAATTATATTATTAACTTTTAATTTACTCCTTGTCAATAATATTTACGGGCAAGTTTCAAAAACTGATTCTATTGCTGAAGTAATCATTGACCCTATTGAGGTTTTCCCATTTAATATCAAACGAAAAAGCGTGTATGTTAATTTACCTGATAAATTAAAGGGAACAGGGCTGGGTGTTATTAAGTTGCACGTAAACAATATTGGTAAAATACTAAGGATAGATATTCAGAAGTTGAAAATTCAGCTTAATAATGGTAAGAATATAAGTTTTTCTAATGTTGATTCTTCTTCTAATTATCCTCCACAAATACAAGCGTACTATTATTATTTAAAAAAATATGTTGGTCAGGTAAAAATAGCTCCCGCCACAACAATTAAGCCTCCTAACAAATCATTTGTTTACTTGTTAGTGAGATTTAAAAAATAAGGTTTTCCATACAATTTTATCATCAATATTTTCAAACAATACCCCTTAACAGCAATTAAATAACCTTAATTATGAAATACATATTTACAATAATGCTGGTTGGTAGCTTTTGCTTTACAGCCATTTGTCAGGCTGATAATCCTGATTATGATAAGAAATTGGCTGACTCTTTGGGTGCTGATGACTACGGTATGAAGAGTTATATACTGGTCATGCTAAAAACTGGCCCTAATAAAATTGAAAATAAAGCAACTGTGGATAGCCTATTTAGAGGACATTTAGCCAATATCGGGCGACTGGCATCATTAGGAAAATTAGTAGTAGCTGGGCCATTAGGAAAGAATGATAAATCGTACCGAGGAATTTTCATCTTAAATGTAAAAACCGTGACTGAAGCCAACGATTTACTAATAACCGACCCTGCTATTAAAGAAAAACTATTAGAAGCCGAGATATATCCGTGGTATGGCTCAGCGGCATTGCCGACCTACCTAAAATTTCATGATAAGGTTGGGAAAAAGAAAATTTAGTTTTTTGATTGGGGGACTTTAGGACTGGAGGACTTTGGTCTAGAAGGCATTAGACTTTAGATTCAAGACTTTATGATTGAAGGACATTAAGAAATAATATATAAAATACGAGATTATAAATTGACTTTTAAAAATCGCTTAATAAAAAAACATTAGAATGAGATTAAACAACATTATAATAAATATAAATGCCCCTATTAATACATGGAAGCAAGAAATAGAAAGTAATGCTTCTGCTAGTGATTTTATTATAATCAATAAAACTAATAGTGATGATAATTTAATCTGGTTTATTACAAATTATACTCAAGCATTAATTCGCGAAGGAAATAATGAAGTCACGACTCTATTTGGTAAAAATATCAACAATCTTGAAAGTTTTATTTATCAAGTTAATTTATCAATGCCTATAGGATATAAACTTTCAGCGAGATTTGATGCATTATATGACCTTTTAATGAATTTTGAAACAGAACCTCAACGAAGATTTATAATTTGGAATGATGCTAATTATCTGTTAAAAGTAAACAAAAGCGATTTTCATGAGATTTTTGAATTACTAATAGTTTCGGCTTATTGTAATAGAAATGCCATATCAACAATAAAAGATGATGGAACGAGATATGTAGTTGACCAAAGAAATATATTTGTTTTAAATAATAGCACTATTCAAGATATTCAATCTTTGATTGATAATGAATATCATATTCCTTCTATTGATAACCCAACAAACGTGTATAAGCTTATTGATTTTAACGTTATTGAACTATATGAGCAATAATATTTTACTCTTTAATTCCCTCGCTTGGCGTAGTCTTAACTTTTTGCTAATATTATTCAGAAGACTTAAATAATAGCTTGCTAGGAATAAAAGATATCAATTTACTTTCAAAGGGTACGGCTGGGATTCCTAGTAAATCTGCTACTTCATCTCCCAACAAAAAACGCATTTGTGCTGCTGGAAATGATTTCAACAGCGTATTTGGCACAAAGCTTTCCAAGGTTTGTAAGAGTGCTTTGGTAAGTAACTTACCTTCTTCAGATGACCGAAACTGACGCTTGGCAATTACTTTATCTAGCGTAAAGGCTTCTCTAAGGTTATTAGGAATTAATACTTTTTCTACGCCCATAATATGGCTAATTACATTCCATACATGCAAATAGGCTTCGGCTTCTGTACTTTCGGGTGCTTTGCCCGACTTCCTTAATCCTCTGATAACAATGTATGAAAAAGCTCCATTGGTTCCAGCCATGTCTTCTTGGTTAACGGGTTTCCCCCATGCATTATCCCATGTTCCATGATATTCTGAAAAGAAACGGATAGCGGCGTGCATTAACCTTACCTTTAATATTTTACGATAAGCCATACCGTTCTGCCAGTTTTTTTCTTGCATAACAGTAAATATAAAGTCGCCTGTTTCTTCAAGTCGCTTTAAGGTATCTGTTTGTATTCGCTGTGATTTTGCTAAAACCCTTGCACCGTCTGCTCCTGCATAACAATAAGGTAAAGCCAAGCAAGCCAACATAATACTAATGCGTTCTTGATTTTCTTGGAAAAATTTCATGCCTTTTTGCATAATTTTCCAATCGGCGAAGTCTGGTAAAATGGGTTGTTGATTTACAAATTCATTGACAATGGCTAAAGAATATTCTGTTTCGTTGGTGTTGAGCCATTGGAAAAAATGACGTAGCCCTGCCATCTCGGTTTGCTGAAATACTTGTAATACAATATCATCGGCTACTTCATCACCTGTTTGGCGAAGTTTGTCCATTAATTCATTCGGATAGTAGCGGGTTGGTTTAATTGGTTGCATTTTTGGGGGACTTTAGGACGTTAGAAAAAATCTGCGTAAAATCTGTGATTAAAATCTCTGTAAATCTGCGGGTAAAAAATCATGACACAACAAAATAGTTTTTTCAAAAAATCTTTACCCGCTGATTTACGCTGATTTAATACGCAGATGTTGGAGATTTCTTTTATTCTTATTTTTGTTTTCAATTTTCAGATGTAAGCTTTCTTTAGTCAGGCGTCTTTCGCCTAAAGTCTTTTATCTCAAAAAAATTCTCTCCTCCACCCCACCTTTTCTACACAAAATCCATCTTATCTTTAGAAATCGATTTCTTAGCTATTCGTTTAAAATTATGCCTGATAAACTCTCATCATACATAGAACAATTTCAAGAGGGAAATCATCTTATTTTCGAGAAGATTTACCAAGCTATTTCGCCAAAAATGTTTGGCGTGTGTTTGCGTTATGCGGCTGACAAAGACGAAGCTAAGGATATTTTACAAGAAAGTTTTATCAAGATTTACCATCAGCTTAAAACATTCAGACATGAAGGTTCTTTTGAAGGCTGGGCAAAACGAATAGTGGTAAACACTGCCTTGGAATATTACCGAAGCAAGACCAAATGGAAGCATGTAACAATAAACAATCACGAGGAGACTTTTGACCTAGAAAGTGATGATGACATTCTGGGTTATTTATCAAGTCAGGAAATTTTACAACTCATTCAAGAATTACCACCGTCATACAGATTAGTGTTTAACCTTTATGTTTTTGAAGGATTGAAACACCGAGAAATCGCTGAACAATTGGGCATTGGCGAGGGTACTTCTAAATCTAACTTGGCTGATGCTAGGAGAATTTTACAGAAAAAATTATCGGGGGTAACGAAATAAAGACTAACAATGGAAAATAACGAAGAACATAAATTAGATAGCTTTTTCAAAAAGTCTCTTGAAAATCAAGCTTTTCCTCCGCCCGAAAACCTTTGGAGTAGTATCGCTACTGAAACCATTGGTAAAGAAACCGCAGGCATAACACCTTTGCTTAAATATACTATCTTATCGTTAGGGCTTATTATTATTGCTGGTATTGCCTTCTGGTTTTTAACGGACAATGAAGCCATGAAGGAGAATCGTCAAGAGATTGCTTCACTTGGTAAAGTGGTAAATGCGACACAAACATTAGCTAACTCAAAAGATGAAAAAGCAGTCATAAATAGTGTTGAAAATGAAGTTAAAGCTGAAAAGAATGATACTGGAAATTCAACAAGCAATTTAGTTAGTTTTGTCAATCATGTAGAAAAAGAATCTGTCAAACCTACGGTTTATAGAAAGCCAACAACTCATAAAAAGTTGTATTCGATAAATGGTGATGGTGATAAAACTAATAATCCCACACACCCAACATCTGTAGAAATCGACAATAACAATACGGCAATACTTGCTGTAGATAACAAGGTCGCAAATAACTTTCTAAATCTAATCAGCCATAAAGACCTAAAGTTGAATGATTTATCAACGAAAAATAATAAAAATCTTGTTGGAAAAATTCGTCCCATTCAACTATTAACTGATACCGAAGAGGCAGACAAACATGAGAGTAAACCTGAAGATACAGGCTCTAAATTCAGTTTAAAACACCCTATCTTTTCATTTGATTATGGCAAACTTTGGAATGAATGGACTTTAAAATCTGATAAATCTATGATAGGGACTATCATGTATCCTGACAAAGGAACAGCCTATAATTTGAAGGCTGGTGTTGCATGGAAGCTCACAAAAAAATCAAGAATGGGCATAAGTTTGGCATACAATACGTATGATGTGGGTGCTCCATATATTTATTTACCTATTTGGAGTAGTTTATGGGTGTCGCCCAAATTAAATTTGACTACCAAAAATGATACACAATACTATAGTGCAGTTTTCCCAACAGGTACGGTTAACATTCCCGTTAATAGATTAGATGGTTTTATTACAAAAGTGCCTAATACTTTAGATAGCACAAGAGATGTGTTCTTGCATGAAAATCATACAATAAAGACTTATAGTCTTGCAATAACCACTCAGAATGACCTTATATCTTTACAAAGTAAAAAGAAAAAATACATCAATTTTCAACTTTATACAATTGCTGATTTTGTTTTTCAAAGACAAACATCTTACACTTACATAGCTAACGATGCTCTTATGATGGTGTCTTCGTCTTTAGCAGTAAATGAAAAAGCGAGAATTAGCTACACGACTGGCCATCTTGAAAATGCTTCTGATTTTATATTTGGTATTCGTGCAGGACTTGGTATCCGCTGGCAGTTTGCTCCAAGATTGGGTTTGCATATAGAAGGTTCAACCCAAAATTCATTTAATTCGTGGGTACAAAACCAAGAAGTAAAAACATATATGAAAAGTAATGCTTTACAAGCTGGTATTAATTTGAGTTTGTAGAGAGAGAAATTAATTATGGGTCGTATCGTATACTACATTATTGAAAAAGTAATGCTATTACTATTCTTATTCTTAGCGAGCGACTTAAGTCGCTCGCTAAGAATAAGAAAGTCATTTAACAGCCCGACGCCGAAAAGGGAGTTATAGCTCTGCCAACAATTCTTCTGTCTCCCTCAATGTTTTCTGATAAAATTTAGCTACCCATTTCGAGTAAAACAATAAGAAGATGTAGCCAATAGTAAATGAGAATATCCAAAAAGATTTACTGTCTGTGAGGTCTTTACCATTAAAAAGTTTAGACAATAAAATGATTACTGTAACCAAGAGTAAGTAGCACAATGTAACATTGATTTTTTGAAGCTTGAAGAATTGCATTTTCTGGCTGGCAAACATTTTAAGTGTTTCTGCATAAGGTTTATCAATAGTTGCGTATATACCGAATTGTCTTAGACTTAACAAACTAATTCCAGAAAGCGTTAGTAATAGCATTATTGATAAAACACCAACACCTTGCAAAAAAGCAGTATCTAATTTATAAAAGTTGATGGCTATAAAAGCCCCGCCAATTAAACAAATGGCGATTCCTACTATTTCTGGGTAAGCAATTTTCTTCATTTTCGAGTCATATTTTTGCTGTGTCATCTGGTCAATGATTTGAGGGGTTAAACGTTGTTTTTCTGATGGAGTATTTGCCTTCTCCCAAGTATTTTTTAAATCATCTAATTCCATTGTTATCGTTGTTTAGTAATTTGTGCTTTTAGTTTTTCTTTAATTCTTGAAAGTTTCGTTCCTACATTGCTGACTGAAATACCAATAATTTCTGCCATTTCCTCATAGCTTTTATTCTCTAAATAGAGCATGATGATACCTTTATCTAATAAGTTCAGGCTATCAATTAGTTGTCTAAATATTCGCCATTGTTCTTCTGTATCACTATCATCATTTTCTTGATTATCCCAAAAATGCCCCTCAATGGGGACTGTCAAAATCCTTCTTTTTGATACTTTTAGTTGATAAATTGCTACATTCAACGCAATCCTGTACATCCAAGTACTCAGACTTGCTTGGTGATTAAAAGAGTCGTACGATTTCCAAAGTTGGTAAATGATTTCCTGTACTAAATCATGCTTATCGTCTGTATTATTGGTATATACAGACGCAATTTTGAAGATAAAGCCTTCATTTTCTTTTATTGCTTTGATAAATGTTTCCTTTTTGTCCACTAAGATGTTATCCTTTTTATTAATGATACTGTATTAGTGTACAACATGGTGAAAAAATCACAAGGGAGGGGAAAATAATTGAGAAATATTTTGATAGGGACACTTTAGTACTGACGAATTGCATTCGTCAGTATTTTAATATTTTTTGTTCATGCATGAAGGTCGTATGCAATACAACCCTACCTTTTTGATGTTGTTACCTTCCGCAAATCCTTTTATAATCACAGAATTCACATTTGGTTTGGTCTTTGGTTTTTTCAAATGGTTTTGCGGGGTCTAATAACTCATTGACAAAACGATTGAGGTATTTTTCCGATGCTACGACAAACTCTTGGGCTGATTCACCCAATGTAAAATTGATTTTTTGTTCCAACAATCCTTCATCAATATTACGGAACGAATATATCCCAGCACTTACCTCGTTGGCATCCTCAGGTAGTTTTACACCTCTGATGGTTAATCCCTTTACAGAAAGCATCTGTTTCAATACCATGTATTTATACAGCCAAAGCTGACGAAATTTATCTTTATCAGTATCTCCAAGTAGCTTTTCTTCAAAATCCTCGGGTTTCATTAGCAAATCTTTGGCTTCTACTTTACCCGTTTTATAATCTATTACCCTGATTTTATTACCCGATACCCTATCCAATCGGTCTATTCTTCCTGCTATTTTTACGGCTAATTCTTTGCCGTTTACATTGGCATTGAAACTTACTTTTAGTGTTTTTTCTACGTCTAATAGTTCAATCGGGAACAGTTCGTTGGTTAATTGATAATTAATAAATTTCTTGACAATGGTTTCTCCAATTTGGTATAAAATAAAGTTCATCCCTTCATCTACTTTCAAACCCTGATTGGTCTCTATAAAAGCTTGTTTTAAATAGTCATCAATATTATCCAGTACTATTTGTAAACCTTCTTTCTCAATAGTACTTCCTTTTTCTACAAAGTTCTTATCGATGTTCTCAAAGTTTTTATGCACCCAGTTCCCAAACGTATCAACACCTATTTTTTCCTCAACTTCTTCCTCTTGTTTGATACCTGCAATGCGTGTAAAATAGTATTTTAAGGAACAATCTAGAAACTGGTTGAGCTGTGAAGGGTAAATCCCTTTATCAGTAATTTCTTCTTCGATAAATGCCAGAATATCATCGGTTTTTTGAATGAGCAACGGAGTTTCTTCTACCTCCTCTGATTCTCCTAATCCTATAAACTTTACGGTTGGATAAGTAATATTTAAATTCTTATTCAATTTAGCTAATTCGTGTTCTATCTGTAGAATAAAACGGCTTTTTTCGCCAGCTCCATAGGTATCTGAGGGTAACACATGCACCAATACTACTTCTTTGGCACGTTGCAATAGTCTAAAAAAGTGATAAGCCATTACGGCATCAGCATGGTTGTGTGTTGGCAAATTGAACTGTGGGTCGCTTAGGGCATCAAAGGGAATGAGGGTATTTTGACGTTTACCTTGTGGCAATGTTTTTTCATTAACCGACAAAATAATTACCTTTTCAAAATCAAGGGTACGTGTTTCCAACATCCCCATAATTTGTAGACTTTCGTCTGTTTCAGATTCAAAAGGAATTTTGGTTTGTTTAATCAGTTCATACAAAAATGTTTTGAAACTACGAATACTCACGGTTTCGCCTCGTTCTTGCAAGATTACCTCCATTCTTTGCAAAATCAAGTAAAATTGATAGAGGTATTCCGTTTCAATAGCATCTTGATTATCCTTGTAAACGTCCCTTAATAAATCGATTAATTCATACAAACACTTAACCGCATTTCTGGGTTTATTGTACCAATGTTTAAAGATTGTAGTGAACAGCGGTTCATTTTCTGTAATTTCTAATAATTCTTTTGAGCTTAAAAAAACACGGTTTCTTTCAGTGATTTCACGGAGGGTTTTGCGGATGGGGTTTTCTTGAACCTCACCTTGTTGAACCCCAAACTTCACTAACTCATACCTTCTCAAAAAAGGATGATTCAATACTCTCACAATTTGGCGATGCGAGAATTTAGGAATTTTTACCGTTTCGTCATCTTCTGTTTTAAATTCTACTAAATTCCTTTGGAGCTCAAAAAGGGCATCTATCAAGGTAAAAAGCATGGAATTCCGCAAAGAAAGCCCCATCGTGATGTTAAAATCTTTGACGGATTCATCTAAAGAATTCATCACGGGTACTAACAGATTCTCGTCACCTAATACAATGGCCGTTTGCGATTTGTCATCCGTATTGGCTGCATTTTGCCAGTTTTTATAAATATCCCCCGCCACTTTGGCTTGTACGCTAGCATTAGAAACGCCTATAATTTGAATGTTCTTTGTGCCCTTCAATAGTTCTTCCGACTGCCATTTCCATTCTTCATTAAATAGCGGAGTCTTACCGTTTTTCTCATCGCCATTTTTATATTGACGAAGCCAATTCCCTGCCCTTTGGTCTTTGTTGTATAGATAATATGTATCCGAATCCCACAGTGTTTCGGCAAAGTTTTTCTTTTTTAATAGCGTCCTGATGATTGCCTCTTCGGCATCACTCAGGGCATTAAAACCCACAAAATAATACTTTGTATGACGCTCTTTTTCCAGAATATATTTATCAACATTTTCTGCTAATTCTCGATACGCCATTCCCCGATAGTGCAATCCTTTATCTTTTAGACGCTGACGTAAATTGAGGTAAACTGAATAAATGTTCTCAAATAGCTTAAAATAACGGTCTGTACGGTCGGTTTTTAGGTTTTTATCTCTTTGCGATTCTCCCAATTGCATCTGCCAACGCTCTAAGGCTTTGGCTTCTGTCATGTATGAAAATAGAGCTTTGGCATCTACCAGATATTGATCTATTTTGTCAAAATCATTCAACAAGGTACTTGCCCAAGTCATGAATCTTTCAAAAACTACATTAGTATCTATTTCTTTAAAAACATCATAGAGTTCAAACAGTAGTGCTACTTGATCTATCTGACGCACACCCGTCATCGTATTTACAAAATCATCAATTGCCAATACATCAGGGGCTAAAAAGGGCTTATCGGAAAGTCTGGCTAAGGCTTCTTTGAAGTACAAAACCCCACGGCGTGAAGGGATAACGATACAAACTCGACTCAGCTGATTGAGCGTATGTTGTTTATAAATATGTTCAGCAGCTTGATCAAGAAAGGTTTGCATTATAATTGTTTTTATAGCAAATTGTGATTGAGCGAGTTAGTGATTGAGTGATTATTTTTAAAACTCACTAATTTACTCTCTTCTAGAGAAGTGTACTAAGCATCTTGGGGCATTAGTCTAAAATCTTGTATCTTCTATCTTCAAAAAATCTTTACCCGCTGATTTACGCTGATTTGATACGCGGATTTTGGAGATTTTTTTAGCCCAAGAATCAAAAACCTTTTCTCTTGCTTCTTGTGTCTTTCGTCTAGTGTCTTAAATCTAAAAATCCTAAAGTCCTCCAGTCCTAAAGTCTTCCATCCAAAAAAAATCAATGCACCCTATCTCCTCTCATTTCCAGATTTTTCATGATTTCCGCTTCCATTTCAAGCCATTCATTCCAGCGTTGCTTTACGTAACTTTCGGATAAATACTCCTTAGCAAGGTCGATAAAATTAACATAATGTCCTGCCTCTGAAATCATTAATTCATGGTAAAACTCTCTGAGACTTTCATCAGAAATTTCCAAAGAAAGTAACCTGAAACGTTCACAACTACGGGCTTCAATCAAGGCATTCATAAAAAGGCGTTCGCCTAGTTGTTCTTCCCTCGAACCTCCCCGTTTCATGCCTTCATATAACTGATGAACGTATAAATCCTTGCGAGGATTGCCCAGCGATAACCTACGTTTGTCTAATTCTTTTATCACCATTCTGAAATGTGCCCATTCTTCCGAAACCACAGGCATCAATACTTCTCTGAGTTTTTCTTTTTCAGGAAACTGAATGATTAAAGAAATACATGACGAGGCTGCCTTTTGCTCGCAATAGGCGTGGTCGATTAATATTTCTCCAATATTTTTCTCTGCAATATTTACCCAACGTGGGTCAGTTGGAAGTTTTAAGCCCAACATTGTTTTTGTAGCATATTGTTTTTGTTCGTTTGTCATAATTTATAGGTTTCAGCTTTCGGTCATCGGCTTTCAGAATCGTCTATTGAGTGTTTTTTTTCAATTCTGTAGCACGAGTTTTCAACTCGTGAGTAAATAATGTACGAGTTGAAAACTCGTGCTACATATCTAGCGTCCTCTTAATCAAACAACAACCATTGCAACCCGAATCCAAAGGTTCTTCCCATTCCTAAAAAACCTGGGGCGGCATAATAGCCGTTGCCTAAAAGTCCTTGGGCGACATTTGCAAATTTCACAAACAAACGTACTCTGTTAATCCGCATATCTGCAAATATATCTGCTTGCACATAGCCATTTATCATTTGTTTATCTTGCAAATGAAATTGCTGAATAGCAGGCATATAAGCATCGGCATAATAGTTAGACTTATAATGAAGCTCTACACCTGTATGGATAAAAAGTTTCTTTTTATAGAGTAAATCAAAGGCTAAACGAGTATTCGCAAAAATTTTCGGTATCCTGATTAAGTCTGGTCCAGTTGTCGTTGTTAAATACAATTGCCCTACTGTCGAGAATCTTCCCTTGTGAAAATCATACCCAAGCCCCGCTTTAAAAATAGCAATATCAGAGGTTGCTTGTTTTACGAAGGCTAAGGTATCGTAATAAATATAACTGTTAACCAAATTAATATCAACGCTTGGTCTCAGCGTCAGTTTCCCAAACTTAGGGCTTGCCGAAGCATAAGCGTGGTAGGTTTGCATATTATTGCTAATACCACGGTAGGTCACGAAGGCATTGGTATTTTTGTCCCACCTAAAGCCATCATTAAAGGTTATTTGTTGTACCAAAGTAGGCGATGTAGACATCGCTTTTCCTCCTAGTGTCAGCCATTTTCCCTGAAACTCAACATTCAATTTAAAATCACTACCTGTCAGTAAATACTCTACTTCTGCAAAAGCTCGGGTACTGTCCTTGAAATATTGGTTCAACCAAACTCCCAAAAAGTTTTCATTCCTATTGATGCTATAATTATACAAGGGGTTGCTAAAACTAAAGAATCGCTGACGCAAATGTAAACGATAATTGAACCCTTTATAAAACCCTTTGATACCCGATTTATGCTCAAAAATACTGTACTGACTTTCGTTATAAAGTGAATCCAGTTTCATTTTTTTTGTAACACTAGTATCAGTAGTATAGCGATAGCCTTTCCCCAACGTATCATAAGCCATTGGGTAAAATCCGTTTGTCCAGTTGGCTACATAGTCGGGGTCTCTGAATTGTACTTTTCTAGTCTGATAATCTACCACTTGATACACCTGAAAAGCCTTGTATCCTACATATTCATGGTATAAATGCAGGTTATAAAACTTATCTCGCGTAGAGGCATTGTTTACAATAGCAGCATTATTACCTTGTTGTAATATCAAATCATAGCTTCTGCCTTGGGGCAACACGCCACCTTCGTCATTAGAATTATGGTCTGATAAATTGGCATAGGCGAGTAATTGGTACTTTTTGTTCTTGGTTTGATAATTAGTATGCAACATAAAGTCCCAGTGACCAATCGCATTTTTATTGGTTGAAGTAGAACTCGTCACCAATTGCTTATTCGTCACTATTCGCTGTAAGTTGATACTAAAATTCCATAATGAATCTACGTTTCTACTAAATTCAAATTGTAGTAAATCTTGTTCATTACCGCCAGTTACATAGACCAAGTTGGTAAAAGGTGAGCGTGTATTGAAATACCTTACCTGATTGGGCTTAAAGGCATAAAGGGAATAAGCATCATAACCCAGCATGGTACCTATCTGTTCGGGTTGTTTAAAAAATATAGGACGAATGGCTGTACCAATATTGCCTAAATCTTGGTACAGGTTCCTATTACGCTGAACAAAATTAAAATTGTGCCCTTCACCAAGGGAGGTATCTATTGGGATAAGCTTTTTACGGTTATTGAAAACATCTTCCTCAAAAAAGTATTTAGTAGAAGTAGGGCCATAAATAACTTTTGTAGAGTCATCCACGCCTGCCCTACCAGTAGGACTTTTAGGCTTATCTGTTGTTTTTCCTTGCGGAAAATTATTTGTTGACGAATTTCCCGTACCAAAGGTTGAAGGAATTTGAGCCAATAAGACCTCCGAAAGCAGAAGTCCTAAGAAAGTCAGGATATATCTTTTAAAATTCACAATACAAAATTAAATAAAAAAGGCGAAAGAGGTTCAAGCACATCTACCAACTAAACATCATAAATTGCTAAAAAGCTTGAATAAGGCAATTTAAACTTTATTTTGTTGCCCTACATTCTTCTCAGGATTAAATCATCAAATAAATGATGGCTGTTGTTTAAGAAATAAATCTCAATTGGTAAATAAAACATCGAAATTGCCTTATTATCAAGGAAATCTTGAAACTTCACCATATCTTTTTCAGTCATTAAAATACTTTTTTCTGGGTCTTGAATATTATGAAACGTTTCTAGGATTAAGCTAAAATCTTTCTCATTAAAATGATGATGGTCTTTATAAATTAAATGTTCTACCACCTTAAAATTTTGCCTACAATAAGCCTCAAAAGGCTCATGGCGTGCTATACCCGACACCAATAAGACTGTTTTGTGACAAACTCCTTGAATATTTTCATTGATTGCCTGTGGTGTACCATAACGTATTCCTGTAAAGAAAATGGGGGTTTGTGGTGATAAATAAGGCAAAATGTTTTCACTGATTTTTTGTTGTGCTACAACAGACAAATCGTCGGGACATTTACTGACGATCAAAATGTCTGCCCTATTAGCCCCATGACGGCGTTCTCTGAGCCGTCCTACGGGAAATACATAGTCTTCGTAAATGGGTCGGTTATAATCCATCAATAATATATTTAATGATGGTTTTACAGCCCTATGTTGAAAGGCATCGTCTAGCACTACTAGGTCTGTTTTAGGGAAAATCCTAAAAATATTCTTCAATGCCTCTGCTCTCTTTTCTCCAACAGTAACTTTTAGTACTTGATGAAATTTATGATAAAACTGCATCGGCTCGTCACCAATGGTCTCAGCCGTTGCCAACTCATCAGCTACGATAAACCCTTTGGTTTTTCGTCCATATCCTCGGCTAAGGATGACTATTGCAAAACGATGTTTTAACACTTTAATCAGGTATTCTACATGTGGTGTCTTACCTGTTCCTCCAACTGTTAAATTCCCAATATTGATAACAGGTTTTTCAAATTGGCTGACTTTAAAAAACAGATGATTGTCGTAACAGAAATTACGGCAATCGGTAATGAAACCATACAACCATGTAAAAGGAAAAAGAAAAAAACGCATAGATTTTTTGTTTTACCTCACCCTTCCTGCGACTAGGAATATTAAAACCATCATCCCTAGCGAGGGACTTAAGTCCCTCGCTAGGGATGGGTCGAGCAGTAAATGATGTTACAATATATTTACCTTTATAGTTGAAATCACCTTCAAAAAAGGCGTAAAATTTGCCTTGTTCAGAAAAAATAAAAATTTTACACCGTAAAATTCATAAAGAGTTCTGACTTTTTACTAATTTCAAATCCCTTTTAAGATACTTTAACGAAGTACTTATCTCTCGGAAGGTCTATTCATAACCATTAATACACACACAATCAGACGATTAATTGTAAAATAATTGCTGAAATTTATTTATTTCGGCAAAATTCTTATTGCTAAATTCTTTAAAAACAATTGGGCTTACCAGAAAATGAGTCTTAAAGCTGTCTTTGCAAAATATACACTGAATTTTAATTTCGAGGCAGGAACGTCTCGAGGTGTGCTAACGCACAAAGATAGCTACTTCATTAAGATTTTTGACTCCGAAAATCCTACTGTTTTTGGTTTGGGCGAATGTTCACCTTTAAAAGGACTCAGCATCGACGACCGCCCAGATTTTGAATTACAACTACTCGGTATCTGCGAAAACTTCAATACCCTTGAATTAGAGGTGTACCCTTGGAACTTGAATATCATCCTAGAACAGGTACTCGAAAAATCATTTCCTTCGGTTGTTTTTGGTTTTGAAACTGCCATGCTCGATTTAATGAATGGTGGTAAACAAAAACCCTTCAACAATGGCTTTGCAAAGGCCGAACGTCAAATAGAAATCAATGGATTGGTTTGGATGGGAAGCAAGGATTTTATGCTTCGCCAAATAGACCAAAAGCTAGCGGCTGGCTATCATACCATCAAAATCAAAGTAGGCGCTATTGATTTTGATAAAGAATGTGAACTGCTGGAATACATCCGCAAACGCTATACAGCTGAACAAATCACCTTGAGGGTAGATGCCAATGGGGCTTTTTCGATAGACGAAGTACTGCCCAAGCTACAGCGTCTGGCTCAATATCAACTACATTCCATTGAGCAACCCATTCGTCATGGCAACGAAGATTTAATGGCTGAACTTTGTCAAGTGACGCCTATTCCAATTGCCCTAGATGAAGAACTAATCGGTGTACGAGAATACACCGAAAAGTATAAGTTGCTCAAAAAAATAATGCCTCAATACATTATCTTAAAACCTACCTTAGTGGGCGGTTTTCAACAATGCCGAGAATGGATTGAAAATGCTAATCGATTAAAAATTGGGTGGTGGCTTACCTCTGCTTTAGAATCGAACGTAGGCTTGAATGCCATCAGCCAATTTACTGCCGAATTCAACAATCCTTTGCCACAAGGCCTTGGTACGGGGCAATTGTACCATAATAATATTGCTTCGCCACTGGAAATTAGTAATGGTAAAATTCTGTATAATCCTCAACAGGCTTGGGATTTAGCCCCCCTTAGCTTTTTGGTTTAGGATTTTTTTGTGATAAATTTTTGTCGATAAATTTGAGATTCAACTAAGTACTTTGCAATTTTGTATTGCATATATCAATTACAAAATTTAATTCAATGAATATTCAGGAACTTGATAAAGAACTTCTTTCTTTGTTTGAAAAACGAATCGCTCTTAGTCAAATGGGTTATGATCACCGTGATTACGACGATGTAGAAGAAGCCCTTCACGATTTAGAAGATGATTTTAATGATAAATACGGTGATTTTTTAGAGAATATTCTTCAAGAAATTCATAAAGAATATTGCCCAGATTCAGACGTATTATTACCAACTGCTTATTTGGCTCGTTCATTCAAAGAAACTAGCGATGGTGGCATTGAAGTAGGTGCTGACGCTGGCGTAGAAGTTGAACTAGAAGAAAACCCAGTTGCTAATGCAAGATTAATGCTTTTGCCAAGCCCTACCAGAATTGTATTGGTAGTAGGCAAAAAGAAAAAAATTGTATGGTCAGCAGAGGCTGAATAAGAGTATCTAAAGTTATTACAAACATTTACCTCATTTAAAACGGTTGGTGACCGTACAACTTCCTCTCGTGCTGAGAAGAAAATTTTTGGGCTTAGGGAGCTCTTTCAAAGAAAGGGTTGGAGATGAGGTTAACTTTGTTGAATAATTGAACCTAAAGGTCTCTGCGAAAGGTGTTGCGGAGACCTTTCTGATTTAGAAAAATCAACGTACCATTTAAACAAATTATTGATTTTCAGAACATCCTACAAATCGTTAAATTGCGTTAACAAATAATAGATTAAATGGAAAGTAAGTTTAGTGCCAATCTCAGAATCCTGAGAAAAAGAAATAAGTTGACATTAGAAGCATTGGGCAAGATACTGGATGTTAGTAAAAGTGCGTTGTCTGACTATGAAAATGGACATACTTTCCCTTCATTAGATGTTTGTGATGCCATTTGTAACTACTTTGGAATAAACCTGGATAATTTACAAAAACTAGATTTTGCGGTTACTTCTGCGGAGGAGCTACAACAAAACCTACTTATCCAATCCAGCAGTGTTCAGAGAGAGTCTCCTAGTGATTTTAGTGACCGTAACAAACAGCTAGAGTTTCATAATAAATTACTACATCAGCAAATTGAAGGCTTAGAAGTACAGTTGCAGTTATTAAAACAATTACTCGATAGTAAATCATCTGTAATCACTTCCTTACAGATTCAGATTAAATTGCTTGAAGAAAAAATTAGGGGTTAAGCAAAAAAAAGGTTTAGAGAATCCTCTAAACCCAATTCACACCTTTCTTTAACCAGTTCAATGTTTTTTCTTCTTCTGAACCTTCCTCGGCTTTAAAATCATAAACCCATTGTGCCATAGGTGGCATCGACATCAGGATTGATTCCGTCCTTCCGTTGGTTTCTAGTCCAAATTTGGTTCCTCTGTCATGCACTAAATTAAATTCTACGTAACGTCCACGACGAAGCATCTGGAAAGTCTTCTCTTCTTCAGTAAAAGGTAAATCTTTGTTCTTTTGCATGAAATGGGTATAAATCGGTGCAAAAGATTCACCAATTGCCTTTACAAAAGCAAACAATTGCTCTTTATTACGGCTCTCGTTAGGCTTCTGATAATCAAAAAATATTCCTCCAATACCTCGTGTTTCATTTCTATGCGTATTAAAGAAATAATCATCCGCCCAAGTCTTGAATTTAGGATAGTAAGCCTCGTTATGGCGGTCGCAAACATTCTTTAAATATTGATGAAACCAAACAGCATCTTCTTCTACTACATAATGTGGGGTAAGGTCTATGCCTCCGCCAAACCAATAGGTTCCGTTAGACATCTCAAAGTACCTCACATTCATGTGTATAATCGGTACTTTAGGGCTATGTGGATGTAATACAATCGATACGCCTGTCGCAAAAAAATCAACTTTTTCCGTTAAACCCATCGAAGCCAACATTTTCTCGTGGAGGTCTCCCCAAACAGCCGAAAACATTACACCACCCTTTTCGATGACATTTCCTTGTTGAATTACTCTGCTACGTCCGCCACCGCCACCTTCACGTTGCCAGTTGTCTTCATGAAAAGTTGCTTTTCCATCGGCATTTTCCAAGGCAATACAAATCTGATTTTGTAATTCCTTAAAGTATTCCGAGATGCTTTCTTTTGTCATAGTTTTAATTTTTAAAATAAAAACCTTACCCTATCCCACACCAGCTTCTGAGATAGAATAGAGTGAGGTTTCTTAATTCCTACTACTATCTACCTTAGCCTCCCCTTGTCTTATCGGTGCCAGTGAATCAGACCGTACACCATTACTATCAGCACTGGTTGAATCATTTACTGCTGCATATCTTGTCACACAATTGAATGTCTTGCCTACACGCTTAATATCCAGTTTTTCAAAAGGTACGGGATGATAAGCCTCGAGGGTTGGGTCTTTGATTACTTTAGACATATACCGCCCAAACAACGGCAGTGCTGTCTTGGAACCTTCCCCATACGCCCCACTCCTAAAGTGAATAGAGCGGTCATCACCTCCTACCCATGTACCCGTCACCAAATTACTGGTTAAACCCATATACCAACCATCAGAGTGGTTTGAGGTAGTACCCGTTTTACCTGCAAAACGTGATTTATAGCGGTCTTTACCATCAAATAAATCTTTGAACGACCAAAGGTTTTGCGAAGTACCCCCTTGTTCTTCTAATCCACCTTCTAGCATGTATCTCATCAACTGAGCAGACTCTTTTCTAATAGCTTGATGACGTTCAGGCTCAAAAGTATGAATCGTATTCCCGTTTCTATCTTGAATCTCAACTACTAGCATGGGTTGTGTGTACATTCCTTCGTTCAAAAAGCAACCATACGCACCGACCATTTCAAAGAGGGTAACATCATTTGACCCAAGCCCAATAGAAGGCACAGCCGCCAATGGACTTTTGATACCCATTTTATGGGCATAATACACGACAGAATCGGGACCAACTTCGTTGGTAAGCCATGCCGCACACGAGTTGATTGAACGTGCCATGGCTCGCCTCAACGACATCGTCTGATAAGTAAACCTACCATCTGCATTATGTGGGCGCCATATTTTTTTCTCGCCTTTCTCTTCTACTTCTATTTCAAAAGGTTCATCCGTAATCTGCGAGCAAGGGGACATATCTTTAGGCCCATCAATGGCAGTAGTATATACAAAGGGCTTGAAAGTAGAACCCGGCTGACGGCGTCCTTGATTGACGTGGTCATACTTGAAATATTGAAAGTCTAGCCCACCTACCCACGCTTTGATGTGCCCAGTAAAAGGGTCCATACTCATCATACCAGCTTGTAAAAAGCGTTTATAGTACACAATAGAATCGTAGGCACTCATCGTCATTTGCTCTTCGCCCGACCCATTTCTTGAATATACCCACATTTTACGCTTTACATTTTTCATGTAATGCCAAATAGAATCTTGGTTGTTCTTGTATTTTACTGCCAACGATTTATAATAGCTTGTACGCTTGGCTACGGTATCGATAAAACCGGGAATCTCGTTTCCTTTTTCGTCAGACCAAGGATTTTTACCAGCCCAGTGGTTATCAAAGGTTTTTTGCAAAACCCTCATTCCTTCTTGTAGTGACGATTCTGCATAGATTTGCATCCTTGAGTCTACAGTAGTAATAATTTTCAGACCATCTCTATACAAATCTAAATCTACATCACTAGTATCAGCCCATTCTTTCAAAGCCTTGGCTACTGCCGTTTTGAAATAGTTACTAGTACCATCATAAGGCGACTCCTCATTAATTTTTAAAGTAATCGGCAATTTTGACAGGGAGTCGTAGTTCACTTTGGTTAAATAACCATACTTTAACATTTGCGACAATACAGTATTGCGTCTTTTCAGTGATTTTTCGTAATTTCTTCTTGGATTATATGTATTAGTAGCCTTCTGCATTCCTACTAACACCGCAGATTCTTGCACATTTAAGCTATCTGGCGACGTATTGAAATAGGTCTTGGCGGCTACTTTTATCCCATAAGAATTACTTCCAAAATCAACCGTATTCAGATACCATAGAATGATTTCTTCTTTGGTATAATATCTTTCAAGCTTAATAGCTGTTAACCACTCTTTGGTCTTTATGACGAATTTGCCCAACACAGGGACATATCCAAATAAGCCCTTCTTTGAAATACCTTGTTTTTTACGGGTTTTAAAAAGGTTTTTAGCTAATTGTTGCGTGATAGTACTTCCCCCTCCACGTTCGCTAGCACCTGTAACAATCCCTACAGCTACCCCAAATACGGCCCTAAAGTCAATTCCAGAATGTTGGTAAAAGCGGGCATCTTCAGTAGCCACCAACGCTTTCACTAAATAAGGTGAAAGATCTCTATAGTTTTTAACAGGAGTACGGTTTTCTTGAAAGAACTTACCCATCAAAACATTATCTTCTGAGTAAATCTCTGATGACTGCGATAGTTTAGGGTTCTGTAATTCACCTACCGAAGGCATCTCGCCCGTTAGCCACAAAAAGTTTGTTTGGATACAAAAAAGGTAAAACGCACCTGCGAAGACCGTCCATGCAAAAGATTTCCAGAGAGTTTTTATCGGACGATAATAGGTAGATTCTTTATCGAAGCTATGTTTAAAATCTGAAAAATAAGCCTTAATGCTATCAAGGCGTTTGTAAAATGATTGTACTTTTTCTTCACCTAGTAATCCTACCAACAATTTATCTGTTTGAAGCCAAAGCCAATGCAGAGAATTCAATAGAGTTGCTTGAAGAATAACACTAAGATTTTGAATGATTTGTTTTATCTTGTTCATCACGCACTTATTTATCAAACTAAAATAGGTGACAATTTACGACAAAACTTTTAGATTAGGGAGTGAATTAAGATAGAAAATGAAAGCTTTAATGTTAAAAAATTGATTCATACACTAATAAGTGTATGAATCAACTTGATTATTTTTCTTGATTATTTTTTTTCAAATGCCAACGATAGCGAATTAATACTATAACGTTTTCCTGTTGGTTTAGGGCCATCGTCAAAAAGATACCCTAAGTGTGCCCCACATTTGCTACAGATTACTTCTTCGTGCGACAACCCTCCGCTATCATCCGAGACCACCAATACATTAGTATTACTTATCGGACTCCAGAAAGATGGCCAACCTGTGCCAGCTTCAAATTTAGTATTTGACGTAAAAATCTCTTGCTTACAACACACACAGTGATAAGTTCCTATCTGATGGTTATATACATACTTGCCCGAAAAAGCTTTTTCGGTTCCCTTCTTTCGAGTAATCCGGAATTGCTCAGGTGTTAATGCTTTCTTCCATGCTTCATCCGATTTCTCAATTTCAAACTTTTGAGGCATTTCCTCCTGTGTATAACCTTTGCAGGCCGCTGTAATAACAGCAATAAATAGTGATAATAGTAGATTTTTCATATTAAGATTGTATGTCCCCTGTCTCCAAAAGGGATTTGGTTTAATAAAACATGCCTAGGAGACCCTCAGCTACTCTATATTATCATATACGAAAAAAAAAGTATAAAAGTTTTTTTTATTTTATCTCCCTGATAATCAGCACTAGTTAATTGTTTGTTATTTTTTTTTGATATTTTTTTTACTTTAAAGTTGCACAAAAAGAAAGAAAGTACTAATTTTGCATCATCAAAAACGAAGAGAGTTGGCAGAGTGGTCGATTGCGGCAGTCTTGAAAACTGTTGACTGTAACAGGTCCGGGGGTTCGAATCCCTCACTCTCTACACAGAAAAGTAATTAAAACAGAATTTCAAAAGAATTCTGTTTTTTTGTTTTATGAGCTTTTCCCAAACCATCTGAAAGCTTCTTGACATGGACTATACGTTAAAAATTATTCCTACTGATTTGTTAGCAAAATATCGTTTAGGCTTTCCTGTCGATGTAATAAAGGATTTTAATGAGTTACATGATGCTGAACTGTCTACGGATACTTTTAGTTTTTATACTTCGGTGGCTTCAGTATATTATAGCAAGATTGAGGGGGAGGAAATTGAACTGGATTCATATATCAAATACAAAAGATTTGGCATTGATTTTTTGCCTGATTATACCAAAAAGATTGATGATTTCACACTGACGTAGGGAAAATCATTACGCCAAGCAATAGCATGTTCAGAACCGATAATATTCACACCCAATAAAAATGAAAAGTTTACTTTTGATAACAGTTATACTGAATGGAGTAATAATGATGAATGGGGTATCTCAAAATTTAAAGAGAAATCCTTTACCTCCTCCTCCCCCATCCCCCAATGAAAAATGGTTAAAATGTGTTCCTTTAAATAAATATGCTGCTACTCAACGAAAACAGTTCTATCCATTTAACCAATCTTCTTTAGTAAAAATAATCTCATTTAAAGAGTATATCAATATAGATACTTTAATAAATAGCGTCACTGAACCTACAATATTTGCTGATTTACAAAATCAGCCAAAAATTTTTGAGTCATTTACTTTAAATCAAAAGCAGCTCAATGAATTAACTTATATCCTGTATAACTATGGATTTAAAACAAAAAAATATGAGGAAGAAAGTATGTGTTATTATCCAAGAAATGCCATTGTTTTTTATGACAAGAAGGGAATACCATTTTGAATGGATAGAGCTGTGCTTTGAATGTAATGGGTACAAAAAAACCTCAAAACAGGTTAAAACTGGCGACTTTTGTATAGGGAAATATGAGCTTCTAAAATATTTTTTCAAAAAGTATAAGATTCACTATGGCATTGACTATCAATGATTTTACCCTAAGGAATGTATATAGAGATGTAGGGAATTTAAGTAATCACTCTCAAAATAAATAGCCCTCAATTCATTGTATAAAAATGTTTCTTCCTTCAACCATTCACAAGTTTTGCTGATTAAATGTACTTTCATTGATTTCTCTCTTACTATTTTGATAAAACCAACATACATTTTCTCATGATTTTTCAATTCAATTCCTATTAAAACAGCATTTTCTTTCAAAATATCCAATACTTTATTTGTTACTTCTAAGTCAAATTCATAGCCTAAATCAAGGTTAATTTGCTTTAGTTTGATGATTTTTTCAGTAAAAATATCTTTTTCTGATATATCAAATGTTGAAATATAGTTTGTATTTATCAACACATAACCATCCGTAACATAGTCGACAGGAATATACTTTAGTAATGCCCATTTCGAACCTAAACCCAATAAAATCCCTTTAAAATATACCCCATTTCTCATTTTAAGGGTTACAACTCGATTTACAAATTCGTTATTATTCATTATTAATTGTTATTTTTGTCCTTGATCAAACTAAAACAAAGGTAGATATTTAGCGTGATGCTATTTACTCTAACTATAATTTATATACTTCTTGTTAAACTCTACTTGTATCATTTGTCCTCTATTAAACTATCTGGAATATACAATAGTGTAGGATTATTCTTTTGAACATCTACATTAAAATTATTATTTCCACACAACGTCTTAAAAGTATCTAATCTAAAAGGCTTGGTTATTAAATGTACTCCATTTAAGGTAGGAATAGCAGTAATAATCTTGTCTCCTTCGGGCTCTATATCATTAATGGTCTTTCTAATAAATTCAATATGTTGTAATTCTTCTTTATCAACATCGATAACCCATCGCTTTTGTTTAGAAGGCATTTCACCAATAACACTATCATATACATATTTACTTCTATTATTTCCAGATTCTATATTGCTGACTAATTTAGCAATCATTTTCAATGCTACATTTTTATCATTTCGAGTATTAAAGTTAATATATCCCCTCGCTTTAAATACTTCACACAACATTTTTATCTCCTCATATCTTTCCTCCAAATCTTTTACAGCATAAAAGGTATAAGACTTAATCGTTCTAACTGATTGGTGTTTAGCATATTCCTCAATAAAATCTTTCTTTCTTTTTAATACTAATACGGTAATAAAATCACCTTCTTCTTCAAATTGTAACAAAGGCTTAATTAAATCTACATTATCTATCATTTTATTGATTCTTTAAATTTATAAATAGTCCTACTATACTAAACACAAAAATACACCCTTATTATTTTTCAACAACTTCCTTCTTGCTTGTAGTTTGTGGGAATACACAGACGTTGGTCTAAAATTATCATTAATGCATCTACTTGTTCAAACAAAAAGATATTTTTGATGGTAATTAGTTTTACCACACTCAAGTATAGTTAATATATCAATATGGAAACATCAAAGGCTTTAAGATGATCGACAGAAGTCAACGCATTGTTGATTTACCTAAAATCATTACAGGTAAACCGCCTTTTGGCATTGGTAGCGTTTTTACAATCAGCCCTTTACCCATAATTTGTAGCTAACCAAGGCTATGTTTGAAATCCATAAGATTCTATTTGAAAAACATTATTTATTACTGTTTTATTTATATAATTTCGTTCAATTCTCAATAAAGTAGCTACTTAAGACTATGGCAAAATACTCACTAAAAATAAACGGGAAAATACAACAGGTAGATGTTGACCCGTCAACTCCTATGCTTTGGGTTTTACGAGACCACCTTAATCTACCCGGTACCAAATTTGGTTGTGGCATGGCCATGTGTGGGGCTTGTACAGTTCATTTGAATGGAACTGCTATTCGTTCTTGTAGTATGCCCGTATCAGCAGTTGGCAAGCAAGCTATCACTACTATCGAAGGCTTGTCTGCGAATGGTACTCACCCTGTACAAAAAGCATGGCTCGAACACGATGTGGCTCAATGTGGCTACTGTCAGGCGGGACAAATGATGAGTGCGGCCGCTTTATTAAAAGAGAATCCTAACCCTTCAGATGAAGAGATAGATGCTTCCATGAGTGGTAATATTTGTCGTTGTGGAACTTATTTACGTATTAAGGAAGCAATTAAATCTGTAAAGCAATAGCAAGAAAATATCAACATGGAAAATAATAACACACAAAGCCGTCGTTCATTTTTAAAATCTTCCGCTCTTACAGGCGGTGGATTGATGCTGAGCTTTACTTGGCTATCAAGTTTTAAGTCAGCAGACAAAATAGCTTTAATGAATTTGCCCGAACAATGGAGTGAACTCAATGGATATATCAAGATTACGCCAGATAATATCGTCAAAATCATGTGTCCGAATCCCGAATTCGGTCAGAATGTAATGACTTCATTACCCATGATGGTGGCAGAGGAATTGGACGTAGATTGGAAGAATGTAGTAGTAGAAATGGGTCCACACGATAACGTGAAACTAGGTCCACAATTTACAGGGGGCAGTAATTCAGTGAGGATGTACTGGAAGCCCTTGAGAAATGCAGGGGCATCAGCCAGACAAATGCTTATCGAAGCGGCGGCTCAAACGTGGGGCGTTCCTGCTATAGAAATCACGACAAAAGCAGGCGTTTTATCTCATTCAAGCGGAAAATCGGCAAAATATGGTGAAATAGCCAACAAAGCTGCTACCATACCTGTACCGAAAGACGTGAAGTTGAAAGCCCCTAAAGATTTTTCGATTGTAAGAAATTCAAAGAAAAATACGGAAGGCTTAAAAGTAGTCACAGGTAAACCCCTATTCGGAATGGATTATCGTGTGGAAGGTATGTTGATTGCCATGATTCAGCACCCTCCTGCCTTTGGCATGAAATTAAAATCTTTTGATGCTACTCAAGCCCTAAAAATGCCGGGTATTAAACATGTTTTTAGCTTCAAATTATATGATGATGGTTTCGAACAGGGTGGTTTTGATACCCGTACATTCAACGATTTGTTGGTTGTTGTGGGCAATTCTACTTGGGAAGTAATGAATGCTCGCAAGAAACTAACAATACAGTGGGAGCCTACTGGCGATGTAAAAGATACGATGATGGGGCGGGGTGGAAAAAGAGAAGTAACAGTTCCGGGCAGATTGGAAACCACAAGTGGTCAAATGGAATTAATGGCTGAATATGCTAAAAAACCAGCTCAGCAATTAAGGAAAGATGGCGACCCAGAAACTGCTTTCAAAAACGCCGCTCAGGTTATCGAACGTACTTATAATGCGCCATTTTTGGCACACAACTGCATGGAACCGATGAATTTCTTCGCACATGTTTCAGCAGATAAAGCCGTAGTAGCCGGTCCACTACAAGCACCGGGTTGGGTAGAGCCTACGCTTTCAAAAATTTTAAACCTCCCTGCTGACAAGATTGAAATTCAAATGACCCGCATGGGTGGAGGTTTTGGACGGAGAGCGTATGGTCAATATGTATATGAGGCCGCTCGCATTTCTCAGAAAATAAAAGCACCTATCAAATTGATTTATACCCGCGAGGATGATATGACTTATGGAATCTATCGCCCGATGTACACGGCTACCTATCGTGCGGCTTTAGATGCCAATAAAAACCTGATTGGTTTTCATGTAAAAGGCGGAGGCATTCCTGAACACCCTGTGCATGCGAATCGTTTTCCTGCTGGTGCAGTGGATAATTACTTAGCTGAAGGTTGGGAGATTCCTTCTAATATTACGATTGGTGCATTCCGTGCACCTCGTTCTAATTTTAATGCAGCAGCCGAACAGTCGTTTTTAGATGAAGTGGCAGAAGCTATGGGAAAAGATCCTATTGCTTTCCGTCTTGAATTATTAAAACGCGCTAAGGAAAATCCTGTAGGTAAAAATAATGAATATGATGCGGATAGATATGCAGGGGTTTTGGAATTGGTGAGAGAAAAATCTAAGTGGGGTAACCCTGAAAACAATAACAAAAAGAGGGGCGTCGCTGCTTATTTTTGTCATAATTCGTATGCCGCACACGTGGTGGATATGATAGAACGAAATGGCGAACCTTATGTTGAGCAAGTAACGAGTGCCATTGATTGTGGTATTGTAGTAAACCCAGACGCTGCAAGTAATATGGTACAAGGTGCTGTAGTCGATGGTATCGGGAATGCTTTTTATGGAGCATTAACCCATAAAGACGGCGCAGCAGAACAAAGCAATTTCAATAATTACCGCATTATTCGTCATAACGAAGCGCCTAAAAAAGTGGATGTGCATTTTGTTAAGAATGACCTTGACCCCACTGGACTTGGCGAGCCTCCCTTCCCTCCCGTGTTTGGAGCAGTCGCTAATGCGTTGTATAAAACAACAGGTAGAAGGTATTATAATCAGCCTTTCACGGCTGATCAACCTAAGTCATAAATCCAGCTCATTCTATCTTACTATTAGCTAGCGACTTAAGTCCTATTGATTACCCACATCTTTTCAAAAAGTTGAAATGAAGATGTAATTATTGATAAAATGGGCTTAAATAGCCCTTGAAACCTCACCCCCGACCCCTCTCCTTCAGAGATGGGAGCTTTAAGCACCAAGGTCTGCTCCCCTTCTCTGAAGGAGAAGGGGTTGGGGGATGAGGTTGTTATACATTGATTATCAATTGTTTATCAACTTGTGGGTAATCAATAGGACTTAAGTCATCAGCTAATAGTAAGATAACATTATTGCCTCATGAGCTGCTTTATCAGTATCGTAAAATCTTAGTCTACACATGACTCGAAACAGTGTTTTTAATACCATTGCAATAATATCTACCTTAGGAATTTTCTGCTGGATGATAACGGAATTCTTTGGAGGTATGATTATTCATCTACTATCGTATGGACTACTCATTATTCCAATCATCATACTTTATATTTTTTCCTTCTTTGAAACAATTGTTGCTACCATCAGGCGAGGAATGAACGCCAACAAGATTAAAGTGGTCGCTCACGGATTAATAATATTCTCGATTATTTTATTGAATGGATATCAATCGGAGTTATTCAAATCAAAAAAGATTTTGACAGCGACCCTTAAAGACGACCTCTATCACTATACTTTAGTATTCAGAGAAAATGGAAATTGTGAAAATGAAATCAATGGAATGTTTTTTTATCATGAAGTTTTTCACGGAAAATATAAATTTTATGGAGATACAATTGTTTTTGAGAAAAAACCTTACGACAACGACTTCATTCCAGACACCCTATTAATAGACAGAAGCCAAAAAGCAATATTTATTAAAAAAGACAAAGCAGGGAATTTCCCCCAAAAAATGGAATGGCTAAATCATTTTAAAATAGTAAACAACATCGACTAACGTCGGAGTACCTACCTTCCGCAAGGTTTAAAACCTCCCCAACGCTACTATGTATGCTTACTCATTCAATGCTTTCTTTTTAAACTGTTGTACTAAATTTGTCCAAACGGCATCACGTTCTTAGTGGGGCTAAATCAGCTATAATTTATCATTAAAGCCTTCTAAAAAGTAAATTTTTCATATTTAATCAATAAAAAAGTAAATTTTAAGCATTTCTTATAGGACGTTAAGAAAAAAATAAGCATTATTGTATCAAAATGATTAAATAATGTTTACCAATTTATTCCAAAACATTCTATGAAAAAAACAATACTTGCAGGAGGGCTTGTATTAGGGCTAATTTCAACTGCAACCGCACAAAAAAAATGGTCGGAAAGCCCAATGGCGGGTTTTAATATCATTAAAAATCAAGGAGGACAAAGTATAGCCTATTCGCCATCGGTGGGTACGAAAATATTAACGATTGATGGCTTTGCCTTTAAGGATTTGAATAAAAATGGCAAGCTAGATAAGTATGAAGACTGGCGTTTGTCGAGCGATGTTCGTGCTAAAGACTTGGCGTCTAAATTAAGTATCGAACAGATTGCAGGCTTAATGCTTTATTCCTCACACCAAGCTATTCCTGCCCGTGCTGGTGGTTACTTTGCAGGTACTTATAATGGTAAAGCTTATCAAGAGGGTGAAACTGACCCTACTGACTTAACTGACCAACAAAAGAAGTTTTTAGCCGAAGATAACCTTCGCCATGTGTTGATTACGACGGTAAAATCACCTGAGATTGCGGCTCAATGGAACAACAAAATGCAAGCTTTTTGTGAAAGTGTTGGTTTAGGGATTCCTGCTAATAATAGTACCGACCCTAGACATGGCACTAAGGCAAAGGCAGAGTATGATGCGGCATCTGGCGGTGAGATTTCTATGTGGCCAAGTTCATTAGGTATGGCTGCAACTTTCAATCCTGCGTTGACTGAGACTTTTGGGAAAATTGCCGCTGCCGAATACCGTGCTTTAGGCATTACTACGGCGCTTTCGCCACAGGTAGATATTGCTACAGAGCCACGTTGGGCACGTTTTAATGGTACTTTTGGCGAAAGTCCTTGGCTTTCCGCAGCAATGGGACAAGCCTATTGTGATGGCTTTCAGTCAACTGCTTGGGGCATGAAAAGTGTCAATGCGATGGTAAAACACTGGCCTGGCGGTGGTGCTGGCGAGGCTGGTCGTGATGCACACTATGCTAATGGTAAATTTGCGGTGTATCCCGGTAATAATTTTGAAGAACACTTGATTCCTTTTACCCAAGGAGCATTTAAGCTAAAAGGACAAACGAAGATGGCTTCGGCGGTGATGCCATACTATACTATTTCATGGAATCAGGACAAGAAAAACCATGAGAATGTAGCTAACAATTACAATAAATATATCATCTCTGATTTGTTAAGAACCAAATACGGATACGATGGTGTGGTATGTACCGACTGGCTTGTGACGGGCGACCATAAGGCGATGGACGTATTTATTGATGGCAAGTCGTGGGGAGTAGAAGGTCTTAGTCTAGCCGAAAGACACTATAAGGTATTGATGGCGGGTGTAGACCAATTTGGAGGTAACAACGACATGAAGCCCGTGTTAGAAGCATACCAAATGGGTATCAAAGAACATGGTGAGGCCAAAATGAGAGCCCGTATGGAGCAATCAGCAGTGAGACTTTTGAAGAATATTTTCAGAGTAGGCGTATTTGAAAATCCGTACTTGAACCCAGCAGAAACTAAAGCGATTGTGGGAAAGCCTGCTTATATGAAAGCTGGATATGAAGCACAGTTGAAATCTATCGTGATGCTTAAAAACACTGCAAAAACACTGCCTATTACTACTAGAAAAACGGTATATGTACCTAAACGCTTTGTACCTGCTAGTCGTAATTTCTTAGGTATGGAAACGCCTTCATCAGAAGACTATCCAGTCAATATGGACATTGTGAAAAAGCATTTTAATGTAACTGACAATCCTAAAGAAGCAGATTTTGCCTTAGTTTTCATCGAAAATCCAAAGGCTACGATTGGCTATGACAAAGAGGATTTGAAAAACGGTGGCAACGGCTATATCCCGATTAGTTTGCAATACTTCGATTATACCGCTACAGAAGCACGTGAGACGAGTATAGCTGGTGGCGACCCGATGGAAAATTTCACGAACCGTTCTTATAAAGGTAAAATGGCCAAAACTGCTAACGTTACAGATGCTGCATTGGTTAACAATACCAAAATATTAATGAAAGATAAGCCCGTGATAGTATCGGTAAGTACTACTAATCCAATGGTATTCTCGGAAATAGAGGCTTCTGCATCGGCGATTTTATTGAGTTTTGGTGTACAAGACCAAGCGATTATTGAAACCATTGTTGGTAAATCTGAGCCCTCGGCGTTATTGCCTATGCAAATGCCTGCCAATATGCAAACAGTAGAAAAACAAGCCGAAGATGTACCTTATGACTTAACCTGTTATAAAGACACTAACGGAAATACCTATAATTTTGGTTTTGGACTTAATTGGAAAGGGGTTATTAAGGATGGTAGAGTGTTGAAGTATAAGAAGTAGGTTATTATCGAGAGGATAATTAAATCATAGCTTTCTATTAGCTGGTGACTTAAGTCACCAGCTAATAGAAAGCTATAAACTTCATGGCTTATCTTTCAGAACAAGTTGGGATGCCAAGGCGAAGAGCATTAATAACTGAAAGCCGAAATCCGACTACCGATAGCTGATAGCTCTACGCCTTTTCATCAATGAATCCCCTGCTTACGATGGATTAGCTTCCCACCTTCTCTTTTGGCAAAAAATGCTTTAATTTCGGCGATAATTGAAAGTGCTACCTCCTCAGGCGTTTCAGCTCCGATGTCTAAGCCTACGGGATAATGAATTTTACTCAGTACATCTTCATCTTGAATATTTAATTCATCTAACATCATCTGTCCTCTTTTTTTAGGACCTAATATACCGATGTACGCCACATCTGTACCGATTAAATAAGTAAGGGCATCTTTATCATAGCCATAATTATGCGAAAGCAGTACCGCAGCCGTGTATTTATTGACAGGTAGTTTTTCTACAAAATCTGTTCTTCTGCTATATACCAAACAGCTAGCTTCATGAAAACGCTTTGGGGTAATATGTGCAATACAATCGTCTGTTACCGTAATCGTCAGTCCTACTTGTTGGGCTAAACTTACCAAAGGAACGGCATCGTAGCCCGCACCAACTACTAGCAATTGTATATCGGGCTTAATTGTTTCATAAAACAGGGTACAGTCTGTATGTTCTATGAGACCTTCTTCTATTAAGAGTTGAAAGGGTATCATAGGGAAATAAGCTGCTAACTGGTTATTAACGGCAAAACGTTTGCCAATAGGCATGGTTTCGGGCGATTGCGTTGCAATTACTGTGGCATATTGAATGGTCTCGGTGTTCTGCACATAGTTGGCTAAAATCTCAATTAAGTTTGATGAATCCTCAGGAACGAGCGGTTCTATCAAAATGTCAATAATTCCGTTGCATCCTAGCCCAATGCCAAAGGCATTTTGCGAGTCGTCCATGGTATCATAAACTACTATTCTGGGTATGCCATCTTGCATTACCTGACGGGCTTTGCGTAATACATCACCTTCTAAACATCCTCCGCTGACTGCCCCAAACCATGTACCATTGTCTACGATGAGCATTTTTGCTCCTGGACGACGATACCCTGACCCATGTAGTTTTACAACGGTAGCTAGGGCTAGTCGACGTTCAGCAAAATTAATTTGTTGATAGGCTGTTATTATTTTCCTTAATTCGTACCTCATATAGTTGTGAGTGGATGAGTTGTGAGTTAGTGGTCGTTAGTGAGTGATTGAGCGAGTTAGTGGGTTGTGAGTTATTAATTGAGCGATTGAGTGAGTGGTGATTGAGTGATTTTTAACAATAGTCACTAATACATAATTAAAAAAAAATCACTCAATCACTAATTCGCTCAATCACTAACTCACAATTCACTAACTCACTAACTCACAACTACCCTCCCGCTGAAATCTTGTTCAAAAACGATTGCTTGTAAATTCTTCCAACAGGTATTTCATATTCTTGCACTTTTACTAATTCACTTGAAAAAGCACTTATCTTATCGATTGCCACAATGTAGGATTTATGCAAGCGTACAAACTTTGATTCGGGCAATTTTGCTTCCATATATCGCAAGCGTTCATAAACAACGAATTTACCTTGTGTCGTAAAAACTTTGATATAATCTTTCAGCCCTTCGATATAAAGTATTTCATTTAAATATACTTTTTTTTGTTCTTTATTTACTTTCAAAAAAATATAAGCATCCTCAAACGTTGAAACCTCTAGCACATTTTGTTGAGTAAGCTCTCTGAAATATAAATATTTTGAAATGGCTTTCAAAAACCTTTCTTGGCTGATGGGCTTTACTAAATAATCAAACACATCCAAATCAAACCCTTCGGCAGCATATTCTCTAAAAGCCGTTGTCAGGATTACCTTAGGATGTTTCTGCAACGATTTCAGCAATTCCAAGCCAGTCATTCTAGGCATTTGAATATCTAAAAACAATAAATCAACCGTGTTGTTTTGTAAATAAACAAAACCATCGAGCGCATTATCGAACATTTTAACTACCTCAAAATCGGGCAATGCCTCAAGGTAAGTTTGAATTAGCTGGCGTGCAGGAAGCTCATCATCAATAATTAAACAACGATTCATTTATTAATTTGTAGTTTTAATACGACTAAAAAGCTGTTTTTTTCTCGATACGTTTTAAATTCATGCACAGTTGGGTACAAAATTTCCAAGCGTCTTTTCACATTGTTCAGCCCTAATCCTCCATTCTGACTCGCCATCTCTTCAATCTCCTCTTCAATACTATTTTCTACTTTAACAACAAGTTCATTATCCTTTTTCTCAATATCTACACGTATCCACGACGCATTGATAGACTTATTCACGCCATGTTTAAAACAATTTTCGATGATTGGCAACAACAACAAAGGCGGAATTTGTATGCCCTCGATGGCATTGTACACATTGAAGGAAACATCCAGTTTATCACCAAACCTAATTTTTTGTAATGCAATATAATTCTGAATATATTCTAGTTCTTCTGTCAGGGTAACCTTTTCTTTTTTAGAATCATAAAGGCTATATTCTATAAAATTTGATAACTTCAATATTTGCTGAGCCGTTTCGGGACTCTTTTTAAAAGCCCCTGAATAGATATTATTCAGCATATTAAAGATAAAATGTGGCTGTACTTGCGATTTCAGCAATTCTAGTTCGGCAGCTGTTTTTTCTTGTTTAAGTTCAATCAAGGTTTGTCGCTGATGGTACCAGCTACGTATAAAGAAGAACGTTCCATACAAAAAAACAATCAAGTAAAGATTTACAAACTCTATGATTATTTTTGGAAAGAAAATCAAAGGCTTTAATGTCCCTTGGGGATAATACATCTGGTACAAATAATGATAATTGATGTATCTTTTGAGCATCACAAACACTACGGCTACTACGATTTGCCCCAACCAAAAAGTTGTTTTTTTATCCGATAAATAGAAGTTACTAAACAGATAATGAACAGATAAGCAGGACACCACAAAGGCAATGGGTACGGAAGTACAAGCTTTGATAAAATAGACATAATATTGGTCAGTGGCTGCACCCATTCCCAGCCACTCGTATAAAAAATAGAGTGTCCAAAAAATAAGGTTAAATCGGATTGTATTAAATCGCTCGTTCATCAATCATTACCAATTATAGGTATGTAAAAGTATAGAAAGTATAAGAATAATGATAAATAATTCATTAATAATAGTAGCGTTTAGAAAGCCTTTAGGACAGGCAAAATCAACAAAACCCTTCTTTATAGAACAGGCTTGCCGTATAACAGCAAACCTTTCTTCTTTTCAATCAAAAACACAATTTTACATGTGTTTTCAATTGATTATATTGATGAAGGCTTTAATACCTTTCTTATCTTTTCTATTAACCTAATCTTTGCTATGCGAATTGCTTTGGTTCAAAGAGAAGGAGTATTCAATTCTTTTACGTAAAAGTAGAGAATGCCAAAGCATAATGAAGAAAAACAAACTTAATTTAGACCAACAGCTTTTATACACGACAAACGACTTTTTATGACAACTTGATATTGACTACAAATACGTTTAAGATAGCATTGAAAAACTAATATCAATCGTAAATCAATTATTTCTTATCAATACGATATAGCCTTCCTTGGTCGGTAATGGCATATAAAGCTCCGTCTGTTCCCTGTGTTATATCTCTAAAACGTTGTGATTCACTGGCTAATAGTCGCTCTTCGCCTACTACTTTATTGCTTTCAATCACTAGCCTTACGATGTGCATTCCGCTTAATGCACCTACAAAAAGGTTGTTTTTCCATTCAGGAATGCGGTCGCTACTATAGAAAGTAATACCACTAGGCGAAACAACAGGGTCCCAATAATAAATGGGTTGTTCAAGTCCTGATTGTTGTTGAATACCACTTCCTACTTTTTCTCCGCTATATTCAATGCCATAAGTGATAGTTGGCCAACCATAATTAGCACCAGCCCGAACTCGATTGATTTCGTCGCCACCTCGAGGCCCATGCTCACTTTCCCACAACTCTCCCGTAACGGGATGAATAGCCAAACCCTGTGGATTACGAAAACCATAAGCATATAATTCAGTTCTAGCACCTACTTGACCTACAAAGGGGTTTCCTGAAGGCTCTGTACCATCTTTCGTAATTCTGATAATCTTGCCCAGCCCTGAATTTAAGGCCTGTGCTTGTGGACGAGTTACTAAATCCGAACGTTCGCCCGTACTAACTAATAAATTACCTGCTTGATCAAAAACGATTCTGCCACCATAATGCAATGTGCCATTATAGGCAGGCGTAGCCCGATAAATAACTGTTGGCGATTCTATGGTTCTTTCATTGGCAGACAATTTCCCTTTACATACTGCCGTCAGGTTGCCATCAGCATTGGGTTGCGAAAATACCCAATATACCATTCTATTGGTAGCAAAGTTGGGGTCAATACGAACGCCTAATAAACCACCCTGTCCGCTGGCATTTACCGTCGGAATACCTGTGATAGGCTGGCTCACTTGCCCATCTATAGTAACAATACGCATAGTGCCAGCCTTTTCTGTTATTAATAATCTTCCGTCGGGCAAGCTAGTTATTCCCCACGGACTCTGGAGTGATGTGGTTAGTATCTTACTTTCGTAGCTCGTAGTTGTCTTTACTCCTTTTATTCTGGTCTGTCCTGCAAAAGCAGGTTTATAATTTGAATTGGCAGCATTAGTCTCTACAGGGGGTAAACTATCCGTTTTTATTCCTGTCTCTTGCTTTGCATTTAAATCACACTTACATGATCCAAAGGCAATACCAGCCGCTATCATTAATGTTAAGATGGAGTTTTTCATGTCTTTTAAATTTTTTGAAGAGTTTTAGTATGTGGAGTAACAAATGATAAAATACACTAAGTAATTGATAATTAAGCATTATGATGATTAAAAAATAATTAATCATTGCTTAGATATAGTTTTCATTAAACCTACTTAAGTTTGTCAAAGTTTACGTCTCTTAGTTTTATACATTACTCTATACTAAAAAATTATACCATACAATCTAACAAGGTTTTATACTCAGAGTTATTTCTAAGAATTCCCATTTCATTTTCATTTCTATCGGCTGTAGCTTACCGTTTTGGTTTGTGGGGAGCTATATGCCAATTGGGGCAACTGGCAAAACTTCGTCGATTATTCCAATAGCGTTAATTCGTTAGTAGCTACTCCGTTAGGAAATATATTTGCAGTAATAGCTACTGTCCTTGAAATTATTATTCCTATCTTTTTATTAATTGGATACACGACCAAATTAGCGTCACTAGCTGCTGTAACGCTATTAGTATCATTTGGCTTGATGATGTGGATTAGTTTTGGCATAAAACCATCCTTAGATTATTTTGTATGGACGTCGGCAGGAGCGATTTTGTTATTAAGTCAGTGTGATATTTATTCGTTTAGTGTTGATAATGTGATGGAGAGCAGAGGATAGCTTTTACATTTATTGTTAGATTGGGTATCCTCGAAATAAAAATAACTTCAGGCAGGGACGAATTGCATTCGTCCCCACGGCAGGGCTTCCAATTAATTAGCCATTAGCACAAAATTAATAAGTGGTACTATGAGTCATTTTGACGATGAGGACGTATGCCATACGTCCATACTGTGTTACTACAACATATTAGACATTATTCTATGAAATAATAGAGCCTTCGTTTAAAGGCTATTGAAAACACTTTCTCTATCCCAGGCAATTGCGAAGATATCCAATATTAAGCTTAAAATTCTAATTGAAGGTGACCTGTCACATGCTTTTGTTCTTTATTTCTTAATGAAACATTCGTCATTATAGAATACTCCTGTTGTTTTACAGAAAGACGAAACCAATCACGAGCAGGGATAAACTGATTTGAGTGAAATTCTAATCGAATAAAAAGGTCTTCTGAAGGCTCTCTATTGCCAGAAAGTAATTGACTAAGTTTGGTTTTATGAATATCAAGCTCAGAAGCTACTTCATTCTTTTTTTTATGCTGAATTTCAATATATAATTTAAGGAAATAAGCAAAGTTTTTTGTAGGGTCAAATACATCTTGCTTAATATAATCTTCTATGGAGATTTTCAATTGAAGTAGTTGTCCATATAGTTTTTCTTTCTCAGATAACCCTGCTATTCTTCCTTGACGAATGATTGCTAATTGTTTATTAGCTTTTAGTTTCTGCTCATTAGTCATTTGGGCTGGCAACATAAAGCCATCTACTATTTCTTCGGGAGCTATTGTGTCAAAGTTCATAATCTATATATGTTTGTATGAGAGTATAGAGAGATTTGCCTTCTAGATATAGTTGTTGTCCTCCATTCAGCATACCATACTTATCTTGATAATATTTTACTAATTTAGTTTTTGGCTTTAAGGATATACAAGCCAGATAACCATACTGTTTTACTGCTAGTCTACATGCCCAGCTAATTAAACAACCAGCAATCCGATCATACTGTTTGTTAGAGCCAACGTTATCACTTCGACTAGTAATTAAGTTGATTTCTATGCGATATTCTATTGGATAATACGTTAGAGACATTACACCTAATATTTCTTTACTATCCACTATTCGTAATTTCCAAAGGTCAGTGTCCGCAAAGTCTTTCCAGTTAAATAGAAAGTCCTTTTTAGTTAACTTTTTTATATCACCAGCTAATATAGGCTCAATAATGGCTTCAACTGGCATTGGTGGTTCTACCCTCCTATTAAGCAAATACATCAATATTTTATTTTATATAAATTTACAAAAAAAGTAAATTATTTAAAAATTTGTAAACAAATATCTAAGCATAAAATGTTCTGTTAGTAGAAAGCAATCCCTGTCACAAGTAGGGACGAATTGCATTCGTCCGAAGCGTCCGAAAATACCATCCCTAATGAAATAAATTCACCGTCAGTAAAAAAACAAAGTAAAATGTGTAAGTTCGTAACATCTAGGACTAATCGTTTAAAAGTTTGGAAACACAATTATTGATTGACTATTTTTTAACTTATCTTCCTTTTAATGAAGAAGAACAACAGCTAATAGTATCAAAAACTATCATACGTAACATCAAGCGTAGACAGATGATTTTGCAAGAAGGCTTCGTCTGCAAACATTATACCTTTGTGATAAAAGGCTGTTTCAAAATGTATGGAATAGATAACAAAGGCACCGAACACAATATTCAATTTGCGGCTGAAAACGACTGGATTACTGACATTGGTAGCTTTCATTCTAGCAAACCAAGCAAGTTATTTCTTGAAGCCATCGAGCCTTCGGTAATTATACAAATCGAGAAAAATGATTTATACTTTTTATACCTTTCTATTCCTAAGCTCGACAGAATCTTTAAGGTAATTATTGAAAACAAGTATGTTGAATTACAAAATCATGTATTGCAAAATATTAGTTCAACCGCTCAGGAACGTTATTTAACCTTTTTGGAGCAATACCCTACCCTAGCCTTACGTTTACCGAACACGCAAATCGCTTCTTATCTGGGCATTACACCCGAATTCCTCAGTAAAATCCGTAAAGATTTAGCCACAAAATAGCCCCTACCCTTAAACTATCTTAAGGCTATTTCTTACGATAGTTTATAGGCTGGCGTAGCCCATTCCCTGCAACTTTGTACTGTTATTCAACTAAAGCAAATTAGAGCAATGGAAAATACAACAAAACCCAAAGTAGCAATTATCGGACTTGGTAATATTGGCCAAGTAGTAGCCCAAAACCTTGTGGCGGGCAATCGCCCTGTAATATTAGCCACTAAAGACATCACGAAGGCTGAAAACCTTGCAGAACAATTAGGCAGTTTAGCACAAGCCATGGAAATTGATAAGGCTATTCAAGAGGCCGACATCATTATTATGGCGGTTTGGTTTAGCAACATCAAAGAATTGTTCAGTCAGCATGAAGCAATATTGGCAGGGAAAATCATCGTTGACCCATCTAACCCAATTGCTCCCAACGATAAAGGAGGCTTTGATAAAATCATTGGCCAAAAGGAATCGGCAGGACAAATCAATGGCTCTGCTTTGCCCAAAGGAGCAATTTTGGCTAAAGCATTAGGTACATTAGGTGCAGCTTCGCTATCCAATGCAGCCCATCAGCAACCTGCTTCGGTATTGTTTTATGCTACGGATGATAGCAGTATCAATGCGACGATTGAGCAACTGATTCTTGATAATGGCTTTGTGCCTTTGCGTGTGGGCGGTTTAGACCAGTCTATCCGAATAGAAGTTTTTGGTGATTTACACGAATTTGGTGCATTGGGCAAGCCTGTTACTTTGGCTGAAGCCACTGAAAAATTATAAAGTATTCCAAACACTTGAAAATTATCAATAAGTAGCAAAAAAAAATCAAAATAAAGTTATATTTGATATTGAAAACGATGAGATACCAAGAAAAACTGGGTATCTCATCGTTTTTTATAAACTGAATCTCAGCCAATGAAAATATTCCAATTTTTCTTACTCATCAGTATTTTTATTCTTCCAAAAGGACTTTATGCACAAAAAGTTAAACTAACTCCAAACAATCTTTTGGCCAACAAAGTATACATGTCTCTGGAAAAATTTCAGGGTAAAGATGTTGTCAAGGTTATCAAAGATTCCACCATCATGGCAGCTGATGAAGCCACTTTTGTCCGAATCAAAGATGTTGATTTTAAAGATGGCATCATTGAAGTAAAGGTATTGAGCCGATTAGAGAAGAAAGCTACTCCTACCGCTCGTGGATTCATCGGCGTAGCATTCAGAGCCAATGAAGACAACTCAAAATTTGAATGTATCTATATACGTCCTACCAACGGAAGAACTGACGACCAAGTACGTCGTAATCACTCTATCCAATACTTTTCCTTTCCCGACTTTAAGTTTTCACGACTGAGAAAAGAGAGTCCCGAAATGTATGAATCCTATGCAGATATGGGCTTGAATGAATGGATAACGCTCAAGATTATAGTGAAAGGCAAGCAAGCAAAGCTGTTTTTAAACGATAACAAACAACCCTCGTTGATAGTAAACGACTTAAAACTTGGTGAAAATATCAGTGGTGCCTTAGGTCTATTTGTAGATGTTGGCACAGAAGGTTATTTCACTGATTTGAAAGTTATTAAACAGTAATTATCCATAAACTTAAATATTTTTAACTATGAAATTATCCAAATTAAGCATTCTCATTTTTTCAATCCTAACACTATCATTTTGTTATTCTAATGCAGCGACTGTTGATACCCTCGACATCCAGAGTCCGGCGATGAATAAAACATATAAAGCGGCTGTAGTACTACCCGCTTCGTATACCAAATACAAAACTACTAAATACCCTGTATTATATTTACTGCATGGTGGCTCAGGACATTTCAGAGATTGGCTAACATCTACTCCCGACAAAATGCTAGTAAAAAATTTAGCTGACCAGTACAATCTTATTATCGTAATGCCAGAAGGCGAAACCTTTGGGTGGTACTTGGATAGCCCTTATGACCAAACCAATAAGTTTGAAACGCATATTATCAAGGAGGTTATCCCTACAATTGATAATACTTACCGTACTGTACAAAGTAAAAATGGCAGGGTAATCACAGGACTTTCGATGGGCGGACATGGTGCGATGTATCTTTCTAATCGTCACCCTGATATGTTTTGTGCAGTAGGTACAATGAGCGGTGCGATGGATATGAATTACACAAAATTCCGCGTGAACGATGATTTTTTAAAATCACTCAAAGACCGTTTTCAAAAATTATTGGGTAGCTCAGACCCTACGAGTGAGGTATTTGTTAATAATTCTATCATCAACATGACTGACGCCATCAAAAAGAACAATTTAGCGGTGTTGATTGATTGTGGTGTGGATGATTTCCTGATTGAAGCTAACAGAGAATTACACCGCCGATTGGTATATAATGGCATGCCACATGATTATGTAGAAAGACCAGGCGGACATACATGGGATTATTGGCAAAATGCTTTGCCGTACCATCTACTTTTCTTTCAAAAAGTGTTGAAAAAGAATGGTGTGATGGTGGAGTAAGTATATTTATCAAACATCAACTGGACGTCCTAGACTTGCCTTTATGAACTAGTCTGGGACGCTAAGCTAAAGAATTTAAACTTTATTATTAAGGGCAATAATCTTCTATAGAAATATCATTTAACGTATAATCTTTTAGTTCATCTAGTAATATTTTAACCTTATAAATCCATTCTTCTTGTTTCTCTTTAATACTACCATGTTCAGTCTCATTGTCATACAAAGTCTGAAAGAGTTCTGATTCATTGAAATAATGATGAAAAATATTGTGATATTTTTCATCAGGAATAATCTCATCAGCATCATCATATTTTGCATGTTCTTTTCTTATTTTTCGTGCAAAATATTCCAATATATCAAAATGTAATTGCTCATGACTTAAAAGTAAAGAATCATTAATGAATTTTTGATCATCAAAAGATGATTTTAACTGATCAAATAAAACTAAGACCTTTTTGTCTTTAGTCATAGATAAAATACAATTTGTTATGGCAGCTGTGGGAATATTAATATTAGAGGAATGATCGTATTTTCCTTTAAAATTCCCCCAATTTAATTTAATTGTTTCTTTCCAAGGAATATAATTACAAGAATCTTTTTTTTGCCCAAATGAACAATTCTTTAAAAGATAAAATAAGAAAATAATCCAATATTTTTTCATGCTCTAAAGTATTTATTAGCATAAACAGATAAATTTAAAACAATAATCTTTTACTGTGATACCCTTGCTGATATGTCGCAAATAACTAAATGCTTAGTTAAACAAACTTATAAAATGCTTTGTATTTTTACAACGTAATTTTGCAATATACAAGCTGTAGTTTAGGCACAATGCGAGTAGGTCATTAATTTATTACCCATGCTCTTCGAGACGTTTCTAAGAACATTTCGAAAAGCAATTTCATACAAACAATATACCCTCCTACTCTCTAAATCTCCCTAATCCTTCCTCAATTCTGGTAAAATGCCCAAACTATTGTACTTTTACAATGTATTCAGGTATTTTGAATGCTTCACACATTTTTAAACAATTTTGTTATGTGGATAGAAGAAGATAATAAATTGAAAAGAAGTTTTCTTTTCGATGACTTTTCAGCAGCTTTTGCCTTTATGACTAGGGTGGCGTTATTGGCTGAAAAACAAAATCATCACCCTTTTTGGACGAATGTTTATAATAAAGTAAGTATTGAATTGAATACGCACGATAAAGGTGATGTTGTGACTGAAAAAGACTATAAGTTAGCGAAAGCGATTGATTCGCTAGTCTAAAATAAAAGTTAAGTCCTAATCTTTTCTATTAGCAGGTGACTTAAGTCACCTGCTAATAGAAAAGATTTTTCACTCGTGGTCTGTAGCACACAAAAAACGGATGAGAATGGTTAACAAAATAAAAAACAAATAACATTTAAATTTCTAGCGAGGGACTTAAGTCCCTCGCTAGAAATTTAAATGTTAAAGACTGATTGAATAAAAAAAAACATTATGAAATTGTACCTTGTTCCAACGCCCATTGGCAATCTGGATGATATTACTTATAGAGCAGTAAAAGTTTTACAATCTGTTGATGCTATATTGGCTGAGGACACCCGAAATTCTGGCATATTGCTAAAGCATTTGAATATCTCAAAGCCACTGTATGCACACCATGCCCATAATGAGCATCATGGCACCAATGGCATTATCAAACTATTAAAGGAAGGCAAAGTGCTGGCTTTGGTATCAGATGCGGGAACGCCTGCTATCTCTGACCCTGGCTTTTTGTTAGTGAGAGAATGCCTAAAACAAGGCATCGAAGTTGAATGTTTACCGGGAGCTACGGCTTTTGTGCCTGCTTTGGTAAATTCGGGCTTACCTGCCGACCGTTTTACGTTTGAAGGGTTTCTGCCCCATAAAAAAGGAAGACAAACAAGACTTAAAAATTTGGCAGAAGAAGAACGAACAATCATCTTTTATGAGTCGCCACACCGTTTGTTAAAAACCCTTGAACAATTAGCCGAATACCTCACTCCTGAGCGTCAGGCTTGTGTTTCGCGTGAGTTGACAAAGGTGTTTGAGGAAAACATCAGGGGAACTTTGGCTGAAATTTTGTTGCATTATCAAACCAACCCAAATACTATTAAAGGTGAAATTGTGATTGTAGTTGCTGGTAAAGCATAAAAAAATTACTATTTTAGGGGGAAAATTCATCCCAAATCCAAACTAATCAATGAAATACCTCTCTTATTTTAAACATTTAATACTTGTTTTTGCCATGCTCATTTCTACAAATGTGTTGGTAAAAGCTCAAACATTATCTGCAAATAGTAAAGTAAGTTTGATTACCGTAGAGCCTGGAAATGAGCTAAATGATGCTTTTGGGCATACGCTTTTGTGGATTTACGACCCCGTTAATCAAATCGATAAGGCTTATAATTTTGGCATATATGATTTTGAAACGGAGAACTTCTACTGGAAATTTGTAAAAGGACAGCTCCCTTACAAGATGTCGTATGCGCCAATGCCTGCCTACCAACAGTATTATCTGGAACAGCACCGAAATATGACGGAACAGGTACTGGATTTGTCGCTTGCACAAAAGCAAATTGTGTATAATAATCTCGAAGCAACCTACAATAATCCTGCAACACGGACTTATATGTACAAGTTCTTTTATGATAACTGTGCTACTCGCGTGCGCGATGCCATGATGGTGGCTTGTACTGATAGTGTACATTTGCAAAATATCCCCGAAATGAACGATAGTACCTATCGCCAATGGATGAACAAATGTTTAATCAGAAAGCATCATTACTGGTCTGCCTTAGGGATGAACATTGCATTGGGGGCTCCTGCCGATGAAAGAATATTACAGTTTAAATCTTGCTACTTGCCTGAAAACTTGCAAAAAAGTATGCGTGCTGCCAAAAGAATGACACACCACGTTTTGCGTTTTTTGGTTCGTTCCGAGAACCCCATGTATAGCACTACGCCCATCAACGAAGAGCCTCTTTTCATCCTAACGCCTCGATTCTGGCTATTGTTAGTATTAATATTTACAGGCTATAAAACATATCAGCATTGGAAACGCCGACAAAAAGGTTATAATTTCGATAAAGTGCTTTTTTCGATAGCAGGACTCATTGGCTGGTTATTACTTTTCTTGTGGTTTGGTACCGACCACGGCGTAACTAATTATAACAAAAACCTTTTGTGGGCTTTTCCATTCCATATTCCTATTATTTTGCTTACTCACGAGCGTAACGGTAGCTACTGGTATGGATATTATTACATGTTTATTGGCTTGCTATTAGCGATGGGCTTATTTTTTGCCGTACAATATTCGTGGGATATTACATTACTCGTATTAATCCTTATCATAAGAGCATTCTATCATGCAGGCTTTGAAAGAGAACATAGAATGACCCAAACTAAATTCCGTAAAATCATTAAAGGACGCCGTTTGGAAGTGATTCATAAAGAGCATACATTGGAGTAAACTCTTGCTTCTTCCACCCAATCCTCATAACCCTTTTTATTAGCGTGTGATTTAAGTCACACGTTAATAAAAAGGGTTAGAATTTAATGACATTTTGGTCATAAGTTATCTTTTCTCTAAAGCAAAGCTGTTAAATTCAATCCTTTATTCCTAGCGAGGGACTTAAGTCCCTCGCTAGGAATATTTTACGATAGATTCACTTTCACCCAACATTGGTATGCAACATTTATTCTTTGATTATATTTATCTTATCTTGATAATTTTAGCATTGGTGATGGTTGCGAATAAACTTCGTTTGGCCTATCCCATCGTGCTAGTATTGGGTGGATTGGTACTTAGTTTTATTCCAGAATTTTCTAATGTAACGATTGAGCCCGACCTCGTCTTTTTTATCTTCTTGCCTCCCCTCCTCTATGATGCTGCTTGGCAAATATCATGGAAAGAGTTTTGGAAATGGCGACGGGTTATCACAAGTTTTGCTTTTCCGATAGTCATCATCACCTCTTGTGTAATTGCTGTTGTATCAAATGCCATCATTCCTGAATTTAGCCTAGCCTTTGGTTTCTTATTAGGGGGAATTATTTCTCCGCCAGATGCTATTTCAGCATCAACCATTCTAAGGCAAGTAAAGGCTCCTAAAATGCTAATAAGCATTTGCGAAGGCGAAAGTTTGATGAATGATGCCTCGTCGTTGATTGTATTTCGTTTTGCTTTAGCCACTATTATCACAGGGCAATTTCACATTAAAGAGGCTACCCAAAGCTTTTTTATGGTAGTGGTAATGGGTTTATTAATTGGCGTATTGATAGGGCTTATCTTTTATGGTATCTATAAATGGTTACCCACTACCTCCAATATCGAAATAGTAATGACTTTCGTTACACCCTATTGTATGTATTACTTTGCCGAAAGTTTTCATTATTCAGGGGTGCTGGCAGTTGTAAGCGGTGGACTTTTCTTATCAAGCAAACGCCAAAAAACGCTTACTTACATGAGTAGGATTCAGGGCGAGAACGTGTGGACAAACTTGGTATTTGTACTAAATTGTTTTGTTTTTTTACTCATCGGTCTTCAGTTACCTACTGTCGTGAACCAACTTGGCGAAGTAAGTCTAGGGAAAGCGATTGGCTACGGTATAATTATCTCGGTGGTAATAATTCTTACTCGACTATTATGCACAATGGGGGCTTCGCTAACTACTCGTTTTATGAGCAGATTTATTACCGTAGCAGATTCGAATCCGGGATGGAGGTTACCCTTTATTTTTGGTTGGGCTGGTATGCGAGGCGTAGTATCATTGGCTTCTGCCCTTTCGATACCTTTGCTGATTAACGAAGAGCAACCTTTTCCACACCGTAACTTAATTCTATTCATCACCTTTATCGTTATTTTAGTAACCTTGGTATTTCAAGGACTTACCCTACCGTGGATAATAAAAAAAGTTTATATCAGCGATCACTACAACAATGAAGATGATCAAGAAGTAATTATTCAAAAGAAAATTGCTAAAAACTCTCTATTATTTTTAGAAGAAAAGTATGGTGAGGGCTGTTTACAAAACGTGCATTTGAATAATTTGTATGAAAAATTCAAGATTGAACTAAGCTTTTTGACACAGAGGATAGAAGGAAACGAAAGTGATGAAGTTTTTGCGGGAACAAATAGTCAGACGATTTACCTTGAGATGCTCGAAGACCAACGTACACTACTAAATACCTTAAATCTAAAAGATGAATTTGACGAAGAATTAATCCGAAAGTACCAGTCTTTAATTGATATAGAGGAATTTAAGGTTAGGGCTAAAATGGTGTAGTGGAGAGGATTTTAGGATGTTTGGACTCTAGGACTAAAGGACTGTAAATGTAGTTATACCTTGCGGTTACCACTACTTGTATTCCATTACTAATATTGGACTTGGCGTCTCCGAGATGCCCTTAGAGATATCTCGAAGAATTAAAAGACTTTGAATGACGTTTTTTATTCTGTAACAAGCAACTTCACCTTATCTAGAAACTTAAAATCTTTTAGATTGAGCGTATAAAGTTCAATATCATGAATGATAGCCGTAGATGCAATCAAAGCATCGGGCAAAGAAAGTTTGTGTGACAAAGCATATTTTTCTATCAATTGCACCGACATCGCGGAAATATCAATGTCAATAGGCAGAATAATTAGTTTGTTCAAATCCTTTCGAATGATTTGTAATTCTTTTTTATTTCTTGCTCCATAAAGCAGTTCGGCACAAGTAACGTCAGAAACAGCTATATTATGCTGTCCTATTGCTTTTACATTTTGGATAATATCAACATTATCTCTGTAAATTTCTATAAAAATATTAGTATCGCAGAGTATCATTTCTTTCTATCCCAAGCTTGTCTACGAAGTTCATTGGCATCTACATTATAATCTTTCCACATACCAGCAGAAAGCGAAAAATCGTCCTTCTTTTTTGCTACAGTAGTGCTTGTTTTTAGCTCTGCTTCAATATTCCATGATTTTAAGAACTGAAGCAAAGCATCCATTTTACTTTGCTCAATATCTTTTTTAAAAATGAGTTGTTGCATGATTTTTTTAAATTAAAAATTTAATTTATTACTATTATTGCGAATGTAACTAGTACATTTTAAAACGACGTTACGATGACCATTTATTTATAGGTATTAGAGCGTGATGCTCTTTTATCTTCGAGGTCGTAGGAGAGCCTACGACCAGATGTGGGCTTCACATTTTTAACTCAAAACTCATCACTCACAACTCAAAAACCTTCTACTTCACTGCCAAAACCCCAGTTTTATAAATTTTCTCTAAGATACCATCTCTAAAGCTTCTGCCTACAGGTAGGCTTTTGCCACAAACGATTAAATCGCCTGCTTCAATAGATGTTACTTTTGAAATAGACACAATAAATGATTTATGGATGCGAGCAAATTGCTCGACAGGTAAAATATCCCCTATCCCATTCATGGTTTGGTAGGTTACAAATGTTCCTGACAATGTATGAATCCTAATATAGTCTTTCAGCGACTCTATGAATAGAATATCGGCAAAATTAATCTTTACAATTCGTTTGTCAACCTTAATAAACATAGCCTCAGGGCGTTCGCTGACACTAGTCTGAATATTACCCGTCGTGACTGGCTGACTACCTTCGTTTTCCTGAGGAACTACTTTGTTGACAGCCTTTACAAATCGCTGAAAAGGAATAGGTTTTAGTAAATAATCCACCACGCTAAGTTCAAAACTTTCAACGGCATAGTCACGATAGGCCGTAGTGATAATTACTTTAGGAGGATTCTGAAGGCTTTTTAATAGCTCCATTCCATCTAAAGTAGGCATTTCAATATCCAGAAAAAGTAAATCTATATCACCTTTCTTGAGATAATTAAAAGCTTGAATACCGTTTTCACAACGCCCCACTAATTCAAGGCTATCTATGCGTTCGATAAATGTTTCTAAGACATCCAAAGCCAGTGGCTCGTCATCTACTATTAGCGTTTTTAGTTTCATGTTTTGTGAATGAAAACTTCTTTTATCTTTAGCGAGGGACTTAAGTCCCTCGCTAAAGATAAAAGAAGAATGGAACTGAGCTATACCGATACGTCTTATTTCAAAGGAATGAACAAAGAAATAACATATTGATTTTCAGTAGGCTGTATATTCAGTTCATAATTATTCCCATAAAGCAGGGCCAATCGTCGCTGAACATTCTTGAGTCCTAATCCTTTGTGTTTTTTTCGATTAGTGTTATTATCAAATCGCGGATTTACTACTACAAAAAGCAATTTTCCGTTGATGATTTTTAGCGTTATTTTTAAATCTAAAATCCCAGTTTCGTGTGACGTTCCGTGTTTAAAGGCATTCTCGATAAACGGTAGCAACAACAATGGTGGTAGTTTTCGCTGTTCGGTACTGCCCTCTATTTCAAACTCAAGGTTCAGGCGCTTGCCAAAGCGTAGGCTTTCTAAATCAAGATAATTCTGAATATGCTCTATCTCCTTTTTTAGCGTTGTTTCGTGGCTGTCAGACTCATACAACATATAGCTCATCAATCCCGACAGCTTTACTACTACCTCTGGGGCTAAATCCGATTTTTTAATCGTAAGCGAATACAAATTGTTTAAGGTATTAAAAAAGAAATGCGGTTGAATCTGCGACTTTAAAAACTCTAATTCATTTTTTACACTTTGCCCTTCCAATTCTTTTATTTTTTCCTGATTATCAATCCAGTCTTTTGTCAGTTTTATACCGCTAGTAACGCCCAAGACCGAAAAAGTATCAAACATTCTTTTGGCGGTAGGCTTAGGGTCGAATAAAGCGTTGGGGCGATAGCCTACTGGACAGTAATTAATCAGTATCAAATGGTTGATGAGCGTCTGGATAATAGCCACCGAGACAAGGGTTGCTAGCACCAAAAACACAAAATATTGGACGTATTTTCCTGTTAATAAAAAACGGGGAATCAGATAATAAATATTACCATAGACCAAGATAAAATAAAACGGGAATTTCATGGAATACTCAAAAATAGCCTGAGTATAGTTGTTCATCAAAAAGCCGAAATACAAAATATTGTATAAACTCAGCACTATCCAGAAAAGAGAATGATAAGCCCAACGATGGCTAAGGACTCCTTTTCCGGAAAGATCCGTAAAAAAAGCGGTTCTATGGGGTAATGAAGCTGTTGTCTGCACGGTTTTTAGATATTGATTGAGAAGATGGTTTATCAAATTTATATAAAAAATCAGTAAAAAGATATTATTTTCGATAAACTGTATCACAATATTGCTGTGCTGAATCTTACCTTTTTCACGTTATTGGTCGAATATTTAGTGTTTTTTGGCTAATTTATCTAAATTTATACCATATTTTTAACTTAATTGCAGGATGTAATTTTTGAATTACAATTCATCAACCCATTAATAAATAGTAAAAAAGTTTCAAAAACTCCGTATAGAAACACTATAAAAACGTTTTTCTTGCGGAGTTTTATTGCAATATTCTTCTCAAAAAGATACTTTTTATAAGTAAGATAATAATTAATTTGGTTAAGGGGTATAGGGACGTGGCTTTGCCGTGTCCCTAATTTTTGTGTACCTTACACCATTGCTAGAAAATTACAAACCTCTTTATTTTCAATCATTTTTATGCGCTATTTTTACGCTTTATTACTATTTTTAGGTGGTAGTTGCTTCCTCCAAGCCCAAGAGATTTTCCTACCTGATTCTATCAAAAAACAAACTCAGGCTACCTTTATCAATTACCCTATCAAAGTTGATGGCAAACTAGACGAATCTGTCTGGAAAAATGCTCAATCTATCACAGACTTTGTTCAGGTAGAACCTTTTCAGAAACAACCCGCTTCGCAAAAGTCTGTTTTCAAGCTTTTGTATAATGCCGATTATTTGTACGTAGCGGCTATCTTGCACGAACCTCTGGGCAAACAAGCATTACGTGTGACTAACCTGCAGCGTGACTTTACGTTTGGTCGAAGTGACCAAGTCGGTATTTCTATAGATGGGTTTAACGACGAACGCAATGCGATGATTTTTATGACTAATCCCTATGGTTCACAAAAAGACTTGCTGGCATTCGACGACCAAGTGTTTGATGACGACTGGGATGGGCTTTGGCGTGTGCGGACTTCCAGAAACGACACCGCATGGATTGCTGAGTTTTCGATACCTTGGCAAACCCTACGTTATCAACGTACCACTGAAGCGAATACATGGGGCATTAACTTTTTCAGAATGCGCCGTATGAGCAACGAGCAAACCATTTGGTCGGCTCTGCCACGTGCTTTTTCGCCTGCTAGGATGCAGTATGCAGGAAAACTGTCTGGAATATTGCCTCCACCTCCTAAGCCTAATATCAGATTCCAACCTTATTTATTGATTTCGGAAGATAGATACAACGGCTCGGAGTTTTATGACCAAAGTAATGGTTCTAAAGTAAAAATGGGTGGTGAAATAAAGTGGGCGATTACACCCAACACCGTACTGGATTTGACCTATAATACGGATTTTGCCCAAGCCGACGCCGACCGACAGGTAAATAATTTATCGCGACTATCAGTTTTCTTTCCAGAACGTCGACAGTTTTTCTTAGAAAATGCCTCTCTTTTTGCTGCGGGACTTAGCCCTATTGAAGACTTCTATGGCGGTCAGCAACGAATCCAGCCATTTTTCAGTAGAAGAATAGGGTTGGATAATGATGGAAATCCTGTGCCGATTGAGGTCGGTGCTAGACTGGTAAACCGTTCTACCAAAAGCAATACGGGTTTTATGTATGTTCGCCAGAAGGGAAATGATGTATATTCTGCTACGGATTTTGTCGTAGGGAGATACTCGCAAAATATCGGCAAGCAAAACAGAATTGGCGGTATTGCTACCTTGAAAAATGATAGCGACCATGCCAATATCACGGCTTCGGCCGATGGTTTCTTCCGTATCAACGAAAGTACCAACGTAAATACGATGGCGATGCTGTCTAAATCTAGTCACGAAAGTCAAACGGGTCTGGCAGGGCATTATCAATTGGTACACAAGGGCATATCGTGGATTTACTGGCTTACGCAAAATATCAACAACAAGGCCTTTAACCCTGAGATGGGCTTTGTGGCTCGTCCTGATGTAGTTGAAAATTCGGCAGGTTTTTACTGGCTGAATCGGGGAAAATGGCTACCTAGTTTTATCAGGGCATTTGAACCGGGCGGATATTACCTGAATTATTATTCGGCTACTACTGGCAAGCTTGTTGAAGAACAATGGAGTACAAACCCTGTATGGTTTACCTTCCAAAACGGCGGAGGGCTTGGTCTTTTCACGAACCACTTTTTTCAGTTGATTGACTATAGCGACGGGAGCGACACCCTGTCGTTTTTTAAAGTAGCTATTCCAAGCGGTAAATTCAAGTACAATCGCTACATGATATTTGGGGAAACGGATGGGTCTAAAAAAATATCAATATCGGGAAATGTGGAAATTGGTAAATATTACGATGGCTCATTAACTACTTTTTCCTCAACATTTAGATTTGCCCCAATTCCGCATATTTCTATGGAAGCACGCTTTACTAACAATAGTTATAGTAATTTGGGTGTAGAAAAGGCTTCGGGCAATACTCAATTATATACTCTTTCGGGGCGTTTTGCCTTAAACCCGAGGGTACAATTAATTGGATTTTATCAGCATAATTCTACCAACAATTTTGATGTATGGAATATCCGTTTTTCATGGGAATACCAACCGTTGTCGTTCCTATACTTGGTATTCAATCAACGTGGTTTCAACGACTACCGCACCCAATTATCAAACGATGGGCTAACCAGAATCACTACAAACGAACTAGCACGTCAGCATGAGCTACATTTGATAGCGAAGCTTTCTTATTTGAAGCAGTTTTGAGGGTAAGTAGTTAGGGAATAAATGATAATCTCACTCATGGCATGACTTCCAATTAATTGGGAATTATCATAATACTATTAAAGTCATGCCATGAGTTGTTAGCAGTTATGGCACTTTACTATTAAATAATGTTTCTAAAAATAATTTATGATACATTACAAGTATGTTTTTAACCTTGCTTTTTACATGCTCAGCATATATATATGCAAGGTTCAAATAAATATCACACAAGAGGATTCTTCTACAATTCTATTAAATTATACAAAAGAATTCGGGTGTTCTGAAGCCAGTTCATTGAAAATAAAATCAGTGTATTTCAAAGTTCCAGATAGTGTGAGTAGAGATAGACTCTTTTTAAAAAGTCAAGATATAGTAGTAAAGTTTGGGGAAAAGAAAGTTAATGTTTCTCCCCCTCCGTTAAAACATCATATTGTTAATTTGGGGAGTAAGGCAGTAAAAGTACTGAGCACGAACATTGTTGGCATAAAATGTATAAAGCATACTTCAACTGATTTTGTATATTTGGTGTATGGTGCTGATAATAATGATACGCCACACGAGTTTTTTGGTGTGCTATCAAAAGATGGTCATTGGCTTTGGTATTACTACGGAACCCCAAGGCAGATATATGCACATTTTGGAAATTATTCGCGACTTACTTCACATTATGGTAAAAAGGAGTTGGAGAACTTAAAAAATATGGAGCAAGTATTACCTAGTTATTAGATTGTCCTATATTCGTTTCACCATTATTAGTGTTCACCCACGCTTGGCATAGTGTTTTTCACTACGCAAGGGCGTACTGCAATGTTACATGGCAAAAATGCAACGCATTTATGATTTTTCAAGTTGTGTACTCAGTTTACCAATAGCCGTTGCAGCCTAGGTGTAGCCTTCTAAGAAGGCCTGATGCTCTGACGTAGTGAAAAACACTACGCCAAGCGAGGGTTAAAACTTAATTTCACCTTAATCTTAAAACGCATCTAATATAGATTTTAGGAGCGTGTTATTCTTATTTTTAATCTAAAAAGTGTAACTTGCTTTGCCTAAATTTTTTAAACTTTTGTCTATGAAATATGCCTTGTTATTGTTAATCAACGTTATCACTTTAAGTGCTTATTCCCAAATAAGCCACATCACCTTGAATCCTTCAAAGCCTGAATCAGGTCAAAAAATCACAATTACTTACACGGGAAAGTTAGCAAAAGCAGGTACAAAAATGTATCATATTTTTTGTTTTGATGATAATAGAATGCCGCAGAAAGGAATCAAGACTCAATTAATTAATAATGAATTAACCGGTAGTTTTATCCTTCCAGATTCGGTCTCTTTTTTTACTATTAAGATTGTAAACAAAAAAGAAATAGATAATAATGAAGGAAAGGGTTATGGTTTTAATGTTTATGAAGGAGATAAACTTAAAAAAGGAACCTTTTTCCAACAAGGGTACTCAAATTCTTGGAATGAATTTTTTTTTAAAGGTGATGTTGAGCCTGAAAAAGCGTTAGAGCTAATAGAAAAAGAATACACATTACATCCTGACATGAGGAAATCAACGCTGCCTTATTACATTGAACATCTATCGAAAATACCGAATCGTAAAATGGAAGCAATAGGTTTGGCAAAAGAAAACTTTAAAGAAATATTGAAAACAGGGAGTAATGAAAAGTTTTCTTATCGCTATGCAAATATCATTGCAAATGGAAATTATAAAGTCGCCGACTCATTAAAAAAATTAGTCGTTCAGAAATATCCAAATGGATTTACTGCAATTCATAAGAATTTTGAAATATTAAGTTATTATTCACAAGTAAAGCCTGATACAGCCATTGCTTTGTATGAGAATATCCTAAAGAAATTTCCACATTTAAACGAAGTACAGCACAGAGGTTTAACAGTGGAGCTACTTGCAGCTTATGCCCAAAAATATGATTTTGAAAACCTTGATTTAGCATTTAATTCGTTGGTAGAAAAAGATAAATCTGAACAGGTTTTCATTATGATTGGAAGTAAATTGAATGAAGTAGCTTCTGGAATTTCAGAAGAGAACAAAGACCTCAGACAAGCAAAAATAATAATTGAGAAATCAATTTTATCACATCAAAGTTATGATACATTATCCACTTTTTATGGAGATGCACTTAATACGTATGCTGAAATTCTTTTTAAATTAGGGGATAAGAAAAGTGCTATTATAAATCAAAAAAAAGCCATATATCTCAAAAATTATATTTTCACAGACCTAAATAAACGCCTAATTCAATATTTGATAGCAGATGGTCAATTTCAAGAAGCACGAACCCTTTCCGAAGAATATATTAAAGATAATGTTTCAAACCCTATTATTGATTCTCTTTACAAAGTAGCATACGTAGCTTCAACTGGTAGTGAAATTGGATTTGAAAAGGCAAATATTAGTGTAAAAGAAAAGTCTGAGAATGCAAATATGCTGGTTTTAAAACAAAAAATGATAAATATTGACGCACCAGATTTTAAACTTAGAGATTTGAATGGAAACTTAGTAAGATTATCTGATTTCAAAGGAAGTATTATAGTATTGGATTTTTGGGCTACATGGTGTGCACCTTGCATAGCGTCATTCCCTGCTATGAAAAAAGCAATGATTGAACTCAAAGACAAGCCTGTGAAGTTTCTTTTTATAGATACTATGGAGAACGAAGATATAAAGAATAAGGATGAAAAAATAAATAGAATACTTAGTACAAAAAAAGTAGAGGATTTCCATGTACTGATAGACGAAATGAAGGATTTAAACTATAAAGTAACTACGGCTTATCATGTACAAGGTATTCCAGCGAAATTCGTAATTGATACTAACGGGAAAATTCGATATAAAAGTGAGGGGTTCGGTTCTGAGGAGAAATTAATTAAGGAATTAAAGTCTGTTGTTGAAATAATTAGTGAATAATCATTTCGTCATTTTCAAGTTGCCTATGTTACGTTACATGTAAGATAATCCAACCAACAACCCTCGCTTGGCGTAGTGTTTTTCACTACGTCAGAGAAAACACATTGCCCCAAGCGAGAGAATAGTTTACACCAAACACTATCAAATTTTTTCAATAAAAGATGAAATACCTTTTTCTTTCAAGTAGTTACGCATTAAAGAGGTGAATTCTTCCTTTTGTTTTTTTGTAAGTTTACCATATTCATCACTCTCTCCACCACCAGATAGAATTACTGCCAGATATTCAGATCCTTCGTGCATTATGATGTAAACGTCATCATAGTCTTTCAATGTGCTGAACCACGACGCCCAATGCTCGTAAACCTTAGTATCCACATCTTTTTTTAAAATATCTTTTACACATTTACATAAATAGTCAAGATATAATTGATGGTGGAAGACAGTCTTTACATTGAATTCATCCATATAATAAAATTCTTTTTCCATTTTAATTGCCTTTTAAGTTTATTTAGTTTTTATTCCTTTACTCAACCTAGCGATGCTATTATTCGTAAATTTTGAAAAAATCCATTCAAAAATACAATACTTTCACCTCAGAAACGGAAAGTTTAAACAACTTCTATTTCAAAGATTTGAAAATCACTGAGAAAACACTTGGAGTAGTACAACCCTTAGCAGAAACGAAAAAGAATGATATTTAACTGTTCATTTACTTAAATTTCTATTCGATATTTCCATACCTGATGAATGGACTTTGATTATTGAACCGTCTGGCTCGGTGATTTTCTTGACAAAAATGATATTATAAGAACGATAGGCTTGGGGTTTCACTAGTGATTTTTGTATTGATAAAGCTATTCTTCGGAATTGTTCGCCAATAGTATCTATATTACCCGATGGTATTTTGTTACTATTTATTAAACTGACCGTCAAACAAGAGTCCTTAGCATCTTCTTCTGCCCAATTTTCATATTCTATCCCTTCACAACTATACGCTACTTTCAAACTGTCTGAAGTTTTACTATTGTCTAAAAATTGAGGCGGTTTGTTCTTTGCCCATTCATTGCTTTTTGAAGTATGGTTACTGCAATTGTAAAAAAAAACAGATATTACTAAAAAGAAGTAGCGTCTAAAGCCGTGAAACAGCATGGGGAATAAACTAATTTTCTGAGTATATAAATGTGTTGTTTTCATGTTTGTTTTTGTTTGGTGTAAACCCATAATTGAATTGAATAGATAATAAATTTGAAGTTACCCGAGGCCTCCTTCTACCATGAGATAATAGACGCAAACAAAACTAGTGCTAGCCAATAAAGAGTGATTTTTTTTGATGCTACAGAAGGAATACATAAGCATACAAAAAGGATGATATCGTTTACTGTCTTTTTAGATAAGGGCAGCAGTGCATATACGGAATCTTCATGAGCGGTGTACTGATAATATAAAAACCACGATAGAAACAGCAAGAGGGCGAATCTAATGATAAAACCTGTGTAATGTGTTTGATTAAGAATTACAAAAAAATCGTAACGGTGTTTTAAGTCATTTTCCATAATAAGTATTGAGAATTATTAAATGATTACACTGTGTGTTGAATTTGGTAAAAACACTACACCAAGCAAGGGTAAAAATACAATAGAGAAATGGATTATCCCACATTTATCTGGGCGGGGCTGTGTATTTAATATGGTGGTAGATTCTGCATAATTTTAGTCCTTAGAATACACAAAACACATTATTAATCGAAGCGTACTACCGTATAATAAGTTTTCACGTTTTTTTAACGCCTTTTTATTGATTTTTAATGAGCGATTTGTTAGGTTTAATTAAACATTTATAATATCACATATCTTATTGATAATCTGCTACTTGTATGACACATTAGCGATTATCGCATAACACTTTAGCGATTGAATTTAAAAATTAAAACACCCCAAAAGAATATCGGCAGACAAAACCTTATCAAACCAAATCTTTGTTGTGAAGCGTCCAAGATTACAAAGACCTTAGACCAACGCATATTATCAGTTGAAACAACGCATCCTGATTTAGCAAATACGTATAAATAGGTACATTATATCTGTGTGTCTAATAAATTAGATGGTAAAGCGTGGGGAAATGACAAATTCTATTCATTTGAAATATCTAAGCATTCTTCACCAAAAAAATCATGAAACAATTATTCTTTGTATTATACTTTACATTTTTTATTTGTGACTTAATAGCCCAAACAGAAACAAATGATACAACTCTTCAAAGTCTAATTACTACTACAGTTATACCTGCCGTTACATCTATAGTCACTGGAGCCCCAGTCCCAGCATTAAGAGCAGTAGTTGGTACTAATGAAATTAAGGAATATAATGCCCAAGTTATAAGTACAAATTTTACAATACCAATAATAAGATTTAATCCTATAGATGAAGCGTCAACAGGAGCACCCACTGATAGAAAAGGTAATGTGTCTTTCTTTAATTCTATTGGTGCAGGAGTTGGTTACTATTGGGGGAGATTAACAGAAGTAACTGATGCAAATGCAAAAGTTATCAGCACCGAAATGGACAATACATTTGGAATACAAACAGGTTTTCTCTTTGCAGCAAATTCAAGCAATGGCAATAATGCAAATATTTTTGCTTGGACAATAGGAATAAGCTTACTAAACTTCCAAATAGGGTATGGCTATGAGTTCGGGACAGTTGGAACAAATGAAAAAAGAGGCTTTGTAACACTTGCATACGGCATTCCAGTTTCTAAATTAATTAGAGGAGGGTTTTTCAAGGTCAAAAAAACCATATTAACTGATGACCAATTGAAAAATGGATTTGTAAAATAGCAAAAGTAAACCCCTCCTTCATGTAGTAAAGCATAAACATTGAAGCTTATTTAATAATTAAAGTTAACATTATGTCAACAGGAAAGAAAATCTTAGAATTAGCTCAAAAGCATGTAGGGGAAAAATATGTTTTTGGTGCTCATGTACCATTTGAAAATTCCAACTATAAAGGTCCTTGGGATTGTGCAGAGTTTGTGAGTTGGATTGTATTTCAATCAACCCAAATAAAAATTGGTGTTAGAGGAAATGAAGCCTACACGGGGTATTGGGCAGATGATGTTCCTAAACTATGTAAAAAAATTAATATTAGTGAAGCTGGTCAAACTTACGGTGCAATTGTTTTTAGGTCACCAGGTTTTAAAGGAATAAAAATCGGACATATAGCATTTAGCGATGGAAATGGTGGAACCGTAGAAGCAAAGAGCACAAAAGATGGTGTTTGTAAAAGTACAATAGATGGACGGCAATGGGAGTTTGGAATATTGATTAATGCTGTTGAATATGAGCGTAATAGCATATTGAAGCTTGATTATCAGACTCCCCCGTTAAATTTTCATGTACGGTCACCTTTAATGGAACACAAAATAGTACAAGAAACTAAAGAGAAATTATCCAAAATTAATTTATATCACGGAGACATTGATGAATTTTATAACGAAGAAATAGCAAAAGCAGTCTCAAACTACCAAAAGATAAAAGGGTTAGTTGTAGATGGTATATTAGGAAAAGAAACACTATCTTCATTAAAGATAAAAGCATAACAATACCAATCTTGAAAAATTCTTATTATGGTTTAAAACTCCCTCTGGTCGTAGGCTTTCCTACGACCCAAAATTAAGAAGAACGTCACGCTCGTATTTGTTAGTAAACGGATTTCCCTCGCTTGACGTAATGTTTTTCACTACATCAGAACGAACCGCGATGTTACTTTACAAAAGTGCAAAGCATTGTATATTTTTCCAAGTTGTGTACTCAGTTTACCACAAGACGTCGCTTACTAAAAATACCTTCATACGCTAATGTTTGAAACAAACGCCAAGCGAGATACTATAAAACCTACTCCCCCATCCTACTATTTTTTAATAATATAATAATCATAACTTATTTATATTCAACGTTTTAATTTTGTTACTTACTTCTTTTTAGTACAAACCAAGCTAAAAAGTATGAGGTACTCCATTTTTCTCCTGCTATTTCTTCTATTTTCTTGTTCCCACAACGACGATACCATTAAAATAAAAGGTTCTGATACTGAGGTTAACCTTGCTGTGCAATTGGCTGAATCATTTCATCAAACCAATTCAGAGGTCTTTGTTTCAATATCGGGGGGTGGCTCTGGTTTGGGGATTGCCTCGCTATTGAACAATACAGCAGATATTGCTAATTCGTCTAGGAGTATCAACAAAGTGGAAATTGACCTTTTTAAACAAAGGGGAATACCTATCGACTCCTTTATTTTTGCACAAGATGCCATCGCTTTTGTAGTAGCATCCGACTTCCCCATCGATTCCATCAATACTCAAAACCTTGCAAACGTTTTTGGGGGTAAGTTTAAAGACTGGTCGCCAATAATCGGTAAAAGATTGCCCATTAATATCTATGGCCGACAAAGTAACTCTGGCACACACGATTTTGTCAAGAAAAGATTAAAGATTGAGTTTTCGCCGTACGCCAAACAAATGAACGGAAATGCCCAAATTCTGGAGGCCATCAAAGCAGACCATTCGGGTATTGGCTATGTAGGTGCTGGCTATGTTATACACGGCAACAAAGGCATAAAAGTGCTAACGATTTATGACAAGGAAAACCAAAAGGCGGTCTCGCCACTAGATGCCGCCATGATTAGGGCTGGTAAGTATTACTTCCAACGCCCATTGTACCAATATTACAAATCAGATTCATACCTTAAAATAAAGCCTTTTCTGGATTTTGAAAAAAGCAAGATTGGCAAAAAAATCATTCAAACGTCGGGATACTATCCTGTAAACATAAAGCCATGACCTTACAAAAAAGAGAATTTATCGATAGCCTAGCCCGACAGCTATTTAAAGCGACAGGTTTTATCACGATTGCTTTGCTAGGGGGCATCTTTATGTTGCTGGTGTATAATAGCATAGCCTTCTTCTTGGAAATAAAACCCCTAGATTTTTTCACAGGCTCGCAATGGAATCCCGAAAATACCAATGGGCACTATGGCATTGCTCCATTATTGGTAAGTACTGGTTTGGTAGCCTTAGGGTCGATGATAATAGCCGTGCCCTTGGGCATATTTACGGCCGCCTTTTTATCCGAAATGGCACACCCTACCTTAAAATTAGTGCTGAAACCCATCATCGAAATGTTGGCGGCTATTCCATCAGTGGCTATTGGTTTTCTGGGGATAGTATTGATAGGGCCAAGCATTGCCAAAATATTTGGTATCCAAAATGGGCTGAATGCCCTAAATGGGTCAATATTATTATCGGTAATGGCTTTGCCGACCATCATCACCATCAGCGAGGACGCCATCAGTGCCGTACCCAAAAGCCACCGCGAGGCCTCTTTGGCATTGGGTGCAAACAAATGGGAAACCCTATTTCAGGTTACCCTGCCTGCGGCCATACCAGGGTTAATAGCCGCCGTGATGTTGGGCTTGGGCAGGGCACTAGGCGAAACCATGACCGTACTGATGGCTACGGGCAACGCCTCTGTTTTGCCAAAAGGTTTCTTGGATTCTGTTAGAACAATCACAGCTACCATAGCCATTGAAATGGGCGAAGTTCCCTATCAAACTACGCATTACTTCGCCCTGTTTGCCATTGCAGTAGTATTGTTTTTAATAACCCTTACCATCAATTTAATAGGAGAATATTTTGCTAACAGACTAAGAAAATTCGACGCATGATTAACAACATAAAAAACGTTTTGAACTGGTTGCTACTGTTGGGCAGTACATTGGTAGTCTGCCTGATTCTGGGCATAATTCTTTGGGATATTTTCTCGAAGGGTTTTTCATCAATCTCATGGCAATTTATCAGCCAATTACCTACCGAAGGTATGACAAAGGGGGGCATACTGCCTGCCATTGTTGGCACTGTTTTACTTACTTTTATTACAACGCTATTTTCGGTGCCGTTTGGGGTAGCCTGTGCTTTATACCTCAACGAATACGCACAGCCGTCTATGCTTACCAATATTATCAGGGCGTCTATCAGAAATCTGGCAGGTATTCCCTCTATTATTTACGGGTTGTTTGGTCTGGCTTTGTTTGTACAGACCCTACGGTTGGGAACTTCGGTGTTATCGGCAGGACTAACGTTGGGCTTGCTTTCGTTGCCCTATATCATTACTACTACCGAAGAAGCCCTCAAACGAATACCCAACAGTATGCGAGAAGCCACCTTGGCATTGGGCGTAACCCAGTTCGAAACCATCAAAGATGTAGTTTTGCCACAGGCACTACCGGGCATTCTTACGGGTGTTATCCTGACGATGTCGAGGGCAGCAGGTGAAACCGCCCCTATTTTATTTACGGGAGTAGCATTTTATATCAATGGCATTACTACATCGGTCAACAAAGAATTTATGGCGCTGCCATATCATTTATATATGTTATCAACACAGCATCAATCTATCGAATCTGTCAGACCATTGGCTTATGGCACAGCGGCAGTACTGATTCTACTGGTTTTTATGCTGAATATTATAGCCTTTTATATCCGTTTCAAACACAAATCACAAGCCTAACATGGAAGACATAAAACTATCGGCACATCATTTAAACCTATATTTTGGTGAAAAGAAGGTATTGAAAAACGTAAATATAGATTTTCCCAAAAATAAAGTCACTGCCTTAATCGGTCCTTCTGGTTGTGGGAAATCCACCTTGTTACGTACTTTCAACCGCATGCACGATTTATCGCCTGATGCACGAATAGAGGGAGTAGTAAAGCTGGACGATTTGAATATATACGATAACAAAAATTCTGTGACCGAAATCCGTAAGCGGATAGGAATGGTATTTCAGAAAGCCAACCCCTTACCCAAGAGTATATACGATAACCTTGCGTATGCATTGAATATTCATAATTTCCCGAAGGACGAAATCCCCAGTATGATTGAAAAAGCCCTTAAAGAAAGCTATTTATGGGAAGAAGTTAAGGATGAATTTAAAAAACCAGCCGTAAAATTATCAGGTGGACAACAGCAAAGGTTATGTATTGCCCGAACAGTGGTGCTAAGACCCGAGGTTATTTTGATGGATGAACCGTGTTCAGCCCTAGACCCCATCAGTACCAACAAAATAGAAGAGCTGATAATGACTTTGAAGAACAACTACACCATTGTAATCGTTACCCACAATATGCAACAAGCACAACGTATATCCGACTATGTTGCTTTTATGTACTTAGGTGAATTAATTGAATACGATACAGCCGAAAACATCTTCAAACATCCACAACAAGAACTCACTAAAAATTATGTGGGTGGGCATTTTGGGTGATGGGGCTGTACTGGCGTAGTCCAAGACTATCCCTAGCGAGGGACTTGAGTCCCTCGTTAGGGATAGATAAGCAATCTATTAGGAACTTATACAATAGTTTGACCAGTTACAGACCCTCGCTCAGACGTAGTGTTTTTCACTACGCCAAGCGATAGCGGGTAGAAGGGCGAAAAATCAAGATGTATTTTTTCCTATTTCCTATATTGATTGAATAATGGCTTCTGATGCCAAACGAGATTTAGGTTTAAGAGACGGCTGATTGCTATCGTCAGGATTTCTGTAGCCAATAGCAACAGCAAACAACGTTTTGTAGCCACTTAGTTGAAGTATTTTATCGTATTCTTCATTTTTAATTCCTTCCATTGGCGAACTGTCTATTTCCAAACTTGCACATGCTGAAAGAAAAAATCCAAGTGATAGATAAACCTGATGTTCAAACCAAGATTTAATTTCCGCTTCGGGCAACGGTTTTAGAAAATTATTATAATAATTTACAGCCCCTTCTGGTAAATTTTGACGAATTTGTTCTTCAAAATTTTCAACGCTCTCAATAACACTAAATACAACCAAATGGCTTGCTTCATTGATTTTTTGTTCGTTGAAGAAAGAAACGCTTGCCAATTCCTGTTTCGCTATCTCATCCGATACGAAAATAAATTTCCAAGGCTGGCTGTTGATAGATGACGGACTTAACCGTAAAATTTCTTTTAATTGCTGAATTTTTTCATCAGCAATTTTTTCGTTTGCACTATACCTTTTTGTAGTATATCTGCTTTTTGCAAGGTCTAAAAAACTCATTTTTCTAAAATTTTAATTATACTATACTTTTTATTGTTGCAAAACTAAGTATAGTATTCTATCTTTACAATAACGGTCAAAATAGATAGTATCTGATGTATTGTATAGACGATAAACAATTTCCTTGCAGCACAAGCCTGACAATGAATTACATAGGCGGAAAATGGAAAGCAGTAATTCTCATTCATTTAATCGAAAAAAAACGTTATAATGAATTGAGAAAGGAACTTTCAATGGTTACGGAACGGACTATTAGTCTGCAACTGAAAGAATTGGAAGAAGACGGTTTAGTTAAACGAACTGTTTACACAAGCAAACCGCCTTTGAAAGTGGAATATGAACTGACTGCTTTTGGAAAGACACTTATTCCTGTGCTAAAAGCCATAGCCGATTGGGGAATGGAAACGGCTAAGAGTAATAAACGAATTAATGTTTTGGAATAATCTAACTATTATTGTCAAGTTAGATGTTTGTCTGTCGAATATTTTTTCTAAAAATCAGCCCTCGCTTGGCGTAGTGTTTTTCACTACGTCAGTGTGTACTGCAATGTTACATTGCAAAAAGGAAAAATATTTTATAAGTATTCAACTGGGGGGCTTTCCGCCTTTGTTGGAGTTATCTCTAACAAAGGCAAAAAAATGATTTTAAATCTAAACTAAATAAGATGAATTAAAATGAAGATATTATTAATGATTTTTTTAAGTATGGTTAGTATGACATCTTTTTCGCAAAAAAAGAATTTGATGTTGCATGTAGAATTATCCAAAATTTACATTCTTTTCGTTTTACAGAAAAAAAATATAATAAAATTATCATTGATAGCAATATTTCTGATGGAGATATAGATATTTTCTCATACCTAAGAGGTAAAATAGCATGTGATACTTTAAATGACATAATTTAAAATGAATCACGGTTAAAAAATTATTATGATAGACTAGTAAAACCATTAAGGAAATTCGACCCAAAAGAAAGTAAATATTTTTCATGGAGAAATCTAAAAAGACTTAAAGATGGGATTAAGATAAGTTTTGTGAAGTTTGATGGTAAATTCCTTAGATTAGATGCCCTTATTGGACATAACATCTTTTCTAGTACAATAGAAAACACTTACATTGAGTATCAGTTTGTGTTTATTAATGGTGAAATAACTCAACTTGACTGGGTTGAGCGTAAACATTAGAGATTAAGGTGGTTTCCAGCTCTATGGTGTAATAAAAAGAAGTTTTAGACTGGAAATTTACCTACTTGACGTAGTCGTAGACAAGGCAAGGGTATCAGGTATTCTTAGAAGGCGACGCCCTACTAGGGGCTGTTCTACCTCATAGTCAGGGGCATAAACTTTGTGCTTGCCAAAAACCTATAACCAGCCCATTATTCATCGTTTCAAGTCTAAAGACATGGAACAGCGGGGGTGAATAACAGGGTTTGATTATAAATTTGTTTTTAATTAACTCTAGAACATAGATGAAACACCTTCTATAAGGTAAAATAATGCTGATAATGCAGTATCCTAAACGAATAATTTAATTTTATCAAATCAAACATATTATTCCCTTTATTATCATCAAATGAATTCATCTATTTTAAACAAAAAGTTTGGGTACTTATGTATTCTATTCTTTTGCATCTATTGTCATTCGGTAAGCCATGCCCAAGACCCTGTAGGAGCAAAAAGATTTACGAGTCAAATGTTACATGATTATGCTGTCATCTCAGTTGCCTTTAGTCCTGATGGCAAGCAGGTAGTAAGTGGCAGTTATGATAGAACCCTTAAACTCTGGGATGTGCAAACAGGCACAGAGCTAAGGCTCTTCAGGGGGCATAGTTCACATGTCAGTTCAGTTGCCTTTAGTCCTGATGGCAAGCAGGTAGTGAGTGGCAGTTTTGATAGAACCCTTAAACTCTGGGATGTACAAACAGGTAAAGAGCTAAGAACTTTCAGGGGGCATATTAATGATGTGACCTCTGTTGCTTTTAGCCCTGATGGCAAGCAGATACTGAGTGGAAGTTATGATAAAACCCTTAAAATCTGGGATGTACAAACAGGTAGAGCATTAAGAACCTTTAAGGGTCATAGTAACGTGGTTAAATGCGTTAGTTTTAGCCCTAATGGTAAGCAGGTACTAAGTGGGGGTGAAGATAATACACTAAAACTATGGGATGTGCAAACAGGTACAGCGTTAAGGACCTTAAAGGGGCATAGGGATTTGGTTAACTCCGTTAGTTTTAGCCCTGATGGTAAACAGGTACTAAGTGGAAGTTATGATAAAACCATTAAACTTTGGGATATACAAACAGGTAAGGAGTTAAGAACCTTCAGTGGACATACTAATGGTGTGTGCTCCGTTGATTTTAGCCCTAATGGTAAGCAGGTACTAAGTGGGGGTGATGACTATACACTAAAACTCTGGGATGTACAAACAGGGGAGGAATTAAAAACTTTCAGAGGACATATTAATTCTGTATTATCAGTTGCTTTTAGTCCTGATGGTAATAGTGTGATGAGCGGAGCTTTGGATTGTACCCTTAAACTGTGGGATGTACAAACAGGTAGCGAGGCGAGGGTTTCGACGGGACATAGTAGTCGTATTAACATTGTAAACTTTAGCCCTGATGGTAAGTATGTGGTAAGTGGGAGTTTAGATAATAGCCTTAAACTTTGGGATGTACAAACAGGTAAAGAGCAAAGTACCCTAACAGAAAATAGTGATTTATCTGTTTGCCTCATTTTTAGCCCAGATAGCAAGCAGATATTGAGTGGGATTAACTATAATCGTACCCTAAAATTCTGGGATGTACAAACAGGTAAAGAGCTAAGGAGATTCAAAATGGAACATAGTAATAATTACTTTAGCTTTGCTTTTAGTCCTGATGGTAGGCAAGTGCTGACTAATAGTTTAGATTCCGCCCTTAAACTATTGGATGCAGAAACAGGCATAGTAATAAGAACCTTCAGTAGGCATAGTTCAGAGGTGATTTCTTTAGCCTTTAGCCCAGATGGCAAGCAGGTACTGAGTGGTAGTATTGATAATACCCTAAAACTCTGGGATGTACAAACAGGTAAAGAGCTAAGAACTTTCAGGGGGCATACTAATGATGTAATCTTGGTTGCTTTTAGCCCTGACGGGCAGTACGCAATGAGTGGAAGTATTGATGAATCTCATAAACTCTGGGATGTACAAACAGGTAAAGAACTATGGACTTCCCGAACGCCTAATTATCATCTATATTCCATGAGTTTTAGCCCCGATGGTAAGCAGTTGCTAACAGGGGGTGATGACAATGCCCTTAGACTCTGGGATGCACAAACAGGTAAGGAATTAAAAAGTTGGCAATTAAATATGAAGATTCGACTCGTTTGCTTCTCTCCAGATGGCCGTTTTGCTAGGGTTGGTACCAAAGCCTATTGGATAGACCTACCTGTTTCGGATGCTAATACAATCTCTAAAAAGAATATTACTGATAAATAGTGCAAGTTTCTATTATTATCGCCCTCAATTGGCTTAGCCTTACACTATGTTCTGAGACATATATAAATACTTAAATGGTTTGTCGTATTTTAAATATGAATTATGCTTGCCCAAAACCTAAGACCATTCATTCCTAACGAGGGAATTAATTCCCTCGTTAGAGATGAGGCGAGAGGCTACCCCAACTAGCCTCGCTTGGCGTAGTGTTTTTCACTACGTTAGGGTGTACTGCAATGTTACATTGCAAAAATGCGACGCATTTTATAAGTTTGTCTAACCAAAACCATTTAAGAGTATATGCCACAAGGTTATCAAATCTATGACCAATCGGGTCTCTACTTCCTAACTTTTCAAGTAATTGATTGGGTGGATGTTTTCAGCAGAGATTTTCTTTAGTATAAATTTATATTACAGTAATACGCCAAGCAATAGCTTTGCAATGTAACATTGCAGTACACTCTGACGTAGCGAAAAACACTACGCCAAGCTAGGGTTTTATTTGCACGCAAAATATTCGTAAGTACTAGTACTGATAGTTTGATTCAGAGACGATACAATTTTTTCGGTAAGCAGGTAACCCTTACTATCAAAAGTATAGGTATAGTTGTATTCAGATATTTTATTTCCAAAAAAATTATTGTTTATTTTTTTAGTAGGGTAATTTTTTTGGAAATCTGTAAAGCTAGGAGTTCCGTAATTGTATAAAAAAATTATTTTTGTTTTTCTTACTTCGGGTGTCCAAGCGGTTATTTCCTCTGAAAGATACCTTGGTCTATCAGTATAAGAAGTGTAATACTTTGACAAATTTCCATTCAAATATTCAAATTCGTTTTGGTAAAATAGATTCATACTTATACCAGTATCGCTCTTATAATATGAAGAATTGATCTTACATGTATTAGTACCATATTCTGATAAAGCAATCATTGAAGGGAATTTATCAGTAGTTAAGGTGAAATTTTCTGAACGATTTACCCTGCCATTTTTATCACAATAAAATTTTGTGCTAGAAAAATTATTATAAATTTCTTTTGCGTAAGGTTTTGTATCAGAACCAAGGTTCGAACGTTCCTCTTCATATCTGTACAAGATAATCCTCTCATTATTGGTTGGTAAATAAGTTGACTTTATCGTTATAGCAATTACTTTGTTTTCGTCATTATAAGTATATTCACGTACATCTTTTGTATCTCCTGATAATGTAGTAACCGTTTTTACCAGACAGCCTGGTGTGCCATTTGTAGCCAAAATATCCTTTAACGATTTGTAGCTTTGTGTTCTATTATAAGTTGTTACGGCATTGGTAGGTGGTAAAAGGGCATTGTAATCATCCAGAATAGATTTTATACCCGTTTCAGTTTCGGTGATGTCTAGCTGGTTATTACTGATTGAAAAATTTAAGGTAAATGTCTTGTTAGCTTTGGCGATGGTGATGGTTTTGTCTTGGATTTTATAAGTAAAAGCTACGCCGTCTTGTGTACCTTTACCATTTTCATCAAAAACCCAAGCTACGGTTTTTTTGAAGGTTTGGGTGGTTCCAGCTTTATCGGTTAGCTCTAAATCACTAGCTAAATCTACTTTTTTGCTGGCAACGGTTGCCGAACCTACAGCACTCTGGAATTTCCAAGTACCTACAATTGATGGGCTAACAGTAGTAGGGGGAGTTGGAGTAGGGTCATCGATTTTTTCATCGCAAGAAAGGCATATTAATGATAGTATAAATACTGAGGCGTTTAGTAGTTTCGAGAACATGATAGAAGGTTTATTATTGTAAATGACAATTAGCCACAAAAGTACAACAATAAAATGGAGTTTTTCACTGATTAGATGCTGAAAACATTAGATATTATCTTCAGGGGTTATCTGCTGTTCTAGGTATGACGGGTAGAACAGCAGAGGTGTATTTCAAGTTGAGTACTCAGTTTACCAATAGCCGCTGCGTTCTAAGAACGCCTGACACCGTGACGTTTGAAAAACACTATGCCAAGCTAGGGTTAATCTTTTTTCCTTATTACTTTTATGTCCCTCGCTTGGCGTAGTGTTTTTCACTACGTCAGTGTGTACTGCAATGTTACATGGCAAAAAGGAAAAATATATTACACCAAACGAAGGTTCATCAAAACTTTCCGCCCTTGTTGGAGTTATTTCCAACAAAGGCGAAAAAACCCTTATTAATTCAATAAACAAATGACTAAAATGAGAATTCTTTTTACGGGTGGTTCGGGAAAAGCAGGAAAGCATGTAATTGCGTATCTGCTCGAACAAGGACACAAGGTACTGAACGTGGATATAACAACTTTGAATCTTGTAGGGGTTGAAAACCTGATAGCTGACATTACGGATGCTGGACAAATGTTTAATGCCATGAGTTCTTACATAGGCTTAGGTGAATTGGAAGGTGGCAATGGTGTACCAAAATTTGATGCAGTAGTACATTTTGCCGCAGTTCCCAGAATTTTGATTAAACCAGATAATGAAACCTTTCGAGTGAACACAATTGGGACGTATAATGTGATTGAAGCAGCCGTTAAACTGGGTATTAAAAAGATTATTATTGCTTCTTCGGAAACCACTTATGGAATCTGTTTTTCAGATGGACAAACTGACCCGAAATCATTACCGCTTGAAGAGGATTATGATGTGGACCCTATGGATAGTTACGGATTATCAAAGGTTGTGAATGAAAAAACGGCACAGAGTTTCCAGCGTCGTTCAGGCCTTGATATTTATGCACTCCGAATTGGAAATGTGATTGAACCTCATGAATATGCTGAACTATTCCCGCATTATTTTAAAAATCCTGAAGTTCGTCGCAGAAATGCTTTTTGTTATATAGATGCCCGTGACTTAGGACAAATCGTAAATTTATGTTTACAGAAAGACGGACTTGGGTTTCAGATTTTCAATGCTGGAAATGACCACAATGGTGCCATTATTCCAAGTAAAGAATTAGTCGAAAAGTTTTTCCCCAACGTACCAGTTACTCGTGAATTAGGCGAACACGAAGCCTTATTTTCTAATCGAAAAATCCGAGAAGTGCTTGGATTCAAAGAACAACATAATTGGAGGAAATACGTAAAGGGTGAGTGATTTATAGTTTGGTAAGCCTACTGAAAACTGTATATACAAAACAATCAAATTGATAACAAAAATTCATGAAATATCTTCAATTTAGTAATAATGACAGCATCCCAATGTTGGGTTTAGGCACTTGGAAATCAGCCAAAGGTGAGATTTATCAAACCGTTAGAAAAGCCATCGAAATTGGTTATCGCCATTTTGATTGTGCCTTAATCTATGGTAATGAACACGAAATAGGGCAGGCAATTTCAGATGCAATCAATAATAAAGAGGTAACCAGAAATGAGCTTTGGATTACCTCAAAACTATGGAATAATCGCCATAAAAAAGTTGATATTCAACCAACTATTGAAATAACATTGGACAGTTTGAAACTCGAATATTTAGATTTATACTTAATTCATTGGCCAGTGGCACTCTTAAACAACGTAAATTATCCAAAAGATGGGAGTGAAATGGTTGACTTGAAGCACATTCCTTTGGTGGAAACTTGGCAGGGGATGATTGCTTTAAAAGAAAATAATTTGACCAAGCATATCGGTGTTTCAAATTTTAGCATTAAAAAAATCAATGAATTAATCAATGAAACTGGTGTTTGTCCAGAAGCCCTACAATTAGAACTACATCCATTTCTTCAACAAAATAAAATTGTAGATTTTGCCAATGCCAACAACATCATCCTCACTGGTTTTTGCCCTCTTGGTTCGTCAGATAGACCCATCAATAGGATTACAGCAGGTGAACCCAAGTTGTTTGAAAATAAAACAATTATAGATATTGCCCAAGAGAAAGGAAATACACCCGCACAAATTATGCTCGCTTGGGCAATCAATAGAGGCACATCGGTCATTCCAAAATCCGTAAATCCACAAAGGTTAAAAGAAAATATTGAAGCCGCTGATATTGAACTTACACCTTTAAAAATGGAGAAAATTAATAAATTAGATCAACATTATCGATATATTAAGGGTGATTTTTGGTGCTTAGAGGGCAGTGGCTACACCTTAGAAAACCTTTGGGATGAAGTTTGAAGTAGGGCTGAATTAATAAAGACCAATATGCCTGCGGGGGAGAATAAACCCCAACTAGCGCAAGTGTTAAGCAAAGCGTCACTTGTGCTAAACTTTATTTAATTAAGTTTCAAACTGAATTAAAACAAAGGTCCAAGACAATTTAACAGCCGCAGATGTAAAAAAGGGGGACGATTTAGATATATTGTGGAACAATTATCAACAAGAAACAATAATTGCAATTAAAAACATGGAAATATTGGTAGTGTTTTGTGGAATACATTTTTTATGCAGGTCTTTGCTCAGGCAGGCTAAAAAGTTTATTGGTTTTGATTATCGAATAGCTTTAATATTAACCTTTTTACTGTCGGTAATGCTCACCTTCTTGTTAAAATTTGAACAAAATTCTGCTGAATATCCTTTTTTCACAAATTTACCAACTCTATTTTATTTAATTTTTAATTTTCGATTAATTACTATTTTCTCCAACAAATATAGCGATACTGATAGTTTTGCTTTTGACGATTTAGAAAGTGGTAGTTATTTGACTTATTGGTTATCTGAACTAGACAAAAATCTTTGGAAAGTAGGGATTCTCTCTATTTTGATAAAGAATTTCTTTGAACATTTGTAAATTTCCGCCCTTGTTGGAGTTATCTACAACAAGGTGGGCGACAGCAATGCACCAGCTTAATAATTTGTGTTTTATCTTTATTCTAGTGCTGCTGTCGCACTAGTTGTTGGAGATAACTCCAACAAAGGCGTTAATTATCTCCAACAAAGGCGATTTTTTTTGTTTTGTTAAAATTAAATCATTTCTTCTATTTTACCTTCCTTTAGCTTATTTTACTCTTCTTGATGTGCAACGCAATATACTAAGCGATGGGATTAAAAACATTTTCAAATCAATACTGTTTACTTAAAAGTACTTGATAGGCAATACCTACGCGAGTAAAAAGCCATAGAAAACAAACCTTCTCCTCCTTTGAAGAGGTTAAGTAATAAGATTATTATATGTACAGAGAGCAAGAGTTACCAAAATTAAGACCTATTATTACATTTGAAGTTGAGGCGAATGGTGAAGTAGAAAAATTTCAGAATGAGGTATTAAGACCTATCCTGAAATTACAGAACGACTTATTGGTTCAGATTTTCATACAATATTGTCATCAACGCAAAGGTGGATTCTTTAAATTAGCTGATAAAGACAAGCTGCTATATATCGACCAGACAATCAGAAAAGACATGAAGTTCAAGCATTATCTGGAAGGTGTAATTGCAGGGCATTTTACCTTGGATGAGTACCTGCTTTTCTTGGGAAACGAAGAGGAACTTACCAAAAGGATGATTCATTTATTGATACAAAGGCTACAAAGTCAGCTCTTTTTATTAACCAAATAAATACCACATAATACAATCAATCCACCAATAATTTGTTCGGTTCTTAGGATTTCGCCCAACAGGAAAAAAGAAATAATCGACGTAAGTACTGGCTGAATTAGTAAGGTGGGCGACACGATGGCGGCTGGGATAAAGCCCAACGCATAGTTTATAGAAAGCCACCCCGCCAAATGGCAGATTAAACCCGAACCCACAAAGGCTATCCATGTAGTTTGATTGAAATGCGTCATTTCTAAATCCTGTTGCCAACAGGTAAGAAACGAGAAAATCAAACAGGCTATTAACGACCATGCCATAAAATTAACGGTATCGACCTTCCCTCTGATGCGTTGGGTAATGAGCATATACCCTGCATAAAATACAGCGGCACCTATAGCCATAAAATGCCCCAACCCCACACTAGGATTTTGCAAAATATCTTTGCCCGCTACCAGAAAAACCCCTACCATAGCCACAGCTAGCCCAAGCCAGTATATTTTAGGCAGTTTTTGTTTAAAAAAAAGCAATGTTCCTAAACCAACAAATACCGAAGCATTGTTAGCCAATAAAGTAGAAACCGACGCAGAAGTGCGGAGGATAGAGAGATTCCAGAGGCTCATGTCGGCTACGAACAACAAGCCTGCGATGGTTATTAAAATGGCAGTGTTTGCATCAGGGATTTTGATGCCTTTGTATAGCCAAATTGGCACCAGACCAATAAAGCAAAAAAAGTAACGATAAAACCCAGAAGTAAGGGCTGGGGCATCGGCCATTTTGACAAAAATAGCAGACCAAGCGATACAAAAAACGCCCAAAAGGAGGTATAGATATGCCTTTAAAGGAATGTCGGAATCTTGTGTTTTCAAAATATTGTTAATAACGTATGAAGTATAATCCAAAATTACCGAAATTGTTCATTATTTACTCATAAGCGAAACGAATGACAGAAAAACAATTATTTGAAATCCTTAAACAAAAAGAATCTACCACATTAGAATTTAAAAGTAGAATAGATAGTCCTTATAAAATAGCACGCACCTTGGCAGCCTTTGCGAATACTTCTGGCGGACAGTTGATTATTGGTGTAAATGACGATAAGTCGATAAAAGGCTGTTCGGAGATAGAAGAAATGACGAAGGTAATCTATGCTACCAGCGAGCTAGTAGTCCCTCCTATTGATATTGTGTATTCGTCGGTAAAGGTGGAAGGCAAACACAATATTATGATTGTGAATATTACTGAGGCAGTCAATAAACCGCATGAATCAATAGACGAACACGAGCATCGTACAGTATATGTTCGGGCAAATGATGAAACTACGCCCGTAACAAAGGAGATGACACAAGTGATGATTAAGGCGGATAAGGACATCAACAAGCAAATATTGGAACAACCCAACGTAAAGTATTTGATTACTTACTTGAAAAAGAATACTAAAATTACGGCTAAGGAATATGCTAAACTGGTGAATATTTCTGCCTATAGGGCTACCAAATTGTTAGAGGCTCTTACGTACGAGAGTATTCTGCTGATGTTATCAAGACAAAAGCCTACGCAGTTTGTGCTTCGGAAATGGTAGGGTTTGTGGTTGTTGGCTAAGGTTTTTACTCGCTTGATTTTGTGACACTGTATAAAGCGAATGAAAATTAAATAACAAAATAATTTATTACCCTTGTTAATAGTTAGCATAGAGTCTATTAGTCATAGTAAAATTCTTATAATAGTATTTATAAAACTCATTTTCTTTCTATATGAAGCTGTTTAAACTTTCCTTTTCGGGTTAAACTAAGTCTTTTAGAATAGCTTGATCCAAAATTTACTCAACGTAGCGATGCTATGCTTCCTAAATTTTGAAAAAATCAATTCAAGAATATACAATACTTTCACTTCAGAAACGGAAAGTTTAAACAGCTTCTATTTGTAAAAAACAAGAATAAAGTTTATCAATGGATTATATTTTATAAAAAACAATCAAAATTTCATTTATATTCCATAACCAATCAAAAAAATCAGTACCTTGTTCTTTAAAAATCGTATAGAATTTAAAATTAAAAAACAAGATGTTTAATACTAAAGTTTTAACATTATCTCACAAAAATATAACTTATTATCTTTGTAAAATAACAGGAGCAAAACTTGCAACTATGACATATGTAGCAAGAAGAAGGGAAGATGACGAAGAGGGTGCTGTTCAAAGAATATTGAATAAATCTAGAATATCTGCGATAAAAGACTTTATTATTTCAGGTGGATATTTCCCAAATAATGTTATATTAAACTTTGGTAATGCTAGTAATGTGACAGTAGAGAAAGACAACGACACTGTAAGCATATCTGATGATGTAAGAATTGCTCAAATAATAGACGGACAACATAGAATCGAAGGGATAAAGGAAGCTATTAAGAACGACCCATTGATTGGTGAAGTCGAATTCCCAGTTATTTTTGGAATTGGTTTATCTACTGCTCAATGCGCAGAAATTTTTTTAAGTATAAACACCGAGCAGAAAGTAGTTCCTAAAAGTTTAATTTATGACTTATATAGTTTAACCAATATTACCAGTAGAGATTTTAGTATTGACAGAAGCAATGATATAGCAATCAAATTAAATGAAGATAATAAATCGCCATATTATGGTTACATAAAATTTCCTAGTAGCAAAAAATTTAAAGGAGGAATACAGTTAGCAACTGTTGTTAGCAATCTTAAGGTGTTTGTAAAAGAGGAAGGTGAATTTAAAAAATATTCTTTAACAAGTTTAGAAAATCAAACAGTTACTTTATTAAACTATTTTACAGCTATCGAGAAAGCTTATGGAAATTGGGATAGTCTAAAAAACCCTTTTTTATATGCATCTGGTTTTGGAGCTGCTTTAGATGTATTACAACATAGAATCCTAGCAATTGGATACTCAAAAAAAGAGTTTACTGTCGATTTCTTTAAATCAATTGTCAAATTTGATAGACATAGTTTACCTACTACAGAAATAATTAAAGGTATGTCTGGAGATAAACAAAGAAACGTAATTAAGGATAAACTTCTAATATCTTTTGATTTCGAAGAAACAAATGAAAACGAAATAAAGTTCTAACTATGTCAAATACTATCCAATCCTATAACTATTTAACATCTAATAATCGTATAACTAATTCTAATATAGATAGCTATACAATAAATACTGTTGATTATACCAATCTATGTGATTGTCTAAAATCTGATATGGATGGTTTTTTTTTAAATGCAATTTTATCATATAGTTCGGCAATAGATGGACTAATGAAAAAAAGTTTTTCTTGGGCTACTATAAAGTTATATTATACTTTATTTTATTCTCTAAAAGCAGAACTATCAAGAAATGGATTTATTATTTTTTATCACAATGGTAAGCTATTTTCAGGTCTAAACCAAGTAGGGGAACAGTTTAAACCATTGAAAGGAACTTCTCATGAAGCTATTTTCAAACTATTTTCAACAAAATTCCCTCAAAATAAATTTGTAATAAATGATATTGATAATTCAAAATCATTTGAATGGTTTAAGGAAAATAGAGAACATGTCAATTATCGTATCAATCCAATGAGTGACCCACAAGTATCATCTCTCTATCTTAAACCTATTTCTAATTTGAGGGTATGGATTTCAAACTATATTCAAGATACTAATACAAATATTTACACATTTGATAATGAACATGCTTATCTTGCATTTACAACTCAAATAATTGAAGACCTATTCACCGAATATTCAAATATTAATAGAAAAAATTTATACTTAAACGAATGTAATTTCAAATATATAAAGACCAATTTTACTGATAAAAGTGGTCCTATATCAGTATTAATTCATCGTCTAAATCAAATAAAAAAATAGAAATTGTTCAAAAAAACTACTTAGCGTAATATTTTACTTCCTCAGTATGTTGCTACATTACATTGAAAAATGTATTTTAGCTAATTGTTTTTTGTTCTTTAAGAATTTTCGGCTCATTAACTAAATATCCCTTTTACTCTTAGAGAATTGCTTAAGCACTTGTCTTTCGCGAAGCAAATGCGTAACTGACAGCAGAAAGCCCCTAATGCACTACCAACTCCGTATCAATAATAATCTCTTCAGGCATTAGTTTTTCTGCTGGTTTGGCATCTATTATCTTTAATAGCAACAACGCCGCTTGCTCGCCCATTTTGTAGGCAAATTGTTCTACCGATGCCAACGGTGGGTTATCTAAATATGCCGTAATAGGCAAATTAGCAAAACTTACAAAATGAATATCGCTATTGGGTACAATACCATTTTGCCGACAGCTTTGCATGGCATACAGGGCTACGTAGTCGTTGAAACATAAAACTGCCTCGGGCTTTTCTTGTAAAGCCATCAACTCTTCCATTTTTTTGAAAGTATCTTCTTTGCTCAAATCTGTAGATTTAATGTAGTGCTGAACGATGGGCAATTGCAAAGATTTTAGAGCTTTCCAATAACCCTCTAAGCGTTCATTTGAAATCTCCAGATTTGATGGCCCATTCAGAATAGCAATTTTAGTGATGCCTTTGTTGGCTAGAAAAGACGTGGCTTCAAAAGCGGCTTCTAGGATGTTGCCCCTTACTTTATTAACGGCCACATCTTTGGGCACTCTATCAAAAAACACTAGAGGAATACCATAATTTTCTAGTTCCTTGAAAGAATAATACTGGGTAGTCTCGGCTGAAATAGAGGCTATTACGCCATCTACCCTACTACTGATAAACGATTTTATCGCCCTGTTTTCGCGTGCTAATTTATCCCTCGACTGGCTGATTACTACGTTATACCCTTTTTCACTAATAACATCTTCGATACCCGTAATGGCCTGCGAAAAAAACTCCTCCTGCAAATGCGGAAACACTACGCCGACAGTATAGGTTTTGTTTTTCCTCAATAATATTGCCGCAGGATTTGGCACATAGTTTAGCCGTTTGGCTACTTCAAAAACCTGCTCTTTGGTTTTAAGCCCAATCCTTGGATGATTCTGCAATGCCCTCGACACCGTAGAAATAGCAATGCCTAATTCTTGAGCAATATGTTTAATGGTAACCTGACTTTTCTGCATGATACATCTTTGAGATTGGATTTGTAAAATTAGGGAGATTTTTGAAGTTTGTGCAAAATTTGCGCAAATGTTTGTAATGCCTTTCTAATAGGTTTTATGGTACTTTTTCAATTAATTTCATTGCCTAGCGTAGATGATGGCAATGAGTATTTCTAAAAAATATCGTCCTTTGATTTAAAATTTAATTTTACGCTCAGAGATGTACCCAGAAAATATTATTGCCAAATTTCAAGAACAATTTTCAAAACAAGCTTCCCTAGTGGTTCGTGCGCCAGGACGCATCAACCTTATCGGCGAACATACCGATTATAATGATGGTTTTGTGTTGCCTGCGGCTATCGATAAAGCCATTTATTTTGCTATTGCCCCTCGTCAGGATGACACCTGTAATGTATATGCCTACGATTTAGAAAGTAGCGATACTTTCAGTATTAGCGACATTCAAAAATCTACTAACAGTTGGGCGAATTACTTGATTGGCGTGGTGGATGAAATCCAAAAAGCGGGACAGACTATCAAGGGTTTTGATTTAGTTTTTGGGGGAGATATTCCTTTGGGGGCTGGCGTATCGTCGTCGGCTGCGGTAGAAACGGGCTTGGCTTTTGCCTTGAACGAAATCTATGGTTTAGGTTTAGCAACGATGCAAATGGTAAAAATCGGGAAGGCTGCCGAAAATAATTTTGTAGGCGTAAACTGTGGTATCATGGACCAGTTTGCTTCGATGTTTGGTAAAAAAGATGCGGTAATTCGTTTGGATTGTAGAAGTCTTGACTACCAACATTTTCCGTTGTCGTTACCCAACCATACTATTATTCTTTGCAATTCTGGGGTTAAACACTCTTTGGGTGATTCTGAATATAATACCCGTAGATTGGAATGCGAAGAAGGTCTGAGGATTTTAGGAGGTATTTATCCAGCCGTAAAAAGCTTTAGAGACCTGTCGCTTACAATGGTAGAAAATGCCAAAGCGAGTCTTTCTGAAAATGTGTATAAACGTTGTGTATATGTTGTCGGCGAAATTGACCGCGTAGTAGTGGCGTGCGAAGCCTTGGAACAAAATGATTTGGCGACTTTCGGCAAAAAAATGTACGAAACACACGACGGTCTGCAACATAATTATGCTGTATCGTGCGAGGAGCTAGACTTTTTAGTGGACGAAACTCGCGAGGATAGTGCCGTAGTAGGCTCAAGAATGATGGGCGGAGGTTTTGGTGGTTGCACTGTAAACATCGTTGAAAAAAGCAATGCAGCAGCATTTTTACAAAGAATCAAAAGAGCGTATCAAGCTAAATACCAAAAAGATTTAGTGACTTACGAGGTGGCTTTGACAAATGGAACGGAGGCTCTTTAGTTAGTGAATGAGCGAATTAGTGATTGAGTGAGTAATTATGAGCCTTTAGATTAGAAGATGTTGGATACTAGATGCTATACTAAAGATATAAAGTTTATCAATAAAAAACATTCACTAACTCACTCATTCACAACTCAATCACTCAATAAAATAAAAATATGAACTCAATTTTTGAAGAACATCCACATAGAAGATATAACCCACTGACAGACAGTTGGGTATTGGTATCGCCACATCGTGCCAAGCGTCCGTGGCAAGGGCAGGTAGAAAAAGTAGCTGGCGACGACCGTCCTGCTTACGACGAAACCTGTTATCTGTGTCCGACAAACACTCGGATGAATGGCGAAGTAAACCCTGATTATCAAGACGTTTATATTTTCAATAACGACTTTGCGGCTTTGTTAGAAGACACCCCTCAGCATAGTTTTGAAGAAGACGAATTGTTCAGAGCAGAGACCGAAAGAGGATTGGGCAGAGTAATTTGCTTCTCCCCTCGCCACGACCTCACCGTTCCAGAAATGGAAGAAACGGCCATCAGAAAAGTAGTGGATGCATGGGTAGATGAATACCTAACCCTTGGCGGAAAAGACTTTATTAACTACGTTCAGATTTTCGAGAACAAAGGTTTTGTAATGGGCTGTTCAAATCCACACCCACATGGACAAATTTGGGCATCGTCATCGATTCCAGATGAACCCATGAAAAAGCAAATCGCCCAATTGAAGTATTGGCAAAAAAATCAACGCTCTTTGCTGGCAGACTATCTAGAAAAAGAGTTAGTAAAACAAGAAAGAGTATTATTTGAAAACGAGCATTTTGTGGCCCTCGTACCTTATTGGGCAGTTTGGCCGTTTGAGACCATGATTGTACCGAAGCGGAAAATGGCAAGAATCTCGGACATGACCGATGCGGAAAAAGACGCTTTTGCAAATGCCTACAAAAGGTTGACAGTACGTTACGACAATCTTTTTGAGACCTCCTTCCCCTACTCGGCTGGTGTACACCAAGCCCCAACCGATGGCGAAGCGCATGACGAATGGCATTGGCATTTTGTATTTTATCCTCCGCTTTTACGTTCGGCAACTGTGAAGAAATTCATGGTAGGTTACGAAATGCTAGCGAACCCACAAAGAGACATCACCGCTGAAAAAAGTGCGGCAGTATTGCGTGCTTTATCAGAAGTACATTATAAGCTTTGAGTTGTGAGCGATGAGCATGTGAGTCTTGAATTTTTAGTTGTGAGTCTTGAGTTATGAATTGTCATTGCCTAACATTTAGATTTAAAAAATTACTTAACCACAAATACATTTTTATCCCTAACGGGTTTTTGATTCGTATTTAAAAAGGCTTCACTTTGTGGAGTCTTTTTTTTTGTTTAGTGAGTTAGTGATTGGTGATTGAGTGAATTTTTCAGTTATAGAGTTAGTAAATTGTCTGATAATGTGAGTAGGGATTATATTCTTTTGTCTTGTATCTAGAGTCCTTTTAGTCCAAAGTCTAGTGTCTTCCATTCATAAAGTCTTTCGTCTTTAATCCGCAGTCGCTTGGCTTTGCCGAGTAACGAGTAACACAGAATCCTTCTGGGCGAACCTTTGGCTAGAAGATAATTAGTTTACATTCACCCTCGCTTGGCGTAGTGAAAAACATTATGGAATACTTTCAAGTATTGTGTCTAACCAAAAAGGTTTCCAATCTTCGCTTTTTATGTTTTCAATTTGTTTTTTTATAATGATATAATTTGAACGATGCTCCGAATAAATTGTTGGTATAGCTTCTAAAAATATTGGTATATTCTCTTTCTTGTTCAATATTCTAATTATCGACGCTTGCAATATGGATTCAGCCTGAGGCATAAAAGCATCAGCATTTGATAGCAATTCGTTTATATAAGTTCTTATATCGGTTCTAACATCAAAATAGTTCTCGACATATTCTCTCCACATTGCATGAATATCTGAAGTATTTCCAGAAGGGCTTTCATCAAGCACAACTGAACAAAATTTCCTAAAGGTTGTTGAATCTCTATTGTTGTACATCGTTTCAACCAGTGCTTTATATTCTTCTACTTCATCGTCGCTTACATATCTAATTTCGTATAATCTTGCATACAAATTATCATTCATCTGTCTTATTGTTTTTAGTATCCCTAAATATTTTTATTAATAGCATTTGTTTAAAAATGCCAAGTATAGCATTTTTACTTCTTCTTTTTAAGGATAATTTGTTATTTCTTTAAGAAAATTCTCTTTAGTCTTTAATATCATTACTTTCTCGTTTTTAAATAAAAAACACTTATCTGATTGAATATATACTCGCTCCTCGAAGTCACCGACTTCGTGGGATAGATAAATGACAATCTCTGATTGTACAAGCCAGGTTTAAAAGCATTCAAACCCTAGCTTGGCGTAGTGTTTTTCACTACGTCAGTGTGTATTTCCTTCTTAGAAGGCATCAGCTAGTAATGGAAGTTTAAAAAACGATAAATGCTTCACATTTTGCCATATAACATTACTTATCAATCTGACGTTTGAAAAACACTACGCTAAGGGGGCTATTACAAATCTTTTTTTTCAATTTTTAAACAACATGCTAAATCATATAAAAAAGTTTTATAGTCAAAGTCTTCAAGTCTTTTATTTTCAAGTACTTCTTTGATATTTTTCAAATATTCAGTTTCAATATATCTTATCCTCTGCTCTCTATCCATTGTTTTATAAGTATTGAAATCTAGTTTATATTCAAAACTAAGTTTAGCTCTCTCTTTTACTACCCTTGGCTTACGAATGGGATGAAAAGAATCAAACTTTTCAGAAACGCATATTATTATAGTTGAAATATGCCTGATTGAATTACCATAGTTTTTCTCGTAAAAAAAACTATTCAATTCATCTTCAAATTCAACTGTTCTAATATCAGTAATCTCATATGAAGATTCACTTGTAATAAAAAAAGTCATAGTATTTTATTTATCTAAAATATGTATTCCCTCGCTCCACGAAGTCTCTGACTTCGTGATAAAGATAAAGGACAATCTGTGATTGTCCAAGCCAGTTTTAAACGTATGCAAACACTCAGATTTGTAAAAAATATCAAGTAAGAGCCTAGTAACAAAGGATGCTCTTCATCTTATTATCCGTAACTTTTTCTAATTTCAGTTTAAAACTAAAATAATATCACCCTTCTCCAAGTGACACTTTGCTTGATACTTGAACTACCAAAGGGATAAAAATTGGCATAATATTTGTCGAAAAAAAGCAGTAGTATAATTTGTAAATTACTGAATATCTACACATTACAACATAAAATTATTTACAAATTTTACTCTTTTTTTTATAAAAATGTTATTGTAGCTTATTTCTCTAAGACATTAATAACCCATCTAGAAACTTAATATCCTGATATTAAGTAAAAAACAACATGAAAAAAAATATCCTATCATTAGTCCTCAGCCTAGGCGTTCTTACATCATCATGCATATCCGATATTGTTATTGACGATCAAGCAGGCAAAAACATTAATAATTTAGTAGTTCCTACTGGTTTTAACTGGTCAACCACAAAGGACATAACCTTTTCAGTGTCAATTACCGACAATCGTTTCAACAATGCTCTTCATGTTGTGGCAGTTTATTTAGCTGACCCATCCAAAGGGGTTGTAGCACTTTCAAAAGGAACAGCGTCGATGGCTGCTTCTTTTAAAACTAAGATTGCAGTCCCTGCAGGTGTTAAAGAGGTTTACTTTGTTAAAACTGCTCCAGATGGCACCAAGTTTACTCAGAAAGTAGCCTTAACCACTAGCACTAGCTTGGCTGTAAAGCTGGGGATGGCTTCATCCGAAAGAATTAGTACTCCATCAGAACAATACGCAACAACCGCTGAAACAAGTCCAGATTGTAATTCTGGATGTGATATTACAATCAGTAGCGCTCCTCAATCACCTTTTGTTCTTAATAAAGAAACAGGGACAAAAACAATATGTGTAACAGGGAGTAACTATACTTTGAATTTTATTAATTCAGAACAATATGATGAGCTAAAAGGTGGTACATTACGAATTTGTGGTACTGGTATTACTATTAGGAATTTGAACTTATATAATTCTCAAAATTACACTATAATAATTACCAAGGGTAGTTCTGTAACTTTTGAAAACAATCTTCACTTGAATTGGACTGAAACGTTAAAAAACTTTGGAACATTAACCGCTGGTTCGATTACAGTAGATGGGCATTTAAAGAATTATGGAACGATAAATACTTGGGGTTTTGAATCTGATTATGATTCAGGGGCATATTCAAGCGTTATAAATGAAGGAACTCTAACTATTAATGGTAGAGCTAGTTTAGGTGGCGATAAGATTGTAAATGATGGAGACATTACTATTAAAGGAAATGTAGATACATCTCCTTATCGGAAAATATCTATAACTAATAATGGTACAATGACCATTTTAGGAGATTATTACTTCATTGGAGATGTACAATTCTACAATAATGGAGTTATAACAGTTTCGAAACAACTTTCCTTTTTAGGACATAAAATAGAGTTTTTTAACAACAACTATATGACTGTTAATAGCATATATATGCATTATTCAACTAATACATTTACCAACAAATGTCATTTAGTTATCAATGAATCATTTACTTTTGATGGTACCATATTTAACGATAGTTATATATCAGTTGGTAAGTCTGTCGCACTTAACTTTGGCGCGACTATATATATGCGTAGTGGTGCTCTATTTGTAACAAATGCTTTGACTGAATTTTACGGTGCTATTGTTGGAGGACCAAGTTTATTCAAAGTAAAGACTACCACTCCAGAAGCAATACTCAATGCGAAACCTTCATATAAACCATATAAAATTTCTGAAGGTCTTCAGTTCTCTGAACCAAGCGGTTTGCTTGACCCTAGTTTAATGGCTTGGGGGGCTAGTAAAACAACAGGCGAGGGTATCTATATCCCTAAAACATCTTGCAATGATGGAAATGGTAGTACACCAGTAGTGAAAGGAGATTCGGATAATGATGGTGTACCTGATATTGCCGAGGATTACCCGAACGACCCTTCCAAGGCATTCAACAACTATACGGTACCTTCAACAGTAGCCTTTGAAGACCAATGGCCGTCTGTAGGTGACTATGATTTAAATGACGTTGTGCTTTCTTTTTCTTACAAAGTTGTTACAAATGCTGCTAATCAAGTTGTTCAAGTAGGTGCCGATTATACCCTTAAAGCCTCTGGTGGTTCGTTTAATAATGGAGCAGGTATTCAGTTTAATATTCCAAGTGGAAATGCAAAAAACTTCATCGGTGAATTAGGTGTGGGTGCTGGTCTAGAAGCTGGTCAGGATAGCGTTGTCGTAGTTTTATTTACAAATGCCCGAAACGAACAATCTGCATGGAATACTATTCAGAATCAAGCATTGGCAGATACTAAATTATATCATTTCAGTTTTGACTTAACAAATGGCCCTCCTCTTGAAACATTTGGTCTTGGTGCTTACAATCCATTTATTTATAATAATTCATCAGGATTAGGTAGAGGTTACGAAACGCACTTATTTGGCAAAAAACCGACTAAATTGGCAAAAAATGACATATTTGGTACCAAAGATGATTTTTCAACGAAAGGCCCATATTATTCAACTATCCAAAAGTTACCTTGGGGTATTGTAGTATCAACTCCTGATTTCAAATACCCTAAAGAAGGTGCAAAGATTACTAATACTTACTTAAAATTTGCCGATTGGGCTTCTTCTGGTGGCACATCAAGTACAGATTGGTATTCTAATACAGCTGGTGGATATAGATATATTCCGAATATGTTTATTCCTTAATAAGCTAGTTATTTTAGAGACCTTACACTTAAAGAGGCTGTCCAAATAGTATTTGGCAGCCTTTTGGTTTGATCCTCGTTCCCCAAAGTCTCTGCCTTCGTTGTACAAATAAATGGGCTTTCCTTTAATGTTGTAAATATTTAATTATCAATATATTACAAAAAAACAACCCCGAAAAAGTGTCAATACTGGCAATTTTCGGGGTTTTTC